>NZ_LFLZ01000010.1 GCF_001189845.1 Bradyrhizobium tropiciagri
AGTGCGACCCGGTCGTCCATAATCGAAGTGGACATGACGTAGGATCGGCCTTCCAGAGGCTAGTCGCGCCGTCGTGAAAGTAATCGGAGCTTCGAGCGAAGGGCGACCCGCATTCACGTCAGGCCTTTTCGAAAACTCGCATGGTGATCTGGTCGATGCGCGATCCATAGTCGGGTATGCCCCTGAACGCCGTGTGTCGCTTCGCGCCCGGATCGTTGCCTCCATGAGGGGCAAAGAACTGTGCGAACAACCTGTCTAGCTCGCCAGAAGCTCACCTTGCGGACGATCTCCGCAGCTGAGACGTTTCGCGGATTTTAAAGGAAACCTATGGAAATCCACGGCACTGCAGCCACTATGACCGTGCCGAGGAGCAGGGCCAGCATGTACGCCAGGATCGGACCCATGCCTTCGTCGGGATGAATCCGGCTGATGGCGCACGCCGCATAGTAGCCGACGCCGAATGGCGGCGCGAAAAGTCCAATCCCCATCGCCAGAACGACGATCATGGCATAGTGGACCTCATGCACCCCCACCTGACGGGCAATGGGGAAAAGCAGCGGACCGAAGAGCACGATGGCAGGGATGCCTTCGAGCACGCTTCCCAGGACGACGAACGCAAGGATGGTGACGATCAGAAATATCGGCGCACCACCCGGCAAGGAGGTCATGAACTTCGCAAGAGATGCCGAGAAGCCCGATTGAGTCAAAGCCCAGGCCATCCCCGTCGCCGCACCGATGATGAAGAGGATCGCGCCGGAAAGAGCCGCGGTCTCAACCAACATCGGATAGAGGCGACGCCAGTCGAACCGGCGATAGATAAAAAGCCCGGCCAATACGGAATAGACGATGCCTATCGTCGAGACCTCGGTGGCTGTTGCTACCCCCTCGACCACTGCGGCGCGGATCACAAATGGAAGGGCAATGGCGGGAATCGCGATCAGAAAGGAACGGCCGATTTCACGGCTGGTCGCCCGCTGAACGTGCGACAAATCCTCTCGACGGTACCGCCACCACACCACCGCGCACAGTCCGACCGCGAGCACGATCGCCGGCAATAACCCGCCCGTGAACAGGGCCGCGATCGACACACCCGTCACCGATCCGATCGTGATCAACACCAATGATGGGGGGATCGTCTCGGTCTGAGCACCGGTCGCCGCCAGGAGCGCGACGAGGTCACCACGCTTCGCGCCGCGTCTGGTCATTTCGGGGAAGAGCACAGGCGCTATTGCTGCCATATCGGCCGCCTTGGATCCCGAAATACCCGAGACCAGATACATCGCACCGACCAGCACATATTGGAGGCCGCCCCGAACGTGGCCGAGCAGGCTGGCGAGGAAACCGACCATAGCGCGGGCCATGCCGGTCATTTCGATCAACAAGCCGAGGAACACGAACATCGGCACCGCGAGCAGGATGAGATGGCTCATGCCTTCGTCCATGCGACCGATAACGACCACGTCGGGTGTGCTGGTCGTCAGTGTTATGTAGCCGATGGTCGCCAGGCCGAACGCGAAGGCGATCGGCACCGCTGCGAAAACCATGGCGCCAACGATAAACACGAAGAAGATCAGCAGGTTCAGATTGCCGAGGAGTTTAAGGATTGGTGCGAGCAGCGCGAGAACCCCAATCAGCGTTCCTACCGCAGCGATTGCAGCCGCAAGGTGCTTCACATTGGCTGTGGCTGCCAGCCTCAGGGTGGCTACGACCAGCATCAAGCCGACGCCGACCGGCAGGGCGGCCGCGCGCCAAGTGTTGACTATTCCCAGAGCCGGAGTTGTGACGAAGACTTCGTCGGCCGCAAACTCGTAGGCGGGGCGAACTACCAGAAGCAGGAACGCGAACGCGGCAGCCGTCGCAAAGACGTCAAGGAACAACCTGGCTTCCGGTCGGATCATGCCAATGATGGCCGTCATCCGCATATGCTCGGCCCGCTGGAAGGCGACGACCGATCCCAGCATCGCTAGCCATAGAAACAGGATGCCGGCGAGCTCATCCGACCAAACAATCGGGGTGTGGAGCACGTAGCGAGAGATGATGCCGACGAAAAGGATGATCACCTCCGCAATGACCAGCAGTGCGGCAGGAATGGCGACGACGGGCTTCAGTGCCTTGTTCAGGCTCACAATAGCCTTGCGCCATCCGGAGGCAGGCTCAGGAAGAGCAAGTGTCGCCCCGTCCATGTGCGCATGTTCCATGGCTCACCTCAACTTGCCCGCGGCTTTCTCAAGTTGAACCCAGGCCTCCTCGCCGAATTTGGATTTCCAGTCGGCATAGAAGCTCGTCTTTGCCAGCGCCTGCCGAAAGGCGGATCGGTCGACGTCGAGGAATTGCATCCCCTTGGCTGTCAAATCGGTGCGGAGGGACTCACTGAGCTTTGCGATGTCGGCTCGTTCATCGTTGGCCGAGCGATCGAATTCGCGCGTCACGATCTCTTGCACGTCCTGCGGAAGCTTCTGGAACGCGCGCTTGTTGCCGAGGATCCAGTAATTGTCCCAGACGTGACCCGTCAGGCTGCAGGTCTTCTGCACCTCATACAGGCGCGCCGTTGCTATGATCGGAAGGGGATTTTCCTGACCGTCCACGACCTTGGTCTGGAGCGCGGAATAGACCTCGTTGAAGTTGATCGGCGCTGGTCCTGCCCCGAGCGCGAGAAAGAGCGACGTCAGATTGGGTGCGGCAGGTACCCTGAGCTTAAGGCCCTTGAGGTCGTCCGGTGTCTTGATCTCACGGCCCGACGACGTGATGTGGCGGAAGCCATTGTCCCAAGGTTTGGACACCGCCGTGATGGGCGTCTTGGCGATCTGCGCGCGGATGTAGGCGCCGAGTTCGCCGTCCATGGCCTTCCAGACGGCATCGTAGTTGGAGAAGAGGAAGCCGAGATTCACGATGCCAGCGGCGGGTACAAGGGTGGCGAGGATCAGAGAGGAGAGGTTGAAAAGCTCGACGCTACCGTTGCGAACCTGCGTCAGCAGATCCGTATCCGAGCCAAGCTGGTTGGCCGGAAAGAGATTGATTTCTAGGCGACCGCTAGTCGCTTCCTTGATGCGATCGGCGGCCTCCTTGGCCCGAGCATTCACCGGATGCGCGGGGTCCTGCCCGGTCGCGAGCTTGTAGGTGAACTCTGCGGCGGCGGCCGGGCGGCTGAGGATGGCGCACAAGGGGACCGCCGCGCCGGCCAGGAGCAACTTGCGACGGGTGATGGCAGTCGATTTGCGTTTGGTCATTGCTTCCTCCTTGTTGAGTATCGGTATATTGATCGGCAGCAGCACGCTTCTGCAGCTCCCGCCGGTTCTCGGGCACCGACCGTCAGGCAGTGGCCATCGTTCTCCGCGGCGACGCCGCGTAAGCGATTCTTCCCTCAGTCGAACTTGACGTATCGAGGTGCGCGCCTAGCGCAGCCACCCCTTGATCTGCCTTGCAACTGCGGCAGTCGAAATGCCGTAACGATCGTGCAGCGTGGGAAGCGCCCCAGCGGCAAGGAACTCATCGGGCAACGCGATCTGGCGGAAGGCTGGATGGACGCCGGAGCGCATCAACAACGCTGCAATCGCCTCTCCGAGCCCGCCGATGATGGTATGGTTCTCGGCGACCACGACGAGACGGCCAGGTTTCCCTGCTTCGCGCAGTATCGCTCCGTGGTCGAGCGGCTTGATTGTCGGGACATGCAACACGGCCACGTCCACGCTATCACTGGCGAGTTCCTTTGCGGCTTCCAGCGCCCGCATGGTCATGATTCCAGAGGAGATGATCAGGACGTCCCGACCGTCCCGAATCAAGGATGCCTCGCCGAGCCTGAATTGATAGTTGTACTCGTCCAGGACGAGGGGCACCTGACCACGCAAGAGCCGCATATATACGGGCCCGTGATGCTCCGCGATGGCCGGAACGATCTGCTCGATCTCATGAGCGTCGCAGGGATCGATCACGGTCATGTTCGGCATTGCGCGGAACAGCGCGAGGTCTTCTGCCGCCTGGTGGCTTGGGCCGTAGCCGGAGGTGAGACCTGGCAAGGCGCAGACGATCTTCACGTTGCGGTCTTCCTCTGCAATCGTCTGGTGGATGAAGTCGTAGGCGCGCCGCGAGGCGAACACCGCATAAGTCGTAGCGAAGGGCATGAATCCTTCAGCCGCCATGCCCGAAGCCGCACCGTAGAGGAGCTGCTCCGCCATACCCATTTGATAGTAGCGGTCTGGAAACTCCTTCGCGAAAATGTGCAGGTCCGTGTACTTGCCCAGATCGGCGGTGAGGCCCACCACCTCGGGGCGGCTCCGGGCCAATTCGACAAGCGCGTGACCGAACGGCGCCGGTTTCGTCTTTTGTCCCTCGGCGGCGATCGACGCGATCATCGCGGAGGTGGTGAGCCGCGGTTTCCCGGGCGTAGCTGAGGTAGCCGACTTCATGACCTGTCTCCCGCATCAAGTTCTGCCAGCGCCAAATTCCATTCGTGCGCTTCGACCCGAATGAAGTGGTTCTTTTCTCGCTGTTCGAGGAACGGAACTCCCTTGCCCATGACAGTGTCGGCGATGATGATCCTCGGTTGCGGCTCGGGGTGCGAAATCGTCGCGTCGAATGCTGCCACGACGGCGTCCAGGTCATTGCCGTCGACTCGGCGTACGAACCAGCCGAAGGCTCGAGCTTGTCGACCAACGGCTCGAACCCCATCATCTGTTTCGAAGGGCCGTCGGCCTGCTGGTTGTTGACGTCAATGATCGCGATCAAATTGTCGAGCTTGTGGTGTGCAGCGGACATCATCGCTTCCCACTTCGAACCCTCGTCCAGCTCTCCGTCCGAGAACAGCGTGAAGACGCGGCTCTTGGAGCCCTTGCGCTTCAACCCGAGGCCCATGCCGACCGCGATGCTCAGTCCGAGCCCCAGGGACCCGCCGGACATTTCCATGCCGGGCGTGTAGGACGCCATGCCTGACATCGGCAGGCGGCTTTCGTCGAAGCCATACGTCTCGAGTTCGACTTCGGGGATAATGCCGGCCTCGATCAGTGCGGCATAAAGGGCGATCGCGTAGTGACCGTTGGAAAGGAGGAAACGATCGCGATCTTCCCAGGTGGGCTCCTCGGGCCGGTAGCGCATCGCGTGAAAATATGCGACCGCCAACACGTCGGAAATATCGAGCGCCTGCGCGATATAGCCCTGGCCTTGAACTTCGCCCATGCGCAGGGCGTTGCGGCGAATGTTGCGCGCACGCTGCGAAAGGCTAGGCGCGTTGACAAGTGAACTCGTGGACATCCGTCTCTCCATCGCTGCTCTTAGTGAATGAGCATCCCGCCGTTGACGTCGATCACGGCGCCGGTGACGTATGCCGAGAGGTCCGATGCGAGAAATGTGTAGATGCCGGCAACGTCCTTGGCCTCCCCGAGCCGTCCGAGCGGAATGCCTTCCAGGATCTTCGCTTTCATCTCGTCGTTGAGCTTGCCGGAGGTGATGTCGGTGCCTATCAATCCCGGCGTGACGCAGTTGACGCGGATACCATCGGCGCCAAATTCCCGAGCCATCGCCTTGGCAAGCCCAAGGACCCCCGCCTTCGCCGCCGAGTAGTGCGGACCACCGAAAATGCCGCCGCCGCGCTGGGCCGATACCGACGACATGCATGCAATCGATCCCGACTTGCGCTTCCGCATATGCGGGATCACTGCCTGGGACAGGAACAGAATGCCCTTGAGGTTGACGTCCTGGATACGGTCCCAGTCGGCCGGCGTGATGTCGAGGAATTTGACCGGCTGTGTGATGCCAGCATTGTTGATCAGGATATCGATTTGGCCGAAACCGTGGACGACAGCTTCGACTGCCTTCTGACACGAAGCCTGGTCGGCGACGTTGCAAGCAATTCCGATATGAGCGTCGCCGAGGCCTTGCGCGGCGGCTTGTGCGGCGGTCCCATCGATGTCGAGGATGGCGACCCGCGCGCCCTCTTCGGCAAATCGTCTGGCAGTTGCGAGGCCAATCCCGCGGGGCGAGGCCGCCCCTGTGATGATCGCCGTTTTGCCGCGAAGCAGCATTCGAATCCTCCCTGTCCCTGTCGTTTTGGACGCCGCGGTGGGCAGCCGGTCCTCTTGCCCCATTGCTAGAGCCGAGGGGCCGGCCGGGACAAACGCGCAGTTGTCTTGGATGTGTGAATCTGGTTCACTTGTGGGCATGCTGCTGTCGAGCATCCCGATCTCCGCTATCCGGGCCTTCGAAGCGGCTGCGCGCACTGGCTCCTTCAGCGACGCGGCCGACGAGTTGCATTTGACGCCGAGCGCCGTCAGCCACGCGATCCGCAAGCTGGAAAGCACCATGAGCACCGTTCTGTTCGAGCGGAGTGCTCGTTCCGTCCGTCTAACGCCCGCTGGCGAGAACCTGATGCGCCACGCCGGTGCGGCCTTCGACAATTTGCGGCGCGGGATCGAAGAAGTCGCAGGTCGCGGGCCGCAGCTCCTGAGGGTGCATTGTGCGCCAAGTTTCGCAGCGCAATGGCTGGCCCCGCGCCTGACCAAATTTCTCGCGGCCGAACCCAAACTGGAGGTTCGGCTCGCCGCCAATACGGAGTACGCCCGCTTCACGAACGACGATTTCGATCTGGACATCGTCTACGGTTCACCTCGCGGTGAGGGGCTCGAAGTGATCCCGCTTGGTGAAGAAACCGTCACCCCTCTGTGTGCTCCTCAGATCGCGAAGAGAATCCGCCAGCCAAAGGATTTGTTGAGCCAAGTTCTTATTCGCTCCGACGTGAAGCAGGTTCAATGGTATCAATGGTTCGCCGCGAACGGGCTCGAACCTCCAGCGATCCATGGAATGCGATTCGACCGCAGCTTCCTCGCAATAGCCATGGCTTGCGGCGGGGTTGGCGTGACGTTGGAATCAACTCGGTTGGCTGAAAGTGAGATAGCATCGGGGCGCCTGATAGCGCCCCTGGCTGGCCGCTCCACCGACATCCGCTACGTTGGTCATCATCTAGTGTTCCCGCGCGCTGGCCGTCAGCGCCGCGCTTTGCAGACCTTCGTGGAATGGATCAGGTCTGAGATTGCGCCAAGTTTATAGAGTAGCGTGAACTGGAGCTGACGTCCGCTCCTCACCCTTCGCGTTATTTCGTCGCGCTGCGGAATTTGGTCGCTATCGGGCCATAGCGGATTCTGGCAAGCCGTCCGCCCGGCAGATTTATGGGTTCAAGTCTAGAACGAAAACACACGCTGATAGCTGAGCGGGGCCATTTCGCGCATAGCTCCCCCTTGTTCCGTTTCGAACAGGTCAAACCAAGAAGCCTCCGAGCAAAGCGCGATGTCGCGTTCGCAACAACGGCGTTGCCCCCGCGCGAGACGCGCTAACTGCCGTTAATCGTTATGGGTTTTGTGTTCGCAAAGCGCTGGCATGCTGGTTGCAAAAGTTCTGGTCAGAAGCCGCTCTTGCAACAGCTAACCTTGAGGACATCAGATGAGTCTCGCCACGACCCAGAGTATCGCAGATATCAGGGCTCGCAACAAACAGCTGATCGAGGAGGTGCTGAAGGTCTATCCGGAGAAAACCGCGAAAAGGCGTGCCAAGCACCTCAACGTTCACCAGGCCGGCAAGTCCGACTGCGGGGTGAAGTCCAACATCAAATCCATACCCGGCGTGATGACGATCCGGGGCTGCGCCTATGCGGGATCCAAGGGCGTGGTTTGGGGACCTATCAAGGACATGGTCCATATCAGCCATGGTCCTGTTGGCTGCGGTCAGTATTCGTGGGGATCGCGCCGCAACTATTACGTTGGTACGACGGGGATCGATAGCTTCGTGACCCTGCAATTCACCTCCGACTTCCAGGAAAAGGATATCGTATTCGGTGGTGACAAGAAGCTGGTCAAAGTCCTTGACGAAATCCAGGAGCTGTTTCCGCTCAACAACGGCATCACCATCCAATCGGAATGCCCGATCGGACTGATCGGCGACGATATCGAGGCTGTCTCAAGAACTAAATCCAAGGAGTATGGAGGCAAGACCATCGTGCCGGTCCGCTGCGAGGGTTTTCGTGGCGTGTCGCAGTCACTAGGTCACCACATTGCCAACGACGCGGTGCGTGACTGGATCTTCGACAAGCTCGAGCCCGACGGCGCACCAAAGTTCGAGCCGACGCCTTACGATGTTGCAATCATCGGCGACTACAATATCGGCGGCGATGCCTGGTCATCGCGAATTCTGCTGGAGGAAATGGGCCTGCGGGTGATCGCGCAGTGGTCCGGGGACGGTTCACTCGCTGAACTCGAGGCAACTCCGAAAGCCAAGCTCAACCTTCTGCATTGCTACCGTTCAATGAACTACATCTCCCGCCACATGGAAGAGAAATTCGGCATCCCCTGGTGCGAATACAACTTCTTCGGACCTTCAAAGATCACAGAATCGCTGCGGAAGATTGCGGCCTATTTCGACGACAAGATCAAGGAAGGGGCCGAGCGGGTGATTGAAAAGTACCAGCCGCTGGTCAACGCGGTGGTTGCGAAGTATCGCCCGCGCCTGGAGGGCCGAACGGTCATGCTGTATGTCGGCGGGCTTCGTCCGCGTCATGTGATTGGCGCCTACGAAGACCTCGGGATGGAAGTCGTGGGCACCGGATACGAGTTTGGCCACAACGACGATTATCAGCGCACCGCTCAGAACTACGTAAAGGACAGCACGCTGATCTATGACGACGTCAATGGCTACGAGTTCGAGCGCTTCGTCGAAAAGCTCCAGCCTGATCTCATCGGCTCGGGCATCAAGGAAAAATACGTGTTCCAGAAGATGGGTGTGCCGTTCAGGCAGATGCATTCCTGGGACTATTCGGGTCCATATCACGGCTATGACGGCTTTGCGATCTTTGCGCGCGACATGGACATGGCTGTCAACTCGCCTGTCTGGAAAAAGACGAAGGCGCCCTGGAAGGAAACGCCGAGGGCCAAGCTCTTGGCTGCAGAATAGGGCAACAAGTCTCGCTCTCAGCGGAGAGCGGGCCGGTCAATTTCGATAGTAAAAGGATCTTAATAATGGCGCAAAGTGCCGAGCACGTGCTCGATCATCTCGAACTGTTCCGCGGTCCGGAATACCAGCAGATGCTGGACAAGAAGAAGATGTTCGAGGATCCCCGCGAGCCCGCCGAAGTCGAGCGTATCAAGGAATGGACGAAAACGCCGGAGTACCGCGAGAAGAATTTTGCGCGGGAGGCGCTAACGATAAACCCGGCCAAGGCCTGCCAGCCGCTTGGCGCCGTATTCGCCTCCGTCGGCTTTGAAGGCACGCTGCCTTTCGTTCACGGCTCGCAAGGTTGCGTGGCCTATTATCGCAGCCATCTGTCGCGACACTTCAAGGAGCCGTGTTCCTGCGTCTCTTCGTCGATGACGGAGGACGCTGCTGTATTCGGGGGCCTGAACAACATGATCGACGGGCTCGCCAACAGCTACAACATGTACAAACCCAAGATGATTGCGGTCTCCACGACCTGCATGGCTGAGGTGATCGGCGATGACCTGAACGCCTTCATCAAGACGTCCAAAGAGAAGGGCTCGGTTCCGGCGGAGTTCGACGTGCCGTTCGCCCACACGCCGGCCTTCGTCGGCAGCCACGTCACCGGCTACGACAACGCGCTCAAGGGCATCTTGGAGCATTTTTGGGACGGCAAGGCCGGAACGGTGCCGAAGCTGGAGCGCAGGCCGAACCAGGCCATCAACATCATCGGCGGTTTCGATGGCTATACCGTCGGAAACCTTCGCGAGATCAGGCGCATCCTGGAACTGATGGGAATCCAGCACACCATACTCGCCGACAACTCCGAAGTCTTCGACACCCCGACAGATGGCGAGTTCCGGATGTATGACGGTGGCACCACGCTGGAAGACGCAGCCAACGCCGTTCACGCCAAGGCGACAATCTCCATGCAGGAGTGGTGTACGGAGAAAACGTTGCAATTCGTGGCCGAGCATGGGCAGGATGTCTTGTCCTTCAACTACCCGATTGGCATATCCGCAACGGATGACTTGCTGGTGGCGTTATCGCGGATCGGCGGCAAGGACATTCCGGAGCAACTCGCACGAGAGCGTGGCCGCTTGGTCGATGCCATCGCCGATTCCAGTGCGCATATCCATGGCAAGAAGTTCGCGATCTATGGTGATCCGGATCTCTGCTACGGGGTAGCTGCCTTTCTGCTCGAACTGGGCGCCGAGCCAACCCATGTGCTTTCCACCAACGGCAACAAGGCATGGCAGACAAAAATGGCGGCGCTGCTTGCAAGCTCGCCGTTTGGGCAGAGCTGCCAAGTCTACCCTGGCCGGGACCTCTGGCACTTGCGCTCGCTCCTATTTACCGAGCCGGTCGATTTTCTGATTGGCAACACGTACGGCAAGTACCTCGAGCGTGACACTGGAACGCCACTGATCCGAATTGGCTTTCCAGTCTTTGATCGGCATCACCATCACCGCTCGCCCGTTTGGGGTTATCAGGGTGGCCTGAATGTGCTGGTCAAGATCCTCGACAAGATCTTCGACGAAATCGACAAGAAGACCAACCTTCTTGGCAAAACCGACTACAGCTTCGACATCATTCGCTGATGACGAACGGTGCGCGTGCCATCGCCAAACCCGGCGGTGGCACAAATGCACGGCGGTTAATCTCTCAATTAGTTTGCTGAGGGGAAAACGGATGAGTTCGCTAGCGGCCACGGTCCAGAATATCTTCGACGAGCCGGGCTGCGCCAAGAATGGCAGTAAGTCGAAGGCTGATCGCAGGAAGGGCTGCACCAGGCAACTGCAGCCGGGCAGTGCTGCCGGCGGCTGCGCCTTCGACGGTGCCAAGATCGCGCTGCAGCCGTTTACCGATGTCGCTCACTTGGTGCACGGTCCGATTGCGTGCGAAGGCAACTCCTGGGACAATCGCGGCTCGGCGTCGTCTGGCTCAAATCTGTGGCGGACCGCATTCACAACCGACCTGAACGAAACCGATATCGTATTCGGAGGCGAGCAGCGGCTGTGCAAGGCAATCACAGAAATCATCAATAAGTGGGACCCTGCCGCGATCTTCGTCTATCAGACTTGCATCCCGGCGATGATCGGCGACGATATCGATGCGGTTTGCAAGGCTGCGTCTCAAAGGTTCGGCAAACCAGTTATCCCGATCAATTCCCCAGGGTTCGTTGGCTCCAAAAACCTGGGTAACAAGCTCGCCGGCGAGGCCCTGCTCGAACATGTCATCGGAACGCAGGAGCCGGACTACACAACGCCGTACGACATCAACCTGATCGGAGAATACAACCTTTCAGGAGAGCTCTGGCAAGTGAAGCCATTGCTGGACGAGCTCGGAGTCCGGATTCTCTCCTGCATCTCTGGCGACGGAAAGTATCGCGAGGTCGCTTCTTCTCATCGTGCGCGGGCGGCGATGTTGGTCTGCTCAAAATCTATGATCAACGTCGCACGCAAAATGAAGGAACGCTACGGGATCCCGTTCTTCGAGGGGTCGTTCTACGGTATCCAGGATTCGAGTGATTCGCTTCGCCAGATCGCCCGCTTATTGGTCGAGCGCGGCGCCCCCCAAGAGTTGCTCGGGCGTACTGATGCGGTGATCGCGCGCGAGGAAACGCGCGCCTGGGCTGCCATCGAACCGTACAAGCCACGATTCAAAGGCAAAAAGGTCTTGTTGATTACCGGCGGCGTCAAGTCATGGTCGGTCGTGGCGGCACTGCAGGAAGCCGGTCTCGAATTGGTCGGAACCAGCGTGAAGAAATCAACCAAGGAGGACAAGGAACGCATCAAGGAGCTGATGGGGCAGGATGCCCACATGATCGAGGAGATGACGCCGCGCGAAATGTACAGAATGTTGAAAGAAGCGGAAGCGGACATCATGCTGTCGGGCGGCAAATCGCAGTTTGTCGCACTGAAGGCGGCGATGCCCTGGATCGATATCAACCAAGAGCGGTGCCATGCCTATCTGGGCTATCTTGGAATGGTCAAACTGGTGGAGGAGATCGACAAGTCGCTCTCCAATCCGATGTGGGAGCAGCTGCGTCGACCTGCGCCATGGCAGGTCTTGGCGAAGGCGATGGTGCAGATGCGATCACCGCTGGCCGAGATCGCTTGCGATCCTGCGCTCGGCGAAACGACGCGCCGAGCCAAGGAGATCTGCTTCTGCAACAAGGTCGATCTCGGAACGATCGAGGATGCGATCACCGCGCATGGCTTGATCAGCGTGGAAGCTGTCAGAGAGCACACCAATGCGGTCGGCGGCTGCTGCAACAGACGCATCGAGGGAATCTTGGCGGCCTCACCATCTGCCCTACCACAGGCCGCAGAATAAGGACCTGTTATGGCCCTCGTCAAAGCGTCTACTAAATCTTGTGCGGTCAATCCGCTGAAGATGAGCCAGCCGATCGGTGGAGCCTTCGCCTTTATGGGGTTGCGTGGGGCTATGCCGCTTCTGCACGGCTCGCAAGGCTGTACATCCTTCGGGCTCACGCTCTTCGTGCGCCATTTCAAGGAAGCGGTACCGCTGCAAACCACCGCTATGAGCGAGGTCGCAACCGTGCTCGGTGGCTACGAGAATCTCGAGCAGGCGATACTCAATATCCACAGCCGAGCCAAGCCAAAGATCGTGGGGATCTGCTCAACCGGGGTTACAGAGACCAATGGCGACGATGTCGATGCCTACCTCAAGCTGATCCGGGACAAGCATCCGCAACTTGCAAAATTGCCGCTGGTCTATGTCTCGACACCAGATTTCAAGGGAGCGTTCCAGGACGGCTGGGAGAAGGCTGTGGCGCGCATTGTGGAGGCGTTGGTCGAGGGGCCGGGCGTGAGTGGACTGCGCGACCCGTCCAAGGTGAATGTTCTTCCAGGATGCCACCTCACCCCCGGTGATCTAGACGAACTCCGGGCCATCCTGGAGGATTTCGGCTTGCGGCCGTCCTTTTTGCCGGATCTGGCAGGCTCGCTTGATGGGCATATCCCCGGTGAGTTTACGCCGACAACCATAGGCGGCATCGGCATCGACGAAATTGCGAGCATGGGACGCGCTCAATGGACGATCGCAATTGGCGCACAGATGCGACGCGCGGCGGAGGTCCTGCAGGCCAAGGCCGGCGTGCCATTTCGCCTGTTCGAACGGCTTTGCGGTCTCGATCCCAACGACGAATTTATCACCTTTTTGAGCGAGATCAGCGGCCGGCCCGTACCGGTGAAATATCGACGTCAGCGTGGCCAGCTCACCGATGCAATGCTGGACGCGCACTTCCATATTGGTGGTCGCAGAGTTGCGATCGCCGCCGAGCCAGACCTCCTGTTCGACCTATCCAGTATGCTGCATGACATGGGTGCGCAGGTGACCGCAGCAGTGACAACGACGCAGTCTGTCGTTATTAAGCGAGTCAAGGCCGAGGAGGTCCTCATTGGCGACCTCGAGGACCTCGAAGAACTCGCCGGAACCAAGCAATGCGACCTACTGGTCACGCATTCGCATGGCAGGCAAGCGGCGGCTCGGCTGAAAATTCCGTTCTATCGCGCGGGTTTTCCGATGTTCGATCGGCTTGGTGCAGGACACCAGCTATCCGTCGGCTATCGTGGTACGCGCGATATGATCTTCGATATCGCCAATCTCGTGATTGCTGACCGAGAGGAGAACCACCAGCCTACGCCGGATAGCTGGCGGGTTCCGGCCGCACTACCACGACGAGCCGGCCACAGCTCGCCTGGCACAGCTGAGAGGTCGATTGCATGAAGGTCGCCTTCGCTACGCAAGATCTCAGACGGGTCGATGCACATTTTGGATGGGCAAAGAACATCGCAATCTATGATGTCACGCCGGGCGGGCACGTCTTTCTTAAAGCAATTGAGTTCGAGGGCGATCTCAAGGAAGACGGCAATGACGATAAGTTGGCGCCGAAGATCGAGGCAATCAAGGATTGCGCAATTCTCTACGTCGCCGCCATCGGCGGTGCTGGTGCCGCGCGGGTGGTGGCCAACAAGATCCATCCCATCAAGGTGAGCAAGCCGGAAAGCATCTTGGAGCTGCTTGAAAAGCTTCAGGACGTACTGAAGGGAACGCCACCTCCCTGGCTGCGCAAGGCCATTGCCAAGGACCAGCGCCGCGCGTTTGAGTTCGACGAATGAGGTGAGATGACCGAAGAAATAGTGCGGCAGGGGAGCGGCATCGACGCACCGTTCCTCATGGAGCTGATCAAGATTTGGCGCGCTCAGGATGCCAACGGCGCCTGGACGAAGAAGAGCGATCTCGACCTGCTCGAACCCTATATCTTGGATAAGGAGAAGCGGCGCGCCCTACCGATTGTCGGCGATCCCGATCCCGACACGCTGTGGCGGCTTGAACTGTTCTTCGACGCGGTCGCACTCTCGATCGAGAGGGTCACCGGCGTGATGATCCAGCCCATTATGAAGCTGCATCATGAAGGCTTCGGCCGCGTGGTGTTGATCGCAGGGCGCCTGATCGCCGTGAACAAGCAGCTACGCGATGTGCATCGTTTTGGCTTCGTTAATCTCGTAAAGCTTGCACAGGAAGGCGACAAATATGTCAACGACGGAATCGACATGGTTCGCAGATTTCCGGACGTGGCGAACTATTGAGGGCGCTCATGAGTGATCGTGAAGCATTGAAAGCAGAACTGAAGAAGCTGTCAGGAAAGGCGCTGCAAGCCAAAATGGATTTGCACGACCTGTCGGAGGAATTGCCTGTCAACTGGGGCTCGATCATGACGGTTGCGGAGAAGGCGTACGATGCCTATGCCGAACTCGAGCGCAAGAGCCATGATTTGAAGGCGCTGGAAAATAACCGGAGGGGCTGACTTATGTCATTTGCAGCGCGCGATGGCCGCGAGTGGATACCGAAATACTTGACATCGATCGATGACAAGAAGTGCATCGGTTGTGGACGCTGTTTCAAGGTGTGCGGTCGAGATGTCATGACCTTGAAAGGAATCAGCGAAGAGGGTGAGCTTGTCGATCTAGACGATGACGCGGACAATGAGATCGAAAAGAAGATCATGGTTCTGAACGATGAGGGCGCCTGCATCGGCTGCGGCGCCTGCGCCAGGGTGTGCCCGGCCAATTGCCAGATCCACGCCTCAGCCGGTGCTGAAGTCGCCTGAGCGGAGGCCGCTTCGTCTGGCAGCAGAGAGAGGACACATGCACTCAATACGCCACGTGGGCCGGGGGGAGGTGACGCGCACGTGATCAGGTGAGCTCGCATGCCGATCAGGCGGCGTGCTCGAATGTCCGAGACCAAGATCAATTCCAAAAAATAGTTGATCGGTTGTTTTCGTGCTGGTCGAGCGCAGCAATGTCGAGCGCCACGTCTTGATTGCTCGTCCGCGACAACGGGCGCGTGGTTCGCCTATTGGGCGGGCCTTACGGTTGCCGAGTCGCTGCCCTTCTTCCGGGGAAGCGGCTTGCCGGCCCCGCAGTGGGCCGGTGCTGCAGTCAGGTTGTGGTCAGCTAGATTCTGTATTCTCATCGGCGGAGCTTGCGCGGCACGAGCTCGATTGCGTGCAATTCGCCGATAGGAGGGCGATCTGATGTATGGCAGAACCGTTGGCTCATCCAGCCAGTCCACAAGCGCTTATCAGGCTGATGATTCGAGCGAGGCGGGAGATAGCCCCCGTTTCGCGGAGACAGTTGGCCGCATGGAACGAGGTGGGTCGTCGTCGGGGGCGGCGGCGCCATACTCTCTGCGTTCCGATCCACCCATTATCAAAATCGACGAACAAGAAGACTTCACGGATCTCGTGGAGAGATACTTGCGTCGCGATATCAGGGACATCGCCGACAACCCACAAGAGTACTCTGAGTTTGTTTCGAGGAAAGCTGAGTGGGCTGCAACTGTTGCTGGAGCCTATGCCAACACTTACCACGACCCGAATAACCCCGCGAAGTTCTTCAGCTATCAGCTGGGTGACGAAAGTGTCGGCCTGCTAGCAGTGGGTGGCCCGGTCCGGATCAAGGGAGACCGGTTTCGAGAACAGTTCGGGCGTAACGATATCACGTCCGTAGTAGATCTACGCGTTACTCACCCGCTTGTCGAAAACGCAGGCGATATCCTGCTCGAGCATCAACTGCGATTGGACGGCGATCATCCATTGGTATTGTCGCGTCCTGCCCGATCGGGGATGGAGCCCCGTCTAGCTGAAATGGGTTTTGTTCACGTGGGTCGCGATCACTGGGTGCTCGACCCTCACCAGAATCCCGAAGTGTGGACGAAGAACGAGAACAACGAGTGGC
Source organism: Bradyrhizobium tropiciagri (assembly GCF_001189845.1). Classification (GTDB taxonomy): domain Bacteria; phylum Pseudomonadota; class Alphaproteobacteria; order Rhizobiales; family Xanthobacteraceae; genus Bradyrhizobium; species Bradyrhizobium tropiciagri. The sequence continues at coordinate 16,218 of NZ_LFLZ01000010.1, forward strand.
AGCGAGTAGGCAAGCCTACAAAATATCTTTCCAAGGTCGAAGAAGCCCGCAGCGGTCGTCGAGAGAGCGTTGAGACGGATTCATCTGACGATGATCCTTCGTTTTATTTGGAGCGTGAACTTCGACGAATGGCTGTTGAAGACGATTCGGAATAATGGGAGTGAGGCGGAACTGATGGGTTTTTCGCCCTGGCTCGCGTACGAGCAGAAGGCGTAGCTTGAAGGGAGCGCGCGTCATAGTCGCGCTCCCTTATGCTTGCCAGATGCCGGTTCGCGAGTTGGTTGGTGGAGTTGGGCCGGCCTTGTGTCATACGTGCCGGGGGGCCTGCTTCGCCGAGCCAGCAGGGCCGTGGTGTGCGGTTTGAGAGAGGACCTGCTTTAATCCGGCTTTTGAGCGGAATCTGAGGCAAATGCGGGAACCGATTGTGCTCACGATGTCAGTACTTCCGTTGAATCTGGTATCACTGAACGGGTCGCGAAGTTGGCGATCGTGAATATCGTTCTGCGACGGCTGGCGCGAGGTGCCCCATCGGGTGTGCGACCAAACGAGCGTTCCAGCATACGATCGAGCGTCTTGTCGGGCTCGTCCAGCAAATGGACGAAATTATCAGTACAATAGAACATCAGTTTTATAGAGACCCCGTTTTATAGAGACCCTGGGAGTACCAATGCGCGTACGCTGGGAAGACGGAATGGATCCCCTACGCCAGGAGTAACGAGCTGCGCACGCGCTTGCGGTTCTGCTAGCCGGTCAAGTCGTGCGGCACCGCTAAGGCTGCGCGTTGGGCTAAGAGAAGGCCGAGCAGAACTCCGACGGTTCTTGCAGCACAAGGCACAGCAACACTGCAGAGCCCTTGCGATAGGCGAGCAATGAATGCAAGTAGATGCTATTTACGCGATTTGTGGTTTTAACGACATTCCGAGCCGCAAGGCCATGGGATTCCACCTTATGGTCCTCGATCATGACGGCAATCACCGGCCGTGGCCCATCGTTGTCGTACGCTGGGGTAAGAAGGTGCTTGGCTATCTCAATAGATGCCCGCACAACGGCGTTGCTTTGGACTGGGAACGAAACGAGTTCCTCGATCCAGACGGCGTCCGGCTGATGTGCGGCAAACACGGATCCACCTTCGAGCTCGGAACCGGGCTGTGCGTCGATGGTCCGTGTAAGGGCAGAACGCTCACGCCAATCGCCTTGACAGTGCTGGATGGCGATATCTGTGTCGTCGGCGTGCGTCTTGTCGAAGACGATGCGTCCCGGAACGAATGACGTCCGCGCTCAGACCGGCCGGTTCTCGTTGCGGTTTTTTACCGGCTCCATCCTCTCCAGCCCGTCTTCATAGGAGATCTCGTCGTAGGGTAGATCGAGAGCCTTCGCCGCATCGAGGAGGTAATCAAGCTTGCCGCCCGCATCCAGCTTCTTGAGGTCGTCCTTGTTGAGCCCGACCAGGTCCATCATCTCCTTCCAAACAGTGGATTCATCGCACGGCAGGACGTGGAAGGTAATGCCACCGAGCTTGATGTGGTACTTCGCCAGCAAATCGACGTTGTTACAGAATAAGAAATAACTGCCCTTTTGGCTTAACGCACCGTCAAGCACGGCCGCGACGTCAGCAAGATAGGCGAAGGAGTGCAGGTAGCCGGCCAGCACCGGGATAGTACGTTCTCCGTCCTGCGCGATCGTCAGAACCTGTTCGATCGAATAGTCCGGCGGCCGCTTCTCGTCCGCGACTTGCGTCTGAAATTTTAGTGCTATGTCGCCGCGAAAGCCAAACCGGCCCGGCTTGGTCGTCCCGCCCTTGAGTACAGCATTGAGCAGGCGGCCCTCCTTCTCAAGTCGACCGAGTGCGGTGTTCTCGATTGCAGTCATTAAATTCGTCCTCGATTTGAGCTTTTCACCGGCGCGCTGACCGATGCCAGGTGCGATGCAAATTGCTTGCCGCCGCCTCTGTAACGACCTCCAGCCGTGCGGTGAAACAAAACGCCTATGCGAGAGGCGATCGTCCCAGGCAGCGTTGTCACAAACTCGACACCGGCGCTGATGAAGCCGACAGATGCGACCAAAAAAACGTAAGCGGGATCAGGCTGTGCACGCTGGCACATGACTTGCCATTGTCGGGCAGACCTAAGCTCATGAGAGGGTAAGCCATGATCAACCTGACAGATAGCGCAGTGAGTGCCATCAAAGGCGCGATGGCATCATCAATGCACCCGACCGGCGGCCTGCGCATTTTGGTCGAAGCAGGCGGCTGCAATGGGTTCAAATACAAGATGGGCTTGGCCGAGGTGCCGACGCTTGGTGACACCGTGATCGAATGCGGGGGTCTGAAGGTATTTGTCGACAGCAAGAGCCATGAGCATCTGATCGGCACGACCATTGATTTCGTCCTGGCGCCGGATAGTTCCGGATTCATCTTTCAAAACCCGAACGCCGCCGCGAGCTGCTCCTGCGGCAAATCGTTCAGCTGATAAAGAGGAAACATCGCACCATGCTGGCCGAACCGGAAGAAGTATGGCAATCGTCGGCTGCGAGAGCGCTTCGCATTCGCGACGCAATCGAACAGATGCGAGCGGATCTGCATGGCGATCGCGGCGATCGTCGGCTCATCCGGACCAATAGCCACAGGACCATCGCCAGTCTGAACGGCGCATCCGCGTTCTGTAAGCTTCCTAGACTAACGCTGGACCGCATTCAGACGGGGCTGATCGACAAAATAGGCGAATGCGTTCGTCTCGTCCCGATTGCGGCTGTCGGCGAGGCCCTGGATTGAGTGGGACCCAAGTGCCGATTTACCTCGACAATAATGCAACGACCCGGACCGATCCATCCGTCGTGCAAGCCATGTTGCCGTTCTTCACAGAGCAATTCGGCAACGCTTCATCCACGCATGTCTTTGGCGGCGAGGTCGCAGTCGCCTTGAAGCAGGCCCGGGGTAGCTTACGGCGGTTACTAGGCTGCGCATACGATCATGAGATCGTTTTCACCTCAGGAGGGACCGAGGCCAACAACGCCGCGATTCTCTCTGCGCTTGCGACCCAAGAGGGCCGCGACGAGATCGTCACCACCTCGGTCGAGCATTCTGCCATTCTTGCCATAACGGAGCAATTGGGGGCACGCGGAGTCAAGACGCATGTCGTACCGGTAGATTCCCGCGGCCGGCTCGATATCGAGGCGTTTCGCAGCGCGCTCGGGCCGCGGACAGCGATTGCTTCCGTTATGTGGGCCAACAACGAGACCGGTACGATATTTCCTGTAGAGTTCCTTGCAGGGTTGACCCATGAGGCGGGCGCGCTGTTTCACACCGATGCGGTCCAGGTCGTCGGCAAGATGCGCGTAGACCTTAAGGACAGTGCGATCGACATGCTGTCGCTATCCGCGCACAAACTGCATGGACCCAAAGGCATCGGCGCGCTATATCTGCGCAAGGGGACAAGTTTCCGACCGCTGATCTGGGGCGGATCACAGGAACGACGGCGCCGCGGCGGAACGGAGAATATTCCCGCAATCGTCGGCCTTGGAAAGGCTGCAGAGCTTGCGGCGGAGCGGCTCGAACCTGAGCGCGTTCGCATTGCTGCGTTGCGCGACCGCCTGGAGCAGGGGATACTGCACATTGGTCAGTGCATTGCGCTCGGCGATATCAGCAACCGGCTGGCGAACACGACCAATATTGCCTTCGACCATCTCGAAGGCGAAGCGATCGCCCACCATCTCAATCGGGCCGGCATTGCTGTGTCGCTCGGATCAGCCTGCAACGCGGGCTCAATGGAGCCATCGCATGTCTTGCAGGCCATGCGGGTGCCGGCGTGGAGCATGCGCGGTGCGGTGCGCTTCTCGCTATCGCGAGAAACCTCATTCGCGGAGGTCGACGAGGTCGTGTGCGCCGTGTCTGACATCGTGGCTCGCCTGCGCGCCACTTCGCGGGAGTCGGCCCGCTTGGCCAGCCATGATTCACAGTCAAGGAGTTCAACGTGAAAATCATGATCCGCCGGTCTCCGGACGCGGGCCTGTCGATCTACGTACCAAAGAAAGATCTCGAAGAGCCGATCGTCGAGTCCGAATATGAGACCCTCTGGGGCGGGTGGATCAAAATAGCCAATGGCTGGGTACTCGATTTGCCCAAGATGGCGAGCGATACAAAATTACCGATCACAATCGACGCTAAAAAGCGGAGCGCGGACGGAGAGGATCCGTGAAGGGGCCTCGGCGGATCGACTTTGTCGATGCAGCCGATGCCAAGACCATTCTCGCGGACATCGCTGCCGGGTTAAGGGCTGCGCGCGTGGTGCCCTATCTCGGTCCTGGCCTCACCGGACTGTCCAGATCCGATGTGCCGGCCACGCCCGAGGCGCTGGCCGACTTCTTCGCCAGCAAGATTGCGCTGCCTCGGCGGACCAAAGGCAATGCGTGGGCGTCGGCGCAGCATATCGAGGTCAGCAAACATCGCTCTACGCTGACGACATTGATGGTGCAGGCCTTCGCTCGATCAGCGGAGCCGACGCCGTTACATCATCATTTCGCGTCCCTGTCGCTTCCCGTCATCGTCGATGCATGGTACGACGGCGCAATGCGCGCCGCGCTGCGCAAGCGCGAGGGCTGGGGTGAAGTTCAGGGCATTACCCGTGCCGGCATTGGCGAGAATCGTTGGTACCGCTTCTATGATTTCTCTGGCCAAGAGGTCGACAGTGCCGTGGCTGGTAGCTGGGCGACAGTGCTCTATAAGCCGCATGGCAGCGTGCATCCAGCCAACAACTTCCTGATCTCCGATGCTGACTATGTCGAGGCCTTGACCGAGATCGACATTCAGACGCCAATTCCGGACATCATCAAGGAAAGGCGGAGCGGACGGGCCTTTCTCTTCATCGGTTGTCGCTTTAACGACCAGCTGTTGCGTGGCTATGCGCGGCAGATTATCAAGCGCTCGGGTGGCCCCCACTATGCGATCGTCGATCCGGACACGCTGTCGCGCAACGAGTTCCGTTTTCTACTCGAACAAGGTCTGGCGCCGCTTGCGATTCGGCTCCCTTGCGCGGTTGAGATACTGCTCACCCGTTAGATGTGGGAGGCTGGATAGCCCAACTGGTATCGCCAGTTGTGAGTGGGGGCGGCGCACGAAAGGCCCGCTCAGATGGAGCCGGGTGTTGCGCGCGCTCTGGCGCCATCCTTGACGCGCCAGCCCGCGAAGCTCTGAGTGAGGATGGAGACGCATCTGTCGCATTCTTAACAAGCGTATCATTGCCGCTCTTACATGTCTCAACGTCGGCCGGGTCCGCTAACGCTATGACAAACCGACGAAAGTTCGTCTTCTGCGCCGTGGCATGTGAGTTGCTACGCCTCGTCTAGAGGCTCGCTCACGGATGGTCCTGGGAAGCCAATGTGCCTGCGGGGAAAAAGAGAATGAATGCGGTCGTGGGGGGCGGAGGTTACGCCAAAGCTGCGCTGGATAACGACACGATGATGCAGTCTGCCGCTGAGCAAAAGGGTTATCGCACCGCAGCCAAGACCGCCCAGGCAGGCTGCGGGTCACGGACAAGCCAAGGCGATCTGCCGAGCGAAATCTGGGAAAAGGTGAAGAACCATCCCTGCTACAGCGAAGAGGCGCATCATCATTACGCCCGAATGCATGTGGCGGTCGCGCCGGCCTGTAACATTCAGTGCAATTACTGCAACCGCAAATACGACTGCGCCAATGAATCTCGCCCGGGCGTGGTGAGCGAGAAGCTCACCCCCGAGCAGGCGGTGAGAAAAGTGCTCGTGGTCGCGACCACCATTCCGCAGATGACCGTGCTCGGAATCGCTGGTCCCGGCGATGCTCTCGCCAATCCAGAAAAGACGTTCAAGACATTCGAACTGGTCGCCAAGGCGGCGCCCGACATCAAGCTGTGTCTGTCGACCAACGGACTGGCTCTGCCGGACCATATTGACACGATCGTCAGGTCCAGAATCGACCACGTCACCATCACTATCAACACGATCGATCCCGAAATCGGCGCCAAGATCTATCCCTGGATCTTCTTCAACCATAAACGCTACACCGGCATCGATGCGGCGAGGATACTCACCGACCGTCAGCTGCAAGGACTGGAGATGCTTAGCGAACGGGGGATCCTGTGCAAGGTTAACTCGGTGATGATCCCCCACATCAACGATCAGCACCTGGTTGAGGTCAACAAGGCGGTGAAGGCGCGCGGTGCCTTCCTTCACAATATCATGCCGCTGATCTCCGCGCCTGAGTACGGCACGGTGTTTGGCCTAAACGGTCAGCGGGGGCCGACGGCGCAGGAATTGAAGACGCTGCAGGATGCTTGTGAAGGGAAGATGAACATGATGCGGCATTGTCGCCAGTGCCGTGCTGATGCTGTCGGACTGATCGGAGAGGATCGGAGCGCAGAGTTCAGTGCCGATCAGATCATGAAAATGGACGTCAAATATGACGTTGCTACGCGCAAGGCTTATCAAGACAGGGTAGAGGACGAGCGGGCCGCCAGCGTCGTGGCCCACCAACAAGAGCTTACACAGTTCGCCGCCGAGACGAGCGCGATCACGGTTCTGGTGGCGGTCGCAACCAAGGGCTCTGGACTCATCAACGAGCACTTTGGGCATGCAAAGGAATTCCAAGTATACGAACTTTCTACATCCGGCGCCAAATTCATCGGTCACCGTCGCGTCGACGTCTACTGCCAGGACGGTTATGGCGAGGAGGACAGGCTTTCGACCATCATTCGTGGCATCCATGACTGCCATGCGGTGTTCGTGGCCAAGATCGGTGGCTGCCCAAAAAGCAACCTGATCAAGGCCGGGATTGAGCCGGTTGATCAATACGCGCATGAGTTCATCGAGAAGTCGACGATCGCCTGGTTCAGGTCCTATCTCGACAAGGTGAAGAGCGGCGATGTTCAGCACGAGGAGCGCGGCGACGCCGCGATCCGCCAGGGAGCTCTGATCTCCGCGGCGTAAGGGGGGTATATGCCATTCAAGATCATCGCCTCTCAGTGTACCAGCTGCTCAGCTTGCGAACCCTTATGCCCGAACGTTGCCATCTCGGAAAAGGGAGGAAGCTTTGTCATCGAAGCGACGAAATGCACCGAATGTGTTGGCCATTTCGACGAGCCGCAATGCGCCGCGGCCTGTCCGGTCGACAATACCTGCGTAATTGACACGTCCTTACCCCGCTATCAGGCGCCAGCTTAGGATGCGAGCTTCCATGAACGGCATGCCAAGAGCTGGGGCTGAAAAATTTGCAAACTTCGTGCGGCGCGTTGTCAACACCGCAGGTCTCGACCTTCGCGTCTCCCCTCGCGAAGGCGGCTGCTCCGGATGTCCCTGCGATCGTGCTGCTGCTCGCCGGCAGCGGAGCGTTGGCAGGCATTTCATTTGGCGCGGCAGGCCAAAAACGCCTCTCAGCTCCGAGCGTAGGCTTCTGGGCCGCGCCATTATCGTTGATGTGACTGACGAGGTCACGCTGATCGGCGCATGCCCGGCGGGATCAGCCTTACCGAGCCGCAACATCGCGGAATGCGCCGGGCGAACGAAGCTGCCGATGACCTTCGAGGCAGCAGCCAGGTCGCCATTTGCCGGTCAGGGAGCGCTGATCGCGCGCACTTTGTTCGGCGAAGTCCCGGGCCAAGTCTGGCGGATGGTTAACGCGACTGATGCTGCACTTGATCACGCCGATATCATCATGCCGCGGTTGCATCCCGCCGTGTTGAAGGACCTCGCCGGCCTGCCGCTATGGGCACGCAATCGGGAAGAAGGGACGAGGCCGCGACCAAGCTGCTCGAACTCGAACCGGATGACACGATCGGTACCGAATCGTTCGCGGACGTCCTGGAGCGGAGGAGCCAATCCGAAGATCGACCACATTGGCAACGCCGCCCTGGGGCATCACTCCAATTACAGAGCCTGCGCTCGTCCATCGCGCAAGAGGGGCTGCGACTGCGGGTGTTCGGCTATTTGCGCAAATGATTGTGCCGGCTACGTCTCCAGCACGTCTCCCGGCGGAATCCCGCGCTCAGCAATGGCGGCACTTGGCGCGCAGACGTCGAGGTCTGAGCGATCGTGTCCACGCAGGCTAATGCCGTCGTCTTATCGTCGATGCTTGATGGCCATAGAAGCCTCGTCGCCCCAGCCGCAACATCGTTTCGTACGGGGAAATGATGCCGATGCTGACCGACAAGGAACTGGCGACGTCCTCGTGCGCCACTTCACCCCGCAGCTCCGCAATCAATCGATCTGCGCTGAGGGCGTCCAGTTCCGCCACATCGTACCGCGTCGCGCTGCCGTTGCGGGGCTACTTGGTGTAGCTACGGGCCGATACGCTAGAGCGCGGCTAGATACCGCAGAACGGCTGTCACTCGGAGCGCGAACTGCCCTACAGCGACATCCTGGTCAGCACGTCGACACGAACTGGCGAACCGCATTGCGGTGAGCGAATCGGCTGAGTGCGGCGAGGGATGAGCACAATTGTGGAGGATGTCTCCTGGTCGGACCGGCAGCACCCCTGATGTCTACCAGCCAACGATGCATGAGGAGCGCTACATGAGCGGTATTGTTCGCGACAGCGACGTCGTCGAGCTCGACGAGCCGCCTGTCTTCAGTTTTAGCCAAAAGGTGCGAGCCAATCGCACCATCCGGAATGATGGCACCTTTCGTGGCAAGGAGATTGGCGACATCTTGGTCAAGAAGGGAGAGGTCGGTTACGTCATCTCGATCGGGACATTCCTGCAGCAGTTCTACATATACGGTGTCGAGTTTCTGGAAAGCGGCTACCGCGTTGGCATGAAGCGCAAGGAACTCGTGCCGGTGGATGCCTGCGAGGAGATCGATGATCTGCCATTACCGGAGGAGGCCGTGTCGTGAGTGAACTCGGCTTTCTGAAATATCGGCGGGGCCAGCGGGTTAAAACCACAGTCGATATCATCAACGACGGCTCTTTTCCCAATGCGGAGCCTGACGGCGTCTTGCTCGGCGCCGGAGTGGCCGGAGAGATCATCAGGGTTGCCATCCATACCGATGCGAACGTTCCGATCTATACTGTCGATTTTGGAGAACGGTTGCTCATCGGCTGTCTTGAAGAAGAAATCACAGGTCTTTGAAGGGAGGCTTTCGCGATGAATGCCGGGCTGATGAGGAAGGTCAAGACCGGGCTGGTGGCGCACCCCAACGAGCTTGATCGCAAGCGGATCGAGCGCAGCTTGAGCTCCCGTACGCGCTATCTCTACGTCTCGCCGAAGGTGACACCGGTGAAAGGCGGCTACCTCGTCGAGAGCCCCTGTTGCTCGCGCAATATTGACAAGGACGGCGCGCTAATCGACGTCGCGCTGATTCTTTTTGATCGCGTGAGCGGAATTTGGAAGGTGTTTTGCAAGAACCACGCCCAAGGAATCTGGGAATTTTACAGCCTGTATCACCGCCTGACTTCAGCGATCGACGAAGTGAACGCGGATCCGGAGCGTCTGTTCTGGCAATGAGGGGCGGCTTTTGAGGGGTCACAGAGGAGCCACGATGACGCTCACTGCGCAGGAATTGATTGAAATCGAGCAGCTGCTTGCGGCCGACAGGGCCGAGGAGGGGCCGTTTGTCGAGGTGCGGCGCCGCTTTCCGCAGCTTGCTTGTGTGCGCTGTGACGCGTCGGATATGCCGGATCAGCCATTCCGGCAGTTTGTGCGTTTCGATCTCCATCTGATCGATGGATCGGATCACTGCGTGCAGATTACGGCCGATCCGGCACGGGCGACCGGTATCATATTGGCCAAAAGGAGCGCTGCGCAGTGAGCGGCACTGAGCTCGCAGAGCATCCGTGCGATGGCGCGCACAATGTGGAGAATAACGCATCCTTTATCCCACTGTCGGACCCGGATATTACCGTCGCTGAGCTCTCTGCAGTTGAAACCCTGCTGTGTTCGTCGCAGATCTCCAGCGGGCGGATCACTGAGGCGTTCGAGCAGGCTTTCGCGGTCTATCTGGGCCGCAAACATGCCGTTGCGGTTTCGAGAGGTACGATTGGGCTCCTGCTTGCACTCAAGGCGCTCGGGATCGGAGCGGGACATGAGGTCATCGCCTCGCCCTACGCTTTTCGCGAAACAGCGCATGCCATCAGTCTCGCAGGCGCACGGGTGGTATTTGCCGACGTCGAGTATTGGTCGGGAACATTGGTTCCAGCGAAGGTCGAAGAGAGCATTACGGCCTGCACGCGGGCGATTGTCGCCGGCAATCCCAACGGTCATCCTGCGCCATGGGCAGAACTGCGGACGGTCGCACAGCGCCACCGGCTGCTGCTGTTGGAGGATTCTACCGAGGCGATCGGGTCGAGCTACAAGGGGGAGCTCGTCGGCCGATTTGGCGACCTGGCCGTGTTCGACTTTGCCCAGCCGGTAGCCCTAAGCTGCGGTGAAGGCGCAATGGTGGTGACGGATGACATCGATATTGCGCTTGGGTTGCGCCGCCATCGCGCCCACCGCCTGGACGAGCGATTCTCAGTCGTCGTCGCGAGCACAGCACCTTACCAGGCTGGCATCAGCGATCTCACGGCTGCCTTGGGGCTGGCGCAGCTGAAGCGTCTCAATGAAATCCTGGAGCGGCGTCGGCTCATCGAGCAGCTCTATAACGCGCATATCCAGTCATTTGAAGGCATCAAGCCGCCTTATGTCGGTCCCGATGTGACGGATGTGAACTGGATGCTCTATCTCGTTCAATTGGGGACACGCTTCACGCGATCCGGTCGGGACGCCATCATCGATGATCTGCGCGCCGCCCAGATTCAGTCCGCTGCCTACAGCCAGCCGTTGCATTTGCAACGCCACTATTTTGACCTCGGCTATCGCCGTGGCGATTTCCTGGTTACCGAAAAGGTCGCCGATCGCGCTCTAGCGCTGCCGTTTCACACCCATCTCACGAACAAGCAGATCGCGTTTATCGTGGAGACCATGAAAGATGCCTCGATCAACGTGGGCGCAGGTGCGGCGATCTACTGAGATGATCTTTGTGCACCACATGAAAGGAGGATTGATTGAGCACAATCGTAGCTCTGGGCGTGCGCGAGATGAGAAATCAATTGATCGCATGTCATGCGATGCCCCGCGGGCGGATAGATATCCGCATAAATGCGGAACACGTCGCATGCCGCTGCATCATGTACTGTTCGGGAAGCTGCGGGAGAAATGCTCCAGCCTCGCGCTCGCAGAAAGCCTGCTCGATCGTCGCAAAGTGTCGTGCCCACGCCGTGGTTTAAGGCCTACGCGCCAAGATGCTCGAATCCGAGCACGCCATTCTCGGTTTCGGCTGGGGTGTCTCGAGTTAGTCAAACAGAGATTACTATGAACATACAAGAAGTCATCATTCACGTCCGCTTCGCTCCGAATGGAAGGGTGGTCCAGATCAGCGAGCGCCCGGCAAAGCTCACGCCGAACCAATGGTTCGAAGTTCTCAACGCCCGCGCTAGCTCGGCATATCGACCGCTCGCTCGTGGCCGTGGCATCTTCCGATTGAGCCGTACTACGGTCGAAGCCTTCAAGCAGGAAACTGCGAGGCCGGGATGAGCCAAGCGATGATCGGGAACCCAATGGGCGATCAGATCGAGGTTTTTACCGTCTGTCCGGCCGATGCCATCGAGCGGAGTGGCGCCAGGGGCTTTAGCCTGTCGCGTATCGATGATAGCGGCGAAAGCCGGTTGTTTTCCATTATTGTGGTGCGCACCTTAGGCGACGACTATTTTGGCTATGTGAACCGTTGTCCGCATGACGGCGTCTGGCTGAACATTGGCTCCGGCGAGTTTTTCTCGGCAGACCACTCCTTTCTCAGATGCGGCCGGCATGGTGCAAGGTTCGAGATCGAGACCGGAGTGTGCATCGAGGGTCCCTGCAATGGACAAGCGCTTGAGCCGGTAGCGCTCGCTGTGATCGAAGGTGACGTTTGCCTATGCGGCGTCGAGCTGCTGGAGGAAGATCGGGCTTCCGAGCGCTTCGAGGACAGCGAAGAAACAATGGATATCACGATCCATCCGGATTGACGGCGTATCATTTGGCTGCTGTTCAAGTTGGCTGAGGGATTTTATCGGAGGACGAAATCGTCGCTCCTAAGCGTTGGTGCAGATGGGTATTTGCTCTCTTAGCTTATCAGAGCAAACGGCAGTCCAACGCCTTGCTGCCGGGCGCCAGCGAGCTCTGCCGTACCAACAAAAGGTGCTCTTACGTCAACTCGCCAAATGGATCTCGCAGGCGGGACCTGCTTCTTGCTGCCGGCCGATAGAACATGTTCAAGAAATGTCCTCGGCGGCTGGAAGTCCGCCGAGGACACCGTCTGGGCTGCGAGAATGGGGAGACCCAGACTGACAGGATCGTTTGGGAGGAACAATGACGATCCTGTGTCAGAAGCTTTTGGCCGTCAGCGACGGCTGGCTTATTTTCTGGGCTGCAATTGCGATGCCAAACGCCTCAATGCGACCTCTCAGCGAGTAGCGCCGCGATCTCCGGGGGCCGCCGGTTTACGGACGCATGCATGAATGAACACGCATTCGCTGTTCGGCATTGAGGCGGCAAGTGCGCCTTGACGGTATCGTGGAGGGCTGTGGGCGCGATCCAGGATCGCTGTGTTGCCGGTTTCGTGACGGCCGAGCAAGTCCAGGCAGCTTAACCTATAGCCTTGAACGCGGGTCTGCGTTCACTCTGACTGTCGGGGCGTTTGCGCCAGGCGCTATCCTGTTGAGGTAAACAATAGATCGGAAACAGCGGAGCGCACATCATGCGTGCGAACGGCTGAAGCAGAATGGGGGGCGTCAAACGCGAAGGCGACGATTGTCCTGTCCAAAACAGAAGAGAAACGACATTGTCGGAACTCCAGCATCAACGATGAGGAGCGCCTCGGCAGAACAAGAGATGTCGTAAAAATGCGAGGATTCTGCATTTGGTGTGGAACTTGCTTTGCAGCAATCGGATGGTTGAGCAATGTAGGAGCGAAGAGATTGCGATGGTAGGAGAAGACGTTGAAACGAATCAGGAAGGTTGTGCCAGACGTGAGTGATCTGTGGGTAATCTTCAGCGTTTACAATTAGTGTTGCGTTCGCTCATTTCGCCTGCGTTCGCAGGCGCGCATCGAAATCAGTAGCATCAATCTATCGATGCGGCGTTCGACAGCAAGAGACCCTGTGAGGGCGATGCGGGCCCGGGCCATGTCTCTTTCGGAATCGCTCGCATTGATCACAGGATAAGCGCATGGACTCAGAAACCGAATTCGAGCTCCCCCAAATTTATCGGCATCATGTCTTTGCCTGCAACACGCAGCGTCCGCCCACTCATCCCCACGGCAGTTGCGGCGCCTCTGGCGCGCAAGCATTGTGGGATCGAATGGGCAAGGCGATCGAAGCGCAAGGCCTTAACGATATCGGTTTCACGATGGCTGGCTGCCTCGGCTATTGTAACTCCGGTCCCTTGATGGTCGTCTATCCTGACGGAATCTGGTACCGCGCGACTACGCCGGAAGACGTCGACGAAATCCTGGAATCCCATCTCAAGCAGGGTAAACGTGTCGACCGCCTCGTGATGGTGCTAAAGCGCAGCTAAAAAACGCCTTGCTTCGCGCCGCTTGGCCGGGCAATCAAGCATGGACGGCTTCTCCGTCGATGAGCTGTCCCTCGGTACGTCGGTCGGCTCAGGATGACCGGGTGGCCCTCAGGCGTCAGGACGTGCGAACAGCGCGTCATGGAGCTTGTCGTTATGGCGCTCTTTGAGATGTTCGGTGAGACGGGCCCAGATTAGAGCGCTGCTCGTGCCCGTGCCCTGAACCTTGAGCGTCAACTCCCTTGTCAGACTATCATTGTCACGGCGCAGCGCGGAGCCTTGAATTTTCAGCCCCGATCGGCAACTTGCACGGTCGCAACGCCTGACAAAGCAAGAACGTGTTTCGATGGCTGTTCGATCAATCTGTTCGCGTCACTTAATACTGTCCCTACGCAGCACGTCGCAAGCGCAAGGTGCGGATGGCGCTCACTTTCTTCGCGAGACGACGCGTCTTTGACACGCCATCTCGCTCGCGGATGAACTGCGGTGCGGTTGAAGGACGCGCTCGATGGCTCGCCGCGTCCGGATTGATCAACCTTGTCTTCTTCTCTGGATCCTGTTCTGACGTCAGAACTTGTAAGCGATGCCGCCGCTGATGAGCCATGGGTCGATATTGGCGCGCCCGGAGACGGGAATCGCATTGTTTACGGTCGCAGAATAGTTGGGCCGCAGCCACAGCTTCTTCACGTCGAAGTTGAGGCCCCAATGACGGTCAAGCATGTAATCGAAGCCAAATTGGACTGCTGCGCCGAACTGGTTGCTGATGTGCAGATCCGTCACGGTAAGGCCGGCGAGCGACGTATTGGCCGCCGACTGATTGAAGAATGTGGTGTAGTTGATGCCTGCGCCGATATAAGGCTTCAGTGGGCCGAAATCGTTGAAGTGATATTGCAGGGTCAGCGTCGGCGGCAATAGCCAGGCTTTGCCGATATCGAGTCCATTAAGCGTGCCATTGCCGCTGATGTGATGGCGGGTCACGCCGAGAATGAGTTCGGCCGCGATGTTCTTTGTAAAGAAATAGGTGATGTCGAGCTCCGGTATGGCTTGATCGCTGATCAACAGACCGGAGTTGGGAGAAGACAGCGAGGGTACCCCGGAGACGTGGACTGAACTGCCTGCGGTATCCGGCAAAACGCCGAGCACTCGCAGGCGGATCATCCATGGATTGAACGGTTCGATCGGGGGTGCTTTGTAATAAACCGGCGCCGGACCGAGATCTGCAGCCTGTGCCGAGATGCTGGCCAGCGAGATCGCGAGCGTGAGGAGCGACGTCGTCGTCAGAATTGTTGTTGTTCTCATCGAATTCTCCATTCCAAAAGTCGCGCGATAAGGCGCGCGAGATCTCTGTCACACATGACGAGCGGCGGAGGATTTGATGCGGATCAAAATAGTGGCGGGCTCACCGGAATTATGCGGCTGAGTTGCATAAGAAGCACGGCTATCGAAGCGTCGTTGTCTTTGCTTGATAGCTGTTCGATTCATAGTCCGTGCTGAGTCCAATCTCTTCAGGAGATTGTTTGTTGGCTTGATGCCCCGATCCAATCGATGCCCGTTGGGCCATGCAAAATCAAAGTGGCAATGCAGCAACCCCGCACATTGCAGGGCCGGTAGAGGCAGCATTCACCCGAGGCGCAATATCGGCAGATCCGTGTTACGGAACAGCCAGGTTGGCCTTCTCAGCGAGGGTCCGAGTTGGCGGTCACGAACCAAGCCGGAAGCAGAAAAATATGGTTCTTCGCATCAAAGCCGTCTGTCCTAGCCTCACGTTTGCGGACAGCGCGTCTCGTTTGCGTCATGCACACATCCCTCGAGATCATCTGGGGTCTTGCGGCCAAGCAGCGACAGCACGAGCTCATGATCGAATCCGGCGCATCGTGATCCATCGACGTCGATCAAAGGTCTGCGTATCAGGAGCGGATCGTCTAACATCAACGCCAGTGCGCGCTGGGCGTCAATCATGGCGGGATTGACTTCGCCTGATTTGATACGGGGGGCCGCTTGGTTGAACCAGGAGGCAACCGGGGTATTGCCGAAGAAGCGGCGCAGTTCTTCTGAAGACCACGGCTCCATCAAAATATCCTTGGCTATGATGTCGTGACCGGCAGCGTTGAACGCTTGAATCTGACGCGCATTGGTTGCGCAGCCGGGCTTTTGATAAAAAGTGATTGTCGCCATGTCATACCTATGTTGGTGGCGCTGAGCTGAACACTGGCCATGTCGCTGCTGCGTTCGACGCCCATTCGATGGTCTTGCCGATTATCTTCAATGTCAGTTGGCTAAGCGCCGCTGGCATCCGCTGTCCCGTCAGTCTGGATCGCAACCGACATTGTCGCACCGCTCAAGTCCCAGAGAGCCGGTTCACGAGAGGAGTAGCAAGTCCCATTCCGTGGCTGAAGATATGGGACAACCGATGCAAATGGGCTTCGCGTCAGCGGTTGCCGCTCTTGTTCGTTTTCTGACAGCCGCGCTGACAGATAGGTTCCAAAACAGCCAGGCGCACTCGCGGGCAGGTGGCTTTTTAAATGTAATCAAAGACTTGGGCAGCGCTTACGAGCGTTGGCACGGCGGTTGCTAATATCGGGCAGCAACACTGAGTGAGGGCTGAGTGCACGCCGACGCGTAAGACGAGCGATGTGCTCCTTCCCTTGAACCCGTGTGCCCCGTTTCTGAGAGAGAGAAACAAGCTCGCGCGTCAGAAGCGCGCAACTTTTGGCAAATCGGTTGATGGAGAGCAACATGTCTTCACTAAGGCAAATCGCGTTCTACGGAAAAGGTGGCATCGGCAAGTCGACGACTTCCCAGAACACGTTGGCGGCGCTGGCCGAGATGGGTCAGAAAATCCTGATTGTCGGGTGCGATCCTAAAGCGGACTCGACGCGCTTGATCTTGCACGCCAAGGCGCAGGACACGATTCTGAGCTTGGCGGCGAGCGCCGGCAGCGTGGAGGATCTTGAACTCGAGGACGTGATGAAGGTCGGCTACAAGGACATCCGTTGCGTGGAGTCCGGTGGTCCTGAGCCGGGCGTCGGCTGCGCCGGTCGTGGCGTCATCACTTCGATCAACTTCCTCGAGGAGAACGGCGCCTATGAGAACATTGATTACGTATCCTATGACGTGCTCGGCGACGTCGTTTGCGGAGGCTTTGCGATGCCAATCCGTGAAAACAAGGCGCAGGAGATCTACATCGTGATGTCCGGTGAAATGATGGCCATGTATGCCGCCAACAACATTTCGAAGGGTATCCTGAAATACGCCAACTCGGGCGGTGTGCGGCTGGGCGGCCTGGTCTGCAATGAACGACAGACGGACAAGGAGTTGGAACTGGCGGAGGCGCTGGCCAAGAAGCTAGGCACTCAGCTGATCTACTTCGTGCCGCGCGACAACGTGGTGCAGCATGCCGAACTCCGCCGCATGACGGTGCTCGAGTATGCGCCGGATTCGAAGCAGGCCGATCACTATCGCAATCTCGCTACCAAGGTTCACAACAATGGCGGCAAGGGTATCATTCCGACACCGATCTCCATGGACGAGCTCGAGGACATGCTGATGGAGCATGGCATTATGAAGCCGGTCGACGAATCCATCATCGGCAAAACTGCCGCCGAACTCGCGGCCTCGTAAAGGTCGTGAGTCGCGGCCTTGTGAAGGCGCGCGACGGATGCCGGCCTCCTCACCCCCCATCCGGGGAGGCCGGTATTCTGATCAGCGCTCCCGGCCGGGACCAGGACGCGGCGAGGCAAACCTGGCCGCTATAGAGACCCACAAAATCATGTCCGAAGTGCACGTCCTTCCGTTTATGGCTGCTTGCGAGCCTGATGCGAGCAGTTCCAACGGAATTGTAGCCTACCGCCTCCTCACCGGCGTACCTCCTGCGGATGCCGACATTGCCAGTGACAGTCATTTCGACCGCCACGCTTTGGCATCTATTCTGGCGGCTGCCACGATGGATGGTGGCGCTCTTCCGGAGAAGACTGGCCTATCGGGCGATGAACTCGCGGCTTTGCTCGCGCAGTACTTTCCCTCACTCGAGGTCGAACTTCCCGATGAGCTCCTGAGGTACAAATGCAACGAGAACGACGAAATCGCAATGGTGCGCGATCTTCTCCTGAAGCACCGCTCGACGGAAGGAGATCTCGGCCGCTGGCTGGCTGCCATGATCGCCCGACGAGCCATCGAACCAGACCATCTATGGGAAGATCTCGGATTGCGCAATCGTGGCGAGCTCTCTCGGCTGCTCAGCCGTCACTACGCGCCGCTCGCCGCGCGCAATGTCAACAATATGCGTTGGAAGCGTTTCTTCTATCGCATGCTTTGCGAGGATGAAGGCCTCGCGATGTGCACAACACCAGTGTGCACGCAATGTAACGACTTCAACCTTTGTTTCGGCGAAGAAAGCGGTGAGAGCCGGATGGCCGAGCGCCGGCGCGACCAGTTGCTGGAGGCGGCTCGCCAGCAGGTCACCGCTGATTGGCCCATCTGACTTGCCACAAATGTTCTCGTGCGTTGCAGCGCGACAACGCTTCCAGGATCTGGCGATCCCCGCGGCATGTCATCGTGCGGATAAATGCCGCTTTAATGCGAGCAAGTGACCATGGATCCAAGACATGCCGGCCTGAATTGCTCCGGGATCAATCGCCAACCTCGCGGCGCGCTGCAATCGCCTTGGCTTTCGAACTCGACTTGGGAATGGCAAAAGCGCCCGTTTCATGAGCCAGTCGCGTTTGCGGCAATCCATTGGCGGGAGGAGGTTAAGGAAGGAAGCGTAGATTTTCAATCCGTTTGCAGGGATAGCGCAGTGGCATGCGGGTTGCACAAGAGGATGTGGTCAAAGATAAGGAGCCAGCCTGCGTGATCGCCTCTAGCGAAGAACCCTCATGGTTCGATCAAGAACGCGCGAAGCCGACCGTGCTTAACGATACGACGCTAAGGGACGGGGAGCAGGCGCCCGGTGTTGCGTTCACCACGAAGGAAAAGCTGGCGATCGCGCGGGCGCTTGCGCGGGCCGGGGTCACGGAGATCGAGGCGGGAACGCCCGCGATGGGCAATGAGGAAATCACAGCAATCCGCGCCATTGTCGAAGCAGATCTTCCGCTGACGACGATAGGCTGGTGCCGGATGAGGAAAGCGGACGTCGATGCGGCGATTGAAGCCCGGGTGTCCATGATCAACATGTCGACCCCGACTTCCGATGTGCAGATCGCAGCCAAGCTCGGTGGTCATCGCAGCCTGGCACTGGAACAGGTGAGGCAATTGGTCGGCTATGCTCGTGAGAAGGGGCTTCAAGTTTCTGTTGGTGGCGAGGAGCTTCGCGCGCCAACGTCGAGTTTCTGATCCGGTTGATTGCAGTCGCAAAAGCCGCGGGCGCGTGTCGTTTTCGTGTTGCAGATACGCTCAGTGTGCTCGATCCCGACGCAACCTACGCGCTGGTCAGGAAACTGCGTGTGACCACCGATTTGGAACTCGAATTTCACGGCCACGACGATCTCGGACTCGCAACCGCCAATACACTCTCAGCCATCAAAGCTGGCGCTAGCCACGCTTCGGTGACCGTCATCGGGTTAGGCGAGCGGGCCGGAAATGCGCCGCTCGAGGAAGTCGCGGTCGCACTCAAGCAGCTCTACGGGCGCGAGACCGGCATCATACTTCCGGAGCTCGAGAACGTCGCCGCACTGGTGGCTGCGGCGGCCGCGCGTGCCATTCCTCTGAATAAGGCCATCGTTGGAGAGTACGTATTTACGCACGAATCCGGCATTCATGTCGATGGCCTTTTGAAGGATCAGCGCACCTATCAGTCGCTTGATCCGGCTTTGCTTGGCCGCCGCAACCGCTTTGTGATCGGCAAGCATTCCGGACTTGCGGCGATTACGGCGTTGCTCGATGAACTCAAGCTGGCCGCCAGCGCCGATCAAGCCAGACAGATCCTGTCGCAAGTTCGCAAGCATGCGATCGAGCACAAGCTGCCAGTCGAGCGCAAAACGGTGGCGGCGATCTGGCGCGACGTGTGCGGATGCCCAGCCACCCAAAGCGGGTGAAGAGCCGTGCTTAGCGACGTTTGCGCCGACTATTCGAGAGACCAAGTGTGTCGCAAGGAGGCTATCCGATGCCACTGACCGGCGCGAAAATGCCCCTCTTCCTCAGGCCAGTTCGCCGCCGCAAATCTCCGCTCCAGTTATTGCGGACCATTCCAGCATACATGCTGTGATCTGCAATCCGGCAGCGAGCGGTCCGCGGACTGCCAAGCGACGTCTTCTCTTGAGGCTGCCGTCCCGCCCGACCACCGGTCGGACGAGCATCAGCACCGATTGCGGTTTGGCCGTTCATGCCCCTTCCTCATCCGGGCTGACGTCAGCGCCCGCCGAACCTGCAGATCTGGAGAGCGAAGTTGAGCGCATCGGCGTTCCAGGGGCGGGCGTTGGCGATGCGCAACCGCTGTGCGAGGTAGAACCGCGGCAATATCATCAGGCGCTAAGAGTATCTTATTTGGCGTCCGAGAGCTGATCCAAAGGAGACCTTTCGATGATCAACTCATCCCCGGCAGCCCCTATCCTGGACCGGCTTAGCAACGCCTCGTCGGCAGAGGAGTTCTTTTCGCTGCTTGGCGTCGATTATGATCCGAAGATTGTAAATGTCGCGCGCCTTCACATCCTAAAGCGCATGGGACAATATTTCGCCAAAGAGCAATTTTCTGGCGCCACAGAGCCGGAAATCAGAGCTCGGTGCAAAGCGATGCTGGAGCAGGCTTATGCTGATTTCGTGGCATCGCCGCCGATTGATCAGCGAGTATTCAAGGTTTTGAAGGATGCGGTTGCAGGCCCAAGCAAACCGACAGCTTTTGTTCCGTTGAGCGAGCTGAAGTGACTTCGCGCTCCGCCGTAATGAGGTGTTCTCTAACGATTGCCGTGCGGTCTGAAAGCTCCTTCATCCAGATCATCTCTCGCCAGCCATGACCCGAGCGACGCTGTCGCATTCCCGACCCATGTCCGGACTGATCGTGTCCAATGCCCTGAGCGAGCATTTAAGTTTCTGTCAAATCATTGCTTCCGCCTGACTTTCGATGGTTCTTGCAAGTGGTACGACACTTGCTGTTGTCGTGCCTATCCCGTCATCGATGCTGACAGATGGCGGTCGTCCGAGATGAAAAAGGAACACCTATGACGCTGCTTCTACCGCCTACCGAACCATACGGCATGATCTCGCGGCTCACGCTCGCGCCCGGTCCGTTCGATATGGCCTTTGATGCGAACGAAGCCGACACCGACCGTGAGATGGTGGTCAGTGGCTAAGTCGTCCGTTGCGCAACATCTGGAGAGGGCATGTACATAGTCGTCAGCGCCGAGGTCCGCGGATGCGCGCAAAGTGGCATTCGTCGCAACGCGGATAGCAACATGCGTCCGGCGGAGGCGGCAAGGTGCCGGGGCTGGAGGCTGATCACGCAGTGCATGACTGGTGCGCAGCTTCAATCGCTTTGGTGGGCGCACCCGGTGCAGAGCGCTGGGCCGAAAGCAAGGCGTCGATACTGCAGAGCAGGCGGACGCAACAACTCTTCCGGGCACAGATGCCGTAGCGGCGTCGCCGGCACCGTGGCGCTTGTCGAACCGAGCGCGCGAGGCACTACCGTCGAGGACATCTCTGGCTCTGGCCCGCCCGGGGCGTCTACGTCGATGACGAGTTTTACTGCCTGGTCGGTTTGCACTAAGCGGGCCGGGCAGCCGAGCAGCCGGCCACTTGCTGATCAGAACTGATCCTCAATCAACTGAATCTAGATACAAACCTGTGGCGCGGGCGCACGTATTCATGAGGGGACTTTAAAGCATGAGCAATGTCACCAAAACGGCTGTGCCTGCGGCGGCCGGCCGGGCAGCAGCCAAGAAGGAACTGCCGGAGCACTTTAAGGCCTACAAGCATGTCTGGGTTTTCGTCGAGCTGGAGCGCGGCCAGGTGCATCCGGTTTCCTGGGAGCTCATGGGAGCGGGGCGCAGGCTTGCCGACAAGCTGAAGGTGAATCTCGCCGCGGTCGTTGTCGGCCCGGAGGGGCAGTCCACCCGTAACGCCGCACTTGAATCCTTTTGCTATGGGGCCGATCTGACCTATCTCGTGAGCGACAACGTTTTGGCGGATTACCGTAATGAATCCTATACCAAGGCGCTCACCGAACTCGTCAATACCTACAAGCCCGAGATCCTGCTGTTGGGCGCGACCACGCTGGGGCGCGATCTCGCGGGTTCCGTGGCGACGACTTTGTCAACGGGACTCACTGCCGACTGCACCGCGCTCGATGTCGACGCCGATGGTTCTCTTGCGGCGACGCGTCCGACCTTTGGCGGCTCGTTACTCTGCACGATCTATACCTTGAATTATCGTCCGCAGATGGCAACAGTGCGCCCGCGGGTCATGCCGATGCCTGAGCGCGTCGAACGTGATGCTGCCCGTATCATCGTCCATCCGCTCGGCCTTGTCGAAGACGATATTGTCACGAAAGTTCTGTCGTTCCTCCCAGATCGTGATTCCGAGACATCAAATCTGGCCTATGCCGACGTCGTGGTTGCGGGTGGCTTGGGACTGGGATCGCCTGAGAACTTCCGGCTGGTGCGCGAGCTCGCAACTCTTCTTGGCGCTGAATATGGCTGCTCGCGTCCTCTGGTGCAGAAGGGGTGGGTTACGTCTGATCGGCAGATCGGTCAGACCGGCAAGACGATCCGGCCAAAGCTCTATATTGCGGCCGGCATTTCCGGCGCGATCCAGCACCGGGTGGGTGTCGAGGGGGCGGATCTGATCGTCGCCATCAATACTGACAAACGTGCTCCGATCTTCGACTTCGCCCATGTTGCGATCGTCAGTGATGCCATGCAATTGCTGCCGGCGCTGACGGCGGCATTTCGCGCTCGGCTCTTGCCGAATTCGCGCGCCCGGATCGCGGTCTAGAGGAGATGATGATGATTGAAGAGAGGTTCGATGCCATCGTGGTAGGAGCCGGTATGGCTGGTAACGCGGCGGCGCTGTCCATGGCCAGGCAAGGCATGAAGGTGCTGCAGCTCGAGCGCGGCGAATATCCTGGATCGAAAAATGTGCAGGGCGCAATCCTCTACGCGGACATGATGGAAAAGCTAATTCCCGAGTTCCGCGAAGAGGCGCCGCTCGAACGTCATCTGGTTGAACAACGGTTCTGGATGATGGACGACCGCTCGCATGTCGGGATGCATTACCGCTCGGACGACTTCAACGAGGAGCGGCCGAACCGTTACACGATCATACGCGCGCAGTTTGACAAATGGTTCTCGTCAAAGGTGCGCGAAGCCGGCGCGACCGTGCTCTGCGAGACGACCGTGACGGAGCTCGTACGGGACGAGCGTGAAAGGATTGTCGGCGTTCGTACAGATCGCCGCGACGGCGAAATACATGCCGATGTCGTCGTGCTCGCTGAAGGGGTCAATGGTCTGCTTGGGACGCGCGCGGGCCTGCGCGCGCGGCCGACACCCGGTAACGTTGCGCTCGCCGTCAAGGAAATGCACTTCTTGCCTCGCGAGACCATCGAAGCGCGCTTCAATCTTAAAGGCGAAGAAGGCGTCGTGATCGAGGCGGCGGGCACCATTTCTCGCGGTATGACCGGAATGGGTTTCATCTATGCCAACAAAGAGTGTATTTCGCTGGGCATCGGTTGTCTCGTCGCCGATTTCCAGCGCACCGGCCAGACGCCCTACGGCTTGCTCGATCAATTCAAAAGGCATCCCTCTGTGTTGCCTCTGCTAGCAGGTTCCGAAGTCAAGGAATATTCGGCGCATCTCATCCCTGAAGGAGGCTACAAATCGATCCCGCAGCTCTACGGGGAGGGCTGGGTGGTCGTTGGCGATGCGGCGCAACTCAACAATGCCGTTCATCGCGAGGGGTCCAATCTCGCGATGACCTCAGGTCGCATAGCGGCCGAAGCGATCGGCCTGGTGAAATCGCGCGGCGAGCCGATGACAGCCACAAATCTGTCGCTCTACAAGAAGATGTTGGATGAGTCCTTCGTCATCAAGGACCTCAAGAAGTACAAGGATTTGCCGCCCCTGATGCATACTCACTCTCGAAACTTCTTCCTCACCTATCCGCAGCTCATCTCTAAGGCGATGCAAAACTTCGTGCGGGTCGATGGTACGCCGAAGATTGAGAAGGAGAAGGCGACCTTGAGATCGTTTGTCAAGGCGCGCTCATGGACCGGTCTGTTCGGCGATGCATGTCGTTTTGCGCGAGCCTGGCGCTAACCATTAAAAGTGCGAGTGCCAAGTATGGAAGGACAAAGCATGGATGCCGAACCCTCGGTGCGCGTGGAAGACAAGCTGTATTATAACCGCTACCTGGTCGACGTTGGTCGTCCTCACGTCAAGGTTCGCGCGCACACGACCCCATCGTCGGAGCTAGTTGCGCTTTTGAAGGCGTGCCCCGCTCGATGCTACGAGCTGAGCGATGAGGGGCGGGTTGAGGTAACCGTCGACGGCTGCATCGAGTGCGGCACCTGCCGGGTGATCGCCGAGCCCACCGGCGATATCCAGTGGAGTTACCCGCGCGGCGGATATGGGGTGCTGTTCAAGTTTGGCTGAGGGTAAGGTGAGGATGGAACGAAGCCGTGGTACGATCCGCCCCTAAGCGTCGGAACATTAACATATTCGCGCGTTCCGCCTCTGGCACGGTGCGAGCAATTTGAGCTAGACACGTATCAAGGTAACAGGTGTGGCGATACGGAACGGCGCCACACCCTGTCGATCGGATGGCAGAGGAGGAATCAGCCCGTTGCCTCGGATGGGCTCGGCCGAACGGCTTCGATAGCGATCGCCACTGACTGGACGATAGCAGCAGAGCGCACGGCAGTGAGGATCACCTCGGAGCTGACGCCCGCAGCTCTCAGTGTCTTCTCGTGGGCATCGATACAAGCACCGCATCCGTTTATGGCGGAGACAGCAAGTGACCATAGCTCGAAATCAGACTTGTCAACACCCGGACTGCCAATCACGTTCATGCGCAGCCGTGGCGGCATTGTCTTGTATTCCGGATTGGAGGCGAGGTGAACGAAGCGGTAGTAGACATTGTTCATCGCCATCACAGCGGCGGCGGATTTCGCTGCGGCGATCGCCACGGGCGTCATGACGGCGACCGCGGCGGATTCCATTGCGGCAATTACGTCTGCATTGCGGGTGGCAATTGCGCTCGCCAGCAGAAGCCCGTATTGCCGCTGCGGCGAGAGTGTCTCATCGGCCATCATGGAAGTCAGATTGAGCCTGACGTCCTTGGCGAAATCGGGGATCTTTTCGTTCAACTGTTCAATCGACGACATGCTGCCTCAAGCGACCTTCAGGACTTCGCCGCCGATTTCGCGATTGCAGGGACAGAGCTCGTCGGTTTGGAGAGCGTCCAGCACGCGCAGTGTGTCCTTGGGGCTGCGTCCGACGTTGAGATTGGTCGCGTAGACGTGCTGGATCGTATTGGCGGGGTCAACAATATAGGTGTAGCGATACGCGACCCCTTCGGGGGAACGCACACCAAGGCCATCGACCAAGGCCCCCTTCGTGTCGGCAAACTGCCAGATTGGCAGATTTTGCAAGTCGACATGTGAGCGTCGCCACGCAAGCTTGCAGAACTCGTTGTCAGTCGAGCCGCCCAGTATCACTGCATCGCGGTCAACGAATTCCTTGGAAAGCCTGGCAAACTCGGCGATTTCGGTCGGACAGACGAAGGTAAAGTCCTTGGGATAGAAGAAGATGATCTTCCATTTTTCTGGAAAGCTAGCTTCGGTCAATGTCTCGAATGCACTCTGCCCATCTTCTTCGTGCGCGTGAAAGCCAGGCTTCACGCCTGTGATCTCGAACGGCGGCAATTGACTTCCAATTCCAAGCATGCGGTCCTCACACGTTTGTTTTACGGACATGGTGGCCACGCTGGTGAAGCAAACGACATGCCATCAGTTCTCAAGAGCCGATTGTCCTGGTTGTGCCGCGCAGCGGCTTGGCTGCAGGGTTCGCCTCGCGCATTAAGGCCGCTCGAAACGGCACGTTGATCACCAACCTGCGAGGGTTTGCCGCATCTGAACAGGAATGAAACCTAACCAGGCTCGTTGCGGTGGCAATGAAGGCTTGAAATCAACGTAGCGTCAGGTTGTAAAGTGTCAACGCACATGCGGCCTATCGTTCTGAGGCGTCATGACTGCGAGGAGAGGCTTCGATATGTCAGGTTCTTTGGTGGTGCGCTGGAGCATGTTGGTGTGCAGGCATGGCCCGGTCGGCTGTAGCTGATATGAGGACATAAACAGTCGAGACGAAGCAGAATCTGCAGTACAAATGGCAGATACCGGAGGTCCAGCGGCAATCGGGTGGCCCAGTTTCCGTCCCGAGGTGCCGCATGCGACCTTGGCCGGGAGGATGGCCGAACGGCGCTGCTTTTCGAATGGCAGTTATCCAGCCGTCGTTTCTCTTGAATTGTTTTGAGGGGTAGCCAGCAATCACCTGTTGCCCTGGGGGCCGGAACGCCCTCTGCAGCAGCCAGGGCTGGGCAGATTTGCGTAATGCGCGCTCGGAGCGGGGCGCGATGACAGTCGCTTTTGTTGAATTTGACGATCTTGGCATCCGGCTTTCTTTGGCCGGAGGCTCTGTGATGGGTTGCACCGAAGCGCGAGCTGGTGCGTCTGTGAAGAGTCATCTCATCAAAGGAGAATGGTGTGGAACCGATCTATAACGATCCGAACTATTGGATGCGCTGGTACGCTGAGCAGCAGGAGCTGCAGCGCGCGCAACAAGAGGCAGAGGTCGGTCCTTCGGATCGAGCTGGCTTCGAGCAGCAGTTGGGGGGGCTGCAACTCCGTTCCCCTGAGGAGAGTTCGCCTGAGGCTGGTTCGCCCGACGCTCCGGCCGCACGCTCGCATGGAAATCTGCAGCGCGCGGACATTGGTGGTTCGATGCGGATGCCCCCAAGGTCCAGCCTGCAAGACAGTTCGTTCAGCAGCACGCGTTACAGCTCGATGCTCCGCACGCTCATCTTAGTTCGGCTGCAAACGATTACCGGTCTGACTTGCGGGACAGGCCATTTAGCAGCATGCGCTACGCAGCGCCCTCGGAAGCGCAATCGACGGCTCGGAGGAACGATAAAAAGTCCCGTGGAGTGTTTTCTAAGGTCAAATCAGGCTTCACCAAATTCTTTGGAGCAAGCCGTCGTGAGAAGGAGGCCGGCGGCCCACCGTCTGATGAACTCTACTCGGAGCTTCGCATCGACTTTGCAAAGCGCAGTCGCCCGTCCGAAGCGGACCTGGAGCTGATTGAAGAGTTCAAGACGGCATTGGGTAGCGCGAACCGTAAGACCAAGACCATCGAGAACTACGTGACGGCTCTTCGAATGTTCAGCGAGTTCCTTCGACCCAAAGGCATCACGCTAAAGGACCTGCTTGGCAACGCTGATCGACTAGCTGCCTATAAAGATGAATTTATGAAGGTGGCCAGCGCCAACAGCAGGAACTATGTGGGTGGAGCATTGGAAACACTCCGGAATTTGCAGGCTGGAAATCCCATTCCGGCCCCGGCCTTTGTGAATACACGAGAGCAACCGATGCATCCCCAGGACGAGCGGATGATCCACCAGTTCGCGGAAAACGTCAAAGACTACAGAATTACTCCCGATGGTACCAGAGGCCGCGGGACTGGAAAGGTCCCGGCTGCTACGATCAAGTCCAATGTGCAGGCGCTCAACACGTTTGCTCGTTGGCTCCGAGCGCAGAATAAGGGGCCATTGGCTCTTCGGGCGTTCAATGAGCCAAGGTCGCTCGCCGACGACATCGACGAGTACGTCGAAGCTGGCGGTGATGATCGTGACCGCCTCAGCGCGGCACTATCTCATCTGCGCAGGATCGGGGCTGACGGGCTCCAAGCTGTCGGTGCCGGGGCTCGGTTGATGGGACGCGAAACATTGTCGGCTCATCCGGAGGACATCTCCACCATCGATGACTTTTTGACCGACGCTCTGTCCAAGCTTGGATCTGACGCGACCAAGAAAGAGAAAGCCGCCGTTTCAACGATGGTTTCCCGGCTACGCTCCTTTAGTGATTGGCTTCAGAGGGAGGGTAGGCCGAGCATCATGGACCGAATCGACGGCAATGCTGCGCAGAAATCGTCATTGAACGCAGATTATTCGGCATTCAGTAAAGCCACAAAGCGGACAGCCCCACTCGATCTCTTTAGAGAATACCTAGGTCTCGAGCCCCAACAAGGATTTCGTCCTTACGACGACGACGCCAGTCTCATCGCGGGCCTTGCTAACGAAGAGCTGAGCAAGCTCGACCCGAGTTCCCAGAATAGGAGAAAAACCATTCAAAGTACTGCTTCGGCGCAGCGCAAGTTCAGTGATTGGCTCCGCACAGAGGGCAAGGCGAGCATCGCGAGCCGAATCAACGGCAATAATGAGCAGCAACGCTCGCTGGATGCAGACTACCGGGCTTACGCCGAAGCCAACGGGAAATCTGGCGTGACGCTCAAGAAGCTCAGGCAGTATGTGCAAGTCGTCGAGGCAAACAGAGCGCTGGGTGTATCCTTTCCTCAGCAAAGAGCAGGCTCGGACTCAACCTCCACCTCGACCTGGATACGAGATTTGCCGACGCCGCCGTCCGACTTCGAGTGGCCGACGCCTCAGGGCTCCTTTGGGGTGCCCGGTTGGCAGGGACCAGCCGGGTCGAGCTCGACTTGGTCCCCGCAACTGCCGTCCTATTTCGACTTTCCAACGCCGATGGGCGAGCCAGCTCGGTCCTCAGACATCTATCGGGGTCTCGGTTCTTTGGTTGACCTGCCGTCCACACCGCAGGACATGCGTGACGATGCCCAGTCAGGGTCGGTGCAGAGACCTCCGTTCTTCATCGGGCCATCGGGTATGCCTCAAGAGCTCGAGGACATCGGATATCTCGTCGGCGAGGATTGGCAGCATGGCTCCCAGCCGGTGCCGGATTTCCTGCTCGACGTACTGGACAATAGAATGCTGTTGCCGAGTTCGCGAATGGCTCCCCAGCCGGTCTCCATCAATGGGGAGACCTACTCCATCACGTTGGGTCCGCGAGGACGCCGCGACGCTCAGCTGATCCATCATCCTGGCCCGTCCTCGGCTCCTAAGGCCGGCGCTTCGGCTGCGAGTGCCTCTGCCGGCGACCGCAGCGGACGGGTTCTCGGAGCCAGGGAATGGCTGGGCGACGAGCATATCCAGCGGGACTACGAACTCCTGGCGCAGGAGTTGTGGGAGAGCAATCCAAACCTCGCCGTCAGGACTCGGTTCGTCGATCCTCTCATGGCCTTTCGGGTGGGCCAGGGGACCGATGCCGACGCGCTAACCGCATTCCATCGCATTGTCGACGATCGGAATGGCAACGATACAGCCGACTTCCTGTTCTTGCCGGTCAATGATGCCAGCGCCACGGACCTCGATCGCCGCGGCTCCCATTGGTCGTTGCTGCTGGTGGACCGCCGCGATCGCGACGGGCCGGTTGCCTACCACTACGACTCAGCTCAGGGATACAATGACAGACCTGCAGCAATGCTCGCAGCGCGGGTGGGAGCAGATCTGCAAGGTGCCTCCATACGCCAGCAGAGGAACGGCTATGACTGCGGTGTCTTTGTGGTCGACGGTACGCGGGCGCTGGTCAGGCGGCTCGCGGCAAGACGGCAGTCAGACCTCAGTCTCACCAATCTCGTCATTGATCGGCAGGCACTGCAAAACCGGCTGAGGGGCTGATATCGGCCGCGACTGAGTAGCGCCAAGTTGGTTGAACTGCGACTTCTCGCCGGTTGAACGTCCACAATCGGAGCCTTCGCAAAGCATCAAAGCATCAAAGCATCATGGTATCTCGTAACGAGGAGCGGAGCCTGGAGCTAGGGCTGTTTTTCAGAGACGGCGAAGGAGCCCGACTTGGCGATTTCGGAGCCGACGTATCCGGCGGTCGTACAGTCGTCATCAAGCGCTCCAGTAACAGAGTGCCTAAATAGTCGCAGCTGGGAATGAAAGCCCAGCTGCGCGCTAGGCGCGTGGAGATATCGCGCCACCATCGCTGAACGATTTGGTGATCGCAAAATAGCAACGTGCCAATATCACCGGGGAGAGTTCGCCAAGAGGCAAGACATCTAACTAGAACGGCTGTCAGAAGTGCTACGTCACGAGCGACTGGGTCGACGAATTCGGCGCGTGGGCGGCCGCCCCTTGCTTGCTGCCGGCAAAATGTGCTCATCTCGAGGAGGTCAACCAGGTCGCGAAGCGCCCGGAAAGCGATAGCTGCGGTCTTCGCAACTTCATTTGTGTCGAGCTTATAGACAAAGCTGCGCGGCCGACTTGCTCGGAAATCGAGATTTCTTGCCCTGACGTAATGTCCCCTGTGACCAGGCCGGGTACCGTGTGCGCCCGTCAAGTGTCGCGGATGATGCCGCCGACGCGTACGGCTTGTCGGGCGAGATCCTGGGCTAAATCGCCCTGTAGCACATCTACATCGTCTGGCCGGTCGAAGACGGCCGCAATATGCTTCCGATCTATCTCATCAAGATTGTCGCTCATCGTCGTACTGCGATTGCTGCTCGTTTCTCGTATCGGCACTTATCCGTCGAATACCTCCTGCTGATGTGGAAGGCCCTACGAGCAACCGCTCGGGGACTGCGACCGGCACGACGCGCGCGACCTCGGCGAATACGTCAATGCCATTGCTGATCCGTAGCGCATCAAAGGAGCGACGCGGGATGCGGGCCAGAAGCGGTACGCCGGAACGGCCAGTTTCGAGAGCCAGGACCAAGGTGACCTCAGCATCGTCGAACGGCAGAGAGGCTTTGATGCGTGCCGGAAAGACATTGAGGATAGAGCTGGCGCGCGGCGGCTCGCACGCGATGCTGACATCGCCGGCTGCGACGCGCAGCCGCAGCTGTGCGCCCGGCCTGAGCGGCGCTCCAGGGATCAACAGGCGCGCACCTTTGAGGCGGAGGATAATCAACCCATAGCGCCCGTCATAGCCGCCGACCACGGTATCAAGGCAGACTGCCGCATCGCCGCGCGCGGCAAGAGCCGGGGCGATCTGAACGACATTGAGTGGCCCGGCCGCAGTCACAACGCCATCTTTCATCATGACGAGATGATCGGCAAAGCGCTCGATGTCAGCCATGTCATGGCTGACATAGATCATGGGTAATGGGAGCTCTTCCCGCATGCGCTCGAGATACGACAAGATCTCGCATTTAGCGGAGCGGTCGAGCAAAATGAGCGGGTCGTCAAGCAAAAGTAGCCGAGGTTGTGCTAGCAGCGCGCTGCCCAGGGCGAGACGCTGTCGCTCGGCGTCAGAAAGATGTGATGGCGAACGCTCGAGCAGCGGGGTTAGTTCGAGCAATTCGACCACGCCATCAAAATCAATCAGTGTCGGTTTCGATTTCGACGCGTTGAACAGAAGGGTGCGCTTGACGGACAAATGAGAAAAAAGAATTGGGCGCTGGAATACATAAGCGACCGGACGCAGATGAGGCGGCCGAAAGGTCGTTTGATCTTGCCAAATCTCACCATCGATTGCGCAAAATCCACCCGGCAGACGCTGCACGCCGGCGATGCAGCGTGCGACCGCGGTCTTGCCGCAGCCAGGCGGGCCGAAAATTGCCGTGACGCCTTTCGCGGGTACGCTAAATTGGGCACTAACGGGATGTTTGCGATAGAGCCGTTGAAGGCGAATTCGATAAAGCCAGGTTTTGCTTCTCTCACGTGCCCGCGCCTGTTATGCATCTTTCTAAAAAGATCACGAGCAGAATCGCCGCGATCACCATGCCTCCGAGAGTCCAGTCTGTTGCGTTCCAGCGCGGTGTCTCCTCCCCAAGGGGGCCATAACGCGTGGCTGCGGCATTACAGATCGATGGTGTCACGATAAGCGGCTTGTTGAGTATCTCCGAGCCGTCGATGATCGAGGCAATCGGACGCTGCCCTGCGCGCTTGCCGATCACGCAGGGAGAGCCCAATTCCAGCATCGTGGAATGCTCAGCCGCCGGGTGGCCGAGGGTGTTCGTTGCAAGCTGAATTGGCGCCGCTTGTGATGTTTGACGGGAAGGCTGTCGGCTCGCGCCAGAGCTCAAGATTGGCTCTGCGGCCGAAATCCCCTCCCATGACGCCATAGTTTTGGTAGCAGATGTGAAGGCTACGCCGGCGTCCCAAATCGTGGCTTCTGCGCTCCCGGGTGCAAGCAGCATCAACGTCAGATCGATCAAGATCAACCGGATAAGCCTCATCTTTGACTCCGCGTCCGCTGCGGCCGCCTTCTTCGCGCCAGCACGTTAATCCTTGCCCAGCAATCCGCGTGCCGTTGCTGGGAATATGGTGCGCTGCTGGCGTGACAAAAGGGGCTTCGCGTCGGTCTCCGCCCGACGTCAAAGATGGTCGTACCTTATGGTAGGGTTTTGGACGCTCGCGTCATCAACCGCACATGCAGGGCGATGAGATGGAAGCTGGGCGGGGTACCATCGTCACTTGCGCTTTGGAGATGGTGCGTTGGCGAACAGGCGACCGTCAAACTCGCTAATAACGCATAAAGCGATATGATCCAGTTTGTCAGACCTGATCCCCCGGAGGAGAAGGTCGGCTCATTCGCAACCTGGGGGGGCTTGACTTGGCTGTCTAGAAGCTTTCGTGCTCGAGCTCCTGCGTTCTCGCTAATCACACGGAGTGTCGCGATCGTGACGGCCTATTTGTCTAAAGAGGGCCTTGGGGTGACGTTGGTGCGTGTGGGCAGTATCGGATAGTCGATCTTCGGAAACTGCCCGGTAAGCGAGTTTAGAAAGGCGACAATTTCGTCAGTTTCTTTGTCACTCAGTTTTATACCGAGTTGAACCTCACTCATCACGCCAACCGCTTGTTTGAGGCTCCAGACCTGACCGGAATGGAAGTATGGAGACCGCAATGCGACGTTACGCAATGGCGCGGAGCGGAAAACATACTCATCGCTAAGATTCTTAGTGACGGCAAAGCGTCCCCTATCGTCTCTCGGAAGCAAGTTTGCGGCGGGCCTTTCAATCACGCCGAACGGGAAGTAATCCTGTCCACCGACATTAATTCCGTTGTGGCAAGAGGAGCATCCCTTTTCGATGAATAGCTTTAGCCCGGCTTTTTGGTGGTCACTGAGAGCATATCCATCGCCCTCAAGGTACTGATCGAAGGGGGCGGCGGGTGTGATCAAGGTCGCCTCGAAAGCCTCGATGGCCTTGGCAAAATTTGCAAAGGTAACGGGCGCCGCATCGTTGGGGAACGCCTTACTGAACATAACGACATATTCCGTCATTGAGTTCAACGTGCTGAGCACGCGATCGGGCGTCGCATTCATTTCGACTCCGGCCTGGATAGGTCCCGCGGCCTGCGCCTTGAGGTCTGCCGCGCGCCCGTCCCAGAACTGTGCCACGTTGAAGACCGCGTTGAAGACGGTTGGCGCGCGACGTGTACCCTGTTGCCAGCGATGACCGATCGAAGTCGGACCGGCATCTACCCCGCCCATCCCAACGTTATGACACGTGTTGCAGCTAATGACCTCGCTCGCCGAAAGCCTCGGATCGAAGAACAAGGATTTGCCAAGGATGACCTTTTCGTGAGTGATCGGGTTGTCCTTCACCGCTGGAACCATTGAGGGGATCGGCTTGAATAGTCGCCTGGCGGCGCTCATTAGATCATCATTGGCACCTGCCGCTGACGAAACCAGAATGGCAATAGCCACGACAAATAGCTTGCCAACGATGTAAAGCCCGTCTGCCGCTGGTTTCCTCATATTAAGCCTCGTTCGTCGTAGATTATGCAATCGCGAACATAGAGCGGTGCGCGCGAGTCAGTCCGTCCGAAGAACGACTCGCAGCAATCAACGACGAATGATATCTTCAGCGTTGCGGCTAGGCTGCGCCCAGCTCACGCGCCGAGTAGCAACTGCCGTGCCAACGGGGCTCAAGGTCGAAGCCGCTGAGCTGGGGGCGAGCAGTTGCAAACCTGGAATAGCAGCAAGCAATCTAAGCCTGCGGAATCCACGGTAAGATCATTGGCTCGGACGACGAACAAGCCAGCCGACTCGGCGACAACTTCTCGCCGATCGTCCCAGCGGGTGTCCTTTGCGCCTTCAATCTCAACACCAAGCCGAGCGATCATCGACCAACACCGGTGACGTATCGTACACTGAACCGGTGAAGCGTGCAGCTGGCGGGAGTTCGTCCACAATGCGGATATGCCTGTCTCAGGGCGTATTTATGCTCGCTGGACGCTCAAAATGCTTGAATCGATCGTGGCGTCAGGTTGTAGGCATTGCGAAGTAGAACTCTCGCACCAGGGGACGCCACATTGGGAACTAGCTTCGCGAATGTCACAAAGGCTGGAGCGCATTGCGCGCGCTGCAAAGCGCAACCGACCTCTCGGTCTTCGCAGTGAACGTGTTGCGCGTAGTGAGACGATGATTCGGGAGACCGTAATGATTGCGGCGGCGCCACGACGGCTGCTGCCGAGCTGCCGCCTGGTTCCTGGTAAACAGATGATGCTCGTTGGGAAAATAACAATAGTGAAGGATATGCGGCTTAAGACGAGCGCTATCTGGCGAGCTAAGGGTTTGGTGAATCAAGAGCGACGAATGGGGTGGACTTACAATGCGCACCGCCGCGCAACTATCCTTGCTGCGATCGCGATCGCAGCCATGTGGTGCACAGGATACGCTTGCGCGCGAGATCGGCGGGCCGAAGAGGTCCTCACGTCGTGCAGACCAGACGTAATGCGCTTCTGTGAGCGCTTCACAGGACGGAGGGATGTAGACGCAGCCATGTTTTGTCTTAGGGACAATTTCAAAAGCTTGGGCGTCGAATGTCGCCGCGCGATGCCAACTGCGGCGGACAGAAGCGGCGGACCGAAACGACGCCTCAATAGGGTTCCGATCGTCCTTCATCGAGAGTGAGCCGTCCGAGCAGAGGTTACAGAGGTTGACGCACGGTGCCGTGTTCCAGGCTGATTGGCGCCGGACGTTGACTAGCTTGCTGTTCGAAAGTCTATCGCGCTGGAACGTCACGCTACCGAGTCGGAGCTCATCCAACCGCGGCACTGAACTTCGATTGACCTCGTTCGGCGATCGACTGGGCCACCACGCGTGTTACGAGGTCATGGTGCGCTCTGAGGTTCGATGTGCTACTATGGCGGTTGCCGGCGCTGCAGTCCGTTCGTCGGACAAGGCAACCGCGAAGTTACCGTCGTCTGGCTGGAAATGGTCCGACGAACGAATCCGGTTCAACGTCGGAAGTCGTTAGGCCGCACATCGTTCAGGAATCCGTGTTGTCCATTAATATGGCGTTGTTGTCGGCAGCCTAGCATTTCCAGCAGGTGACTAGATCGACTATGCTTGGCAAAAGATCGCCGGAATGCTCGCGTTGGGCACATTCGATCGCGCCCTTCCAGATATTGTCGCCTTTGGATTAGGTTGGGCTGGAGAGTGCAAATCGAGCCGAGAAACTGCTGAGGTTAGCTCCCAATCGAATTCGAGAAGGAACTGCTTGATGCCATTGCGGCGTTTTCGATGGGCGCTTCAGAGGAGCCGCTTGGCTGGGGCGTGGTGCTCTTGGTCGAATTCACTTTAGGGTTCAAGGCCAAAGGAAACGTCGTCGACAAGAGCCGCTCAAAGGCAGACAGCTGTTCGAGCAGGTGCTTCTCAATGCCCTTGCGCTCTGCGCCAGATAGGCCCGTTTTAAGTAACCGACGGCAGCGCCAGATCTCGTTCCGCAGCCACCTGATCTCACTTAATCTATCGTCGATCGAAGTCATTGCAGATGTAGTTCACTTTGCCATTCGGAGCATTACGCACGCGGATCGTCATGAGTACCGGTGCCGCCGCATTCATGTCGAATAATTCCGTCTGAGGACTTGCGACTTCCCACCCGTTTCTGCGCAGATGTGGCGAGCAGTTCGATTGGTACAAGGCTCCTGTTAATCGATATCACCTTGCGGCCCGCGTCTGACGAAAAATCGTGGCAGTTCCACGGGTTTTCACTGCGCCGTGATGGCGTATCTTGCACAATTCCTGCGCTCTACAATTTATTTGTGCGTATCAGATACCAAGGATGGTGAGATGCTAAGTCACGTCCGGCATTAGGTGGCTTTAGCATGAGCTGGTAAAGCATGGCGCATGTCGCGAAGGTCTTTATGGCACCAAAACCTACAAGCGTCCGGTGGCTTTGTTGATTGTCCAGGCTGGGCGCGACCTGAGGGCCCTCATCCACAGCATGGGAAATGGCATGGCGGAGATGTTCTCCCTATGGGGAAGGGTGGGGCGGGCCTGAGCGCGACCGACGGCGCTCGCGAACCGATCAAACAAAGCGCATGAGCCAAGGGTGGAATCTCAGCTATCGACGGCAAATGTAGCTGGACGCGGTGTCGAACTGAATAACCACTCCACCGGAAATCGTTGCAATCGATATCCGCCTTATACAATCCGCCTGCGCCTCAGGAGGTCGATTTACAGCTTGAATCTCACGCTGCGACAGGTTGTAGACTTGCCGATGCATCAAGACAAAGCTCAGGATGGGGCGCGCGTCGACGGCTCATTGGCAAATCGAGATGAGGGGGAATGGCTTGCTGATTGCCAATCTTGTTC
Source organism: Bradyrhizobium tropiciagri (assembly GCF_001189845.1). Classification (GTDB taxonomy): domain Bacteria; phylum Pseudomonadota; class Alphaproteobacteria; order Rhizobiales; family Xanthobacteraceae; genus Bradyrhizobium; species Bradyrhizobium tropiciagri. The sequence continues at coordinate 52,371 of NZ_LFLZ01000010.1, forward strand.
AGGCGATGGCCAGGAAGGGCAGTTGCACCGTCGCCACGGGAACGCTGGGCCAGCCGTTGTCAAGGGCTGGCAAATGGTGTCGCCATATGGCTGGAACGATGAAATGAAACGGGCAGCAAAATGTGGTTGGCCACAACTGCAATCACGTTTTTAGTCGCGCAGGGCAAGTGCGCAGAGTGAACAGCCCGGCGCTCGCAGGCAGATGCTGCAAAGAGCGTGGACGATTAATATCCAGCCAGAGGCGATGACTGCTTGCATATAGCCGCAGGGTGCTTCGATGAAAGCTCGGAAGGTCTTATGTCCGTTCAAACTAGTCTCACGACGGCGTTAAGTGAAATCGATCGCGCTGTCGGCATTGTTGAATTCTCGACTGCAGTCGTCAGGCGCGACAAGCAACTGTGCAAGGCGGACCTGCCGGTGTTTCTGCAACAAGCAGCCGTTGAGTTTCAATCCAGATTTCTACCGAGTTTCGAGGAAAGCATCCGTGCAGAGAAATCGTGGGGCTATGCGACGACATGCAATGCGGTGAGCCGAAGGGCTGGAGGTCAGGCGGGTCGGGATACTTGCGAGAGAATAGCTTCTCGCGTGTCGCAGCTGGACCATGCTCTGATGAAGAAGATCGGTATCAGGGCGCTTTCCATATTTGCGGCATCATTCGGCAGGCACGCCAGGAGAGCGGAATGTCGCCAAGGGGCGGTCCGAATAGCCAAATTTTGTCGCGAGGAAAGCAGATCGCTTCAAGAATTGAACAATCTCAGCCTGGCAGGGCTGATAAACGGCTTCAGCAAGTGGCCGGACGGGAGTGACTTTCGACAGGCCGCGGTTGCAATCGCGGGCGAGGTCATTCGCCGAGCGGGCAGCCACCATCAGCTCTCTGAATTTAGACAGCAAGGGTTGGTGAGCCTGGTAAACGGATTTAGCAAATGGCCAGAAGAGGCGGCCTCGCGCCAAGCCGCGGCCACGCTTGCACTGGAAATCTTGCGGCGCCCCCGCCGGGTCGCCGATTTCGCTCAGCAGGGGTTGGCCATCCTTGTAAACGGTTTTAGCAAGTGGCCTGAGGAGTTGCCCTGTGGTCAAGTCATCGTCGCGGTTGCAACCGAAGTGCTGGGACGTGCGACGCGGTTCCACGAGTTTAGCGAGCAGGATCTGGCGAATTTGGTGAATGGCTTCAGCAAATGGCCAGAGGAGAATGCATCTCGTCAGGCAACATTTGCGATCGCAAGTGAGCTCCTGCGCCGTGCCGTCCAGCTTCCGGATTATACCCAGCAAGGATTGGCGAACCTGGTGAACGGGTTCTGCAAATGGCCTGAAGATGCGACTTGTCGTAAGGCTGCGGTCGCGATCGCCGGTGAAGTATTTTGCCGTGCTGCCCAGCTCCCCGATCTGACTCAGCAGGGGCTGTCAAGCCTGGTGAACGGTTTTAGTAAGTGGCCCGAAGAGGCCGCGTCTCGCCGAGCCGCGGTCGCACTCGCTCGCGAGGTCCTGCGCCGCGCCGCTCAGCTCTGCGAGTTCTCACAGCAGGGACTTGCGAACCTAGTCAGCGGCTTCAGTAACTGGCCGGACGAACTGCCGTGCGGTCAAGCGACCGTCGTGCTCGCAGGCGAGGTCCTTCGCCGCGCGGATCGGAGGACGGGGCTCTCGGATTTCACTACCCAGGATCTCAGGGGCCTGCTGATCGGCTTCAACAAATTGCCACAAGAAAGTGCCGCCCGCCAGGCCACGATCACGATCGTCAATGAGGTCCTTGGGCGCGGTATCAGGCTCTTTAATTTTACCAAGCTGGAAGCGGAGAGTTTGCTGAGTGGCTTTAGCAGGTGGCCGCAACACGCCGCCGGGCAAGGGAGGGTGACTGAGATCATCAGGCCGCTGCAACTCGCGTCTGAGACTGCGTAGGCCCTGAGAGGAGAAGCGACGTTAGCAGATGAGGCGATCGAAGCAAGAAAGCGCCAGCTAGCAATGTTCGATACTCATGGGGCGATGTCATGACACGACAACCCGGAACAATGAGAGGTGTCATAGCTCTATCGGCGATGCCCATATTGTACAGAATTGAGCGACTAATCAGAAGGACGTAGATTCGTGAGTCAGGCTGAAAATGACGTCGTCGAGCATATGCTCTCATCATTGACGATCAGCTTGTTTCAGAATCGTATCGCGCCATCCGACGAACAGGTGATGTATCATTTCGGGCTGGCCTGCGAAAGAGCGGGGTTGATCGCGACGGAAGAGGTCGCAATACGGATATTGAAGCGCGTGTCGCGCGAGATCAACCAAGCGCAGTCGGTGCTTGAGTTCGTTGGTCGCGGTGAGGGTTGGCTACACTGAGCGCAACGTAAGGAAATTCGATGCCGACAGCGATGTGCAGTGTCTGTTCGATTCGGGAGGGATCCGCGAGAGCCGCTTGCTTGCCGCAAGCCGCGAAAGCGCCAGTCGAGCTTGAGGATCATGTCCGCGGTCGTTAGTAGCTGAAGGCTAATCATTCAGGTCGGCTTTGCTGATTGGGTACGCGCCTTGGCCCTCGGTGAGGAGCGAGCGCGTTACGCGCAAAAATCTACTAGCGTTCGGCTCGTCGATCAACACAACGTCTCCCAGGAAGGGGTAGCCGACCTCGACCGCACAGGAGCGGCAACGTCGCCGTCCTGTCAGCATCACGCTGCCGGCGTGCCGCCGCTCGGACACCAAATTTACCGAGCAGGAAACTGTTTCGTTCCCGTCGGACTTTCTGCGGAGCGCTGCGCCTAAGCGTCGAGAGACATCGAAGGAATGTTGGGCGACGCATTGATCATCGCTTCGAGGCTGTCAGCTTGCCGACAGCTATATCTCGTAGGCTGAATGTCCCGAATTGCTGGCAAGGCCGGCTCGATGTGCTCAGGCGTGGCAGGAAAGGGGAGATGAATTCCAGTATCAACCCGATCCGCGAGCGAGGGCCTTTGAGATTGGTCCTCGGTCGCCATCGGGCGCAGAGTAATCGCACCAAGCCCTGCGTGGCGACCGCTTCGTGATGTGCTCTCGTCAGCCGATGAAACGCACCCATAGCGGGGCTCTACCAGCTTCATGATACGCCGCCCCGGTGCATTCGCTTCCTTTAGCTACCGAAGAGACGACATCTGTGAATGCAGAACAGCTTGGCACTGGGACTTCTTCCGAAGCTTCCGATTGGGAAAGCTCTGAACCAGGGTCACCGGCCTCATCGCAATGGGACGAAGCCTCGACGGAAGCGCAGGCGTCTGCCGACTTGCCGGATCAGGTCTTGACGGATTGGTCTGCCGAAGACTGGCAGGGGCAGCATGAGGATCGGCAGCTGGTGGAAAGTCGAATAAGGGCCTGGAGGGACACGGGCGATCTCAATGAACCAATAGATCTGTCGTCCCTGTCACTGACCAACTTGGCGGCCCCGATCCCGGCCGGCTTGCGCCGCCTGAATGTCGACGACAATCAACTGAGCAGCCTTCCCGAAACTCTTCCGGCCAGTCTGCAGCGGCTCTACGCGAACAATAATCGGCTGACCGGCCTGCCCGAGCTTCCGCCCAGTCTGCGACGGCTCTATGCCATTAGCAACGGGCTGTCCAGCCTGCCCGCAGAGCTGCCGCCTGGATTGCGGCGCCTGAATGTCGACAACAATCAGTTATCCAGTCTCCCCGATCGCCTTCCAGCGACGCTTCAGGAGTTGGATGTCTCGGGTAATCAGCTGACTCGTCTGCCCGAGCTTCCAGCCGGGCTCGAGCACCTGAATGTCGACTATAACCAACTGACCGATCTGCCCGAGCCTCTTCCGGCCGGGCTTGAATGGCTTAGTGCCAGCCATAATCGGCTAACCAGTCTGCCCGAGACGTTTCCGGCCGAGCTGCTATGGCTTGGCGCCAGCAACAACCAGCTAACCAGCGTGCCCGAGACTATGCTGACACAGCTAAGCCGCGACGCGAGTGTTGACCTGGAGAACAATCCTCTGTCCGACGCGGTGCAGGCCGGCCTGGCGACTGCCATGCATGCCGGAGACTATGCTGGCCCGCAGGTTTTCTTCTCGAACACCGCAGGCGCGGTGCAAGTTGAGCCGCGGTCGCTGCAGGAGGTTGTCGCGCACTGGCTCGAGGGCGAGCCCGCAGCAATAACCGCTTGGCAGGCCTTCGCCGAAGAGCCGGGTGCCTTAGATTATGCACGCTTTCTCGATAGGCTCCGCGGCACCGTGAACTATGGTAACGACGCGTTCCGGCACGCGGTCGTCGAAGATCTGCGGCAGGCAGTCATCAGGCCGAATTTACGCGAGCAGTATTTCGAACTAGCCTCCGGAGCGAGCGCGAGCTGCGAAGATCGCATCACTTTGTCCTGGAACGGCATGCAGAGCGCACGCGTGAACGCGGATGTCGAGGACGGCGCCTATGACGGACGCCTTGGCGAACTGCTCCAGCACGGCCGCGTCATGTTTCGCTTGGAGGCCCTGGACCGAATCGCGCGCGAGACCGTCAACTCGCTTCGTCGAACCGATCCGGACACGGACGTCGATGAGATCGAGGTCTACCTTGCCTACCAAACCCAACTGCGTGATGCGCTGGAGCTGCGGCACATCGCTCCCGATATGCGCTTCATGAGCGTCTCTCACGTTACCGGGGACGATGTCGCCAGGGCCGAGACGGCAGTGCGGAACCAGGAAGCGACCGAATTTGCGCAGTTCCTGGCGACCCGATGGCAGCCATGGGAAAGTGTGCTAAGACGCATCGCGCCCGAAGACTATGCTGAGATGCAGGAACGGCTCGTCGATGCGATGGGCGAGCCGTTTCAAGCCCGCTTGGATCGGCGGCTGGCGGAGGATGGGTTGACAGGCGACGCCGATGCCGAGCGGGTGCTCGGCGCCCAGATACGCAACGAGATCGCCCGCGAGATCAAAGGCGCGGTCATGGACCGGGTGCTCGGGGAGCTCGGCTTCGAGCTATGAGCTCCTCCGCTGGCATCATCGATGCGTCTCGTCGCCCGCAAAGCCCAAGAGGGCAGTTGCCGGTCGCGCGATTGGGTGCGGGTGAGCTCAACAAAAAGTACGCTTGATTGCACCCAATCCAGGCGGGGATTCGCACAGTGCATTTCATTATGGCCAAAGCCATTGGCGGCCGGTCAAACGACTGCTCATAAGCTTAACGAATGGATGGCGAGTAGTCTCAGCCTCAAGTTGCCTTTGTGCAACGCAGGCTCTCGATGTTCGTCCCCCGCGATCGATAGGATCTTCGCAGCATCAAACTCGATTCTAGATCGCGGAACATTGTGTAGTTCCGTCGTATCCACTGATGCAGCTCGGTGGACCAGTCCTTTTCGTCCCGCAGATATCCGGTGAAGGAAAAGCCAAGTCGGTCTATGTATCTCTTGAGAAACGGCGGCAGCGCGGAAATCCGGAGCACCCGCTCGCCATCCATGACTTCAGGTAATCCGCCGCGCAGCGCAAATTCATTGTGGACGGTGACCAGCGATGCTGGCGGAATCTGCCGCCGCAGCATGTCATAACCGCGAAAGGAAATGCGGTCAGCGCCTGCGATGAAGAGAATGATAGGAGCGACATAGCGGCGCGCCGTCTCCTTTAAGAAGCCGATCTCCTCGCACATCTTGAAGAACTCGTCGAAGGCATGGAAGCCGAGATCGATCACCTTGGGTACCCGATCGTGGATGATAAGCGGGTCCATCAGCTGCATCTTGCCGTAAGTGTCCGTCACATCCGCGGTCTCGGTGATCTTAGGGAGATAATCAAGCAGTGATGGCTCTTTTAGATTGACATCGAACGACAGGGCGGTGCCGTCTTTGAGCAGCAAGAACTCGCTCAGGACGCGAGCGATGAGGGTTTTTCCGACCTGCGGGCTAGGAGAGCAGATGATGTAGATAGGGGTTGCTAACATAGCCAGCAGATCAATCTCGTTTCGTATGTCGGCCTTCTCTTGGCCCGCAAGAATATGCGACTACTTCTCGCCACTCCGCGTTGCGGACTTGGCGCCGGCCAATTCCGTCAAGTTGATGCGATCAAATTCGCTCCAGACATTTGCAAGCCAGTGCCGGACATAACCGCGTAGCACGAAGGAGTTGTTCGCGGGCTCATCGTTGCGGCCCTTGTTTGCGACGAAATCTACGAACGGGACGGATGCGACTTCGACCTGCTCATAGGCCATCTCGTTAAGTTTCGGGATGGTCAACTCGGTCGCCTGTTTGATGCGGTGAAAATAGGAGTTATAGGTCGACTGGTCCCACTGGAAGAACTGAGTGTCGTTGATGAAGTTCTTGACCAGATAGTACTTTGCTCCGCTCATGAAGTTAGCGGTCTCCTCGATCTCGTCGAGCGAAGCGATAGACGATCCTAGAATGTGGAATACGGCAAAGGTAACCTGGCCGGACCGCGCCGAATCCAGAAATCCGATGTCGCGCAAGGAGGCCAGCGCTGAGGACAGCAATCCGGCGCGAGCGTCGATGACGGTGACAGATAGCCCGGAGTTCAGGGTATCGAAAATCTTCATCTGGTCCGCGGTCGTCGTCATGTCGACGATCTCGGTGATCTCGGGATAAAAGCGCTTCAGCGTTCCCCGCGGAGACTCCGTATCGAAAGCGCGTGTTTGCACGTTGTTGACGCTGAAGTAGTCCAGCAGCGTTCGTGATACGGTCGTCTTGCCGACTCCTCCCTTGTCTGCACCCACCACAATCACAACTGGCTTCACCATTGAATTCTCCTGAGGCACTCGCTCTTGCCGCGCGCGAAGTGCGCAATCGGCGCGTTACTGCTTTGGGTGAGAACATGGCAGAAAGAAGGGTAATTGAATTTTCGACGCGAGAGCTCCTCAGGTTGACCAACGTTTTCAACATCGAGCGAGTTGCGCGGTCTGACTGAGACGTCGGCGCACGCTGAGAGTAGCAAGTAATCGCTCCTGCTCGTGATTTACGTCAGGATCGTGAGTAGCCGGAAGGCCGGGCGTCGAAGGATCAGCCGTGAGCCTGATGATCGTTGCGATAGCGTTCTATCTACCGATCGTTGGATCGTCATGAAGGACGTGAACCTTACGCGGCGTCAGCTTGTAGTATCGATGTAAACACGCTTAAGGTGGTGCTACACTGCCTGGAGAGTAGTCGCGGATCTAGCTCGTTCGACATGGGTTGGCCTGATCTAGTATCTCCAAAAGCGTGACGACGTTTTCGCTAGAATGCGTCTCGTTAGTTCGTAAATCCGCGACGACGCAAATCGCCCGGGCGCCGGTCCGACAACATCGCGCGTGACGACAGCTGCATCTATCGAGCTAGGGCGGACTTGTAGAAGATCGGGCGTTCCCGATGCGATCGTCGAAATTCGAAACGCTCGAACGCAAACGAAAAGCTGGAGTCAACTGGCACAACGGAAATTGACGGGGCAGGGCGGCGATGTGGCGCCGACTCAAGTTTCGATAGGCTCGCTGTCAACATTCTGCTCTACAAAGAGAATGGCCTGGCGATATTTCTCATGGTCACGATGCGAGAGTTGGCGAGCAGTTCTTTAGAGTAAACTGCGCCGAAGTAGTCGAGGACGAAGGTTCCGGAATAGCATAGACTTTCGGTCGCGCGGATTAGATTATCGAGAATTGAGTCCACTCGGCCAATGCGGTCGCGGTAGCGCGCACGGATAACATTGACGGCGTTCATCGAGTGAACCGCCTCGTCAGCAATCACCTCCCTCAGCCAGTGATGAAACGTGTTGTTACCAAGGGCGTCATAGAAGGGCTTCTCTGCTGCATAGGCACGGCAAGTGCACATCTCATCAAATGCAATCATAACCATGAGGGAGAATTCATCCTTCAGGTGCTCAACGATTGGACCAAAATCGTGCGACCGACCGTCCAATCTCTCCCGAAGATCCTTTTCGGATCCATTAGCGACGAGTTCAATGATGCGGATGAAGCCATCGGTGTGGCGCTCCTCGTCGATCGCCCAGGCGTTGAAGAATGCCGCAGCTTCATCGCTAACGATGAGTTTTCGGTCGGCTAACTCTTGTTTCAGGTGCCGGGCGTCATATTCCGTGTATAGGTCAGGCCACAATTTATTCCAACGCGCACATATAGCCGATGGCTCAGCGTTGAACATCGTTGGCGTAAGAGAATTGAATAGTTCGTTTGGACTCCAGTGCCGCTGAACAGGCGTGATCATCTGAGTGCCCCTAATCGCGGTGCGAGCGCTCCAGCGTGCCATCGTGAATCGTGCGCTCGTACAGCAGTCTGCTGCAAACTACACGTACCGTCACCTAGATGCTTTGGCGAGTTGATTCTAGATCGGAGACGTCTGCCTTGGCCGAAGCGCCACCCGAAAGGGCAGCAAGTACTTGTGGCCTAGGGCTGCAAATCGAAAACCAGACTCCTCAATTGGAGGGGGAAGATGATGCGCCGACGTCGAGAGTGCAGCCTCCGCGGGGCTGTCATGCTGACAGGTACTTTTAGTGTGCCAAGCTCCAGCGACGCCGCTGGTTCGGCCTAGGGATAGGTCAGCCTGGACCGTGCACTGTCGTGTGGCATGGCACCGGGGTTCGGACTGGCACCAAGGGATGTCAAACTGCGTCGGAGTCGATCCCAATCCTTGGCCTCGTCGAGGGGGTTGACAATGCGTTGGCCGCTTGTGACTTCACATTGGAAGCCAATCAGCATTACAGGTCGCTTGATTGATGTGTAAGCCGAGAAGCGCGCTCGATCCTGTTCGTCATCTATGCTCTTGCCTGGCTGAGTTTGTTGCCGAGCAAACGCGGAGCAACGGCGACCTTGGCCGGCGTCGCCGAGACGCGCTTGATGGAAGACGTCCTCCTCGGGAAAGTTCATCGGCCGTCAAGCCGGCAAGAATCTGCCAACCATTCACGCCTTTCGTCCTTGCCGCTAACGGATCAAAAACTGTTATGCAGCAAGTTCTCGCCTGGGACCGCAGGGGAAATATCTGCACATGATCGGACTGGCCGTTATGGAAAATGTGCGCCGCTATCGCGCGATTGCGTCTCTGTGCCGGCAGGCTGCCGCATTTCGGCCAATCCAAGGGGGCTCATTGCTGGCGCAAGCTGCAGATTGGGAAGACCGTGCAGTTGCGGAGCTTGAGAGATATTTTGATTGTTCGACTGCGTGTCCTCGTTGAAGTGGCCGGACGATTCAAAGATCCGCTGCCCGAGAATGGGTAAATTCAAGATATGGAATTGTGGCTGGATGACTTGGTTAGGCAGTCGTGTGAGAGATCGGTTTGAACCTATTGGCTTCTAATTGAGGGTAGAGGCCTGCTCCATCGAAGCGAGGGCGTGTCGGGCTCACGCCATCCAGCCAAGAGATGGCGCTCGGCTCTCGCGATTGTACACGATAAAGTTGGGCTCCTCGCGACAACATCGTTCGAAAGCAAATGTGCCCTGTAATCTCATTATCCAGCTGTCTGTCGGTCAGACGACCGACATGGTAGGCATCCGCGATTTACCGCTGTTGGCTGTGAGATCTCGATCTGGCTAACGTGTACTGGTCGCCAGTTTGCAACTCCTGATTGGAGTTTTGGCTACCCGTCTTGCCTTCAAGTGCGGCCGACAGCTTGAGATTGTTGCGCAACATTGAATTTGTGGGCTCGATCGCGAGGCCTTGACGGTATAGCACTTGCGCCTCCTCGTGGCGCCCCTGTTGATCGAGCACGACGCCCTTTGCATTCAATGCGCGCAGGTCGCCGGGGGCTGCCAATAGTACCTCATTGAGCACCTGAAGTGCCTCATCTGAGGAGTTGCGCGCCAACAAGGCCCGCGCAAGAGAAATTGCCGCATTGACGTTGTCCGGTCGTTGGTCCAAGGCCGCGCGTAGATTCTGCTCATCAGCATCAATGAGAGCGCGCGAGATGCGCTCGCGCATGGCCGGATCAAACTCTTTGGCGTCTGCTAGGTCTGACGTGGACCACTGCTCGCGAAGATCGGACAGGCTCGCGCAACCGGTGAGCATCATAATAGTGATCATCGCAGGCAGAACCGACCATGGGCCTGGACTAGCGAAGCACAAGCGCCGCCGACGTTTGGTTCCACTTGAATTCATGGCCTGCTCGTGCTGTCTCAACTCGCAGCGCTCAGGAGACCGCCCGGCGAAGGGCTCTTGTCCTTGGCAGGTGCCAGCTTCACGGATCCGATCGGCTGGACCGTGAAATCCGCGGCGAGGTCTTGATAAGAAAGGACAGGTAGGTCGATTCCGTTGCGGGTGAGAAAGCCGCGAACGAAACGCCGGATATCCATCGAACCCAGAATAACTGGCTGGTTTTGGCTGCGCGCGATGCTCGAATGGATCTGGCGAAATTGGGAGAGCAGCATTTCGCTTTGCCGGTCCTCCAAAACGAGGTACGGGCCGACGGCGGTCTCGCGCACGGCACCCCGCACGATATCCTCAGTCTCGCGCTCGACGATAAAGGCAGCCACAACGCGATGTGCGTTGGCATAGCGGTGACAGATCTGCCGCTTCAGAACAGAGCGCACATATTCGGTGAGCAGTACAGCGTTTTGCTCCCGTTCGCTCCATTCCGCAAGCGCCTCCAGAACCAAGCGGGTGTTCCGGATGGGGATGCCCTCGTCCAGCAGACGACGCAGGACATCCGCGATCCGAGGGATCGGTGTCGTGCGCAGCACCTCCTTCACCAGATCGGCATATTCCTGCTCCATCCGGCCAAGCAACTGGCGCGTTTCCTGAATGCCAACCAAGCGCTGTGCATAGCGCGTCAACGTGGACCGGACGCGCAAGGCGATGATTTCGCTCGGTCCGTGATGCCCTATGCCGGCCGCTTTGAGAGCAGCCGCATGGCCCTGTTCGATCCAGATCCGATTCGTGTCTGGATCCTGCCAGAAGGGGATGCCGCTCAATTCGATGTTCGCTACGTCGTCATCAAGCAAGAGCTTTGTCGGATCAATAGCGCCCTCTTCTACGGGCACGCCCTCGACGGCCACACTGAATTGCGATCGGGCCAAGTGGTTGGCGCTTTGGGCGGGAATGCGTGGAATTGTGATACCCAGATCAGCTGAGACCAGTGCTGAAACCCGTGCGACGCATTGCTCGAGTTCCCTCACGTCCATTGCCCTCATCAGGTTCGGCGCCAGCAACAGGGTAATCGGAAGTGCTTCGGCCGGCACGGTTTGCTTCTGACTCTGCGTGGCCGCGGGAGCCGAACCGGTGGGACTGACGCCGGCCTTGGGAGCGGTCTTGCTCTCTGGCACGCCAACCTTGACAAAGCTGGCGGCGGAAAAGAGCGCGGCCAGTATGACAAAGGGGGGCAAAGGGAAGCCAGGAACGAGTCCCATCACAAGCAGGACGCAGGCGGCCAGCCGGAGCGCTTGTGTGCTGGCCGTAAGCTGGTTGACGATATCAGCGCCGAGATTGAGTCTGGAAGGACCGTTGACACGAGTGACAATGGTTGCGGCTGTAATTGACAGCAGCAGCGCTGGGATCTGCGAAATGAGCGCATCACCGATCGTCAGGATAGTGTATTGATGCATCGCCTCCTCAAGGGACATGCCCCTGGAGAGCGAGCCGATCGTGATGCCACCTAGCATATTGATACAAATGACTATGAGTCCGGCGATGGCATCGCCCTTCACGAATTTCATGGCGCCATCCATCGCGCCGTGAAGCTGGCTTTCCCGCTCCAGCACGCCGCGCCGGCTGCGGGCTTCATGCTGGTCGATATGGCCGTTGCGCAGTTCCGCGTCGATCGCCATCTGCTTGCCCGGGAGCGCATCAAGCGTGAAGCGCGCCGACACCTCTGCCACTCGTTCGGCGCCCTTGGCGAGAACCATGAATTGCACCATGGTTACGATCAGGAATATGACAATGCCGACGGCGATGTTGCCGGATATGACGAAATCGCCGAACGTATGGATAATGCTGCCGGCGTCACCCTCGGACAGGATCAGCCGCGTCGTTGCAACGGTAAGAGCGAGACGAAAAACAGTGGAGATCAGGATGACGCCCGGCAGCGACGAAAAGTCGAGTGGCGTGTTGAGATACAGGGCGACCATGAGCAGCAATATGGCAAAGCCAGATTGAAGCCGATCAGCATATCGATCACGACGATCGGGATCGGCATGATCATCATTCCGATCGCCAGAAGAAGCATCAGCGCGACCATCAAATCCGGGTGCGCAGGCGCGCGCGTGATGAGATTTCGTAAAACGTTGGCCATGAAAAGCCTTATTGTTGACTAGCTGCAGCAATGTTGCCCCGCAATGAGACATAGCGCTTGAAGGTGGCCTGCGCTTCGGTCATGCGGCCGGCGTGGCGTAGGGCGTGGCTGCGCATTAGCATCAAGGGCATAGATGAAGATGGTTCGTCATCTAGTTGGTCAAGCCGATCCAATACCGACAGTGCTTCGTCACCGCGACGCTCCGAGATGAGAGCATAGGCCAGGATCCGCAGCAGGCCGATGTCTCGAGACTGTTCGTGAGCAACCAGCCGCAACAGAGCCAGGCTCTTTGCGCTCTGCCCGCACGATAGATAAATATAAGAAAGCACGCAGAGCAAATCTCGCTCCGGCCCAGAGACCAGCTCGTCAGCATCTGCTTCGGAAATGTTTGGCGGTTGTGAAGATGTGACGTGTTGCACGCTGCCTGGCTCGGCCATTGCTAGCCTTTGATCAAGCCGTTGTGGCTCTGCCGGAGTAGGATTAACCGCTTCAGCTCCAGCTGCAGAAGGGCGGCTCCTTCACGTGCCACCAAATCCTCTGGCGCGGCAGATAGCGTATTGGCTAAACGCTCCAAAAGAGGGCCGTGTTGCTCAGGACGCAGAACGTGCGAATGACGTAGGCGCGGCGTCACGAAAGAGAGCAGGCTATGCGCGAGATTAGGCCCGTTAAGCCACGCGAGTTCCGAGCCCGGCTCGATCTGGCCTGGCTCGGCGCGGGCCTCGTCGAGATTGACGCGCGAAATCGCATTGATCGAGCTGAGTTCGAGCGCGCTATCGATCGTGGCTTCAACCAAGCGATCCGGCGCGTCGTTATGCCGGGAAAGTGCGCTGCGGCTCTTGTCATCATTGCCACGCGTCCGGTCAATCCCGATGGACCTGGCTCGAGAACTGCCCGGCGTGATGCCAGATGCATGATGATCGACGTTTGGTCCCTGAAAAGAGGTGCCAGACTCGACGGGATTCGGGGGCAGCCTAGTCATGGCACTTTGCTTCCTTACCTGCGGCCTGAAAGGCTAATAGGACAGAGCGGCAAGCCGGCCATTCCGGCTCAACAACACACGCCCTTCCTCAATTCCGTTGACGGTCCATCCATTGCTCAAAAGCGCGCCAACAAAGTATTTTTGACCAGCAATGACGATATAAGGGTCGCTGCCGCGCCACACCGCCTGGATCCCAATTGCAGAGGGTGTCTTCTCATCCTTGACGACGACTGCATTGACGAGCGTATAAGCGCCGTTGCTATCGCGATCCAACCGTTGCTGGATGTTTTGCCAAGTGGCAAGTGCAGCGGGCGTAACGCTGCCGTCGGCGGTGACAACGCCGGGCGCAGAACCAATTTTGATGCCGACAAGGCCTGCTCTGTCAACTTCCTCTTGTAGCAGCTCCGCAGTTGTATCGGTGGCCGGAGCATCAGGAGCGCTGAGCGCCAGCTTGGGTGCAACCTCCGCGGCAGGAGGCGGACTTGGTACTGCAGCCGTGTCGGTCTGGACAAAACTGGTCGAGAATGTGCCAACCGCGGCAAAGCTGATAACGACCATGGCGAGTCCGGCGAGCGATACACGCCGGCGATCGATAGAGCCAGCTTTTTCGAGACCCTCGATAGACCACCGGATCGACATTTCTCCGGCATGAAAGACGGCAGGAAGAGGGACAACGATCGGCGTGTTTGGCAAAACAGTCTCACGCCCCTCGACACGAACGTCGCTCGCCAATGCCTCGATCTCGATCGAGTTGGAATGCGGGGTGACACGAAGATGGTGCGGCTCGAGGCCTTGTTCGACAAAGATTAAATCAGCATCGAGGCTGCTGCCGATCAGACACGATCTGACCCCCACTTTACCTGTCAGCCCAGAATAGCACCCCAGCAGCACTTCGAAGCGCTGGCAATGTGGTTCATTCACGGTCGCTCTCCTGAACAGCGAACGGAACCGTACGGCAAAACCGTACGGCCCGTTGAGACTTCACGGACTAGGCAGCCCGGGAAACTGGGCGACGTACATCGCCCCGCCTCATACCTTACTGCACCCGCTCGTCGGCTGCTTTCTTGACGGTCGAGAGCTCCGTCGAGACGACGCGAAGTTCCACATCCCTCTCAGCAGCCTTGGTGCTTGTGGTAGTCAGAGCGGCGAGTTGCCGTTGGAATGCCGCCTCGCCGGCAACTTCAGCAGCCGTGGAGCCGGCGACAGCAGTAGCGGTGCCAGCTGCACCAACACCTTTAGTCATATTAGTTCTCCTGTTTGCTTGAATTTCGCCGCAACGTGCGGCTCCGATTTTCCTGACGCCGCAACATGCGAAGTCAGGAATCCTCTTCTGTTTCGGCCATGACGTCGTCGAAATTGCTCATTGCACTATTTGCAAGCTGTAGAGCAGCGGCTCCGAGAGCGACGTTGAATGCTTGCTGCATAGCGGCTTCTCGCGTGGTTCCGCCTGGAGTGGACGCGCCGCCGTTTACGGGAATGTTCGCGTCTGGCGATCGGCCATGATCATCGCGCTCGTCAGGTTTATGAGATCCTTTTTTGCCGCTGCTTTTGCCGCCAGCCGCATGGAGGTCGGCATCAACGTGCCCAGTGGCGCTGGAGCTTGTAACGCGCATCGGGTTCTCCTCTGTCAATTCAATCGTGCCAATGGAGGCAGTCTCCGCCCACCAATGTGCAAACGTTAGCTTTCGAGAAGCTGACGAGGTCTACAAAATGCAATGGGCCGATGCTGGATCTGCGAAAGCTGCAGATCAGATGGTATGTACCAGGACAAACGTTCGTTTGTGGAGCTCGATCGCGTCGGATCGCTGCTCATCAAGTCGAAAGCTTCAGCAGGCGGATGTTAACGCGACTATTAATAGATCGCGTTTGAAGTCGACTGCGCTGCAGTCCCGGGGCTGACGTCACTTTCGATGCCCGCGGGGTCTTTTGACAATTTTCTTGCAACCGGGCGCAGCGGGACGGAGCTTGACCTGGTTTGGAGCGGGGCGGAAAGCGAGATTGACGGCGATTGCGCGGTCAAGGATGATCCCTCGGTCCTGGAGGGCTCATGAAGGATCCGTCAATCGGGGTCCGCCTTCACGAGAGCGAACAGCAGCCTGCCGCTCGAGAAGCGGTCCTTCGCCCTGGCGCTCCGCGATCAGCGTGCTTCTGATCCTTGCGCAAGCCGGCAGGCTCCGCACCTCTGACCGGTTCTGTCGCGCGGCTTTAATGCATCGACCTTCTTGCCGGGCTGCATATGCAGCCGATTGACGTTCGCAGCGGCAGACTGGATTTGAGGTCGGCCCTCGCGCGATCGGGCGCGGCCTACATAAATTGTGAGCAGTGAAGAGCGAGCAAGTTCCTCGGATCCGGCGCACGGCATCGAGGATGGTAGAGCTTGCGCAACCGACTGCTCGGCAGGGAGACCCGACCGCGCGTAAGCCGCACAAGCTCGACCGGCGTTTTCAGCCTTATCTTGACAGATAGTGTGATCCGACTAGGCGTTAGCGCCTGCAGCTTGCATGCGTTCGGACTCGATGCGAGCCTTCAAGTTGTTCAGGTAGTCCTCCGCGTAGGACTGGGCTACCGAAACCGGGAGGTTGACCCCCGCCGTGGCCGCTTCTTGAATTGCCTGCTTCACCAAGCCTTCTCGCATTGCCAATTTGACCTCAGGGCCGCCGATGCAGCCTACCGCCTGTGCCGCAAGGCTCAGGCCGGCTTCTTCGAGCGCTTGCTTTATGTTGCCACCGCTGATGGCGGTGTGAAGAAGATTTGCAGCTTGCGCTTCGGCTTCGAGCACCATTGACGCCAGATCGGCCAATTCGCCCAAGCCTGGAATGAAGCTAAGTACACCGACTGCTGTCGCAGCCCAGTCGAGTACCTTAGAGCCAACCTTGAGCACGTCATTGATTGCGTGCATGAAGGCGCCACCGTTCTTTTTGGGAGACTTGACGTCGGGTTGGTCTGCCACGCCCATCGTCATGTCCGCGACCGCGTCCTTGTCGGCGGCCGTTCGGGCGGCATGCGTCTTCACATGTTGAACGGTGCGGTTCGCACCGGACATGTTGCTGAAGAACTGGTTGAAGTCGCTCTTGCTGATATTGCCGGAATCGACCGTATGGCCGCCGCCGAAGTCGAAGAACTTGTGGTGGGTTTTGTAGCCCGTAATCGCGTTGTTCATTAACCCGAACAGCACAGGATCGGACAGCAGCTGGGAGGCCGCCTTTCGCACCTCGGGCGCGAGGCTCTTGTCATCGGCCATGCTCGCCAGCTTTTCCCGCGTGAGATCGCCCTTCCCGAAAAAGGCGCTTTGGTTCTTGCTGATCGTGTCGAGCGTATCGAGCTCGGCTTTCGTGAGATTCACAGATGATGAAGCAACCTGCAGGAAGTCCTCTTTGTGGACCTTGTCTATCGAGCCACCGTACAACTGCTTCCATTCATCCGGATGGTCGAGGAAGTATTGAGCGGCCGCGAGAACCTGCGGCGGGCATTTGCCCGTCTTAGCTTCGCCGTCGATGATCTGCTTGAAATCCGAAAGGCTTAGGTTCTTGGGCAGGTTGTCGGAATAGCGATAGAGCTCGCGCAATGCATCGCTCAGCATCATAACCGATGGCTCGCCATTCCCGCTGCCGTCGGAGGGGATGTAGTTTTGCGTATAGTTCTTTGCCCGCTGCTCCTGGAACTCAGCAACTTGCGGGTGGTAATCGGAGAAGCCGGAGAGATCACCTGCCTTGATCTTGCCGCCGCAGTGGCCGTCGCCTTGCGAGCCTATCGCGTAGAAGAGCTCGGGGTCCCGCTGCAGTGCCTCGATCGCCGCCTTTAGATCCGGCGGTGTGGAAGGATCGTTGGCCAAATCTCCCAGAGATTTCCAATCCAGAGGGCATTTGTCCTTGTGTCGGATCAGCACCGACACAATCTGCAGCTCGGCCTCAGTCAGGGTGCCGCTGTTCCACGTGATTCTGGAGCTTTGTACGGGAGCTTCTGCGATCTTTGGGGCGTTCGCAGCGGAGGAGGCTTCCTCGGAGGACGGCTCGGGGGTCTCCTGACATGCGTCCAGTGCGGCCTTGATCTCCGGCGGGATAATGTTCCGCACCTCTTGCGTGAGTTCTTCCGTGAGTTGCTTGGCCGAGTCCTCGGTCGTCGGACCTTGCGGTGGGGAATGCTCGTCAGTCGTGCCCTTCAACGACAAACTGACCAGCACCGCCTCGAAGCTTGAAAAGTCACGCGCCGGCGAGGGCCCGGAAGCTAGCCCCGACAAAGCCAAATTCGAGCTGGTGGTTAGCGGCAGATTGTTGACTGACATCATACGTCCTCTGATTTGAGATCGCACCACTAGCTGGCTATGTGGCGCAGCCTGAGATCGCGGCGAACAACGAGCAAGAAATGTCGATAGGCCTCAACGACTCCTACCGCTTGCTTCCGATTGCACAGCGCTCCCAGCGCTCAGTTTGGCTACAATCTATAGGCATATCGCCGTCTAGATATTCACGCCGTATGGTAGGAGCGATTAGCTTTCGAGAAGCTGACGGCGCTCAAAGGATTTCACAATGAGTTGCGAAATGGCGTCGCTCAACGCGACGAGGTGTCCTCAATTCGGCATCGGCTTGCTTGGGTGCTTGGTCGTTCTCCTCTGCGACAGCCAGATCAACGAGTCTGCCGCTCTTCGCAGGATTCGCGTGTGCTGATTGATGCAACACATCCCCGGTTCCGCAACATCTCTCGGCAACTCACCAGCGCTCAGCCAGCTCGTGCCTGTGTATCAAACAAGTGTGTTGGCGTCTGCCCGATCGAGGCGATGCAGCATGATCGGATCAGATTGCCGGGGTGGACGCACGAATCAATCCATCGCCCAAAAGTTTGGGCGGCGCATGGTACTCCGGACACCTCGGATCTCAGATGCACCTCTGCATCTGTCAATGTCATTGTGCTTCGTCACCAGGATGTTCGCTCGAACCTGCAGGCCCAAGGGCGGCGTCCAGCGACGGTTCGAGACGAATGAACCCTTCTGCGCGCCATTGTGCCGTGTGAGGCACACCCAAGATGGTGAACGTTGTAGTCCGGACATTTCTGCTCGGCATGACGTCACGGCCTCTCAACATCTCGATCTGAGCAGGCGTAGCTGTTTGGCCGATGAAGACCCAATTGTCCCTGGCGAGATATCCGTTCGCCATGACGAAATCGCCAAGTTCCGGCGGCGCGATGCGTGCGGGCAGCGCGGGTCCCGCTTGGGACAGTCCTGCGTGAGGCGACCCCGCCCGTAGGAGTCCATGCTCAAGATCTTGCCAAACAGGGTCGTTGCCGAAATCGGAGGCTTCCGCGCGATCTTGAGCGGCCGCTTGTTGGGAATTGGACTGCTCGCTGCCAATCAATGACGGCTCGCCGCGCGATGATTGGCCTCCCAGTTCCTGCCAAATCAGGTCCTGGTTGTATTCGGGCATTTCATGCAATGCCATCAGTTCACGCTCAAACTCACTTCGATCGGCGGGCGGTGAGGCCGAGTGGGGTGGTGGGCTCTTGTCTGCTCCGCTTAGCGCATTGAAGTCCATCCTGTTCCTCCTTTTGCAGTAAAGAGTGGCTCTCATCCGATGCGACGAAGTTCATGACGGACTTCGTAGAGCATTTCAAAGGCTCGCATGAAGCGCTAAGGCTGCAAAGCAGGTCACGGATACTGCTTGCCCGGATCCGGCTCGCGCATCCCGTGGTGCGGGCCCGGACGTTTATTGCCTGTCCTGCGGCATCGCCGCTGGACAGCCGCCCTCTAATCATGACAGCAGCGGCTTTCGAAAAGCTGACAGAGGGCATAAGTAGAAATTACACCTCTTCCCAACCTATCTGTTATCATCCGTTCATTTCTTACCAGTATCAGGTGCGTGAACCGCGCCGTCTTGATGTGATAGTGCGGGCGAAGGAACGTCATTGGGGCGTCCTTCGCGAACGACCACGCTGGAAGATCCGCGAAACAGCATCAAAACCGACTCATGCGGTGGCTGTTCGGCTCCGTGCGGGTTTCGTCGCGCTTGTGCCTCCGCCACCAGTCCTTTGAGTGTCTGCTCCACAAGCGCGATAAAGCGAGGCGGACCGGACGCGAAGACGAGGCCATCTCCCGGTACGGCTCTCACGAGGTAGCGGTCGTCCGAGATGTTGAGTGCGTCGAGCGCCGCCTTGAATGCGTCAAAGCTGATCGGACTCAAGACCAGAAGGCGGCTTTGCACCTCATGCGCGTCAGATACGTAGAGCACCAGCCCATCGTAGTACCATTGAAGATTGTAGAGATTGGTCAACCGTTCGAGGAACTCGCGCGGTGGGAGATCCGGCATTCGCCCGCGAATTCGTCCCTTCACCCCCGTGCTGATATCGACTCTGATATTGAGGTTGTTGCCGAACTCCTGCAGCGCGGCCGCGAGGTCCTGATCCAGCACTGTGTAACTATACGGCGTCGAAGGCAGCGCCAGCGGGGCGCCGAGCGCCTTGATGGCGCCCAAGCAAATGAAAACACCAACATAGAGAACTTTCTTCAAGATATGCAGCCTTGTAGACGAGATGAGCATTTCTGCGATTTTCTTCTACTTGAGACTAAGCATCGGAATTCGTCCCAAAATTTGGAGGCCGGCGCTTCGCCAGAAATTGCAAGCCAACCGTGATCATTCGATGACGGGTGCTCGTCAGCTTTTGGTCAGCTTGCCTCTCTAGGGTGCCAGCCCATTCATGCGAGCGAATGGCTAATCTCACAACGTGACAGAAATGATTTCTCCCATGTGGCTTGGAATTGCGTCGGTCTCTGCCAACCCCGTCGAGTGTGCCTCCAGCGGCTGTTCGCTGGCACACGCTCAGTTTCACGAGAGTCTCGCGCAGGCCGCCTTGAAACAGGGGGGCCCCTCTTCTGTGACCGAGCGCGCGCCGGTGTCATTGGTGCCGGAAGTGCAGCGCGCAGTCACGCCGGCGAGCCCGCTTGGCGATCGCGTCCTTCAGGGCATTTCTGCTATCCACCAGGGCAAACCATTTCCTGGAGGTGCAGTTTCGCCGACGCTCGTCGGCGACCCTGATCCCGCGAAGAGTTTCCAGCTTGGGCCGGCCGCGCAACCGCTCCTGCGGCCGCAGCAAGTCGAGGTGCATTCGGCGGGCAAGCCGGAAGGTGCGGATCATTTCGATTCGGCGCTGACGAATTTGCGCGATGTTTACAACGGCGTCGTCCAGGTTTCGCTCATCTCCAAAGGGACAGGTGCCGTCAGTTCATCTCTGAATAAGCTTCTATCGGCAGGCTGAGCGAGCCGTTGGCTGTCTCGACGAAAGGCAAGATCGGTAACGGTCGGCCCGCGAGCAAGCGGCTTCATGCTCTTGTTCTGCTGCTGCTTTTACCGATGCTCACCGGTTGCAAAACCGATCTGTATACCAAAGTTCAGGAGCGTGACGCCAACGAGATGCTTGGGCTGCTGCTGAGCAGGGGTGTCGATGCCATCCGGGTTATCGGCAAGGATGGGACGAGCACCATTCAGGTGGAAGAAAAGCAGCTCGCCTATTCCATCGAGTTGCTAAATGACCAGGCTTGCCGCGCCAGCCCTTCAAGAGCCTTGGCGAGGTGTTCAAGGGGTCGGGGCTCGTTGCCTCTCCGGTCGAGGAGCGGGCCCGCTACGTCTATGCCCTCAGCGAAGAATTGTCGCGCACGATCAACGATATTGATGGGGTTCTCTCCGCCCGTGTTCATGTCGTTCTGCCGAAGAATGATCTTTTGCGGCAGGATGCAACCCCGTCCTCGGCGTCGGTTTTCATTCGGCACGCTTCCAACGCGAAGCTCTCAGCCTTGCTGCCGCAGATAAAGATGCTCGTCGCCAACAGCATCGAAGGTCTATCATACGACAAGGTGGCGGTCGTGTTCGTGCCCGTTGAGCGGACTCAGCATGAGGTCTCGGTTACGCCAGCGGCAGCTTCGCACGAGTCAACCAGGTTCGTTTCGGCTCCCATTGCGATCGGCGCAGGAGGTGCGCTCGGTGTATTGGGTATCCTATCTTGCGTACTGCTGAGCGTACGTGGTGGCCAACTTCGCCAATCCTGGCGTAAGCTGATGAATCGCGGCAGTGGTGCCAGCAAGCCAGCGGTCCAGTCCGTTGGCAAAAAGCTCTCCTCCGATGCGAAGTAGGCGGGCATTCAGGTCCGTATCGATGGTATTCCCCGACCAGAATCATTTACTCAACGCGCATTCCGATCGCCTGCGCGAGCTTGCCGCCTTGATCCATCCCAGCCGTTTGGCCGGCCATCTTGATGGGCTCCTGTCGGAGGCCACAGTACTGCAGTTGCAGAAGACTCCGAGGCTGCAGCAAAGACTGGCCGAATTGCTGCTGAAAAGTGAGGAGGCCTCGAACGGAACTGACTGGGGCAGGGACGTTCTGCTCGGGCATGATCCGCGTCGGGCGGCCCTGCTCGCTGGCAGTATCTGGCACGCCCGCTCGGTGCTGAAGCTTGTGTCAAAGCATGATGTGGCGATTCTGATCGAAAATATTGGTGCGGAAGCGCATGCATTCTCAATCCGACACTTATCTGCCGCGGTCGCGACCACATCGATTGTCGATCCGCATAAACTATCGAGCCAGATTGAACATGACGGACATGCGTGCCTTGGTGCCTGGCTCAAGGACGCATCAGAGCTTGACCGTGTGCGGGTCCTTTTCCGTTTACCTGTGGGGACCGCCGCCGAATCCCCAGCAGCCGAACACCACAACGCAGCGAGTCGTTTGCTGTCTTTGGTGGTAGCCCACTTGGCCAGCGAGGCGCCAGCGGCATGACGGCCGATGAAATAGCCCGGCCAGATAGCCCACGGATACGGCCGCTTGGTCCACTCATACCAGCCGCGGAACTGGGCATCTGGTACGATGCGGTGCAGACGCGTGCGCTAGCCGACCGCTATCTGCGGCAGGTCCGCAGGTGGGCAAGCAAAGCCCATCAGCAAGAGCGGGAGCGCGGCCACAGCGAGGGTCTTAGGTCAGGATCGGACGAAATGGCACAGCTGATCGCCCGAGCTGCTTCCGATGTGGCCCGGCGAAAAGCCGTTCTGCAGCAGGAGTTGCCACAGCTCGTCCTTGAGATATTGACCGACCTGCTGGGCTCCTTTGATCCCGGCGAGATGCTGGTAAGAACCGTTCGTCACGCCGTCGAGCAAAGATATGGCAGCGCAGAAGTATGCCTTCACGTGTCTCCTGTGAACGCTGATGCACTAAGACATGAATTCCAGGCGTTCGACGGGACGGATGGTCGGCCGAGAGTCAGAATTGATCCGGACCCGGCTATGGGGCCTGACCAGTGCGTTCTGTGGAGCGAGTTCGGCAATGTGGACTTAGGACTTGCCGCACAGCTCCGCAAATTACGTCTCAGGCTTGATCCGTCCTCTCAGGAAGGCGAATCGTGACGGTGCAACGATCAGACCATGATCAAGCGGCCGGAGAAGGAGATTTGCATGCGGCGCTGGCATCTGTAAGGTCCGCGGCAAAGGACGTCGATACGCGTGCTGTGCGGGGACGGATCACGCGGGCGATCGGCACGTTACTTCATGCCGTATTACCAGGGGCCCGTGTCGGAGAACTTTGCCTGTTGCAGGATCACGCATCGGGATGGGCGCTTGAGGCCGAAGTCATCGGTTTGTTGCCGGATGGGGTTCTGCTGACGCCTATCGGCGATATGGCGGGGCTGTCACACCGCGCGGAAGTGGTCCCAACCGGGCGCATGCAGGAAGTGTCAGTCGGGCCCAGCCTGCTCGGTCGCGTGATCGACAGCTTCGGTCGTCCACTCGATGGCAAGGGGCCCATAAAGACGGTCCATACTTGTCCGCTCCGCGGCAGGGCACCCAACCCGATGAAACGGCGTAGCATCGAGCAACCATTTCCTCTCGGCGTTCGCGTGTTGGATGGGCTTCTGACGTGTGGCGAAGGTCAGCGGATCGGAATCTATGGAGATGCTGGGTGCGGTAAGTCGACGCTGATGTCGCAAATTGTAAAAGGGGCGGCCGCTGATGTCACCGTAGTTGCACTCATAGGAGAGCGCGGCCGCGAGGTGCGTGAATTCATTGAGCGTCATCTTGGAGATGCCATTGCGCGCACGATCGTTGTCGTTGAGACATCCGATCGATCCGCAATGGAGCGGGCGCAGTGCGCTCATATGGCGACCGCACTCGCGGAGTATTTTCGTGATCAAGGACTGCAGGTCGTTCTAATGATGGATTCGCTGACGCGCTTTAGCCGTGCGATGCGCGAAATCGGCCTCGCCGCGGGAGAACCGCCGACCCGGCGCGGCTTTCCTCCTTCCGTCTTTGCGCTGTTGCCCGGTCTGTTGGAACGTGCCGGTATGGGGGAGCGGGGCTCCATCACGGCATTCTATACGGTGCTTGTCGAAGGTGACGGCACGGGCGATCCGATCGCCGAAGAGTCGCGCGGCATTCTCGATGGTCATATCATTCTTTCGCGCGCACTGGCTTCGCGCGAGCATTTTCCCGCCATCGACGTGCTGTCGAGCCGAAGTCGTGTCATGGATGCGGTCGCCTCCGCGCCACATCGCAAGGCGGCTTCCGTCTTCCGCGATCTGCTCTCGCGCTACAATGAAGCTGAGTTCCTGATCAAGGTCGGTGAATACAAGCCCGGCAGCGACCCGCTGACTGATCGGGCAATCGAGTCAATCGAGGAACTGCGCGCATTCTTGCGCCAGGGACAGGACGAGCCGTCCAGCTTTGAGGAGACCGTTTCATGGATGTCGCGTCTCACGGCCTGAATCCCGTGCAAGCGTCGAAATTGCGGCTGGTGAAAGACATGAGGGAGCGAAGCGCGCTTCGTGAATTGTCGAGCATGGAAGACAAGCGCCGAATTGCAGCCGACGCGCTGCAGCGGGCGTCTGAGGATCTTGAAGCCACGCAGAAGCATCGCGCCAAGGTCGAAGCTGAACTTTATCGGGAACTGGCGCAGCTCGAGACAGCGTCCGTGACCGAACTCGATCGACGGTGTCACCTCGTCCTTGGGCGACTGGCAGCAGAGATCGAATCGGCGCGTCAGGCGCTTGTGCAGGCACGCATCGCGCACGAGGAGACCCAGCGGGCGGTGAATGAAGCGCGGGCACTATGGGCCGGGCGTTCGGCGGCGAGCCAGAAATGGCAAGAGATTGAGGGAAATGTCCAGCGCGCGACCGCCGTCCGTTCGGAGTCTGCGGCCGAAATCGACGCCGACGATGAAGTTTTGCTCCGATATCAGGGTGGTTCGCGCAGCCAGACGATCAGCGGGGCATTCTAATGGCTGGTTCTGTTATGACGTCGCGAACCGCGCCTGTGCAACCTGTCGGTAAGCGCCGTGGCTGAACCCGCACTCTTTCAGCCAGCGGTGAAGCTGGCGCATGAAGTGGTCTCGTGGGTCAACGAGATTGCCGCACGGCGCACCGTCCTGCAGAGCCGCCTTGGCGACAAGCCGCTATCCATCCGTGTGAGCCGGCTTGTCTGGCAGTCCGAGCCATATGCCATGTCGATGCTCGACTGCGTATTTCGCGCCGGAGGCGAGACAGCTGTTTTGTCCTTGCCTCGCCTTCTCGTCGAGACACTGATTTCAACAGTCCAGCAGGGCCTTACTTTACCCTCCGACCCAACCCGCTCGCTCGTTCTCGAGCTTGCACTGGCACCCTGGATCGTTGGATTAGAGAACGTGCTCGCATCGAATGTGCAGCTGATCCGCATCGAAGACGCAACGGCGAAAGACCCCTATCTGGAGCTCGATGTTGCCATCGGAGCGCTGGCAGGAAAGGCCCGCCTGTTCTTGTTCGCGCCTCTTGACGGTCTGATTCCTTCTGCGTTCCGCTTGTTGGGCGAGTTGATTGGCCAATTACCGCGAGAGCAAGGCAAGATTTCGTCGGAATTGCCGGTCGTGATTGCGAGAGAGATCGGCTCGCTGCGGGCGCCTGTCAGGCTCCTTCGCCAAGCACAGCCCGGCGACGCACTGCTGCCCGACGTCATTCCCTTTGCTCATAGCCAGCTGATCCTCACGGCGGCCAAGTTGTGGGCGCCGGCGCAGGCCGCGGACGACAGACTTGTCCTTCGCGGACCATTCCGCCTGCAACCCCATCCTCTAAGGTATGTAGATATGACGATACGCTCCCAAACGGGACAAGCAATCCCGCCCTCGGAAGCCGACATCGACAGTGTTGAGATCACGCTTGTCTTTGAATGCGGCCGCTGGCCTATCCCGCTGGGTACGTTGAGAAGCATCAACGAGGGACACGTGTTCGAACTTGGGCGGCCGCTGGACGGTCCAGTCGATATTGTAGCCAACGGTCAATTGATCGGCCGGGGCGACATCGTGCGCATCGGTGAGGCGCTTGGGATCCGGTTACGTAGCAGGTTGGCAGTCAATGGTTGACATTCAACCGAGCATCCTCGCGCTTCTTGCGGCGACGGTCGGCCTTGGCCTGCTGGCGTTCGCAGTCGTCACAACGACCGCCTTCATAAAGGTTTCTGTCGTTCTCTTCCTGGTTCGCAACGCGCTCGGAACTCAGTCCATACCGCCGAATATCGTCCTGTATGGCGCTGCATTGATTCTTACCGTGTTCATAGGCGCTCCAGTGTTCGAGCAGACTTACAATCGCGTGACTGATCCGCAACTTCGCTACCAAACCGCCGACGACTGGTTGATCGCCGCCAAGGAGGGCAGCGAGCCGCTGCGCGCCCACCTCAAAAAGTTCACCACTGAGGAACAGCGCACGTTCTTCCTGTCATCGACGGAACATATCTGGTCGGATGAGATGCGCGGCAACGCATCAGCCGATGATTTAGCAATTCTCGTGCCGTCCTTTTTGATCTCGGAACTTAAGCGTGCATTTGAGATTGGCTTCCTTCTCTATCTTCCGTTCATCACGATCGACCTGATCGTGACGACAATTCTGATGGCCATGGGCATGTCAATGGTGTCACCAACAATGATATCCGTTCCTTTCAAGCTCTTTCTGTTCGTCACAATCGACGGCTGGTCGCGGCTCATGCACGGATTGGTGTTAAGCTACGCAACGCCCGGAGGTTGAGATGGACGAAGCCAGCATCCTCACCCACCTGAGCCGATCACTTGTCCTGTTCATGATCTGGGTTCTGCCGCCGCTCCTGGCAGCTCTCGTGGCCGGATTGGGTATCGGCATCGTGCAGGCAGCAACCCAGCTGCAGGATCAAACCTTGCCACTGACAGTGAAGCTCCTCGTCGTCGTCGCGGTGCTCGTTCTGTTTGCCCCGGTGCTGAGCGCGCCGCTAATCGAACAAGCCCAGCATATCTTCACTGAGTTCCCCGCGCTTACAGCGAGGTATTAGTGCGGGGAACGCAAGGCTGACCAGGCCTAAAGCTATGGCGTCGCGTTTGTCTGTCCTCATTGTGAACCGTGACCAGAAGAGGCGAGTTTCGTCAGCTTACCGAAAGCTCGCCTCACTAGCATGGGACAGATAGATATCCGAACTGTCCTGTTCGGCTCGATGGGCCTTCGGAGGAAGAATGATCTCATCTGAAATTGACATCCACTCAATTCAAATCTGGCTCACGATGGAATGACCTGCGGTAAGGCCTGGCCCTCGATGCCTAACCTGGCGAGCTATCAACTAGGGGGACAGGCGAACCGCTTTGATCTCAAGCGGCCGCACGGTTTTAACGTTCTGATGGATCATGCCGCGATGAAGGTGCCGCCCGAGACCGATCGCCGCAAACTGTTGAATTGATGGAAGCTCCGAACCTCCAGATCATCAGCACCGCCCTGCGGCCGGTGAGACCAGAAGGAGCTTGGCTTGCTGGCCTTGCAGCGGCGCTATTCGGCGGGTCCTATCTTGAAATGGTCATACCTTATTGGCGACAGCCGTGGCTGCGGAGAGTTGAAGCGCATGACCTGGCCTGGCGCCAGGTATGTCGCTCTGCAACCGCTAGGACACGAGGTAGATGACCAGCAGAGTGCTTGACGACTCGCATCATGGCGAGGCACGGGCGATTAGATTGGCTTGAAGCGAGCGGCGAGCTGAGCTCAAATGGATGCGTTGTCACCCACCGAGACGCAAAGTCTGGTTCAGACTGCCGTCGAATTCGTCGTTGCGGCCGGACTTGGCGCGGCCCGGGCGCTTGGCATTATGCTGGTTCATCCGGTATTCACCCGGCCGCACATTAGCGGGATGATCCGCGCAAGCGCGACGGTTGTGATTGGATTGCCTTGCTTGATGCAAATCAAGAGCGGCTTGCAGACGCTGGATCCCGGCACCCGTATGATTGCGGTCGCGCTCCTCGGCGTGAAAGAGATATTTATCGGCCTATTATTCGGCTTTCTGCTCAGCATACCACTTTGGAGCATCCAAGCGGTTGGTGACATCATTGATACCCAGCGCGGCATCTCAAGCCAGGTAGACGATCCTGCGACGCGCAGTCAAACCTCCGCAATGGGGCTCTTTCTCGGAACTGCGGCGGTTACGATCTTCGTTGTATCGGGGGGCCTGCAGACAATGGTCAGGTGCCTCTACGGAAGTTATCTGATCTGGCCCGTGTATCGACTGCTACCGCCCCTGACCGAGCAGGGGGCAATGGAGTTTATCAAGCTTCTCGACCATATCATGCATACGACCCTCGTGGTCGCCGGGCCCGTGCTGGCTCTGCTGCTTCTGATTGACGTATCCCTCATGCTGCTCGGGCGCTTTGCGCCGCAAATCAAGCTGAACGATCTTTCTCCGACTATCAAGAATGCCGCCTTTGGCATCATCATGGTGAGCTACGCCGTCTTCCTGATCGAATATATGGGAGCCGAGATCGTTCAGTTCGACGGTGTGCTGGAGTGGCTCGAGAAGTTCTTGAAATGAACGACACGAGTGAAGAGAAAAAGCTTCCACCAAGTCACAAGAAGCTGAGGGACGCGCGTAAGAAAGGGCAGAGCCCGCGCAGCGCCGACTTTGTGACCGCGGCAAGCCTTTGCGCTGGTTTCGGCTGCCTGTGCCTCAGGGCGGGCCCGATCGTAGACGCATGGCGCGAAGCCGTGCGGCTCATCGACAAGCTGCAGGGCCGGCCGTTCAACAGCGCCGTCGGGCAGGCGTTGGTCGGATTGATGGACCTTTCTATGGCAGCCGTAGCTCCCATCCTGGGTGCGGCGTTGGTTGCGGCCATCTTGGCCGGCGTCTTGGCCAACGGCGGGTTGACGATTTCCGTCGAGCCGTTGAAACCCAGTTTTGAGAAATTGGATCCGGTCAAAGGGCTGAAGCGGATTGTCTCCCAGCGCTCGCTTGTCGAGCTTGGAAAGTCCCTCGTCAAAGTATTGGTTCTTGGTGCCACGTTCCTCTTCACTGTGCTCGCAGGTTGGAGGGCACTGGTCTATTTGCCGGTGTGCGATTTAAGCTGCCTTGGTTTTGTCTTTAACGAGCTGAAAGTACTGATAACGATTGCTGCCGGCGCCTTTTTGATTGGTGGGCTGGCCGATCTGCTCATTCAGCGTTGGTTATTCCTGCGCGACATGCGCATGACGCAGAGCGAGGCCAAGCGCGAGTCCAAGGAACAGGATGGTAATCCGCACATCAAGGGTGAACACCGCAGGATCCGTCGCGAGTCGGCGAACGAGTCTCCGCTCGGCATCCACCGGGCAACATTGATACTGAGTGGACCGGCGACGGTGATTGGGCTGCGCTACGTTCGGGGCGAGACAGGCGTCCCGGTGCTGGTGTGCCGCGGTGAAGGCGCGGTGGCGTCACAGTTACTGGCGCAGGCGCGGGCCCAGCGTCTGAGCATTGTCGAGGATCATGTGTTGGCGCGGCAGCTGATCCGCAAAGGTGCGATGGGCAAGGCCGTTCCGATGGATTGTTTCGAGAGAGTCGCAAAGGCGGTGTTTGCCGCCGGCCTTGTATAGCGTCGATACGCTCAGACCTTCGGGCAAAGACCCTATTGTCGCAGAACCTGGTACAAGCTGCGCGATCCAAAAACAACGGCCGAGCAAAGACAGGACTCCAGGAGCCTCGTCGGCTCATCGCAAGACTGATATGGAAACCAGAGTGTCCAGCGTCGTTCGTCCTGCCCGGATGTTGCGAGCCGCTTATTGGGTTTCTGGCGCCCCCCTGTTTTGGGTTCCATCCTCCAAATTGCTGCGATTGCCGGTCGCCGCGGGCCCACGAGCAGTGATGGGAAGCACTGCACGATCACCGCTGGTCGGCATGACGGCGCCATTGCCTAGCAGGTCGCCAGGATCGTTGACCATGATTGCGAGGTTATTGCGGACTGAGCAGCCAAGCGTTGGATCGAACGAATTGTCGCCTAGAGAAGGGCCGGTGACAGCGAGCGGCGGACAGACGGCAGGATGTGCCTCGTAGGTAATTGCCTCGATCCGGACCCCGAAATGTGCGGGTAGATCGACGGGAGAGGCGGACAGGCGGATATTGTAGGGGGCAATGCCCATCGCGCGCGCCTCATGGGCAACCTGCGCTACGAGCCGCGGTGAGCCGGCGACGTCGAGTTGGAGTGCATCGCGCCGGCCGCGGCTGGCATTCGCAATGAAATCCCGCAGGCCGTACCTCTCGTTGCGACGAAGATTTTGAAGCAGCAGGACACTGGTCTTCTGCTCCACCCGAGCCGCTTGTCCAGCCGGTCCGGAAGAAATCGCAGCACTATTTGCACATCCGCCAAGGGCCGCCGCAACTGGGATCAAAAGACATAGGTGTCGCAAGGTCATTGGCAGTCCTCATTCAATGATAAAGCCGGCACCGACGGTTGCACCCGATCTGGCCGTGGCGGGCGCCGCCTCACGGCCCTTCGATGAACCAGCCAGCGTATTCGTCAGGGTGCGCCCTGCGTCCGAAGGCGGCCCGATGCGATCAGTTGGAGCGCTCATCTTGGCTGGGCTAGATCCCGGTCGGACGATGTAGGGAGTGACAATGATGACCAGTTCGGTCTCCTGCTTCTGAAATGAAGAGGAGCGAAACAGCACACCAAGGATCGGAACATCGCCTAACCAAGGAAAAGTGCCGATGTCGGTACTGAAATTGCGCCTGATGAGCCCCCCAATGGCGAAGCTTTGACCGCTGGCAAGCTCGACGACAGTACTGGCACGACGCGTGGAGAGGCCGGGCACCGATATTCCGTTGACGCTGACCTCGCCTTCTTTCGACAGTTCGCTGACTTCAGGCTTCACATGGATATTGATCTGATTATTGCTGAGGACGGTTGGGACGAACTCCAGGCTGATTCCGAATTGTCGGAATTGGACCGAGACTTGCCGGTTGTCCTGCATCACCGGAATCGGAAATTCGCCACCTGCCAGAAAACTTGCGGATTCCCCGGACATGGCGGTCAGGTTCGGTTCAGCCAGGATCGAGGCGAGGTGCTCGCTGGCGAGTGCGTCGAGAACAGCGCTCAGGTTGGTATTGCCAGCGCTGTACCCGATGCCGATCGTGCCGCCGCCGCGGGCCGGCCCGGAACCGCCACTTTTTCCGGTGGCAAGGAAAGCGCCGTTCGGACCGGAAGCCGTGAAGTTGATATTGAGGTCCTTGACGGCACTGCGGGAGACTTCTGCCACCCGCACACTCAGATTCACCTGCAGCGAACCTGCCACCTGAATCTTGTTGACGACCAGCGCACCCGGACCGAGAAACTGCTCAGTCACCTTCCTGGCCGTCTCGACGATATCGGCGTTGGGAGCCGTACCGCCAAGGATTGCGCCGCGTGGGGTATAGCTGACCTGGATCGGATAATCGCCGATCTCAGCCTTCAGCGTGGCACGCAGGTCCTCGATCGGCTGGGTGACAACGACGCGCAGCTCGGCGAGAGCCTCGCCGTTTTCGTTCAAGGCGAACAGGCTGGTTCGTCCGGATTTTTTGCCAAATACGAATATCGTGCTGCTCGATGGCGCCTGATAGTCGGCGATCGCCGGGTCGGCAACAAAAATGCTCGCTGCCGGCGCGCTCAGATGAACCGTCTTGCCCTGTGAGGAGGTGAGGTTGAGCGTGCCGGTGGTGCTGCCAGGCGCCGCACGTGGCGGCTCTCCTTTGCCGTCCCGTTTTGTCTCGGCTGCGCCGGCAAGCGGAAATAGCAGAGCAAGTCCGCACAGGACGTAGCACAAGCGGGGCAGAGCGGCAGAGCGTTGCGCGATCATGACCATCGGCAGATTGGCGCCGGCAGCATTCTTGACGACCTTCAAGGGATTGTTGCTTTCAAGTTAGATTGCTAGGCAGCCGATGCCGCGCCGACGAGTTCAAGAGTGTAGCCGACCCCGCGCGCGGTCTTGATCCTGAGCGTCGCACCGGCCTGGTTCAAATGCGCGCGTAAGCGATAGATCCCGACTTCCAGCGCGTTGGTCGAGACCTCGTCGTCAAACGCATACAAGCTATCTTCCAGCGATGTGCGCGGCACGGTGCGGCCGGCGCGGTTGAGCAGATGTTCGAGAATGCACACTTCGCGCCGCGCAATTCTCAGTATCCGGCCGCCAACCGAGACTTGCCTTGCGATCGGGTCGAAATGCAGATTGCCAAATGTCACCACCGGCGCCGTCATTTGCGTCGATCGTCGCAGGATGGCTCGCATGCGGGCGATGAGTTCGTCGATAGACACGGGCTTGGGCAGGAAATCATCCGCACCTGCATTAAAAGTTGCAATTCGGCGGCTGAGATCATTGAGACTACTCATCATCATCGCCGGCATTGATCGTCCCTCGCGCCGCAAATGCTTCAGCCAATCCAGTCCGTCTCCGTCGGGCAAGACAGATTCGAGCAGGACCATGTGGTAGTTCGCGCATTCCAGCGCGGCCGACGCCTCATCCAGTGTGCGCGTCACATCAACGGCGAAGCCGCAATTCAAGAGCGCTTCCTTCACGGCGCGGCCAAAGTCCGCATGATGATCAACCAGGAGAATTCGCATTCATTGCCTCTCGTCCATCCTCGGCAGGACTTGAGCGTGTCACGGTTGACCATGTGGCTCGGTGGGCGGCCGCTTTGACGTGAATTCGAAAAGTCGGAAATGCCAGGATGGAGCATAGCGGCAGGCGATCAATGTCTGCCGGTCTGTCGTCATCGGATAGGCGGCCTGCCGCGCATCGCGTCCGCCGGCGACACCGCTCAAAAGACCCTGCATGTCGGCAAGAGCTCCGCGATTTCCAACAAGGTTGAGAGCCTTGGCAGCGCGCTGATGCATCTGTGGGCCGAGGCCGCCGCCTGCAGGAGCGATTGCGCCAAACCGCGCGAGTGAAACGAAATCGCAGGCGAGAGCGGCTGAATTGGCCGAACAGACTAGCGAAGCTGACATTTGGAAACTCCCCCAATTCGTCTTAATCCGCGGTCGGTCCTGCTAGGCTGTTGAGCCTGTAGTGTCGTCAAGCCACGACAATGCAAGGTTTTTCGCGTTTTTAAGACAGTTCATGCGCTGTGCATCTGGCCGATATGCTGGAAGAAGCCGAGATGCACGACGAAAGATCAATACGCCTGTCGGCTGGATAGACATCCTCTCGTTGGCCGGTGATTGCCGCGCAAGGTGCCAACCGTCCAGAAGTGCGGTCGCGCCGGAGTCCTCCCATGCCGCCGCGGAGCGAATGCTGCGAACGAAGGAGGAATCGAGTCCGGCGTTGCGAGCGCGCATCGCCTGAGGTGGTTACGCAGGCTCCGTGTCGTCACACGGGGTAAACCACGAAACAATGATCTGATCTCGGACTCGGCGTGTGACTGGCATGGACAAAATTGCGACTGCCCGCGTTCTTCTCGCCCGCTGGATCCTGGCCTGGCTACGCGTGGGGCGCGTCGTCCTCCGCTGGGCGCAGAAGCGATGCACGATGTACGCTCTGAAGAGAAGCCATCGAGCAGTGTAACGAGGCGGAGCGGCCGTGCATTGAGTTTTTGAGACGTTCGCAATTCTTGCTACCTGTCAGGAAGAGTTCACGCGAGCGGGCTCTGTCGCGAGACTGTCGGAAATCCTACAATCTGACGCTAGGTGAGATTCAAGTGCCTTTGACGACTGCTTGTAGCGGTGCCATCAGGCTCGAAAGCCTTGTGAGATAACGGCGACACAGTTTGGACCAGACCATCGACCTGCGCATGGCGGTCTTGCGCTATCCAGGTCGTGAGCATTTCGCCGTCCGATCAAGCTTAGCGCCAGAGCCGTGGATGTGCACGAAGAGCCAGTCGTTCGTGCCAGGCTTTGGGCAAAGCCATGACATCACAATCGGAGGATCGACGGATCCGCCTCATGCGTGGCAATATTGCGGGAAGACCGGGGCGGGTATGCGTTCACGTGACGGGCATGGGCTAATAGCCGAGATGCCGACGAGCGATCGCGCGAGCCAATTTGATCATCAAGGAACTGAGGAGAGAATCGATTGCCAGACGTCATTTTGAATGCTGCCTCCATAGATCGCGGTCGACTATGAGGGGCTTAGGTGTGACCAGCAAAATCGATTGTTTTGATGGAACACATCCAGGTGACGGATCGGCCCCGCTGCAACAGTATCGCCTGTCGCAGACGAGTGAATAGCTGAAGCGATCGCGGCCAAAGCGTTGATCGCGCGTTCAATGTCAGGTCGAGCTAGCTAAAAAGGGCGATGCGTCGCGTTCAGAGGTTTACCTCATCACGCCTCCGGCCACGCGTGATGGCCACTAACAAATTGATGCCGTGCGATGTCGGCACAGCCAAGATACCAGGATGCCCCGAACGGCCAGCTTCTCCCGACCGTCGTAGTGCGACTTTCCCTCTCGGAGCCCTCAACCGCCCGTAGCGCATTGCGTAGGGGGCTGCCCCGTTCGATCGGCGAGTTGATCCGACATCGGTCGCGCCACGCCCTATGCTCAAACTGTTACGCGTGAGGTGTGCCGTGCTCCAGGTCTACCTTGAGGTGGTTGTCTTGGTGCATGAACCCAAACGAACCTGCTAAATGGCGCGGTCGACAGAGTATCTATGCATTACTCCCGCGCTTGTAGGGATTTGCTTCGATGGCGGTCCGGTAGTTCTCCAAATTGCCGCCCAGGAACAGGCGCTCAGTCTCTCGGGTTGGAGTTCTGCCGAGTGAGCACATCAAATCGACGTCCCCGTCGATGTGGTCCGGATTGTCGGCATTCATTTCAAGACCGATGCTGCTCAGCACGTCGTCAGGCGTCCAGACCGCGGACTTCGGTACCGTGTAGGTGTGCAGCGCGTCCGCATTGTTGGCGATCGCTCTCGCCCAAGTATCGCGCGAACGGCGAGTTTTTCGGGATCCTCGGCCAACGATACGAAGGCAGATGTGGTCGTCTGGCCGCGCATATGCCAGCCAGCTTGGCGCGCCCGGTCCAGAGGATAGCGCTCTAGCGGGTAAACAACGGAAGAGTGATCCCGAGCCGTGTTACGGACATGCGATATTGCGCTTGTGTTTTCTTCCTTGCGCGGCTTGCAATCGCTGTTCTAATTCTAAAAGCGCCGCAGTGTGACATATGACGAGCCAGCCACGTCCTCGAATACGCGGTCCCGATCGACGGGAGGTGCGGTCGCCAGGTGACCAACGTGCCGATTTCTGCTCGGCAAGGTTGATCTCGTTCTGGACCGATTCAAGAGTGGCACCTGTAAGTGTTGCGACAAGTTGGGCGCGCGCGCTGACAAATGATGTGGCTGGAGAGCAACCGGCTTCCGGGGCCGCCTGGTTCGACGCAGACGACGACGTGCCGGTTGTGGAGCTTGCCACTGACGAGACTGAATCCGACCTTGGCAAAACCGAATCCATTGAGGTCCAGGTCATCCAGCTGCTGCTCAAAGCTTGCTTGATTCTCGGAACTGTGTGTGGGGTGCGCTGGTCTGGGCGCTAAGCTCGTCTGATTGCCTGTCGATCCGGCTCGGCTGCTGCAGCACATCGTGAACCTCGAATGGAGTGTCGGCGGCATTCCGGGGATCAACATTCATTTCAGTCTCCATTCGAGTGCCGGCTATTGGCGCAGACTATTGCAGGCGCAGCTTTCGAGAAGCTGACGGACCAGGAAGGAAGCCATTTGCCTTGGCCTTTGAGGGGAGCCGGATGGATTTGGTCAGTGAGGCGATCGTCAGCCAGAAGGAAGACGCGCAAAGCCAGGGATCACAAGTCGGCGCTGTCTTGTGCTCTCTGTCGTTGCTGTTTCGAATGGGCCGAGATCGGGTCCCTTGACTGAGCTCGTTCGGACCGCCGCGGCAGGTTCGTTCCACCACCTCTTTGCGGGTACGCCCTCTGGGGCAGCAGTCCTTGCCCGGCTATCACATGGACAAGCTGGCGGATGCGACGGGCCGCCGTGTTCTTTTCAAGTCGTTTGCTTACAAAGATGCAAGAACGGCATCCTCTCGGCCGTCGGACCTGCAATGGACGAGCGCGACCGGTTACCGCTTTTTTGGTTTCCAAGCGACCGACGCTCGATCAAATCGTTCTAGTCGATTTCGCACGGGCGCGAGCCGCTTTAGCAAACCTGACCTACGAGGTTGTGACGTCGGAATAGCCGTTACAACCACTTGCGCCTAGTTGCGGCAAATTGTCTTTGTCGCAGGCACGCTTGATGTCCTAAATCCGCCAATCGGCTTACACGGCGTCTTGCAACGTGCGATCTGTGGTACTTATCGAGGGAGAAGAGCGTATGAAGTGTACTGGCAAAGGACTGGCGATCGTATTGTCCTTGCTTTCAACCGTAGGCGTGAGCACGATGGCGAGAGCCGATGAGCCCTCGCCGAAATACACCGAGGTGCTCCATGCCCTGCAGACCGGCAAGAATGTGAAGCTCGTACTGGACATGAGCCGCTGTACAGCCGCGGAGGGTGGCAAAGCTGCGTCGGCAACTCAGGCTGGTCTGGTCATCAATGCCTTCAGGGTGACTCCCCAGAACGGCATTAGCTTCGCCAATGCCCACCAAACGGTGGACAGCTCCGGACATGCCGTGACCGAGTACATCCGCCACAGCCTCAGCCGCGAAGGCAGGCTCACGGTGCGGGCTTCGAAGCTTGTCGTCGGGACCACCGAACTCGTGAACCAGGGCGAATTCATCTGCGAACTGCCGGATGGCGCTAAGTTCATCTGGTAAACGAAGAGAACAGCGCAGGGGGACGCGCTTCGAAACCTTGATCCTTTAACCGTGCAAACACCTTCGCAGGTCATGACGGATGGTTTCGATCGTGAGAGACGGCCAGATTGTTTCTGGCCGTCTTTTCCTGAAGCGCATCGAGTGCACGAACTTGCTGTCTCAGGGTACCGTATGACGGCCATCGATCCTCATTGAACCTCAGTTATCGGAAGATCGGCGGTTCCGGCTATCCTCATATTGTTCGGAGACAGGCCTATCATTTGAACATTCCAGACGGGTCTTTCCAAAGTACGTCCGCACCTGATCTGCGATCCTGTGAGGATTCAACCCGATCAAGCTGCTGGCCCGCGATGATGACGCTTACTCCTCGGCCGCCCGACAATGCGCTCGTATCATGCATCCCGCGTCTTTTTGGTCCTTTCATCTGAGAGTTTCGTGCTTCCAAATGTGGTCACAGTGATTGAACCATCCCGCTCAAGATCGTGCCGCGACTGCCGCGGTGGGTTTGCACGCCGCTTAAGCTGTCGTTTGGACGCAATTCTTGATTTTTCAGTTTTCCTTTTGGGGTAACGATTCAGCGCAGACTTCCACGCTGAACCGTCATGCCCAGCCCACTGAGACCGGGGGGCGCACGCAGGGACGACGCTGCCGAGGGGATCACTCAGCCTGCACAAGCGCAGCGCGGAAGGCTGGGGAGACGGCCGCGGCGAGCGCAACGGTCCTCGTGGGCGCTGGGGGCGGAGCCCCTCGCGAGGGGGCTAATCGAAGGCCGGACGGGAGGCTCGGCGCGCGTCGAGCCAAGTCGGCGAAGCAGACGCGCCAACTCGATAGATTACTTATTCGACTAAGGCAAACACAACACGGCGCCGATCGACCTCGTCAAGAGTTGAGAGCCAGTCATCCCCTTTTTGGCGATGAAAGAAAGGAAAGAAATGATTCTCCTCGGACTGGAACGATCTGTTTGTTAGAGTCGATCTCCGCACGCGATACGCTCATTAAGTTGTCCAAAATTCGACGAATGAAAATTATCCCAATTGAGTATCAGTGCATCTCTCTCGTATGCACGTGCCGGCGACGTTAAACGGCCGTCGTTGTCGGAAGATTCTGAAGACGCCTGAGATAGAAAGCACAATCACCAATGGCCAGACTGCTATTGAGATGATTGGAACGCAGGTTGTGTGTCTAAGAGTGACCGCAACCAGCTTGGAGCAGGAATTTTTTACGAACCAGACGGACTAAACTAACCATGAGGGAGCCCAGCGCTGTTGCAGGGGTGCCGATTTAAAGCGCCGCGAAAACAGAAGGCTTTTTGATCCACGAGCGACGTCGCTCGCGTGGTTGCGGAAACGGCAGCATCAAGATGAGTCCGCTGCGGACAAGCTCTACTGCTAGGATAGAGACCTTAGTATGTCGGGAAGCAGACAAACCCAACTCAAACGTCATCCAAACTGTCGACTATTGCTTGGCACGAAGAATGCACACCCCTAGCCATGCCTAGGGGCTTTCCGGGCATGGCTACCATCGCAAGTTGCGGCCGTGGCTAGCCACTGAAGTTAGCGGTACGTAACATAAGGCAGACGGCGTCTGCTCGGCCGATTCCGGCGGGCGTCTTGTCACGTCGCCGCTAACTTTCAACGGCGTGAATAGCGGGCTTGTAGTACGGTTAGAGCAGAATGAACAGGACGCGCTGGAGAGGGCGCGAAAGACCTCGGAAAATGAACGCAGAGAACAACTTCGCGGCCCGGCTCCTTGACGCCGGACGCCTAGCAGCAATCGCGCGTACACGTGGCCTGAAGGCGGATGTTTCATACTACGTCGACGAGGCGCTCAAGGAGCTTTGGCGGACCAGATCACCGGAAGAAGCAAAAGCGATCGCAGAGCGTTGGGTCTTATGGGACGCAAGGGGAAAGCCTTGGCCGCGCATGCCCCCACTGGAAAACGTCGTCCCGTTCAAACGGACCGCCGCGGCCGAGATGCCGAGGACGCCCTTGCAAGCAATCCGCGAATGGTTCGAAAAACAAGATGAGGACGTACGATGTGAAATCGCTGGCATGGCGGCGCTTTTGATTTTCGAAGGCGGCAATCTTCTCGACTTCAGCAACAAGGAATGGTGCGACCATTTGCGCCGATGGCTCAGTGAGACGGGATTACCAAACCATAAGGTCATCGGCCGTGCTCTGACGTTTCGCACCTGTTTCGAGTATTTCTCGGGGAGCAGGTTCACCGAAGCGGCGTGGATGCGATCCAAAGAGGCAGCCGTGAAAATCCTTGCAGATGCTGGCCTTGACCCAACCTCCGAAGCTGCGAGTCTCGCACCTATTGCCCAAAAAGTGCTGGAGAACTTGCCCGCGCGAAAATGCCGCTGGATCGAAGTAGGCAAGTCCTGGAGCAAACTCGTCGATACCAGACTTGCACCCTGGGTCCTCAGGGGTTGGAACGCCTTGCATATGGAATAAGATCAAAGCCAGCGCTTGAATGTGTGCTCGGCGCGGCGCCCTAATACAGTAAGCTGACGGAGTCGTCATCCGTCTCGAAAAACTGAGCCAACACCTGGGGGACAAACGACAGAATACAAACCAGACCGCCCACAGCGAAGAGAGGAAGCGCCGCGCAGAATGCGACGTTGTAACCGAGTGGCAAGCTGGCCTGTCTCGTTAGCAGGTCGATCGTGCCGATGATCCAAAGCGAGGAGAACGTAAGAAGGGCGGCATTCTTGGTTTCGGCGAACTTGACGAAATCGATGGTTCGGACAAGTTGCATGGAGAGCGTCTTCTCGAAGGCTTCTTCTTGATCGTATCCTTCATGAGCGTTCTACCATCGGCTCGATCAAAGAATAGCTGGTTACTTCTGCCGCCTGCTGCGCCTTTCTTCAGGATGCCGAGTGCAACGAGTTCATCAATATCTCTCGAAGCCGTCGCTTGGGAAAAGCGCATTGGCGCCAAGATCGACGCGTTGCCGCTCAAGGATATCGAAATCAAGGAGTATGTCCGGGACACCAACCTTGCCAACCTCTCGACGAACATCGCCTACCGCGTGGACGGCGTCCATCTCTATGCCGACATTCTCATATGAAGGACACGTTGGCCGTCACCGACGTTGAAGGCGAAGCTGTCCACGGGCGTCTTTGAAAGTCTTCTCCGCGCTCGCGGAGACAAGTTTGCCGAGCTCTCCTCTGATGCGCTTGCGGTTTTAAGTTCTCTGAAAGCAAACGATTAGATGTAGTTTCGCGGCCTGAATAGCCGTGCAAGGTGCCAACGAGCACCTCACTCAGTCCAATTGCGGCCGATGAAACAGAAGAATGCGGCCTCCGGGTAGGCTTTCGGCCGCGTAGGGCTGACCGTGGATCAAAAAACAGGTCATGGGGACGCCCTGGCTCGGCAGAAGGCCCAGGTCTTGGAGCATGTCGATCACGAGAGGCGGCGATCCTTGAGCTCTCCTAAGGGCTGGTCCCCGGTCGTGCATTCGCCGAAGCGCGACTTTCATCCGCCTTCTGGCACTAGTCCAGCTGGTGCGGCGCGCTTCCATCGGTATGGCCATTCTCACAGCGCGCGGGCAGGGCTCCTACATTCCGGCTCCGCTTTGGCAAATTCACACGTCCTGCAAAGCAGAAAGCCATCCGTACCGTTCATGCGGTCGGCGATTTCGCTAAATATCCGGCCTTCGAACAGATCTTCGTACTCGTCGCGCAAAAGATTCCCAAGGACATGACGCCGCTCAAAATCCATGCAGCACAAAGTAACATCGCCGTTTGGAAGAAGGACATTCCGATGCTGCTGTTTCCCATTGCATGTCAGAGTGCCGGCGATCGGCTGCCGGGAGGTGATCATTCTCAGATCTATACGTCCTCGCCTGCTACTCAGCGGCCGCAAGCGTTGTAGCTTTTTTTCGGGGACTACGTCGGCTAGATCAGGATGGATTTTACCCAGGACCACCAATTGAATTGAGGGAATGTTTGCCTCAATCAGTCGGCGCATGACATTGATGTAGTTTTTTCCGACGAGGCGGCTGTTCATATAGGTGCCGTCGTCGGGTACGTGAACGACGAAAGTCTTGAACCGGAGCACTTGCAAGCGCCGAACGTCAGTTCCGTTCATTCCAACAAGGGTAGTGAAGATCCGGACATCGTGGCCGCGTGCGTAAGCATGCTCAACCATCGTGCTGCAATGCGGATGCAACCAGGGCTCCGAATATCCGGCAAAACTAATGCCGGTAGCTGTCGGTACGCGTGAGAGACATCGCTTGAAATCCTGAACGCCCAGATGCTTGGCTTGGGATACGAGCCTTTGGCGATCTGCAAACTTGTCCTGGGAGCAATAAGAACATCTGACGATGCAGCCGGTGGTCGTGGTTATTTCCAATACTTTGCTACCAGGTTCGGCCGCGCGCAGATTCTGCAACGTCGTCGGGTATGCCGTCATTCTCTTTGATCCTTTCAGGTGGAACTGCCGGAAGGAGAGCAAGGGGCGGTCGGCAATGCGCCGGGTTCGACAACGCGCTTGCTGAACGTGGCACCGATCTCTCGGGGTCGAATACCGCTTTCTACGTGCTGACTGCGCACAGTACCGTTCGCTGTCACTGACATCCTCGTCTAGCTTTCGCGTGAGCCGGGTGCCAGGCCTGGCCTCCTCGTCGCAATGGTCTGCGAAGAGCTTGCCGAGCAGCGGCGATGCTGATCAGAAGCTGACCGAGCGAAAGGGCTATTTGGAGTTCTGCCTATGACGGTGCCAGGGTCCGGACCATCCTTTTTACTTGTCGCGCAAGCCATCGTCCTTGCGAACGGTTCCGCGGCCATGAACTGGGTGGATAGCGATTGAGCATCGTAGCCTCGGAGACGATCGTCCTCGAGAGCTCCTGTCTCGTTCAGTTGCTGGGCTGCCCGCCAGGATGTTGGATCAAGCAGGCGTTTGTCGGGTCGAACAGAACATTTGCGTACCCTCGGTGGTGCTGCGGCTAAGTGGTGTCATGGAGGGTGAGCAGCGCTAATGATTGTCGCCGCGCGCGCTGCGGCCCAAAAATAGCTTCAATGCGGCCGTGAGGAGCCAAAGAGGTTCGCATTTGAAATCTTCAAGACCTGGAAAGCTGTGGTGGCATGTCAGCTATTTGATTTCGAGCTGCGATATAGCCGAACATGCCAGCGTTGCCGTGATGGTTCTAAGGTCCACTGGATTGGATCGACTTGGAAAGTCAATGCGATCTGTCCTGCCAGAAATGGTAGGAGAGGCCGGCTCGCGCTTTGAGATACTCTGTTGGAGCGAGGACATGCTCGCAGCCAACACATCAGGGCGGTCGTGGAGAGCGACTATGCGGACCCGTATGCTCTCGAATGAACAAAATCTGCGGAGACTATCATGAAAGCGAGATCGGCACGTAGAGCCGATGAGGCGTCGAGTATCCCGCTGAGCAAGCTGGATGTTAGCGAAGCCAAGCGATTTCAGGATGATAGCATATGGGGGTACTTCGAGCGGTTGCGAAGGGAGGATCCAGTTCACTACTGCCAAGACAGCTGCTATGGCCCCTATTGGTCCGTCACGAAGTACCGCGATATTGTCGCGGTGGATACAAACCATAAGGCATTCTCGTCAGAACAGGGTGTCACGATCGTCGATGTGCCTGACGAGCACTGGACCCCGAGCTTCATTAAGATGGGTCCTCCAAAACACGCCGGGCAGCGCAATACCGTAAGTCCGATAGTTGCACCGGATAACCTGGCGAAGTTTGAAAGCCTGATCCGCTCGCGGGTCAGGGTGATTCTGGACGGGTTGCCGCGCAATGATCCGTTCAATTGGGTGAATATGGTCTCGATCGAGCTGACGACGCAGATGCTTGCCACGCTCTTCGACTTTCCCTTCGAAGACCGACGGCTCCTGACCTATTGGTCAGATGTAGCTGTTACAGCTCCGAGAGCCGGCCATGCCATCGACAGCTGGGAAAAGCGAAGGACAATCCTGTCCGGATGTCTTGAGTATTTCACGCGACTTTGGAACGAGCGCATTAATGCCGAGCCGCGCCTGGACCTGATTTCTTTGATGGCACATTCGCCCGACACGCGCCATATGAAGCCGGATGAGTTTCTCGGCAATCTGATCCTGCTGATTGTCGGAGGCAATGACACCACCCGCAACTCGATGACCGGCGGCGTCTTATTCATGAATCAGTACCCCGGCGAGCTGCGAAAACTGCGCGATAACCCTGCGCTCGTGTCGAGCGCCGTGTCGGAGATTATTCGATACCAGACACCAATCGCCCATATGCGCCGCACCGCGGCGGCAGATTGCATTCTGGGTGGCAAGCAGATCAGCAAGGGCGACAAGGTCGTCATGTGGTATATCTCTGGCAACCGGGATGAAGAAGTCATCGAGAATGGCGACAGCTTTGTGATCGACCGCAAGAATGTGCGGCAGCATCTATCGTTCGGATTTGGTATCCATCGGTGCGTTGGTCGGCATCTTGCACAACTGCAGTTGAATATCCTCTGGGACGAAATATTGCGTGCAGGGCTAGACGTAAGCGTTGTCGGCGAACCCGAGCGAATCGCATCTAATTTCGTGCACGGCTATTCCTCACTCCCAGTGCGGATTGCAGCCTAGTCCCTGATCGCGTCGGCGGCAGGCGGCACGCGGTGCGGTTGGGCTCGTCTTGAACCGCATTCGTTGACGCCGCTAGCGAAAGCGGCTTGCAATCGCTGCATGTCGCGAGCCGGTCGGCAATCAGGCAGGCGTTGACGAGCCCGCGTAAGGAGCGACAGGTGAGCCGGCCCGGCGCCGTGCAGGCGCCGGACAAGCGAAAAAGCAACGCCAACGGTGCCCTCCAATTCCCCATATCCGGGCCGCCATGGACAGCCGATGAGCTTGATATTGAAGATTGTAGCGGTGGCAGCGATTTTCCTTGGAGAAGCGATTTCGATCATCGCCGAGTTGATTGCCTCAAGGCGGTTTGGAAAGGCCGGCGGGGATGTGACAATGCTCCTGCCGATGTTTCTCCTGATATCTTTCGGTGGCATCCTTCTCGTTTTCGGATACGCGCTGGGCTACATGCATCTGAAGAATATCTGGATCATTGTCGCAATATCGGTGGGAGCTATTCTGGTGGTGGAGCCGATACTCACTCTTCTCCTCTTTAGAGACGTTCCGACGACCGGTTCGCTGATCGGGTTGATGCTCGGTGCGCTTGGTACGCTCGCTGCCGTATGTCTATGAGGCTGATCTGACTGAGCCTGGATGGGTACCAGCTTCGCCGAGATGTAGTTGCAAAAGACCTGCGCGCCGTCGGTTCTGCTCGCTTCGGCCGGGGCTAATGTTGTTGCTGATCGGCTTTCTACGCTTCATCAGGGGCGGTGCGTGGTCGCTGGCTTCGTAAACTCTTCTCGAAGCCTCCTTGCCGGATAGTGAGACGCGTGCGGGGCGGCCGTAGGTCTTGATCAATCGTCGCTGGCCAATTTCTGCCTGACCACAGCGTTGCCTGGTGTTCTCCAGCATTTGGATGGCTTCGTCCAGTTCGTGTGCACTGGTCAGGAGGCAGGATGATCACGGATCGCCTCGCGGCCGGTACTGTCGCATTCGGCAAAGCAGATCACGACCAGGACAGGTCACTCCGCGGTCATGTGCTTCAGCTGACTATCCGGCAACACACGCGGTCATCCCCGCACTTCAGCAACACAGGAGCTGCGACGGGAAATGAAACCACAGGCGACATACGCTTTTTTGCGCATCCCTGGAGACCGCTCTTGGTCAGCTACTCGTCAGCCAAGCGGTCTATCCAGACAGGCTGCACATCGTCGACTTAATCGGAGATAAAGCATGACGGGCATTGGCCGATCCGGGAAATCGCATGTTGGGGCGGCAGCAGCCGACAGCACCGGGGAACTCGGCGTCGTCCCGGGGGAACGCAGTCAATCCTTCGACGCCGTCGTGGAACGGATGCGCTCCGGGCCGGAGGAGCGGGCCGTGCCGCTCGCGAGCCAGCCACCAGATTCAGATGTGGTGGCGCCAACGCGGCACGAGATCAGAGCAGCAAAGCAAAGATTGGAGAGTCTCCTTGAGGAGCTTGAAACTTGTCGTCAAGCGGCCATGCGCGCCCGGGACTTGCCCGAGGCGCAAGAGCTGATCGACCAAGTCGTCAGGGCAGGCTCAGCAGCTCTGGACTACTACGCCGATCTGCCCCCAAATTTGGCGCGTCGCATTCTGCCCGACGATCGGGCCCGCCTTCTCCGCGATGACGTGCTTGACGCAGCCACCCAATGTAACACCGTGGCCAGGCAGATTGTTGACCAACTGGAGAAGAAGAGAACAGAAGCGTTGAGATGCCTCGAGAGGTTGAAAGGCACCGCAACGCCCCACCAGCTGAGCCGCTCGGTTGCAAGCGTGGCGGAACATTATGCGGCCCACATGGAGTGGTGGGGAAAGAAGACACTGCGCTTGGAGCGGATGCAATCCGTCTGCGCA
Source organism: Bradyrhizobium tropiciagri (assembly GCF_001189845.1). Lineage (GTDB taxonomy): Bacteria > Pseudomonadota > Alphaproteobacteria > Rhizobiales > Xanthobacteraceae > Bradyrhizobium > Bradyrhizobium tropiciagri. The sequence continues at coordinate 96,901 of NZ_LFLZ01000010.1, forward strand.
GCTACTGCGGACTTGCCAAGCGCTACGCCCGCGATGCGCAAGGCCGAAGAGGACGCATTAAGGCTGCATACCGGCCATGCGCTCAATACGAAGTGCATGTATCTGCAAACCCGCATAGCTCTCGCGGAGCTCTTGATTGACTCGCAAGCGAGCACGTTGGAACCAGACGCGCACGAATCCCTCATGGACGAGAACGGGCGGGTGCGTCTGCTCGGGACCTTCATCGAAGATGTTTTTCCAGCATTCGTCTCGACCGGCCATGCCGTTCTGAACAGCAACGGGGCACCGCTCGACGCCGAGCATCGCGCCGTTCTGGAAGGTGTCATGGAGCGGCTTTCGGAATTCGCTTCAGGGGTGAGTTCCATGGTTGCCACGCTGAGGGAAGCCGGATCAGGAGCTGACCTTCCGTTGCAGTTGCTGGACCAGATCGTTGAAAGTGCGTGGCTTACGGCGAACGAAGTCATGCGGTTGCTGGCAGTGCAGCCAAAGTTGGCAGCCACAATTGAACCGCCGGCTTGGGCTGCGCTGCCGGAAAATACCGCCATGGTGGGCGAAAGCGGCAGAGCGCGCAGAAAGGGTAAAGGAAGGCGCGCAGCGGCCGCAGGCGAGGGGAGTTCGACGGCGCGCCCGCCCGAGCCGCAACTCGCCAGGCCCGATGCGGCCACGGCCCCGACCGGCAAGGTTATCGTGCTCTCGGACCTCGGTACCAAAAAACTCGCGACCGCGGAGGAGGCACGCGCGAGCGCGTCAACCTCTGCTACCGAGCACCTCCAGATGTGGCAGGCTCCGCCCTCCAGGAAAGCGCTGGCGGGATTACTCGAGCGACTGGACGAGCTGGTGCAATTCGATCTGCCGGCTCAGCAAAGTGCCATCTCGCAAGCGCGCCAGATGAAGCCCGAGGACGCCGACCACGTCTTGGATCTCGTCAGTAAGCGCTTGCAGACACAGGCTGCCGAGATTGAGGCCTGTGTAGTCGCGCTGGAGGAGCCTCGCCGCCGGGGCCTGCTCACGCCGGTGCAAGTGCCCGAAGTGCACGAAAAAATATTTCGGCTCAAGGCGATGCGGTCCGAGGTGCAGGGGCAGGCAAACTCATTGAGCGTGCGAAAGGCGGCAATCACGAGCGATTGCATGAAGACCTATGCGTTTCCGTCGCAAAGGTACCTTGAACAATTGCGGGCGGCGGGGGAATTGGCGCCAGTCGATCCACCGCGCGCCTTGCAGGGAGAGCCAGGGAAGCTGTTCGAGGTCAAGCTGCAGCCCAAGGCGCTGAGCAGTGGTGCGAGGCCAAGCCCGATGTGGGTGCACATCCATACCAAGCGGCCGGTACATGCCTGGCAATTGCCAATGCTGGGGGACCGTGACTTCGCAGCTTGCCACGTGAAGTCCGATGAACAGCGCGGCTATAATCGGCACTGGCAGAACGCTCGAGCCGCCGAGGGGCACAACAACGTCGTGATCCACCGCGGCAAGCTCACACCTGCGTTTTGCAAGTTATTGTTGAGCACCGCAGCTGGCGGCCAGGCGTTGTACCACCTTTCCGATGCTGGGCACGTGTCAGCGCAGATGGGGCGACTGGGAATCTAGTGAGCTTCTTGTCTTGCGGCAGTATGTCGTTCGATGGCAGCTTTCATGCCTCCAGGTCGGCTCGGCGGATTACCTGAGCCGCACCGGGCTCTTCAGGTTCCACCTCCCCAACGGGTGGAGCTCGGAGGAAGAGAACACGCACCAAATCCACGAGAGGCTCGTCGGCCGGAGCGCCGGATCATTTTCGATCACGGGCAAGTAAGCTCTCACATGACGCCATTGGTGGCGCCGAAAGCCAGCCGCTGAGCGCGGCAGCCGGAGAAACATGTGCGTGATCCCGAAGACGATACGGCCGGATGTCGTCGCGCTCGTTGCGAAAGGCCTGCATGTGCGCCGCCAACTGACAAGTAAACCTCCAGAGGGATTGCTTCGGATGGTTGGCATGCCAAAAGAAAACGATGCGCTCTGGTTTGACGAATCGACTTCGCAATGCACAATGAGCCCGCCTGTCCGTTTGCTTCACTTGGATAAGGCGACGAGAGCCGCAGCATCCCGGCCTCCAGGCCCCCAGAAGGTGCTGAGGCTTTTCGTTCTTCCGAGTGTCCCAGCCGGTGAGGGCGGAGCTGCTTCTCTGCAAACACTGATCCTGTGACGGCCACGACCGCGTCGGCGTGGCGGGAAGCTCGTTGTGCTCTGCTGGCCTTTGCGGACTCGAGCGTGGAGCTCTGGCGACTATAACGGGGCCATATTGGCCTATCGGCGAGCGAAATGCCTCGCTTTTCCTCCGACGACAAGTGCGACGAATTTGAAGACGGTACAGATCTCGGCGGACACTTTGATGGTCGACGTGCGCTACCCGACCAACTCCCCCGCTGGCCACTCAGATCAGGCATTATAGATGCCGCAGAACGCTGCTTCCGAGCAGCGCGACAAGAGATGTCGCGCTTTCTCGCACCCTTTAGCCTCAGCCTCTCGTCTCTGACTTTCTGTACGGATTCGATTCGCTAGCGGTCCGATAGTCATCCAGATTCCCGCCCAGAAATAGTACCTCGTGCTCCTCGGTTGGGGTATCGCTCACCCATGCAAGATTGGGTTCATCATTCTCAGTCCCGTCCTCAAGGATACTGACGATCTCTTCGGCCGTCCAGGTGGTGACCCGTGGCACCGTGTAGGTGTGCAACTCGTTCGCGCTTTCCGCAATTGCTTTGCCGCCATACTCGTTGTCATCGTCCGGCGACAGGAGCAGTTGTGAGGCCTCCTCGGACAGTGATACAAAAGGCGAAGAATAAGTGTCCCCTCTCATGTGCGCTGCCGCTGCGCGACCCAGATCAAGTTGTTGGCCTCCCCAAATATTCCAGGGGGCGGCGTCGTAACGCAAAGCCGCCATGGAACGCAGATGGTCCATCGCGCTTTGACGGTCCAGTACATGTGGCTTGCAATGGCTGGCGTGATTTTGAAAGCGCTGCAGCTCAGCGTACGACGATGCCACCACCTCGTCGTAAACGCGGCCACTATCGACGCCGCCGGCTGATGGCCCAGTTGCTTTTGACCATCGTGCCGATTTTTGCGCCGCGAGTTCGATTTCTCTTCTGAGTTCCGCAACGGTTGCGCAGGTCAGCGTCGCGGCAAGCCGAGCGCGCGTCCTGATAAAGGATGCAGCTGCGCACCGTTCGTTCCCCTGAATAGCCTGCGCTCTCAAATTGCCTTTCGTGTCAGTCCGGGACGATCCGGCCCCATCTGATGTTTGGAGGATTGGCTGAGGCTCTCCAAGCCGCTGCTCAAAGTCTGCTTGCCCCGTTTCTTCCTGTTGCGGCTCGACGTAATTCGTAAAAGCCGCAGACGGGCCGATATTGTCAAACGGGTTCATTCCATTTTCCCTTTGGTAGCCTTGTCGATATCAATCGGACAAGTTGATCCAATTTGAGCGAGTCGCGAGGGTCGGAAACCGAGAAGTGCACAAACGGCTATAAAACGGAAGCGGATCTGGTTCTCGACGGGGCGGTATGTTGAGGGGATCCAGCTCCTTCTTCTGTTCCAGATTATGAGCCCATCAAGCCCAGCCTTGTCCGGATAGAGATGGTATCATGCTAGAGGGTTTAGCTGTCGATCAGCTGACGAATTTCATTGCTTGAAGAATATCCAGCCCTTGCGACTGTGCCGGCCGTCCATTGTTCATCGCAGAGCTGACTTTGGCGAGATGGCGCCATCGTCGCTAAATCCGGCAGTGCGAAAGGCCGGCAGACGCAGCCCGGCGGAGGCGCAACGATCCTGAGCTTGAGTTGCGTAAGGAAGGCTGCCGAGGCAGGCTTGCATCGATCGTGAATCGATGTCCCGAAAGTGCCGCTCGAGACGCGGGCTCTGGTCCGAATAGCCGATCTTGTCACAGCCGTCGGGCTCGTGACCGCTTGGGGTTGCGTGGAAGCAGATTGTGCTCTGCAAGGATTCCTGACGGAGCGCGAGGATTCGCGTGGGCACGCAGGGCATTGGTGGCGAACAAGACCCGCGCGGCGCAACTTCGAGCCAGGCATCCGCAACACACGGCGAATAGCTTAAGCTTCCAACGCTAAGGCGCTGCGACCGAGACGTTGAACTGCCAGCCGGACTTGGCACTACAGCCGAGCAAGCCTTGCGGTGTGGTCTGCAGCGCAGCCATAACAAAGAGGAACCAGAGCGATCCCCATAATCGTCGTATCGGCCGTGAAGAAATCGCGTATTCACTATCGCAAGGGGACGCAGGGGTCGTCGGGAAACCCGCGCGGTTCCAACCATTGCAACGCACAGTGAGCCATGATCAACAAACGAGGGTGCTTCGATTGCTTCGACAGCTGCATCGATAGCTTCGATGGCTGGGCGAGAGCTCGAGCATAAACGGCTCCGCTGACTCCGATTGACTTAAGGCGAGGTCCTGCCGAGATATCCGAACGTATCCATTCCGTAGATAGACCCAATCAAGAAAATCAATTTTACCACTTGCGGTGCGGTCATATAGACGTGATGGACGGGCTGGGGCCAACCTAGGGAAGCGACTCTAGAATGAAAAAATTCGTGATTGTGACTGCGAGCGCCCTCGCGCTTGGAACGGCGGCGGTGCCGACCTTTGTTGCTGAGGTTGCCGCCCAACCGGTCGCCACCAAGGTGCAGGTAGCCGATACGTCATATCCTCAATGCGCGGATTACCCGTTGGATGGTATCTGCGACTTATTTTTCTGTTTGACCGATCCGTCGTGCGTGCAGCACTAACGACGGAAGACAACCAAGCATAGAACGAGGATAGAGGCGCCGGCCACTCGCTGGACGGCGGCCGCGTCCTCCTCCTCCTCCGGCTATAGCCGATTTCCTGTTCTTGCCGGTGAATGATGCTAGCGCTACAGACCTCAATCGCCGTGGCTCCCATTGGTCGTTTCTGCTGGTGGATCGCCGCGTTCGAGGCCGGCTGGTTGCCTATCACTATGACTCAGTTCTAGGATATAATGACAGACTCGCAGCAACGATCGCTGAACGAGTCGGGGCCAACCTGCAAGACGCGCCCATAAGCCAGCAGAGGAATGAGTATGACTGCGGCGTCTTCGTGGTTGATGGCACCCGGGCACTGGTCAGTCGATTCGCGGCAGGTCCGCAGCCAGACCTGAACCTTAGGAACCTCGTCGTCGATCGGCGGGGCACTGCAGAGCCGTCTGAGAGGCTGAACGCGGTCTTGACTCGCCGGCGACTCGGCGCGTCCCATATGAGGCTTCGCCTGGTCGAGCTGGCTGGATCTGCTCTTGGTGACGCGGCCAGCCGGTCTGTGAGGAGCACTGTGGACAGGAAAAGAAGTGCGCTGGATCGCGTCGCGCGTGCGAGCATCCCGACAACTCCGAAATCGGTCCGCCAAAGGCAAAGAGGCAGGCGGACGATGTAGGCGGACGTCGCTACTCGGTGTTCCCGATTGAGCACACCGGGTGCCATACTTTCCAATATAGCCGCGAACTTCAGAACGCCCGGATACATTTATCTCGCCCTAAGCCTCCAAGGCTCGCCTGCCGGTAAAGATCAAAACTTACCGAGCACATGTGTGCGTCCGGCTCCGTTCGGAGGCCAAGCCAACTGCGATTTGATCAAAGCCGTTGCGTTCCTGTCTCTGAAGCTGTTCAAGTTTCGCCCACCGGAGCTTTGGGATCGCGCGGATAAGGACAGGGTGCTTAACAACGATTAGGCAACGCGCACTGCTGAGGTCCACTTTGTCACCAAGGCCGGGACGAGATTTAACCGCGGCTAAAATCGTTGAGTTAAAACGTCCTGCCTAACGTTGCCTCGGCGCGCTTCAAGGTGAATCCCATAGCGCTCCGTCGAGTTCGCAATCGCCAAACAAGAATCGCAAAATTCGCAGCTGGCGTTTAGCCACCCCGCCACAAAACATGATCTCTCATGTGAGAAGGCGGACGACAACCTACCAGCCTTGGTGAGTTGATGACCGTGCTGGATCGATTGATTTGAAGCCAAGCAATGGTAAACGGAAAGTCTGGCGAGGCCTCATCGAGCATCTTCATGCGCTCGCATGGAATCATCGTGCGAAAGGGCTATGTCGGCTCTTTCAACCTAAGCAAAGCCCATTCCTCTATCCGCTAGATATGTCGAACGGCAGCACGTTATCACCGGTTTCCGAAATTTTGCATGCGTACTGGCGCTCCGACCGGTGGTTGCTTCTCGTCGTTGTCGCAGTAGTGCTGATCTCAAGCGCGACCAGCGTCGCAACGCCCTATGTATTTTCGTGTCTCATTGACCGTCTCCCGCGCGAGGAAGACATGTCGGTGCTTGCGTGGGGGTTCGCAGGCTATGCGGTCCTACTTGGGGTAGCCTCCGCATTGCAGCGCATGCTGCAGTATCTGTCCTTCATGACAGCCGAGAACCTGGGCTTCATCGCTGCAACGGGCTTCTTTGATCGCATCCTGAGGAAAACCGCAGCCTTTTTTCTTGAGCACAATCCCGTAGAAATACAGAATGCGGCCGCGCGCGGGCGCAGCGCCCTGACGGCTTTGGTCCAGCTTGGGATCGTGGTCTTCATCCCTGCTGCAACACAACTTCTACTTACGTTCGTTACTCTCGGCGCGCTCCTCAATATCCAGATCGCTGCAATCGTCGTCGTCTATGGGGCAGTCCTGATTACATTGACGTGGAGTTCCACGCGTCGGGCGTACGTGTTCCTGGAACGAGCCAGAGAAGCCGGACAGGACAATGCGCGTTTCGTTGGCAACGTCATGAGCTCCATGGACACCCTGCGCTATTTCGGCAGTCATTCCTGGATGAGCCAGCGCTTTACGATGACGGCGCGGGAGGTGCGTGATAACTGGCGCGCCTATGTGTTGCAACGCGTTGCCTACATCGCCGTGCTCGGCCCAGCCGTCGCGCTACAATTTGCGGTCACGTTTCTCCTTCTCATACCTGAATACCAGGTCGGGGCGGTCACCATCGGGGATATGGTGCTATTCAACACGCTTTTACTCCAGCTCAATATGCCATTCGAGATGGTTGCGCGTGCCATCTCTGACGCGGCGCGGTCGCGAGCCGACCTCATCCCTCTGGCTAGACTATGGGCCGCACCCGAAGAGCGGCGACCATCTCACGCTCAAGATTTCACGCCCTCCGGTGGCCAGCTCTCTTTCGAGGGCGTTGGTTACGCCTACGACAACGGTCGTGGCGTTACGAACGTCTCGTTTGTGGCTGGGCGGGGTGGGATCACCTTCCTTGTCGGTGAATCGGGATCTGGAAAATCGACAATCTTTAGGCTCGTCTTGAAATCGATTGAACCGGACCGCGGTCGTATTCTGGTAGATGGAACCGATATAGCGGGCATCGAACGCGCGGATTGGTATGCCGCAGTTGCTGTCGTGCCGCAGGACGTGATGTTGCTCAATGAGTCGCTAGCCGACAACATCCTGCTAGGGCGGCCCCGCAACGAAGTGCGCCTTCGTGCTGCGTCGGAAAAAGCCGCTATTCTCCCCTTGATCGAGGCCTTGCCTGAAGGATTTGATACAGCCGTTGGAGAACGTGGTTTGAAGCTTTCCGGCGGGGAGCGCCAGCGTATTGCTATTGCCCGCGCGCTTTATGGCGAGCCGGCGATCCTTCTTCTTGACGAGGCCAGCTCCGCGCTCGACGAAGAAACCGAGCAGGACATTATGAACCATATCCGTACGCTAGCCAAAGATGTGACCGTGCTGGCGATCACTCACCGCAAGGGCGTCGTTTCTACAAGTGACGTCGTGGTCGACCTGACCGACTGCGGCTTGTCAGTGACATAGGCGAAGTGAATGATCGGCCCGGCGCGTTGACGCCGCACAGAAGGTGCATCGCCGGACGAGATGCCTTCGCTGTTCAAGGAGCTACCCACGTCATAGAGAGCATCCTCGGCATCTATGATGGAATCGGGGCCCTGTGCTCCGGTAGACGTGAAGTATTCCAGGGTGCCGATTGCCAATCTGCGACGCCAGGCGGCAGGGGCGGGCTTAAGTTGGCGATCGGCCGGCTTGCGGTCGGAACAGACTCCTTCGTCCTGAATTCAGGCTGCACCAGACGGAATTCTGCGCATATGTGTCGCGATTGATGAGCTCGTCGACAAGGCAAGACATCGCCCCACTACCCATCACTTGCGTCCGGACGGCAACATCGGCCACGACGCCTTCGCGGGCATCGGCGAGATGGACATGGTCCTGCGCCGTCACCCGGATCGCAGGCGCCGCCCTTGCACGCATGCGCTTGACCACGAGGGTGGGTATGCAACTCAGGAAAAACGGTGGACGCGATCTCTTCCGGAGAGCAGGCGGTGCTTAGGGGCGTGTCGAGCGCGTGCCGACGGCGTTTTTCGATCCCGGCAAGCAGCCGCCTTACTCATGGCGTCCGCTTTGCCGATCACAGGTGTTGTTCAACCATCGCCGGCCGAGATCCTTGAACTGCGGACGGCGCGATGTCGGCCTCACACCGACACGGATTTTCTAACGAAGCTCTGGCAAAACGGGATCGAGTTCTTCCTGCTCAAGCGTCTTGGCTCCATCTTCTGCCAGGTACGCTGCCAGCCGCGCGATACCGGACTCTGGTGAGCATCTGGCGGGTGCGGATTTTTTGGACGGCACTTGTCCCGAGCGCTCGGCAATTTCGACGCTCATCAGGTGGGGGCGGATCGGTCGGCCGATGGCGCGCTCGATGGTGTGGAATATCCAGGTCCCGTCGGGATCGATGTCCGACCAATGAAAGATTGGCGTCTGTTCGGATACCGACCCTGCTATCATCCGCAGCGCCTGCTGGGTGGCGAGCGAGGGGTAACCGCCGACGTACATCGTCGTTCCCAGTCGACCGGGGTCCGCCTCGGCAATGTGCCGGTTGAAGCTTGCGAAGTTTTCGATCGTCAGAATGTACGCCGGCGGCTCCCGAAAACGGACGCGATCTGCTTCCTTGGGAGTGATTCCGAGATAATGTGGAGAAATCCTGGAGAGGTCGGCTCCCTCGAGGTCGATTTTTCCTGCGACCAGCAGCGGTGGCGCGAAGCGTTCCAGTCCGATTGCCCGCAGTGCCTCGCGGGGCCGCGCGCCGGGTGGAAACTCCAGGATGCCGCTCAGGAGCCGCACGACCGCACCCTCGATGCGTTCGAGCGTCTTGCTGTGACCCACCGTCCGTCGCGAGAAGGTCTTGTAGTCGACATCGAGATGCTTGTTGTCCAGGATGGCCTGGGCGAGAACGAAGGCGTCGCGCAGCATCTCGACGTCGGACGAAGCGAATCCGTGCCACGTCTTCCCCCGTCCCCAGACCTCGGCGATTTGGGAAGCGCTGTTCTTCAGAGAGTCGCGCAGCGCCGATCCGGCGGCAAGCCTTGCCGCAGCGTCCTGCGCAATCCGCGACGCGGGGGTGCGGTCGAGATATCGGTATAGGATCTCCGCCGAGGCCAGCCGCACGTGTGCGACCTGATCCCGCTTGACGCCTCGGCCCCAGCCAACGGACACCGCGCCGGTAGCTTCGGCTTCCCTGATCTGTTTGAGGAAGGCGTCCGCCGCGACGACCGAGGCGAAGGCGGCATAATCCGGGTGGGCGATCGGGCTCGCCGCGCCGGCCTCGAAGCGATCGAGCAGGTCATTCAAGAGGCCGTTCGCGTCCGTGAAACGCCGCGCCATGGCTACTCGGCGGCCAGACGGCTGGCGAGCTCATCTTCGGACATCAGGTCCGGATCGATGGCCATCAGCTCGCGCTTGGCCTTCTCTTTCAGTTGCACCACGGTGGCTCTGGACTGCTCGCCAATGCGGTCCACTTCCACGATCGTATCCATGTGCTCGAGCACGGCGACCCGCTTCTCGAACGGCGCCGCGATCACGAATTGGAGTCCGAGATTCTTATAGAAGCTCATCATCTGCCGCTGGTTCTTGCCATCCATTTTCGAGAAGGCCTCGTCGAACATAGCGAGAGCGAAGCCGGCGGGCTTGCCCGTACGATGCTCGGCGCTGCCGTAGACGCCGGCGAGCGAAGCGCCGATGGCGACGTAGATGGGGACCTGCTGTTCGGCGCCCGATCCGGTGCCGCGCCGCTGCTCCCAGCGGGTCGAGCGGCCGGTAGCGACATCCTCCATGTGGATCTCGAAGGTGTAGAAATTGCGGTAGTCCTCAAACTGGGTGAAGTCCTTGTCGGGATCCTCTAGCAGCGCCTCGAGTGCAAGGATCGTATCCTTGTGCGGGAAGTCATCGGGCGCATCGCCCCGGAACAGCATGTCGAGCGCCTCCGGAGAGGTCTTGGCGATCTCGATGATCTTCAGGATGGGCTGGAATTCCACCACTTGGGTGCGATGGAACGAATATCTCTCGTTGTGGAAGGGATGTGCGTAGAGGCTACGGTTCAACGACTGCAGTTCCCGCTCCATCTTGCCGATCCGGGCCGTGAGCGCGTTGATGAACTCGCCGCGGAGCAGCGTCGAGGCCTTTTCTGCCGCTTCTCGGGCCTGCCGTTCGTACTGGCGCAGCTCGTTGGACTCGATATCCGAGATGAGCTGCTCCATCCAGGGCTTCACCTCGCGTAGCGGCTCGCTTTCGGCGCCAACTTGCGAGCTCATCCCAAACTGATCGAAGTAATCGTAAAGGAGCTCGCGGACCCGTCGCTCGATCCGGACGCGCTCGACGTCCGAGGCGTCGGCATCTTTAACCGCCTTGTCTGCGATGGCACGGTGTTTCTCAGCAAAACCGCCTTTTGCTGCGGCATCGAGGCGCTCGCGGTAGACGAGCCTGCCTTTCGCGGCGGAGTAGAGCGGGAAGGCCTTGCGGTAGATCGACCGGGCGACCCGGAGATTGAGCTCGGAGCCCGGCACGTTCTCCCCATCTCCGAGCCTCCTCTCGGCCGATCTGAGTTCGCCGTCATGCTCGCCAAACGCCTTCTGCTGGGTCTTTCTCTCGTCGAGCCTCTTGTCCTTCAGCTTCTGCTGCGCTCGCTTCTTGTCGCGAAGGCCGCCGTCGCCCGCGCCGTCGAGCGCATCGAGCCTGGAATGGGCTTCGCCGATCTCGGTCTGCGCGGCCGCGAAGGCCGCAGCGAAAGTCTTCAGGTCGTCACGCCCCTCACAGATGTTCTTCAGAGCGGCATAGGCCTGCTCCGCGGCTTGGGCCTCCTTGCTCTTGTCGGCCAGGAGCCGATCCAGTTCCTCGGCCTGATCTTGCAGGGAGCGCAGGGCGTTCGCCTGGGCCGCCTTTCCGATCTTGTGCTGCGAGGCTTCGATCCAGCGATGGGTCCTGACGAGTCCATCGTCGTAGAGGCCGTCCTTCATGATGGCCGGCCGGGCTTATTAAACTGATCGAGCGTGTCGGCGAGACGGACCGTGCCGTAGCGGCGCATGATGAACGCCATCGCGTCCGGATCCTGGCTCCGGAAGATGGAGGGGAAACTGCCGCGCTCCGGCTTGGCCCGGAACTGCTCGAGCTTGTTCAGGCTCACGAGGGATGCGTGGCGAAACTCGCGGCGGCCTTCCTTGAACATCGCCGTGGCGGCGCTGATGTCCGCTCTGTCCACGAACACCGCCTCCCGGTCGCGGCCGAGGAGCGCCTCGGCGGCCCCCACCCATTCGGGTTCGGCGACTTCGATGATGTCACAGAGCACGCGCGGGGCCATTCCCTTCTGCCGGAGCCTTCGGCAGAGGAGTTCAGTATCGTCGCCAAGATAGGCCCGCGCCCCTCCGGAGGCGTGCTGTCGGACCCGTTCGAGCACCTCGTCACGCCGGACTCGCAGCCCGGAAAGCTCCGCGATGATCGCCTGACGCGCTTCGTCGATCTTCGGCAGCCATTTCGCACCGCTGGTCGCGAAGGATTTCTCGGCCGCGGAGAGCTCGTCTGAGACGCCCGCTATGTCTGCCCCGACGGCGGCGGTTAGAAGACGCTCCAGCGCAGGGACGAAGTCTTCGAAAGAGTCCGCACACATCGCCCGGAGCGGATGCAGGCGACGGATGTTATCCAGGCGTGCCTTGAACTCGGCCGAGGCGCGGTGCGCCGCCTGCGCGGCCACATCAGCGCTCTGCTGCAGCGACTTTCTTCCGGTCTTGGCGTCGTGCTCGGCGATCGCCGCCGTCAGGCGTTCGATCTCCTGATCAATGGCCTTGACGTCCTCCTCGATGAATTCGAGTTCTTTTGCTGCGGCATCTCGGCGCGCCATCTCGGTACGCCTTTTGGTCTTAAAGTCCAGGTTGATCGCCCGCGCCGCGAGCCAGGCCGCGCGTTTGGAAATCCACTCCTCCCTGAACTTGGTCTCAAGCGCCTCTTCGAGTGCGGCGAGAACCCCCCGAAGTGCCCTCAGAGCTTCGAGTCTGAGGCGCATTTTCCGGATCGTTTCGCTGATATTGCGGTAGGTCTGGATCGACTCGCGCAGCTCCTTGATCCCGATCGGACTGTCCTCGAGGATATAGTTCCGCACGAACTGCGTGGCCGTCTGGTTGTGATCGAGCGTCATCGCATTGACGATCGACTTTTGCAGGGCGCTTGCGTTCTGCTCGCCGTAGGGCGAATGCGGCAGGAGATGGCGCATGTACTCGCGGACGTAGTCGCCGGCCCGATCGCGGTGGTTGACGAAGTTGCCTTCGCCAACCACCGCGACGATCCGGGCGCGCACGTCTTCCCACTGCGCCGGAAACTGCAACTTCCCTCGCTGTTCGATGAAGTCCTTGGAGCTTAGAACGGCGCCGACGGTGACGAACAGCGCCAGCACGGTTTCCCTGCTGTCTGACTTCCGCGCCTCGAGCGCCATGCCGATTGTGACCGGCGGCCGCGCGCCTTCCGTGTCTTCAAAACCGAGCGCGATGTAGGTGCGCGCCTCGTCGCGCCGGCGCTGGTCCTCGCCGAGCGTGCCGAGACAGTAGTCGACGACGCTGCGCTTCGAGCCACTACGCGACTTTCCGCTGTCGCCGGCGACCGCGTTCAGGCGCAGGAACCGCCGGCTGCCGCCGGTGAGCACGACTTGGGCCATGTCGAGGATCGTCGATTTGCCGGAACGGTTCTCGCCAAGCACGCCGACGTGCCCCGTCACGTCGATGTCCGCGACGTCGAACAGGTGCCAGTTCACCATCGTAAGGTGGCGTAGCTCCATCATGCCTCGTCTCCCGCGGGCTGCGGAAAACGGGCCTCCTCGCTGCGCACGTAGCGCTCGAGCCGTTGCAGCGCGTCGCCGCCGCTGATCAGCTTGATCATCGGGCGGATCCTGACCTCGCAGTCCCGCTGCTCGTCGTCGAAGTCGCCGATCTCGACAAGGCTGCGCTGGGCAGCCTCGCGCAGAATGTCGCGGAAGCGGGCGGCCGAGATCGCGCCTCCGCCGCCGTGTTGCGCCATCTCGCGGTAGCGGTCGAACAAGTCATTCAAGGTGGCGACCACGACGGCCCGGTCTTCGACCGCTCCGACGTTCACCTCTTGCTGCCAGTACGCTGCCAGCACCAAAATGACGATGGTTTCGTCGAGCTTCATCCGGGGCAGCGGCACGTCCTCGTCCATGGCGACGATGCCGGCCCACTGCGCCTCCGGATCGCGATGGACGCGGTATCCGCAACTATCGAAGAAGCCATCGACCGCGTTGCGGAAGCGGCCGTCCATGATCATGTTGTAGACGGTTCCGGTTCTGGGATCTCCCGCGAACACGAACTGCCGCCGCAGCAGGAAGTGCAGCGCTTTGCGGAGGTCGGCTGCCTTTTCCGCACCGAAGGAGCGCTCGACGTGTTCGAACTCACTGAGCATGGAGCTCCTCCGCTTTCCGGAGCCTGCCGGATCGCCTGACCAGGAAGTTCGCGCAACGCAGCCATTCGCTGTCGTGTGGCGGCGTGTCTGGGCGCGGCTCCAGATCGAATCCGGCCGCGACCTGCGGCGGAACCTCGCCCGTCAGCGCATAGCGGCGGGCGCAATCGAAGGCGAGGAAGTCGTCTACGGTGTCGATTTCCATGAAGCGAGCTTCCTTGGTCGCGAATGGCGGCACCTGGCCCTCAAGGAATCGTCTGACATCCTCGGGCCGGGGCGCGATGCGAGCGATATACTCAAGACGGAGCTTCTTCCTCAGCTCGTACAACGGGTCCGAGGGCGGGCCGGCGAGCTCCTTCGCCTCGACCGGGCGGCGCGGCTGCCTGGCTGGCGCCTGATGGTGCTCCGACCAGGGCGACCGCAGCGGCTCGATGCTCCACTCGACGGTCGCCCTGTCGTGCCTGCCGTCTCGCAGCAGAGCGTCCAGCCGCCGCACCAGGTCGCCGGCCCGGCCGACGAGTCCCTGCCCGCCGCGCTCGGCGTACTTGATGGTGTTGCGGACCCGGGCTTCGAGCTGCCTGCGGAAGGCCTCGATCCGTTCGAACATCTCGCCGATCTGTTCGAAGATGTTTTCGATTGCGAGCAGATCGTCGGCCGCCGCCATTCGACCGTCCTCGACGTCGGCGGCCATGCTGGAAGCGGTGTACTCCTCGGCGAGGACCTGCATGGTGTCCGGGGTGTAGGAGATTCGCCGTGCGAGATCGACGATGGCATCGCGGAAGCGGTACGGATGGTTGACGGTGAGGATGGACTCGAAATCCTTCAGCAGGAGCTGGTCGACGAACTCCTCGAAGAAGCTTCCAGCCGGGTAGCCACTGTCTTCGATTCCATGACGGTCCGTCGGATCCGCTTCAGGTCGGCCAGAATGGCCCGCAGGCTCTTGGTAAACTGGTCGGCCTGGTTGCGTGCTTCGCGGACAGCGAGCGCGGCTTCGCGCTGCTTGCGGTCGGTGATCTCGGGCCTCAGCTTTTCGACGGCTTCGAGATTGAGGCGGATCTGCACGATCAAGCCGCCGAATCGCTGCGAGAGATCCTTATTGAGGCTCGCGAGCCGCTGGATCACGAGCAGCGGTCCCATTGCCATGTCGACCGTGACACGGAGCCCGTATTCCTCCTCCTCAAGCCAACCCCAGGCGAGCAGCCGCGCGTAGAGTTGCCGCGCCAGACCGAGCGCCTTGTCGCCCTTCTCGGACGCGAGCGCGATGTCGGCCTTCCGGATACGGCGGCGACCTGCCGAGATCATTTCCGGCAGGGTGCCGAAGTCATCGCCTTCGCTCCAGAGGCCCGGGTTGGCGCGCATGACGTCGTAGATCGCGTGGACGACCTGTTGCGGAGTTGGGAACGACGGCGCGCCTGAAAAGAAGCGTTCAAGGAGGTCGAGCAGACAAGCCGCGTACAGGTGCTTGTGATCGCGCGAGAAGGCCAAAAAAGCCTCGTCATGCAAATGACGGAACAAGGACAATCGCTACCACTCCAGAGTCGGCGTCATCCAGAAAAGGGGCGAGCTGCCTGCCCCTAACTTCATGATCTACTGGGGAAATACTTCAGTCGAGATGTATCGCGAGGCACTCGCAACTAGAAGGGTTTTGTTCGCTGTATGTTCGTATATAGCTTGCCGAACGGAAGCTGTCGAGCCTCAGGGCTCCGTGCCGGCACTTTGAGGAGGGATGGGTCTTCGGAGAAGGGCCTTTCTAAGAACTTCGGCAAGCTATGTTGAGACAAAAAAGCCCCGCTATTCGGCCGAAGTAGGCGCGGAGATCTTAGGGAAGAACTATTGAGGACGGAAGCCTCCGGGCTGACGGACGAGCAGGGCTCCGTTGAGTATCCAAGCCGGGCGTGGTGCTAAGGTAGTCGCGATCTGTAGTTTGTGCCCTGCTAACCGCTGAAGTGTGCAACGGCCAATCTTTCAGTGTGCGTGTTCTTCGATACCCAGCACCCATAATAGAGTGTTCAAGGGAGAGTCGGAATCGCGCTCGCGATGTCCGATCCCACGTTTTTTCCTGGCCCTCCACGCCGCGCTTCTGCCGCCTCTATCGCGTTTGCCGACGGAGGGCTTGAGGATTGAGCCCACCGTTCGATGCCCCGAGCAATGAGACCCTACACGCTCACTTGCCGTTAGGCCCCTGCTAAGTAATATCAAGCAGCGGATAAGTTGTTGATTTTTATTGTTTATTTAGATAAACCTTGCGTATTGTCAGAAATTGGCTTATGTTTCTGACAACGCAGGGAAGCCATGCAAACCGTCGCCGAGCGTATTTTGAGTTACGCCCAAGCACTTCCAGAAGGCACTTTGATCGGTGCTAAGGAAGTTTTGCATTTGGGAAGCCGTGCTGCGGTCGATCAAGCTTTGAAGCGTCTCGCCAAACGCAACGAGTTGATGCGTCTTGCCCATGGGCTCTACGCTCTGCCGGTGAAAACACGTTTTGGCATACGCGCGCCGGCTGCCGAAAAGGTCATCGAAGCGCTGGCTTCCACGCACGCGGAAACGATCGTTCCACACGGAGCCGCGGCCGCGAATAAACTTGGTCTCACTACGCAAGTGCCGACGAAGCTCGTCTATTTGACCTCCGGTCCTGATCGTCAGTTTCGTCTCGGAGCACAGACGGTTGAGATGCGGCATGCACCGCACTGGATGCTTCTGCCGACAGACTCGATTGCTGGACAGGCAATCCGGGCTCTTGCCTGGCTCGGCGAGCGAGAGGCGGGCGAGGCTCTTAAGGTATTGAAGCGCAAGCTGCCCGACGACACTTTGCAGGATCTCGTCGCGCTGCGTCGCGCGATGCCTCCGTGGATGTCGAAATCCGTCAGCCAATCCCTTCTAAATCATGGCTGAACTTTACCTGACGCTCTCTCGTGACGAGAGGCTTGAGGCACTTGGCGTCGCCGCCACCGCCTCAGGCCGCCCGGTCCATCTTTTGGAGAAGGACATCTGGGCCGTTTGGGCCCTGCAAGGACTCTTTGACTCTGAATTGGGTGAGCATCTTGTCTTTAAGGGAGGTACGTCCCTCTCCAAAGGTTACGACGTCATCGAACGTTTCTCGGAGAATATCGATCTCACTTACGATATCCGCCGGATCATTCCTGAGCTTGCCACGGGCGACCCACCCATACCCGCTTCGCGAAGCCAGGCCGACAAGTGGACAAAGCTTGCGCGCGAGCGGCTCACCGACTGGGTCAAAGACAAGACCCTTCCTGTCCTACAGAAACACGCAGCAGCTACAGGAGTCGACGTCACGTTCCGTGTTGAGAACGATGTCATCTATGTCGACTATGAAAAGCTGATCCAGGGCTCGGACTATGTTCCGCCCTGGATCAAGCTTGAATTCGGTGCGCGCTCGACCGGTGAGCCGTCCGAGACGAGAGAGATCACCTGCGATGCGGCGAAATCCCTGCCCGGACTCGAGTTTCCTGTAGCGACCCCAAAAATCATGCTTCCCGAGCGCACCGTTTGGGAGAAAGCAACGGCCGTCCACGTTCTTTGCGCTCAGGGTATCGCGAGCGATCGTGTATCGCGCCATTGGTACGATCTCGTGAAGCTCGATGATAAGGGATTTGCGCAAGCTGCCTTCGATGACAAAGTGCTGGCGCAGGAAGTCGCCGATTGGAAGAGCAAGTTCTTCCGGGAGAAAGATCGCGACGGCAATGTCATCGACTATCACGCCGCGGTATCCGGCAAGCTTCAGTTAGTTCCTGACGAAAAGATGCGTAAGGACCTTGAGGCCGATTATCAAAAGACGATCGACGCTGGATTACTTCTCGGCGAACCTGAGCCGTTTGAGCAGCTCATGAAGCGCTGTGAAGCTCTGCAGCGGCGCGCAAATAGTAAGTAAGGCCGGTTGCTGGAACGGACGCTTCGAAAGATTTCCGACGTATAGAAGCTGTGCTGAGGATTGCCGAAGATGAGCCCCAGCACGCGCTGCTGCACGTTCGCCCCGCTATAGCGGGCTTTGCTTGTTTACAGCGCTGTTAATTTTGAGCGGTGCCGTCTCCGGCATCATGAGCATGGCAAGGAGCCCAGCCGCGCTAGCGATAAGCATGTACCAGGCGGGCGCCAGCGCGCTCCCGGTAAGATAGATCAGCCAGGTGACGACTGGTTGAGCTGTGCCTCCGAAGATCGCTATCGCAAAAGCGTAGATGATCGCGAAGGCGCCACCACGAATGTTCTTGGGCAAACCTTCGGCCATGCCCACATAGAAGGCGCTGTACGGAATCGTTCCGATAAGTGTGAGCGCGCCGAGACCCCCGAGAAGTGCGAGGGCACTGCGGCTCTCTGAGATCCAGAAGAACACCGGATAGGTCATCAACAACGCAGCGATCTGCGGCCATATCATGATGTGCCGGCGGCCCGCGCGGTCTGCGAGCCAGCCGCCCAGCAGCGCGGCAGCAATTCCTACCGTATTGCTAACGAGCGTCGTGCCAAAGGCGAGAGGCGCGGAAACTTGTAGGGTGTTCAGTGCATAGGTGGTCATATATCCCGTGACGTAGGTGATGATCGTGCAACTGGCCAGGACGACGAATCCCAAGCTCATAATACGGCGAGTGGCAGGCAATCTTCTTACAGGGTGAACGCCCGGAGCCGGCGCTTGGGGCCGGTGCAACGTTTCGGGCAAGCCGCTCCGCAGCCAAAATCCGAACGGCAGCGTAACGGCGCCGAGCAAGAGCGCGATCCGCCATCCGTACGCGTTGAGTGCCTCGCTTGTCATGGTCAGGGAGAGTATTTCTCCAACAAGCGCCCCGGCCGTTGCAGCGATCTGTTGGCTGGCAGGCTGAAACGAGACAGCAAGACCGCGCCCCTCGACCGGCGCCGCTTCCAGCAAATAGGCAGTTGTCGGACCAACCTCACCGCCGAGCGCGAAGCCTTGCACCAAACGCGCGACAATAACCAGGAGCGGAGCAGCAGCTCCTATTGTCCCGTATGAGGGGGTGAGCGCTAACACAAGGATCGCGGCGCTCATCAGGACAAAGCTGGCGGTCATCGCGGGCCGGCGCCCGGCCCGATCCGAATACGAGCCGAGCACGATGGCCCCGATCGGCCTGGTCACAAAACCCGCGCCGAAGGTTGCGAGCGACAGCATGAGGCTGGCGAACGGGTCGCTTGCCGGGAAAAACGCTTGTCCGATCTGGATCGCGAAAAAGCTATAGGTCCCAAAGTCGTAGAATTCGAGAATATTGCCGATCGTTGCACCCAACACGGCGCGCCGGGCCAAGGATTCGTCTGCCGGAACGAGGACCGGCTCCGGTTTCCGCCGAGTAGATTGCTTGCCCATCCTCGATCCGTCTGAGGCACTATCGCCGGCCCGAGCATTTCGACCAGCGAGTTCAGGCGCATTGCACTCCACTTGCTCTGCACGTCCTCTAGCTCGAGGTGGGCTGGGCCCGCGTCCCGACAGACGAAGCTCACGACGATGAATGCAATAAGAATGCCTGCCTCTTGCTGCCCGTTTCAAAGCTTGAACGGATCGCGGCAATCGTCGGCAAAGATGAGCAAGCGCGTTGCAATTGTCGGGCGCGGCGCTCGTTGTGCTTCTGTGCATGGCGAGTTTGCGACAATATTGGTGGGCACCGAACGGAAGGCGCCTGCTTTCACACAGATGACCGCGCATGCACGCAGGGTTCAGCCGGCGCGCGTATGCGCAAAGGATCAGGCATTGGCCCGGCTTTTGCTCCACTGCTTACCAATTGTGTGCGGCCACCTACTTTGTCGGGATTGTCGCTGCAATGCAACGCCTGCTGTCGATGATGCCGCCGCATATGCTCGTTCAATTTGGCGTTCAAACAGTTTAGAATGTGCTCAAACTGCTCATTGACGAGCAAGAGAACCTTGAGGGCGCTGCGCAGATCGCCATTACACGCGGTGACGACCTCGTCTATGCGCCAGCTCACCGAGTATGCTGTCTCGGCCTCGGGTCACGATTACTCGCGCAAGACATAAGGTTCTCCTCGCCGGGGCACTCGCTGAAGCGGTCCGGCGGTCAGCCGCCGTCGCTATCGCTGCCGCGTCAGACGGGTGCCGCTCAAAGGCCGGTGCCGCCGGAGCGCCACTCTCCCGAGGCTTTGGAAATACTTCCATTCCCAAGCCCTGCGCGCCTTTAGTTGTATAAAGCATTGTATCGCCGCTGCCGCGGCAGCAGCTTAGGGGCGTCGCCCCTCAGCGCGGCGCAAGGACAGGCCTTCGGTTTTGGCTCCCCCCACGGTCCGCGGTGCCCCAAAAAAGTTGTTCCAACTTCCTTCAGCCCTTACGCCTTGCACACCTCGCTACGCGCTGCGAGGAAGGGGTTATGGCGGCTTTTTGCCGCGCACAAACTCAGCCTTAAGGAGAAAAACAACAGAACCAAGACCTCCGCCGCAGCCCGTCGTGATGGTGCCGCGCGGCAAACTGAAGAAGTCGCCCAAGAATGCTCGTAAGATGCCAAATTCGAAAGGCTGAAGTCGAAGCTCTCGCCGCCAGTATCGCATCCTCGGCATGCTGCAAATTCCTGTCGTCGAACCCGTACGCGTCCCCAAGGACAAACCGACCGGCTACTTTCTGGTCAATGTGGGTGAGGGACGCTGTCTCGCTCAGTTGCTTCGGGCCAAGCGCAAGGAGATCAAGAAGGACGAGCAAGCCGCATTTTCCGATCCCAACAGCGGATGCGTCTTTGCGACCATCTGGCACGACGGATAAGCACGCCTCGAGTACGGCAGCATTGATGGCGGCGATCGATGACATTTTGGAATGTTGCACTGGCTTGCCAAGCACCACCCCGCACGGCCCGCAATCGAGAATAGCTGATACGCGATCGCGTATATCTGTTTTATATACGCATGCGCGTATATTACTTTGATATACGGATTTGCGTATACTGACAATATATACGGATTCGCGTATATTGAGCGCGGAGATTCCCATGACGCAGCATATTGCTCGTACGGAAAAGCAACTCGGCGCCATTCTACGGCGGGCCCGCCGACAGGCCGGACTTACCCAGTCAGGCTTAGGAAAGCAGATCCATCTGCGTCAGGGCACCGTATCCCGACTGGAAGCGGGCGAGCCTGCCATTCAGCTCCACACCCTCATGGAGGCGCTGGCCGCGCTCAATCTTGAACTGGTGGTCCGTACCCGCAGCAAGGCCACCTCGACTGACATTGAGGACATTTTCTGATGGGCCGGCCTCCAGCAAACGCGCCCCTGAATGTGTTCGTCAACGCACGCCTGGCAGGCATGCTCCGGCGCGAGTCCAGCGGTGCGATCGATTTTCGTTACACTCCGCAATGGCTCTCCTGGGAATCGACCTTCCCAATCTCGCTATCGCTGCCCTTGCG
The DNA here is from genome assembly GCF_001189845.1 of Bradyrhizobium tropiciagri. Classification (GTDB taxonomy): domain Bacteria; phylum Pseudomonadota; class Alphaproteobacteria; order Rhizobiales; family Xanthobacteraceae; genus Bradyrhizobium; species Bradyrhizobium tropiciagri. Next base: position 117,989 of record NZ_LFLZ01000010.1, read on the forward strand.
CGAAGACCGCTATATCGGCGCACCTGTAATCGCCGTGTTTGACAACCTGTTGCCCGATAGCGAACAGATGCGCAAACGAGTCGCGGAGCGGGTGGGGGCAAAAGGTACTGACGCCTACAGCATGCTCTCTGCACTCGGGCATGATTGCGTTGGTGCACTCCAGTTTCTTCCACAGCGTGTCGATCCTGCACCTGCCGGTACGATCGAAGGGAAGGCTGTCACCGACCGCGATGTCGCCGCCATCATCAAGAACCTTGCGAGCGCTCCACTTGGGATGGGGGAAGACGACGATTTCCGGATTTCCATCGCTGGTGCCCAGGAGAAGACCGCCCTGCTGCGGCGAGATGGCAAATGGTACAAGCCGACTGGTACCACGGCGACGACGCACATTCTCAAACCGCAAATCGGTCGTTTGCCGAACGGGATCGGTCTCTCGAACAGCGTCGAGAACGAATATTTCTGCCTTAAGTTGCTGGCCGCGCTTGGCGTGCCAACGGCGAACGTCGAGATCGCCGATTTTGGTGGTCGCCGCACGTTGATTGTCGAACGCTTCGATAGGCGCTGGACCAATGATAAAAGGTTGCTGCGCCTTCCTCAGGAAGATTGCTGCCAGGCTCTATCCGTACCCACCACCCGGAAATATCAATCGGATGGCGGCCCCGGCATGAAAGACATCCTGCAACTGCTCAAGGGGAGCGATGAACCGACCGAAGACATCGCGACATTTTTGCGGGCCAGCATCGTGTTCTGGCTCATCGGCGCAACCGACGGACACGCCAAGAATTTTAGCCTATTCCTGAGCCCCGGCGGCCGCTTCCGACTCACGCCGCTTTATGATGTCTTGAGCGCGCAACCAAGCCTCGACGCCGGACGAATTCAGCGCAAAGCTTTTAAACTTGCAATGTCGGTCGGCAAAAATCGCCACTATGGAATGACTGATATTTTGCCGCGTCATTTCCTACAGACCGCCGAAATCTCCGGCGTTGGGCCGGCCGTAGTCCACGCAATCTTTGAGGATCTCGTCGAAAACTGCGAGGCAGCCTTTGCAAAAGTGATAAAGGGCCTCCCGAAGGGCTTTCCCAAAAAATTGGCAGACTCGATAAGAGTCGCCGCTATTCGCCGCATCGGTCTTATAAACGACCGTTGACACTTTCAGCCTAAGGGCTGCGTGCGAGCGGGCCAGCGCTGGCGGCACCAACATCGGCACCAGCAGGATGAGGATCGTCGGCGTCGGTATCAATGTCGACAGCGCGATCATCGCGCCCATGATCGCCGTCGGCGGCGCCGGCGCCAGAATTGCCGGAACGCGATGATCGGCGCGCCGATGATGATCATGGTCACCAGCAACGCCAGCCCCGCGCGCTCCAGGGTGTTCCCGCTATGATGGCCCGATCGCTCCAGAGGAGCTCGATTCGGGCCGCACTTGAGATATTCAACGAACGGGCTGAGTCTCGCTATTGCGGGCTCGGTTTCCGAACATCCAGGCCGACTTGCAAGCTGAAATCGGCGACATCTCCGATCACATCGTAGACCAGCCTAAGGCCGCGAACAGGCTGAGAGCAAACGGCGTAAGCGTTGAATAGGTAGCTGCGATGCAGCAGGCTATACTTCCTCAATCTGTAAACATCGCCGAGCTTGACGTTAAGTTCCTCGAACGTTCATCGCTGTTTGTCCGTCAATTCCATGTCCACAACCTCCGCTGTCCAGCCTTCGGGGACAGCGGTGAGCACTAATGTCGAGGCCTGGCTCGGTTTGGCGAATGCGATCCAGATTCGCTGCTCTGGCCCGTCCGCCGAGACATTGTCTGGCGTCACGGCGACAACAGTAAAGGAGTTGCCAAAGGACTCTGCCATGCTCGTGCAAGACAATGGCGGACGGCTTTGTTCTATTGGAAGCGCCGGTCGCGTTGGGAGCAGCAGCACTGAACCGAATCCAGTACGACGCGCATCTCGGCAAGGGCTTCTTCGAGCGAGATCCCTGGCTATCGAGGCAGGCGAGATCGAAGGCGCGCTCACGCGCATGTGAGCGCCGTCGGCCGTCTTGCTTTCGTCATCAGCATATAGAATGTGTGAGACCCTGGAGGGCAGCCGCTAGTGATCGAGGGGACCGGCGGGCTCATGGAGGCCGCTCAATTGCGGTTCGCTTTACATTGATGTCTTGGGGAGATGGCGACTTCCTGTCGTGCTCTGGGCGAGCACAACTTGGGAGCGATCAATCGTTCACTGCTGTCCATAGACGCGCTCCGACGACGCCAGATCGACATTCTATGGCTTTCGTTGTCGAAACTAGTTCGGATGTTGTTAGAGCAATTTTGCGATATCGGTCGGGTGCGGTGATTCGGGCGATTGCCCTGGATCGCGCCAATGTCGGCGGATACGCTGCAAGCCGCCTTCAAAGCATCCTTCTGGCGGGATGTTTTCAAGCCATGAGACGCAGTGCGCATCGTGGAAGGCGCCGGCTCACATGTAGGCCCAAAAGAGCGGCTCGGCTGAACGAGAGCTTCGCCCCAGCGTGACGCGTCCGTGCGTCGGAGGATCAACAGGAATTGTTCTAATGGCAAGCGTCCGCGGCCGGCTTTTTGGGAAGATGTAGCTCCACAGATGCTCTGGGAGACGTAGAGAGGTCGTCAAAGTCACAGACTGTTGAGTTCAGAGTGGAGACTGGCGCGGGGACATGTCATGCGAGTCGCAATGGACTATCCCGCTCCTATACGATCCTGGGCGAGCGATATTTTGGGCGCTTTCGACCCAGATTACGTCTGGCACGATCTGGCGCAGGTCTGGCAGACGCCCCAGGTCGGCGAGCAAGCGGTCGCGCAGATGATAAGTATGCCGGCCAACGCGCTAGCCCAGCGCTACGAGAGCCTGGGCATGACCGCGCGCTTCGGCCGGGGCCGCTTCAATCAGATAGGCGGTTGTCGGACCAACCTTCCCGCCCAGCGCGAAGCCCTGCACTAAACGCGCGAAATGACCAGCAGCTGAGCGGCAATTCCTATTGTCTCGTACGAGGGCGTAGGTGCACACGAGGACGGCGACCCTCATCAAGGTGAAGCTGGCGCTCATCGCGGATCTGCGGCCGGCCCGATCCGAGTACGAGCCGAGCAGGATGGCCCCGATCGGCCGGTCGCCTGCCGGGAAGAATGCATGACCGATCTGGATGGCGAAAAAGCTAAAGGTTCCGAAGTCGTAGAACTCGAGAATATTGCCGATGGTTGCTCCCCACACGGCGCGGCCGGTCAAGCGTTCGTCTGCCGGAAAGAGGACGGGCTCCGGCTTCTCCCCAGTAAACTGCCTAGCCATCCTCGATCCGTCTGGAGTTCAATCGCCGGCCGAGCATTTCGACCAGTCAGGTCGCGCACGCTGCATTTCAGTTGCCCTACGCGTCGTCTAGCTTGAGGTGGCCGGGCTTACGTCCCGGTGCTCTACATCTGCCTGACGCATGCCAGGGCGAAGTTCACGACGATAAGTGCAACAAAAATGCCTGCCTCTTGCGCCCCATTCAAACCTTGAACCGATCACGGCGATCGCCAGCAAAGATGAACGGGGCGCGCTGCAATTGTCGAGCGGGGCTGTCGTTTTGCTCCTGTGCAATGGCGAGTTTGCGACAACATTGGCGGGCGACGAACAGGCATCGCCCGTTTTCACGCAGAAGGGCCGCCGCGCGGCGTTGCTGCGTTCATCTGTTTGCGCACGGCGAAGGCATCAGGCGATTTGGCCCGGCTTTTGCTCCGCTGCTTGTTAGTTGCGTGCAGTCGCCTGCTTTGTCGGGATTGGCGCTGCGGAATGCAGGATCTGTCTGCGATCAAAAGACAATAGGAGCTCGCATTGTTAACGGGGCCCATGAAAACGCTCGACATCGGCCACGGCCGCGAAGCATTGGGCGGTCATCTTACGCTCAGGCGAGCCGCGGCTCGGCGGATCGCAAATGGCAAGCGTGAAGTGCCAGAGCTTGAGCTTGAGGAAGTTGAAATCAAAAGTCACCAGCAATGAGGGACATACTTGTGAGTTGACTCGACTTCATCAAGGCTGACTTCCCTGCAGAGAACTAGCCTTCCTTTTGAATTGAAGTTCTACCGTCAGACTCGGGCTACGAAGGCGCAAGGCCGATGTCCGATCAATGACGGCTGCGCTTCGCTGGCGCATCTGCGTGCACGCGCACCCCAAGTTGGACGGCGAAGCACGCCGGCAATCAAGACCTCGAACAGAATCTGTAAATGAAGACGAAGACAATTACGACCATCGTGCTTGCGGCTAGTGCCTTGCTGGATTCTCCCAGTAGAGCGGTTGAAACTTACGATGTTAGGGATTCGAACGGCGTGTCCTTCATCCGAGCACGAATATTCGGTCCCGGAGATGGCCCTTTCTGTTGTGACGGAGGTGACGAGCCGGCGTATTCAGTTCGGGATCTGCCGCAATGGGAAAAGGACCATTCGCTCGCAGCGATCCGCTATTGGGCCGAAATCATAAGGGTCAAACCCGGGCAGTCGCCGGCCGTCGTCAACATCGGCGGAATTCAGGGCAACACGGCATGGGCCTCAGTCCAGACGTCGCCTGATGGCGAGAACAAGGTGCAGGCGGCAGTCACCGGTCAGAATCCGGGCGAGTTGAACCATGGCGCACACGGTATGATTGCGATCGGCGAAATGGGATTTTCATCCGAAGCATACATTCCTTCGCAATTGCCAATGACGCCGAAGATCGGCCTGGCACCTGTTATGATTCATGAGTTCGCTCATCAGCTGGGAATGGCCAGTACCATTGACGGCTATGATGGTGGGCGCACCGAGCCGATATCACCGTATTTCCCTAAAGCGATGAATGCCTGGACTAACCATTTGTATGACGACAACGGCAAGCAAGCCAGGCCGGGGCAGGTGATCTATTGCTCCACCTGCCTGAATCCTGCGGCTGAGGACGTTTTCGACCTGCGCCACGATCGGGGCTATTTTGCCGGGAAGCATGTGGGTGAAGTGCTGGCCGGTGCCATGCCAGGTATTCCGGTTCGAGTGATGACTGAGGACGGCCGGCTGGATGTCCCCTTTGTCTCGCATAGCGAACTGAAGAACAGTTTGATGAGCCATCAGCAATACCGGAACTACACCGCCCTAATGGAAGCGGAGATCGCCGCGTTTCAAGATATAGGTTACAGTATCGATCGGCGCAATTTGTTCGGGTACTCCATCTACGGAAACGGCCAGAATCTGATCAACGACAATCCGTTCTTCGCTCGGAATGCTGACGGTACCGCCTATCTGCCAAATACGTACAATACGGCTTCGCGCGGACTGGGATTGCACGTCTATGGCAGCGGCAATACTGTGGTCCAGCGCGCCGACCTGCTTTCGAAAGGAGCAGAGGGCGCCGGCATCCGCGTCGACGGCGAAAACAATCACATCATGGTCCCGCCCGGGACCCGCGTGTACGCCGACGGCGCCTATGGGCGCGGCGTCATGTTCGCCTATGGTAAGGATCACACGCTGACTCAGCGTGGCGATGTGCAGGCTCTCGGTGAGCATGGCATCGCGGCAAGTTTCGATTTTGGTAACAATGCGATGGGCAATGACGATGAATATCGTGGTTCGTATATTCGCACGATTGGCACCAAACCGGCCCCGATGCTGAGCGAAATCGACGGTCCGCTCGTCAGCAAGTTCGATCTGACCGGGCGCCTGGCTGGCAATCATGCAGCGATGTACATGTCGAACAATGGTTACGTCGGCGAGATCAATGTGATGCGTGGCGCAATGCTGTCGGGGCACGTCCTGTCTGACTACAACCAGGTTGACGAGAATGGTGCTCCGCGTCTGACCAAATTGACGTTCGGGTTGAAGCCTGATGCGAACGGTCACTCAACGCAGGAGCCCGACGCAAATTTTGCAACCCGCTACGACGGTAATATCGTCGGACGTAACAATCTTTCGCTGCAGTTCGGCGGTGGCGCCACGACGTTGACTGGCAATCACGAGGTGTATGACGCAAGTGTCGCGCAAGCTGCAACCCTGTCCGGTAACGGCAGTTATCTGCTCAATGCTAGTGGTCGCTTCACCAATAGCGGTGCTGTCGCGCCCCTCATCGGCGGCCTTGACAACAGCATCAAGGTGTATGGCGACTATCTGCAAACCTCGACCGGTCGCTTGCAGGTCGCCGTAAACGATGCTGGCGCGTTCAGCCATCTTGTGGTGAATGGCAATGCGACGCTCGATGGTACGCTCACGATCACCCCGCAGCGTGGCTGGTATGGTAACGGCTTTAACGTCTCCTCCGACCAGTGGCTGAATGCAACAAATCTCACAGGCTCGTTCGCGAACGTGACGACAGCCCTGCAATCGCCCACCTTGCTGGCGAGTGCCACGGCTCAAGGTGATAACACCTACGCCTTGACACTCTCCCGCCCATCCGATGCCTATTCGCGTTATGGGGCCGACGCCAACAGCCGCCAGGTTGGCGCGGCGCTCGATCGAGTAGCTGGCAACGCGACTATAGGGCTGCACCCACTCGTCGCGGCGCTCGACTTTTCCGCGCCGGACGGCACGGCGGTGACATCTGGGCTGCGTCAGCTTTCGCCGTCCATCTATGCGTCGGAGCAGGGCAGACGTGTCAACGACAGTTTCTACGCGCGTTCGGCAGTCTACAACCGTCTCGAACAGGCGTTTGGCGGCGCGCCAACCTCGGCGATGGCGGTGATGGGTTATGGTCCTGAGCAGAGGAGGTCGCGCGGCAATTCTGCCTCTGCCACAGGCCTGGTCGGCCCGGCTTCTTCTGGCCCGCCCTCCTATGACCTGCAGGGGTATGCAGCGTGGGCTTCTGCCTTTGGCGGATGGACGACCCAATCGGGCGACAGCAATGGTGCGAGCACCAGATCCACCATTAGCGGCCTCATGACCGGTATCGACACGCCGATATTTGATGACTGGCGCGTCGGTGTCCTTGCGGGCTATAGCCGTTCCACCTTCAAGGTTGGCGCTGCTTCCTCGTCAGGCCGCAGCGACAATTACACGTTCGGGACCTATGCCGGCACCGAGTGGACCGTGCCGGAAGGAGCCATCGCCTTCCGCTCAGGCCTTGCCTATACATGGCACGATCTCGAGATGACCCGCAACGTTAGGTTCCCAGGGTTCAACGACAACTTGATCTCGGATTACGATGCCGGCACTTTCCAGATCTTTGGAGAACTGGGTTACAAAATCCATCTCGGCAAGTCTTCCGTCATCGAGCCCTATGCCAGTCTCGCCCATCTTCGAGTCGCGACCGATGGGATTTTCGAAAGGGGATTGAACGGGGCGGCGCTTAATGTTCGCGCTGACACGATGGATACGACGCTCTCCACTCTCGGCGTCTACGCAACCACCCGTTTTCAACTTGGCCAGATCGCCACGACTGCGCGAGCCGATATTGGCTGGCGTCGTGCCATAGGCGACCTCATTCCGCTGTCGACAGCCAGCTTTGCTGCGGGATCCAGCCCTTTTGCAGCTTCAGGCCTATCCATTGGAAAGGAAGTGGCACTCGTCGAATCCGGTTTGGACTTCCAGCTTTCGAGCAACAGCACCCTTGGCATCGCCTACCAGGGTCAGTTCGGTTCAGGCATCACCCAGAACGGACTGAATGCCACCTTCAATGTGAAGTTCTGATACGCACGCAATGCATTTCGGCCCGCGTACTGCACAGCAATGAGATCACGTTATTTCAATCCAGGTTTCCTCGACAAGAGGGGGGGCGCTTACGATCGAAGCTAGCCTGCCTGAACGCCGGTGCTGACGTCCGCGCGGGATGTCGGAGCGAACTCTCTTGAGGGCAAGCAGCATTTTTATCAACGCTGACTGCGGATTCCGATGATCTCGCCCGGGTGTACCGATTTGATCTCGCCCAGGATTCCGAGATGATCTCGCCCACCATTCCGATTTGATGTCGCCCGGGGCGCGAGGCATTCTGGCTGTTTGGTTTCTGGCATCGGTGAAGCCGCGGGGTCAACTTGAATCGCGGCTTGAGGCCCTTCTTCGTCTGCTGTTGGTCTGCTGTGGGCATGTGGGCAACGCTCTTTGCGTTGTCCAAGCGCAGGGCATGTCCACAGCCCCACTGGCTCAGGCCTTTCGATCGGGTTTGCGGGTTCGCCGCAGGCTCTCGCCGTTGAGATCGATCCGGTGGGCGTTGTGGACCAGGCGGTCGGACAGCATCGGCGTAGGTGGGATCGCCGATCAGCGCGTGCCATTGCTCGACGGGGAGCTGGCTGGTGACGGTGGTGGAGCGGCGGCCGTAGCGGTCCTCGAGGAGGTCGTGGCGGGCTGCGGCGGGGAGCGCCGAGTTTGCACTCAAAGCTCCATATCAACGCCTCGCCGATGCCAATAAAGTGCGGTGGCTGCAATGGCGGACCTGTCGCTCACGGGGCGATCGGCAATCGACCGCCGATTTTGCTGCAAAACCATGTCGGCGCAACCAGCCCGCCAACGTGAGCAAAGCGCAAAACTCTAGTTCTGGGTGGTCCAAACTTCGGTCTCACTGCAAGCCACTTGGCGTACCTAACCGCTGCTGGATGAAAGTTCAGTGGCAGGTCACTTGGTGAAGCAAGCTCTCGCAGAAAGCAAGCATGTCCATTTCCTTCCTTCGGCTTTGTCAGCTTGTGGGTAAGTCTCCTCACCTTCGTGGTCAGCGGCTCGTCGGCTCCGGGCTTCGGCCGTGTCAATTTGGCTCAGATCGCGCGCCGCTCTCCTCCAACAGAGCACGCCGTCGCTCCATCTTCGCGCGCGTGAAGTTCCTGTCCGGGTTGTTCGCGGTCTTGAATTTGCTACCATCGATGGCGACGGCTGGCCGCCGCCAGAAGACCCGTTTTTTGGCGGAGTTCGACGAAGCTCGCAACCGCCTTGCGCAGCGCCAGGCCGTCGTCCTTGCGGAAGTCCGCAATCGTCTGTGATCGGGAGCGAGCCGAACCAGCAGCCACATCCATCACGTCGACATTGCGCCCGGCCTCTCGTTCCAGCCGCCGGCCCACTGCACCCGGTTTAGATAGCCGTAAATGTAAAGCTTGAGGAGCACCGAGGGATGGTACGATGGCCAACCGCCGCCGGCTCCGCAACCTCAAAGCCTATTTCAGCCGAGCGCATCGACAAATACGTCGATCACGTGAACCGGGCTGCTCTCGTCAATCAAGTCGTCGAGGCATTCTGGCAGCAGCGTCCGCTCCCACGATCTGCTTCTTCATGAGCGCCTCACCAATTCCTTTAAAGACTCAGGAGGGAATCGTAACAGCAGCCAGTGTTTTCGCTGCCAGGACGCGTTGCGGACATTAGCGAGTCAGTGGCGAAGCCTTTGGTTCGCGCAACAGATGTAGTGAACTCCACGTAGGCGCTACCAACGTCATCGAAAGCGCGTTCGTGCGCGCCAAGGGACGTCGAAAGACCGCGCTCACGATGATCTTCAACTTGCGTCGTCTCGATGGGGACAACCGCTGCCGAAACTCTCCCCGGTGCAAATTCGCCGACGGAATCAACGTCGCCAGACCGCAAAGTCAATCCAACGCCGCCTGGCGCCTTCCAGCCCCAGGATTCGGCGCTAGCTCTTTAACCCACGATAAGTCGCACCTTGGATCGAAAGACAAGTAATCGCAAGTCAGTTCTTCACCAGGTTGTACGTCACGGGCCGTGAAAATTCGGCAATGATCGTCTTCATATGTGTTTGGCTGACTGCTGTGATTCATGAAGCGGGCATTGTCAGCATTGTACTCTACAACACCATCATCAACATCGCGGTCTCTCGGATAGGCATGCTTGTCAAGTAGAGCTTGAAATGTTGGAGGTAGGGCTTCGTACTGTTCAGGCGTCACGGCAATGTCAACGATTGGATTATGAATCCAAACCAATGTGCCTTTAGGTAAAAGAGTAGCAGAGAAAAGTCCGATGCCGCCAAAGCGGTCTGGCTTCAAAATGGTTTCAACAATCAACACTGAAATATCTCCAAAAGTGACTAACACCCAGCAAGCTAACTGACCTAAGTCCCGCAAATCTCCTGCAAGAATTGGCAGGGTCGTTTAATCGCGCCTCCGCCACAAGTTCGATTTTTCTTCGATCTCTGCTTTGTTTTCGGTGCTCCTATTGTCGGATCAGGATCTCAACGAACTGAGCGAGCGTCGGTGGCGTAGTTGGGAGGATCTATGCACTGCTCTCAGAGCTTTCAGCGACTATCTGCCTCAAAAAATAGGAAGGGCATTGCTGGCCGGCTTTCCGCAGAGGCGCTGGATACTGATATCAAGAGCTATAACCAGGACACTGGCGTTGGCGGCAACGTCGGCGCACCACTGGCTCAGCTGCGGAAGTCAGTCGGCGCAAAAGCGACGGCGATCGCACCCGGTATCCCGACCATTGCTGATCCCGAAGATACCGCACTGATAGACTCGAGGCGAATCGACGACGCCGCAGCACGGCGTTGGCCAGAGGAGTTGCGGAAGGCCACGACCAGGTTGTGCATCTGGGGTTGATGGACCACCAGAACCGTCGTCATCAGTTGGCACCAATTCAGTCGACTGGGGTTTCAATGGGACGCAGGAAGCAGCCTCTTTACTCCGAGGATGCTTCCTTTATTTCGGGGCTTGAGGAGGGGCTTACGAAGGGCAATGCCGCCAAACGTGCGGTCAAGAACACCGTAGGTTTTTCTTCGCAGCTTCGGCGGCCGGCTCTTCGATAACAAGAGACGATGGCCGTTCGGTTGAACGAGGAGTCGCTGAGCGATGATGCGCGCAAGTTCATCGGGACGGGTAGCGCTCATCTACACCGCCCATAAGGTCGCCAAGCTCGTAAGAGTCGCTGGAGCAAGCTATCGTCCATTAACAAGCCCGATACCAGAGCTATCTGGACGGGCTCCTAGCGTCGGGAGTGTCCGTCGGCGCCATTCGTGGTTCATGGATGAGCCGAACGTCATTGGGCCCTCCCGGCCCCATGATGGCGAAGTAGCGCTCGCCGCGAATGTCGTATTGTTTTACCGGCTGCGCCGCGTCCGGCAAGAGACCCCAGCGGCCGAGCTTCGAGAGCATCGTGGCCGAGGCGGGTTGGGTGCCGTGCGAAAAATCCTCGGGAACGGCGAATGATGCAGCATAAATCTCGCGGGCCGCCGGAGATGTCGTCGCAGCCCTGGCGGACGACGGAGCGGCTTGCTCCATCGACCGTCCAAGCCGCGCTGACGAGGTTCGATTTGCCGGCCGCGCGCTGAGCTGCGGAACGTTTCCCGGCCGAGATCCGAGACGAATGCCAGTGCCTGGCGGAATGATTGGTGTGCTTCGCCTCATCTCGGCGGCGGGCACGAACAACGCGGTGTAGCGGTCATTGTGAACCACGAAACGGGTGGGCCGGCTGTCCTGGCTCGGCGGCACGCTGCTACCGTCAAGGGCAGCCGGCACGTGCTGGTCGCCTTGCCGCGAGTTAAAGGAACGAACGGCCTCTCCTAAATCCAGGTCTTGGTGATGGCGCGCGGTCGGCTCGCGAGAGGACGATGGGGCGGCGTCTTCCATCATCGCCCACGGCAGATCCTGATCGTAATCTTCCGCGGGAAGGACGAACGGCGAACCGACCGCTGGCCCGAAAGGCGACGGTGCGCCGGCGTCTTCCATCAGCACACGAGCGACTGAATTGCCGGACTCGCTCAGCTGGCGCTCAATGGCATCCCCTTCCAGCTGATTTAGCGTCCTCTGCCTCTTCGCAGGCCTCAACTGCCCCGCGTAATCCTCATCCATGAGGACCTCGAGCCTTGAAAGGGGGGAGCTCCCGGTCAATTCGGTCGGAGCCGGCTGGTAGCTATCGCTCCAGCTGAAGTGATGCACGGCTCCGGGATCCGGTGCCTGGTGATCGCGCGCGGTTGGCATGAGAGACGATGCTAGGATGGCTTCGCCCATCATCCCTCGCAGCGGATCCTGACCGTGATGTTCCGCAGTCAGCTCGTTCGGCCAACCTAAAGCTTCCTGCGGCGCGCTGTGCTGCGCAGCGGCGCCAACCCCTGCGACCGCACTGGTATCAAGCTGCGCCACCTCATCCAAGTACGGCTCAAACTCCACTTGCTGCTGTTGCAGCTCCGCGGCGTTGTGAGCAGCGCGATTTTGGTTGAATGAGTTGATGCTGCTAAATGGGTCCATGTCCCCTCCGTTTGAGTCGGTTCGCAATCCCGAACAGATAGTGTCGCTCACTGGTTCTCGCTCTACTGGGATCAGCTGTCGACAAGCTGACGCGCTTAGAGACCTAAGAGAGCCAAATTGGCCAGCCTGACTGACTGCGACACTCACCCGAGGATGCGAAGGAATGCCGGATTGCATTTTTCGGAAACACTGGCTGGGTGAGTCGGAGCCGGCGAACAGATTTATTTTGAGCAGCGTGATGGGACCTACAAAATCGTCCTAAAATAAAGTGTGTACTGAGCCGGGAAATGTTCTGACTATGCCGTCGGGATGGTGCCCGAACTGAGGCGGACCTCTTTGTTGAAGGCATGCCTTGCCGAAGGTCTTGACTCTGGCCGCAGAGGGTCAATCGGATCCACCAATCTTGGCACGTGTCGCGGTGCGGACGGTGCAGGAATTCTTTCAGCCGCGACCGATGTAAAGGAGGACCGACGTGCGGCATGTTGCGCGTCGCGAGAGCGAGGCTGCTGTCCTGCTTGCCTAGCGGGTCGAGCCCGTTTTTCTTGCGGTAGTCGGTACATGCGGGGTAACTGATTTCTATCGCTGCCATTGCCGCGCAATCCTACCCGGGAAACAGTCCCGGCATCCAACGGGACGCGAGCCTTGCCGGGAAGGCGAGGTGTAGCGGCGCTCGCGGTCTTTCGGAGGTTAGAATTTCCGCTTCAAGCAGGGCCGATGTAACCCTGCGGGCGCTGCGCTCGCTTATTTGAAGTAAAGCAGTAACATCGCGACGCGGAAGTTCACCACGGAAGAGGATCGCTTCCAGAACGGCTCCTGATTTTTGGGGCAGGCGGTCGGCCCGTGCTTCTTCTTCGGCCCAGATCAGGATGCGGTTACGGAGCTGATCGGGTTGCACCAGAGCTTGCATGAAGGCGACCTGATCGATGCAGGTCTGCAGAAAGAAGATTGAAAATTCCGCCAATGCTTCTTCACTCAGTGTGCCGCGCCCGTCGAGATCGTTGCGGCGCTGCATGTCCCAGGCAGTAAGGTGTTGCTGATAGGCCGCCTCGTTGCGGGCAAGGCCGCGCGCGATCGACCATATGCCGCCGGTGTCGAGGGTTTCCCGCTGCATAGCATAGGACATGAGCCGCGCAACGCGGCCATTCCCATCCAGAAACGGGTGAATCCAGAGCTGGCGGTGGTGGGCGCAGGCCGAGGCGATGATTGCGTCGGTCCTGCCGAGCTTTGCATAGGCTTCTTCGAAGCGGGTGAGGAAGCGCGGCAGGGGCACCCGGGCTGACCGGCACATGGCGGCCTACCGCAACGTCGCGGTCGCGCAGCTTGCCGGGGACGACCTCGATCCGTTCCTCGGTGTCCGGATTCTCGACCCAAAGCAGTTCTGCCGGGAGCAGTTCGCAGAAGCGGTGATGGACTTCGATGATGCCGTCTTGCGTCGTCGCGCGACCGTTGAGGCCTCCCTCATCGATCCACTTCTGTACGGCGATATGGGCGATGGCTTCCTTTTGCAGGTCGCGTTTCTTGGGGCGGCGCTGTAGTCGTGCTTGAGCGCGCGTTCTATATCGACCGGGTGAGTGTCGTACCACTCGATCAGGTTGCTGTAGTAGCAATTCGTCGAGCGTACGAGCCTGGCCAGGGAGATTAGAACTCCCTCGGGCAGGCTGTGCGTGAAAGCGGCCGACCATTGTTCGCGAAGGCGATCTCGGCACCCAATGTTGCTCAATCATGAGCCGCTTTGCCTGCCGCTCCAAAAAAATATTCGAAAATGTCAAGCGGCAAATTCTCTCCCTCCACATCGCGGGCGACATGCCCGATTTCTAGGGATTGGCACTAAAGCGGATGGCCACGACCTGACGACACTTTCAGACTCGCGGCTTGCTTCATAAATCACAAGGCGCTCGATCGGGCCCTTGAGTCTCGACCGGCGTTGGCACTAGCCTCTGGCGTGAGACGCTCGCCGACGCGGCGCTGTTCCGGGAATGGACCGTCAACCTCGGCGCGCGCTCCGCATCGGGACGCATATCCTCCATCTCAATCAACCACTAGACATGCTAGTTGACGATGGCGCTGCGGCGCAGTTCGAGCTCTGATGGCTCCAATCTTGTGGAGACTAGAAGTGCTGCCGCAACGACTTATACCGAAGGAGACGGTGATCGTTTCCCAAGATATTCATGCTTTCTCCCGACCAGAAGGGGCGAAGCCGAGGGATCCTTTTCCTCAAGTATCCTCAAGCGTTTCATCCTCGCTGTCGGTTTGAAGGATGGTTTGCGATAGGAGTGCGGCGGCTCTTTGGAGTGGAGGAATGAATCGGTCAAGCTCTGCGAAGCTGACTCGCGCCGCGGGCACCGAGACGCCAAGACATGCTATCAGCTCGCGGTCCGGAGAAACGATGGGGACCGCACAGCCGACCACGCCTTTCACGTATTCCTCATTGGTCTTGGCCCACCCATGATGGCGTGTCTCCTCGAGAATCTTCAGAAGCGTCTCGCAATCCACGATGGTGTTATCAGTGTACTGGGTCAGAGCGAGTGAGCGGCATAGCTTTTCACGCGGCCTCTTGGGTAGTCGGCTCATGTAGATCTTTCCGGTCGAGGTGCAGTGAAGTGGAGCCGCCTCGCCGGGATTGAATTGAAGCCCCTGTGGTTGGGACACGCGTACGCTATCAACGTAAGTGACGAGGTTGTCGCGCACGACGCCGATCTCGCACTGTTCGCCGATCTCGCCGGCAACCGCGCGCAGCACCGCATGGCGCCGCGCTGTGCGGAAAGCCGCGCCGATGACTCTGGCGGACAGCATCACCAGCTGATTGCCTACCACGTAGCGCTTTGATCCAAGCGCTTTCTGAAGAAGGCCGCGTTCTTCCAGATTTCCGACAAGCCGATGGGCCGTCGGAACGGGTAACGAAAGGGCGTTCGCGATCTCAACGACCGAGACGGCCTTTGTCTGATGAGCGACGTGGCCAACTATGGCGAACGCTCGGTCGAGGGGCCCAGCAGTCTTTTTTTGGTCGGCCATCGCAATCTCCCGGTGGAGGCAAATTATCATTATTTGGAATTATTGCTACTGAAATATGAAAATTATCTGGATCGGGCTCAGGTTTGCTCATATCGTGGGCGCCGTCGGGCGTTGATCGGTTTTTGTGCGCTGCACGGGCTCGGTATGGCGATCAAGCCCAGGAAATTTGGCAGTCCGGGCGACGCGTTTTGAAAGGGGAGTGGGAATGTCTCGTCATTACGACGTGGAAGCTGTGCGCAAGGAGTTCCCTGCTGCCGAAAGGATAGTCTACCTCGACTCCGGGTTTCAGGCGCCGCTCGCCCGTCCCGTAATGGCCGCCATCGAAACCTTTCTTCGTGAAGGCTTGGAGACCGCCGGGCCGAAAAGCGTGTGGCTCGATCGGGTTGAGCAAACGCGTGCCAAAGTGGCCCGTTTCCTTGGGGTGTCGGCCGACGAAATTGCCTTCACCAAGAACACATCGGAAAGCATGAACATCGCGGCGAACGCGTTGCCTCTGCGAGCCGGCGATAGCGTTTTGATGATCCATGGCGATCATCCAAACAACACCTATGCTTTCCTCAATTTGAAGAAGAAGGGTGTCCGGATCGACTTCCTTCCCATGACGGATGTCGTAAACGCCGAGGCTTTTCTTCCCTACATCGACGACACGACTCGCGCGATTTCGCTGTCGCACGTGACCTTCCACGCGGGACATCGCTTCGATATCGAGAGTATCGGCGCTCTTTGCGCGGATAAGAAGCTCTACTTCGTCGTCGACGTCATGCAGGCAATCGGGGTGGTTCCGATCGATGTGAAGGCCATTCAGGCAACCTTCGTGGGCTGCGGAAGTCACAAGGGATTGCTCGTCCCTCAAGGTCTCGGATTGCTCTATTGGAACCAGACTCTGAAGGAGCTGGAGCCCGCCTATCTTGCCGCTGCCAGTTTGGCAGAAATTCCTGACGACCTTATCGCCCGTCCCGATCGCCTGGCGTCGTCTCCGACCGCGCGACGCTTCGAGTTAGGCAACTTCAACCTTCCTGCAATTCATGCGCTCGGAGCCTCGCTCGATATGATCGAGCAGATCGGCGTGAAGAACATTCAGAACCATTGCTTCGATTTAGGTGATCATCTGCTCGCCCAGCTGGACGATCTCGGCGTCAGTCTCATCGGTCCGCGTCAGCGGCAACATCGATCGCCTCACATCTACGTCGTCGGTCTTCCTGCGACAGAATGGCTCAGCTACTTCGAAGAGAATGGCGTGCGTGTGTCCCCAGAGCGTGACGGCATCCGTATTTCGTTCGGCATGTTCAATACGATCGATGATGTGGATCGCTTAGTGCATCTTATCCGCGGACGGCTGTCAAAAAAATCATTCAAGGCTGCGTAGGATTAAGCATGGGAGAAGTTCGAGAAAAAGCGCGCGAAGCGGACGGTATGATCGGTCAAAGCGCGAAGGTCATGGCTTTCCGCTTGCCGATACGCTGAAGGAGAGGATCGTGCATTAAGATGACGCGGTCGATTAGTACCGACACAACGCGCACGATGAGCGACCATGCCGAGTGTGGTCGTCGTGCACACCCGCAATCGTGAGGTTCGCGATGTTCACAGTTCTTCTTGAAAAGACCGTGGATGGCCAGCGTTACATCGACTGGCTTGTTTCGGGTCTCGGTTGGACGTTGGCGCTTGCCTTCTTCGGCTGGTGGATTGCATTCGCAGTCGGAGTCGTCGTCGGCATAGGTCGAACTGTGCAGAACCCGTTCTTCCGGGCCCTAGCTCGATTATACGTTGAGATCTTCCGAAACATCCCCGTTCTCGTGCAGATGTTTCTCTGGTACTTCGTCCTGCCCGAGCTTCTTCCAACGACCATGGGCGATTGGATAAAGCAGATACCTCCGCCTTGGGGCACTTTCTTTCCGGCCCTGTGGTGCCTGGGCCTCTACACCGCCGCACGCATCGCAGAACAGGTTCGCGCAGGCATCGAAGCTTTGCCCAGGGGGCAGGACGAAGCCGCTGCCGCACTCGGCCTGAGCGGTTATGTAACGTATCGCCATATCATCTTGCCGCAGGCACTTCGCCTTATCGTGCCAAGCCTGACAAGCGAGGTGATGGGCATCTACAAGAATACATCCGTTGCTCTAACCATCGGTCTGATGGAGCTGACCGCCCAAGCGCGCCAAATCAGCGATGCGACGTTCCAAACCTTCGCGGCATTCGGTGCCGCCACACTCATCTATCTCGCTTTGGCTTTGATCGCCTACCAGGCGATGATGCTTATCGACAAAGCCGTGCGCATACCCGGTGCCGCACCCGGTCGGGAGGCCGACGGGTCAGATTTCGACGCTGTGAAGCTGGAAAACCCCGTGCCTAAAGGTATGGAGATCGTGAAATGAACAGTCTCGATTTCTCGATTGTCCTACAGGCATGGCCTTATCTGTGGTCAGGATTGCTGTTCTCGCTTTCCTTGACGGCAGCCGCCTTCTTGGTTGGGATGTTTCTTGGAACGCTCTTCGCCCTCGTACAGCACTTTGAGCTCCGCGTTCTGAGCCAGCTCGTCCGTAGCTATGTCGCCCTGATGCGATCGATTCCGCTCATTCTAGTCCTGTTTTGGTTCTTCTTCTTGGTGCCCATCGTTCTGGGGCACTTGTCAGGCAACGGTCGCCCGGTTCCAGTCGGTGCCACCTATACAGCGTTCATCACGTTCGGCCTATTCGAAGCCGCCTACTATTCGGAAATCATCCGTGTCGGATTGCGCGCAGTGAACAAAGGACAATTCGAGGCTTGCCAGGCTCTCGCCCTGTCGACATTCGACACGTATCGCCATGTCATCCTTCCGCAGGTGTTTCGGGTCGCAAGCCCCATAATACTGAGCCAGACCATTATCCTGTTTCAGGATACGTCCCTTGTTTACGTTCTATCGCTCACTGATCTCCTTGGTGCGGCCTCGAAGCTTGCACAGCTCCATGGTCGTCTCGTCGAGATGTACCTCGCCGTGGCCGTTGTTTATCTCATCATAAGCTGCGCCGCGTCCCAATTCGTCGCCTCGCTCCGAAAGAAGTACGCGATCGCGGGCGCTCGCCGATAGTCAATCATAATTCCATGGCCCGTCATTCCCTGGGCTACAATCTGGAGATCAGCATGCAACAACAGTGCACCGTCGGCCCAGCTGACCCGTTCCCGATGGTTATCGTCGAGCGCCTCGTCAAGCGGTTCGGCAGTTTCAATGCCCTGAGCGACGTCAGCCTCAAAGTCGCAAAAGGAGAAAAGATCGTACTCTGCGGGCCATCGGGTTCCGGGAAGTCGACTCTCATCCGCTGCATCAATCATATCGAAAAGCACGATTCGGGACGTATAGTCGTCGATGGAATCGAACTGACAGACCGGATTCGCGACATCAACAACATTCGCTCTGAAGTCGGCATGGTCTTTCAGAGCTTTAATCTGTTTCCGCATCTGTCGGTGCTCGAAAATTGCATGCTGGCTCCGATGAAGGTGAGAGGCCTTGCTGAGCCTGAGGCGCATGAGCGGGCGGTGGCGCTGCTGAGGAAAGTCCGGATCCATGATCAGGCCCACAAATATCCCGCGCAATTGTCGGGCGGCCAGCAGCAACGTGTCGCTATAGCCCGTGCCCTGTGCATGCAGCCCAAGATCATGCTCTTTGACGAGCCGACGTCTGCCCTCGATCCGGAAATGGTCAAGGAGGTGCTCGAGACCATAGTTGAGCTCGCGCAGGACGGGATGACGATGGTCTGCGTCACGCACGAGATGGGTTTTGCGCGCGAAGTCGCGGATCGTGTGGTCTTCATGGACCTCGGCTCAATCGTGGAAGAGGGCGATCCGAGCACCTTCTTTCGTGCGCCGAACACGGACCGCGCGAAGGCCTTCCTCAACCGGATCATTCACTGAGATCCCGGCCCGCGCCGTCGTCCCTGAAATGCCGCGTCAGCATACCCATTGACGACGATGTTGTGCGTTGTGCATTGTCGCGGCCGATCAATTTGGGCGACCCATAACAGTTGCAGAGAAGATCGTTCTCGCCGGCCGCGCAGAGCTAGGTTTGACAGAATGTCAAACTCACTGACCGCGCCCTTGGCGGCGCTATCACGGCCTCGGCGGTTCTGTTTGCCGCGAGGCCTGCGGGAATCGGTTGGGGGGTTCGGTGCGCGTTGGCTCTGGCTGACGGCTCGGCTCTGGG
This sequence comes from Bradyrhizobium tropiciagri, assembly GCF_001189845.1. Taxonomy (GTDB): domain Bacteria; phylum Pseudomonadota; class Alphaproteobacteria; order Rhizobiales; family Xanthobacteraceae; genus Bradyrhizobium; species Bradyrhizobium tropiciagri. The sequence goes on from NZ_LFLZ01000010.1 coordinate 137,280, forward strand.
GTTCGATTGCCGCGCACAATCCAACTCGCTATGCGAGCATAGCTGCGGCGCAGCACTGGCATCATTGATTCATGATTGTCTTGATCCATTGTACCTAGACTTGACATAAAGGGGGCGTTTCGCAACCGTCACGGTTGACTGCTGTAGGGGAATTAGCACACCGAACGAAGAACGCCCGGCGGCGACCAGACCGCCGGCGATAACTGTCGTCTCCATGTTGCAGTCAACCAATCTAGACATTTCTAGCTGACATCAACCTTACGGCGGGTGCGATCTTTGGTCCGAACCGGTCCGACTTCGATCCTGGGCAGGATTTGGTTTAATGTATCCATCCCATTTACGTCCGCTCGTAGGTCGAGGAGCTCATCGACCCGCGTAGTGATATCGGCAGCGGCGGACCAGGCCAGCAGACTCGGCGTGACGGCGATGTTGTCGACGACGCGCAGATGCGGAAACAGCCCGCCGCTCTGGAACACATAGCCCATGCGCCGGCGCAAGCGCGCCGGATCAACGTTGTGCGCATCCTCGCCCCCGCGATGACACGGCCGCTGTCGGGGTCGAGCAGGCGGTTGGCGAGCCGCAGCAAGGCGGATTTGCCGGAGCCGGATGCGCCGACGATCGCCAGGAATGCGCCCGCGGCAATATCGAGCGAGATATCGTCGACGGCTGTGATGCGTCCAGCGTCGTGACCGCCGGCAGCGCTCTTCCCGACATGGACGTAGGCAATTAGCGCTGCGGGTGCCATCGTCGAACTGGACGAGCGCGCCATTGTCCGAAATTCACTTTATTCTGCGGTGGCCACGTTAGCGAACATCGGATTGCGTTCATGATGCAGGATGAGGCGTAACAGGCGATAAACAGCATCAGCGTGGCCCATTCGGTGTGCCCGCGGCTGTAGGCCAGCACCATGGCGCAAGCGAAGAACACTGGCAAGTCTATGTGGCGCGCCGCCGCTCGTGGCACGACGCCGGGTGCATCGAAACTAAGAATACGGCAGTGGCGTCTTCGCTCTCGTACGAAACGTACCGTTTCGCATCTTGCAGAGGGGAGCTCGTTACGTCCATGCTGTACTTCGTGCGAAAATCGGAAGCAATCGGTTAGAAGCGATCTTTTCGAGCTCGTTTGCCGGGTAACTCAGCGATAGTTTACATATTGACGCGTCAACCTAAGCGGCTTGAATCCCGACTAGGAAGCTGTCCAGTTCGTGCTTCAGTCGAGAGCTTTCCCTCAGACAGCAGTTCGGCAGACGTCAGCACCTGCAAGGATGCCCCTTCGGTTTCTTTCGCGTGGTTGGCGCTCGATGCCCTTGGTGACACGTACCTGCGAATTGCGCAGACTGCCCGTGTCGACCCGGGGCTCATGCACCGGGTCGCCGTGATCGCCTCCGGCACCCTCGACAGTCTACCGCACAACGGCGCCGTCGTGACGTTGCTCGCGGTCTGCGGCTCGACCCATCGCAAGAGCTACTCCGACATGGTGATGGCCAATATCGTTGGGCCGATCATCGCCTTGGCCATCGTCATCGCTTTGGGTTCGGTGCTCGGATCGTTTTAGTTAACCCGCGCCGGGGTCTGACCAACACAAAGACATGCAGCGTTGCTGGCGAATGGCTTGAGCTTGAGCAGTCGATAGTGGGGTCGTCGCAACAGGTGCCCCGCCGCCGCGCAACGTTATGGATCTTTCGGGGGCGGCATTGAATGTCCGTGTGCCGATCAGACGTAGGTCGAGGACATGTCGTGCTCGTCTGCGAGGCAGCTAGCAAACGCTGGTTCTTCGTCGCGCGATGACATTCCTTGCTCAGTGCCGGCATAGGGTTATCTTGACAGTTGCCAATGCTTTCGAGCAAATGGCGACTTCCCAATGGCAACAGCGGGTGTCAATGATCAAGTCCACGCTCGTTCAACGTATTGCCGAGAACTGCCCGCATCTTTATCAAAGCGCCGTCAACAATATTGTGAGCGCAATCCTCGATGAGATCGTCGAGGGGTTGGCGCGCGGTGGCCGGGTCGAATTGAGGGGATTCGGAGTATTTTCGGTCAGCCATCGGCAGGCTCGCACAGGCCGTAATCCAAGAACGGGCGAGTACCTGAAAATCGAGCAAAAGCGCTTTCCGGTCTTCAAGGCCAGCAGGGCAGTGCATGAGCGATTAAACCGTCGCGAAGATTCGATATTGATCAACTCGCCGTCTGAGGTTACCTAAGAGGGAGAGCCGGATCGGTGCAGCAGCGACGCTGTAACTGCAAGCGGTCTCGCGGACGCTGCTGGGTGCCGTGGAACAGAGCTGATCAGCGGCAGCATCTCGGCCACGCGAGCGCTCGACAGCACCAAGCGGTCAGTTTGATGATGCCGATCACGACTAGGCAACCCGCTTCAATTGGTTGCCCGGCTGCTCGAGGTGGGCGGGCTTTGGCTGTGCTGCTTCCGTGTCAGCCCATTTCAGTAGCGTCAGTTCGGCTGAGAAGCCTGGTCCGAAGGCGCCTAAGATGCCGTATAATCCAGGCGCTTGCTCCTCATGCGCCAGCACGCGTTCCAGCACGAATAGCACAGTTGCGCTGGACATATTTCCATGAAGTCGAAGTGTCTCATAGCTGGAAAAAAAGCTCTCAGAGGGCCTGCCAAGGCCCCGCTCACAAACTTCCAATACTCTTCTCCCGCCAGGATGAAAGATAAAGCCCCTTACTTGGCCAGGAAGGATGCCAGCCTCCGCGAGCAACGAGTTCATAGCACGTGGCATCAATTCCCTAATCATTGACGGAATGCGCTCGGAGACCACGACTTCAAATCCCGCGTCGCCAAAATGCCAGCCCATTAGAGAAGTCGAGTCCGGGTGAAGCAAACTCGTACTTCTCACGATATCCAGCTTGCCAGAACCGCTTTCAGCTGGCGCGATTAATAACGCGGCAGCGCCATCTCCAAAGAGGCTTGAGGCGACGACGTTCTTTGGCGTGAGATCATTCGGTTGGAATGTAAGGGAAGTCAGCTCCACAGCAACGAGGAGAATGCGTTCATTCGTTGCTCGGCAAAGGGCTCCTGCTAAACTAACTCCTGATGCTCCCCCAGCGCATCCGAGGCCAAAAATCGGCGTCCGTCCCACATCTGGTCGCAACCCGACCTTGAAGATCAGGTCCACGTCGAGACTAGGCGTCGCTATCCCTGTCGTCGAGACGAACAAAACCCGATCGACTTGCTCGGGCTTAACGCCAGCCCGGTCGAGACAGTTCACCGTCGCTTTGCACGCGAGCTCCTTCGCCCAATCCAAATATATCTGGTTGGTCTCACTTATGCGATGCTCGCCGAGAAGCCATTCGGGCGGAACGCAAAAGAAGCGCTGATCGACCAGCGCATGATCGAATACGGTAAGATATCTCCTCAGCTTCTCCATTCTGGAGACAAAGTGGTGACCCGCTAGAGCCTTGAGGTCGGCCTGAGAGAACCGACACGGTGGCAAAGCCGTCCCAACAGCCAAAATTCTGGACATCAGTGACTCTTGTCGCTCGACATGGATTTACACCGAACAAGGACGCCCGCGACATCCAGCCGCTATTTCGCGTGGACCAAGCCGACGTTGATGTTCGGCCCAACGCGGGCAGTTCCTACGAGGCCGCTCGTTGAAAAGCCTGCGCTTCCGATTGAGCAAAAGCCATCGATCGGAGGGCCGATGAGCACGCAATCGTACTCAGCGCTGACGGCCAGCTGGGCAGAAAAGAAGCCTTTATGTCCACGCCTGCTGGACAGCGCTGTTGGCCGTCGCTGGCGTTGACGAGCGGCAGCGGGGTCGCAAGGTCGTAGGTCTGATATTTATTGCGGGCGGCCGCAGTGGCGCCTTTTGCGTAGAGCAGGACGTCCTTCCAGGCGTAACCGAGCGGGTCCTCAACGGGGCCGCGGGTAACAATTTTGCGTGCAGCCAGAAGGCCCGGCACAATGAATCTAGCGTTAGAGCCTTCGGGACTGGCGCAGCTGCCGTTCATCGCGATTCCAGACACCGACTTGGCGATCTGCTAGCAGAAGCCGATTTCACCGCCGAGCGGACTTCCTGTTGCACCAGGGCACGTCAGGGCAGGAAGTGGCGCACGGACCACATCTCCGGCGTCGACGAATTCCCAGCATCGACGGCCATCGCCGCGATTGCGGCCGATATCAGAACCGCTTCGCTCGCGGAGCCACACGGCCAGACCGCCGACAGCCGCGACCAGCAAGATGACGACTATCGTGCCCAGGAGCAGCAGTTTCATTCTTCTCGACCCAATCCGAGCTCAACGTTCTTGAGGGTTCACAGACGCGGATGCATGCCATGCGTCTGTCTTCTTGATCAATTGATAAGGTTAGTAGGTGACTGGAAATAACGTGTCCGCCTCAGCGAATGAATAGCCCGTCTTCTTCTGTGCGGACTCATATGAGTTTGTCGCGGCAAGCCGTGTTGCCATCGTCGATATGCCTGGCAGACGTCGGATATTCTGACGGGATTTCGCATAGCTGACAGTCGGATCAAATCGGCTCGGGTCGTCGTGAAGTATTTTGGCGATGCCCGCCACGAGCCGTGAGCCTGTCAGGATCCAGTCATCCGCAAAGCCGCCGGAACAGGTGCCTAGTGCAGGCCGCAAGGGCTCACAGTAAGGGCATTCCGAGCCGTGCTAGGGCGGACCTAGGAGACAGCGATCGTTCTTCCTATTGGAGCTCAATTGATTGGGTTAGGCTCTTTAAAGGCCGATGTTGCGGTTCAGCCAGCTTGACGCATCATGGGTTGCGAGTTGATACACTCGTCTGGCTCCGAGCGCCACTGCGAAGAAGCTGCCGATAACCATCATCTGCTATCCACTTTGCCCGAGCGAGATGACTGTCAAAAGCGCGACGCGCCCGATCCCAGTCGTGAGCAGGGTCAACGTGAAGAACAACGCGCGCTACCTCGCGCCAATCTGTACCCTCAGCATCAGCGTCAAGCAGCCGCCAGTATGTAGCCAAGTGCTCCTCGTCATAGACGGTCAGACTTGCGCCCGATGGTGCAACGTCATCGACGGTCAAATCGAGCAGCGGTTCCTGCACTGATGGGTCTCCCGGGCAGCTTTAGGGGCAACGAAGGGGATCGTCGCGAGCTTGGTGCGCAGTCGCAGTATCCTCCGATTGTGGAATAGTTTTGGTGATGCCTAAAGCACATCAGGTGATTCGCTTTACGCAACGACATCCGAAACGCTTCACTGTTACACCCCTATTGTCACTGCACTGAATGGCCGACGTGGCATGCCATCGATCATGAGCTTGAGATACATGTGATGATTCTCGAGGCTGGGGAAATCAACGAAATGAAAGGGAGTGAAACTCGCCAGCAAGGTCTGGCGCCGTCCCGGCGCCGACCCGGCAGAAATGATCGTCGCAACATTGCCGAGAACAGCATGCGATATATTTGGTTCGAGTTGATGGAAGAGTGGTGGGCGATCGCAAAGCCAACCCGATGCTTGCGGGCAGTGCCGAGAGGTTCGCGAGCGCGAGCGTCGTGAAGCCTCAAATTCGCCGCTGACAAGCCGGAGGAAGATCAACGGACAAAGACGCATCAAAAGTCTCGCCGAGCGCTGGGGATACTGCCTCAGCCCTGTCGGACGCAGGGGCGGCTTGCTCCATCCTGCGTGAAGGCAGTGCTGGGGAGGCCTGTTTCCCCGACAGCGCGCTAGGCTGCGAAGCGTTTTCCGATCGAGATCCGAACTCACTGGCGGCGTTAGGCGGATAGAGTGGGGTGCTCTGCCGGGTCATCCCCGCGGGCACAAATAGCGCCGTGTAATGGTCAGTGTCGATCACCAAGCTGGTCGGTCGGCTGTCCTCGCTCGGCAGGACGCTGCTCCTGCTCAGTGCAGCAGTTTGTTCGTGCCCGCTTTGCTGCATTGTAGACTGCCTCTCCAATTCGTGGAGGGGAGCATGCATCAGCACGCCAGCGCCTGTATTGAGGTCCTTTGGGCTGACGGGGACTGCTGGCTGGGCGGGTTGATCATCCAGCAATCGGCGAACTTTCACAGGAGGGAACTCCTCCGAATTAAACGTGAGGAAGGGCGGCTGAACGGGACGGTCATCTCGCTCTTTCTGAATTTCCCCGCGAAGCTCATTTTCCAGCCGCTCAAGTTCCGATGGATCGGTCGCCGACTCCTGGGCTTCATCATCGAACAGCAGCCAGAGCTCCTCGGGGACCCCATCTAATCTGGGCGACGGGACAGCATGGCCGGCCGGCTCCTGAGAGGCGCCCGCACCGGAATCGTGCTCGGCATCCCGAACCCTTTTTAGCGCCGGCACTAGATTTCTGTCTCGCGGGAACAACTTCCGAGCGAATTCCACGCGCGCAGCATCGTCTAGCCCGGATATCGTATGGCCCGCAACGCTAAGCGCTTTAGAGAATCTGCGAAAACTTGAATCATACAGAGCAACGCTGTTCGTGGCGAGTCCGCTGAGATCAAGCCGATCCAAGAGCTGCGCGTCGGCCGCTGAGGGGGCAATGGTCGGCCGTCCGGCGCGACAAGCGACATAGGCCGGATCAAGATACGCACCAAGAGCGTTCAACCCAGCCAACATAGTCTTTCCGACGGGAGAGTTGGAAAAGTAAGTGTTGACGTGATCCACCAGGGACTGATGGTCGCCTAAATCAGTCGTTTGGCCACGAGCGCGGAGGTCATTCACGAGTTGGCGAAGTGCAGAAGTATAATTGCCAGCTGTTTTTGGACGGAGATTCGTCTGAGCCGCCCATTGAGCAATCGCTTTATCGATAAGGTCCTGTTCTTCTTCAGACAAATGTGGATAGCGACTACGGGCCGGATTGAGATACGCACCAAGGGCGTTCAACCCAACCAACATAGTGCTTCGGGTGCTGGGATTAGAAAAGTAAGTGTTGACGTGATCGATCAGGGATTGATGGTCCTTTAAACTAGTCGTTTGGCCACGAGCGCGGAGATCATTGACGAGCTTGCGAAGTGCTTGAATATAAATAGAAGCCGAGGACGGGCTTAGATTCCTCTGAGCCGCCCGTTGAGCAATCGCTTTATCGATAAGGTCCCGGTCATCTTGAGACAAATGCGGATGGTAATCGCGATTAGCCCGCTTAGGGGCGGCAGGAGCGGCCTGACTTGCCTCCGCCAATTGCTGCTCAAAGCCTTCTTGCCCGGCCTTGCCCGCCCGTGGCTCATTCGAGACTTCGTGCTGCACCTGCGACCAAGGTGTTACGTTGAATGGGACAAAGTTCTGCTGGTCCACGCTAGCCTCACGTCCAAGATCACCTGAGCAGACCCCTAGTCGCGTGAGCTTTCGAGAAGCTGACGAGGCCACGTAGAGCCGCGGCAGGATGGAGCAATGATCAGAACCTGTGGCTGGCCATCGGCGGGGTGACGTGAAGCGGCCGCACCTTCCGAACAAGATCTGCAATCCGTCACTCCGATCAGGTCGGCGTTGGAGCGACGGCTCGGGAAGATACGCCCATGCTCAAGGTGGTTCACGACGCCGAGGAGTTCAACGAGCCGGCCGGTGGGTCGCGTGTTTCCAAATTAGCCATGTTCACGCGCTGGAACGTATCGCGGGTGGGAAAGCCAGCCGTCGCGCTCGGCGTCCTATCTGTAGATGAATTATCATATTTCGAAATTAAAACGCTCGCAAATCGACATTTATGTGGTGCCGATGAGCCCCTCGGCCTATCATTTGTTCATGGTTGGATATTGCCCGGTTTATGTGCGGTGCGGAGGCACGGTACGCTGCCTAGCTCGGGGACCAGGCGTCTGCCGGCGTTTGGAAGCGGTGATTTAGCGAGGGCTGACCGCGCACGTGTCGCCTGGCAGCGCACGCGCTGCCCAGATCAAAAGCGCAAAAGCCGCGTTTTATATGAAGCAGAGGAATTCCCATGGCTAAAGTGCTTGCGCTGCTTTCAGCGACTGCGTTCACGTTAATCGCGATCTCCACGGCCCAAGCGGGCCAAACCCTCGAAAACATCAAATCGAAAAAGGCAATCACCATTGGGTATCGCGAAGCGTCGATACCCTTTTCCTATCTCGGCGCTGACCAGAAGCCTGTTGGTTTTTCTCTCGACCTTTGCGCGCACGTCGTCGATCGTCTGAAAGTTGATCTCGGTACTCCGAACATTCAGACAAAGCTTACGCCCGTCAACTCGTCCAATCGTATTCCACTTATCCAGAATGGCACGATCGACATCGAGTGCGGTGGCACTGCCAGCAGTAAGCAGCGTCTAGAGCAGGTCTCATTCAGCGTTGCGACCTTCGCCAGTCAAACGGCTTGGCTCGCAAAGGCCTCGAGCGGGCTCAAGACGCCGAACGATCTGAAAGGGAAGACCGTTGTTGTAACACAGGGTTCCGATGCTCTCGGCATTGCCAAAGGCATTTCGCAGCAGGACGATCTCAATCTGACTATCGCGCAAGCCAAAGACCATGCGGAATCACTGTTGTTGCTCACGACCGGTCGCGTGGCGGCGTGGGTGGAAGCCGACATTCTCTTGGCCGGTATGAAGGCGGATTATTCGAAACCAACCGACCTCATATTTCTAAAAGCAAACTACGGTACCACTTACTATTATGGCCTGATGTTCTCGAAGGATGATCCCGACTTCAAGAAGATAGTCGACGACGTGCTCTCCAAACTCATGGCTTCCGGCGAGTTCACCAAAATCTACGACAAATGGTTCGTGGCTGCGATCCCGCCGAAAAATATCAATCTGAACTTCCCAATGACCGATGCGCTCAAGGAGCGCGTCGCTCACCCCAGTGATGTCGTCAATTACTGAGCTTGAGCGCGGCGAGCCGAAGCCGCCGCGGCGATAGGACGTCAACGCCAGATCTACGGCATGGTCCAATGCTGGTTATGATCGCGAATGCGGACGCAAGCGACTATCGTCACCTAAAGGGAGCGTGAAATGACAAGCGGAGCGGTTGGCTGGGAATCGATGACGGATGCGGATCGACAAATCGCGCAATGGGTAGAGCAGACGCCATTTGTGGACACCCATGAACACCTGATCGAGGAAAGCCAGCGCCTTTCCGGAGCAATCCATCCACGGACATTGCCATGCAATGACTGGGCCTATCTATTCAGATCCTATGCTGCCGAGGACCTGGTGGTTGCGGGCCTGCCAGCGACCGACCTACGGGCGTTTCTCGGGCCTGACCTTACGAGCCAGGACAAATATCGGCTGATCGCGCCCTATTGGGAACGCATCCGCCACACCGGTTACGCCCAGGCGCTGCGCCATACGTTTCGTGGCGTTTACGGTGAAGAGGACCTGACCGCCGAAAGCCTGCCCCGGATCGCCGAGAAATACCGTGAAACCGTACAGCCGGGTTTTTACGCACGGATACTGCAACTGGCAAACATCAAAGGCTGTCACGTCAATTCGCTACAGCGCATCTTTATGGAGACTGAGCAGCCAGGGTTGCTGGACCACGACATAAGCATCCTTCAATTGAGCCGGTGTAGTGCTGCTGACTTTGCGTGGGTGGAAGCCGAGACGGGCAGACGCCCGACCACTCTCGATGAATGGCTCGGGGTTATAGACTTTTATTTCGCGACTTACGGCGCCAAGGCCGTGGCTGTAAAATCGCAAATCGCCTATTCTCGCGCTCTCGATTTCGAGCCGGTCACCAAGGCGCATGCCGCAAGACTATTCCCGCACCATGCTGACAGGGTAGGCGCATTGCACGCCCTCGGTCCTGAGGATCTTAAGGCGCTGCAAGACTATCTATTCCGCTATTGCGTCGGCAAGGCCGGCGAGTACGGCTTGCCGGTGAAACTGCACACCGGCATTTTGGCGGGCCACGGCGTGATGCAACTCGCGCGTACTCGCAGCAATGCAGCAGATGTGTGCCGTCTGCTGCAGGATTTTCCCGAAACCCGATTCGTCCTCATGCATATTGGCTACCCGTACGAGCACGAGTTTATCGCGTTGGCCAAACATTATCCTAACGCGGCGATCGACATGTGTTGGGCATGGATCATCAATCCGGTGGCGGGCGTTCGCTTCTTGAAGGAGTTTTTGATGGCGGTTCCGTCCAACAAGATATTCACCTTCGGCGGCGACTATGTCTCTGTCGAGCCAATTTATGGCCATGCGTGCGTAGCGCGCCGTGGAATCGCACAAGCTCTCTCGCAATTGGTGGCCGAAGGCTGGATCGCGCTCGAGGGCACCCGTGACCTGATCGACCGCATCATGCGCGGCAACGCGCTTCAGTTCTTTCAGAAAGCGCATCGGGTAGATACGACGCAGCGGTGATCGGCGGACACTTCCTTGAAGTTTGTCAACGTCCATGACCATCAGCGATGCGAAGGTGGTAGCGCGCCCAGCGCTTGAGGGGGATTGGGCGGCCGATGTTCGGTTTTCGGTGAACGGCCTGGATGTACGGACGGTCAGGCGAGTAAAGAAGGGGGAGCGGACGCCCATCGATCGCCGCGACGCGTTTCTCTACGTTCGCGCGAAGTAGATAATATCCGACCCGCTGGGCCTGAACCCGAATCACAGCCTGCGGGCTCGGCAAACTTCTCCGATAAAAGCATGATGACGATCCAGGCAACGATACCTTGGCGGGCGTTACTCCCGGCGAGTTCGCGAGACTGTTTTCGCCCTACGCATTTCGTGAGTGCCAGTTCGTTCAAGCACAATCAAGCACCTGCCGCGGCCCTTGTTCGCAAATACCTGACCGAAGTCTAAGGCCAACGAAGCTACCGGGATTTGAGATCTCCGCGGCCGGGAGTTTGTGGTAGACCCACACGATCGCCGAGGCGCGCATCCATCTTCGAGCCGTTCATCAGGATGAACTGGGTAAACTGGTCGCGACCGGCCAGATTCAGAACGTCTCCACAGCGGCCATTCATCGCGACGAGCCCAGCGCCTGCTCGCCATTTTGTTGTCGGCGACGCCGGAGGTCCACCTCCATTATCCTGTTGAACGTCAGCAAGGCGTCGGCCTTGTCGCGGACAGGCCGCTTGTCTGTCACGTAAACGATTTGCGTGTGCCTTCGTCCCATCATGCGCTGGCGGGACGCTCCGATGCGCACGGGGGGCGCCCGGGCCGGCGCCAAGGCCAAGAGGGGAGGTGCCGCTCGTTGTCTGATGGCGATGTCCTATCGTGAATTGCGCGCAGTGCGGCGCGTGCGCATCAAGTTCGATATGGGGGCCAACTGGCACCCCTGATCCCAAGACGGCAGAGATTGAGATCGCGCAGCCGGCAGAAGCATCTACGTGCAATATCAACTCTGTCTTTCCGCACGCGATTCAGTTCACTATTAATGTGACCCTTGACCCGACGAACAGCAACAAACTTCAATCTCGTTCGGGCGTTGCCGCTGGTCTAAACGTTAGCGCCATTCGCCTGCCGACGTTTCATGCGGAATTGCAGGCCCGGTGTTGCACAGTTTCTTTTCGACCTCATCACCGGCGTTTGTACCGGTTCAGCACGCGTCGGCCGAGTGCAGATTGAGGCTGATTCCTGAAACCGCTGATTAAGCCCGCCAAAGGAATGCGGCCTGGGGCGCGCGTGACCCCAGTAGCAATCTCGGCTGCCAGGGTTGTGTCACAGAGGCATCGATAATTTGGAATATTTAATCGCATTATTGGATGATTGGCTCGGCTTCACCTCATTGGCCGGCTTTAACTTTGAAGCGCGGCAGAAAGCGGTTGGTCAAAATTGTTGTTGCGAATGTCTCAGTGTCGTCGAACGCATCGAATCGTGTTGTTAGCTGCGCACCGGCTTTGCCGCTTGAAGTCGCTGTAATCATGCATCGACTTGCTCGGCGGACCTGGCCAGAGACCAATCTGGTTTAGCAATGAGATAAGTATCGAAATAGAAGAGGATGCCAGCCGAGGATGTTAGATTGAAATACTCAACTATTGCGCTTGGCCACTCTTGACCTCTACAGATCGTCCGGCTTGAGCTCGCTCGGTCGGTCCAAATATTACGATCGCAAATGGGCGCGTCGACAGCACGTTCCTGAGAACGAAGCGCCCTTCTTGATGAGTAGTGGAGAGCCGATGTGAGTGCAGTGTGGAATCAAATCGGGATTGCAAAAAAGCTGCACAGGGTTCGCCGTCATTCGGCAACTATCGTCGCCGAAGCGGTTCTGAGGCGCGCCGGCTCCGAGAACATCACAGGGCCTGGCCAAGGCCTCTTCGCTGATACCCGCCTGGCACCAATTGGCGGCTTGTTATCAGCGTTCTCAAATAGGTTGCTCGGCCACATTCCGGGCGGCCCCGCGCGAAAGCGCGGGGAGGGCGCCGAAATCGCAGACGAAGATCGGCTTGTCTTCAAGACCAGGCGATCGGCTCAGAGGCCGTCGCATTCGGAGGTGTGATGTCTTCGCTGAACTCCATGCTTCATCTGGGCTTGAATCTTCATGGGGCTGGCGGGCACTCTGCCGCGTGGCGCTGGCCGGGCACAAATCCAAACGCCTTTTTCGATATCGAGCACTACGTCGGGGCTGCGAAGCTTGCGGAGCGCGGCCTGCTGGATGCCGTATTCCTCGCCGACACGCCCGCGATAAGTTACGACATTACGCACCAGCCGCCGCTGAATGGGCTCGAGCCTACGCTGGTTCTCTCTGTGATTGCCCGCGAAACGGAGCGGATTGGCCTGATCGCGACCGCGTCGACGACCTACAATGAGCCATACAATCTCGCCCGGCGCTTCCAATCTCTCGATGTCATCAGCGGTGGCCGCGTCGCCTGGAACGCCGTCACGACCTCGAGCCCGGCAACGGTTGCCAACTTTGGCGGTCAAGAGATCGCGCGAGCGGATCGCTACAGACGCGCCGAGGACTTCGTTGAAACCGTCCGTGCTCTCTGGTTGAGCTGGGGCGACAAGATGATGATCGCCGATCAGGCTACGGGAGTGTACGCAGATCAGAGGCAATTCCGGCTACTCGACCCAACTACGAACAGCTTCGGTATCCGAGGCCCACTCACGCATCCCGCTTCGTCGCAAGGTCATCCAGTCATTGTTCAGGCAGGCGGTTCGGAGCCCGGATTACGGCTTGGTGCCCGCAGTGCAGATGTCGTGTTTGCGGCAGCCGGGGACTTGGCAACGGCGCTGCAGGAGGCCGCGCGGCTGCGCGCGCTCTCTCGGCAATTCCATCGGCCCGCGGCTCCGCTCATCCTGCCAGGGCTGGTCACCTGCATCGGGGGAACCGAGGAAGAGGCGGCTCGCCGCAAAGAGCAACTGGACGAGTTACTCGATCTGGAGCGGGCCATGGCCGCTCTTGCACGAAGCATGGGCGTGGCGGTCGAGAAGCTCAGCCTCGAAGGGACGATCCCGCAGGAAATTTTGCCCGATGCGGATAAGGTTCCGTTTTCAGTGGGCCACCATCGCACGATTGAAGTCCTCGCACGCCAAGGCCGGACGGTCCGCGAGATCATCAGTGGCGTTCAGGCGTTTGGGCATCGCTTGATCGTGGGCACACCCGAGCAGATCGCGGATTCGATTGAGGCATGGTTCCGCGCCGGCGCGGTCGATGGTTTCAATATCATTCCGGACGTGCTGACGGATGGCACGCCGGCCTTTGTCGACAATGTCGTGCCCATCCTGCAGAAGCGCGGACTGTTTCGCAAAGAATATCGGGGGCAGACACTGCGGGAGCATTTCGGGATTTCGATTCCTTTCGAGCTGGCAAGAGCCGCAGCTAGCTCACCACTGTGACGTTTCCTCAACACCAAATGCTCCGGAGCTTGGATATGCTTTTACTGACTGCGCGACCTTCGAGGCGATTCACTGGCCCGTCGAACCGTCTGGCAAGAAAGATGGCGGCCACTCTTGCCGTGCTCTCAGGCCTGTCTCAATGGGTACCCAGCGTTCATGCTCAAGAAGGGGGAACGGTGAAGCGGGGAGGCGTTATCCGTTATGGGCATTTTCAAGAGCCAGCCTGCCTGTTCGGCGGGTGGGTGCAGCAATGGTACCTGCAACGCCAGTACAGCGACAATCTGGTTGCTCGCAGCGACGACGGCAAGATTGCACCATGGTTGGCCGAGTCCTGGACCATCTCCGACGACAAAAAGGTGTACACATTCGAGATAAAGCCAAATGTGAAGTTCACGGACGGGACTGCTCTCGATGCGCAGGCCATCGCTGACAATATCAACGGGTGGCTCAGCAATAATCCCGATCTTCGCAATCCCACTGCCGCTCCCTATCTTGGCGACAGCTTCGAATCGGCAAAGGCAATCGCTCCCCTGACGCTGCAGGTAACCTTGAAGGTGCCGTTCGAGCCCTTGCTCAACGTGTTCGCCCAATCGTCACAAGGCATTCTGTCGCCAACCGCCCTCAAACGTGGGCTTGCGGTGAATTGCGAGAACCCGGTCGGCTCGGGTCCTTTCATCGTCGACAAGTGGCGCCATGGGCGGGAAGTCACCTTCCGCCGTAATCCTGACTACAATTCGGCGCCGACCACCGCGAAACACCAGGGCCCGGCTTACGTTGACGGAATCAGCTGGAAGTTTCTGCCAGATCAGACTGTCCGATACGGCTCGCTGATCACAGGCGAGACCGATGCCATATATGACATCCCGGCCATTGCATGGAAAGACGCCAATTCCCGCTTCGCAGTATTGCGGCATATCACCGGCGGGACCCCTCTGCGCCTAGCGTTATATGCGGCCAGGCCGCCGTTTGACGACGTACTCGTCCGCAAGGCTTTTGCTTATTCTACCGATCGAAAGGCCGCGGTTGACACATCCTTCCTTGGCTCTTTGCCATTTGAAGGCAACGGTGCGCTAAGTCAAAGCTCGCCGGAATACCTGCACGAACTCGGGCGGGCCTATGCGTACGATATTCGGAAAGCCAATCAGCTGCTTGATCAGGCGGGTTGGACCGAGCGCGACCGTAACGGCGTCCGTGTCAAGAACGGCAATTCACTGACGGTACGCATTTCCTATTCGAGCGCTTTTCTGAAGCCCGATGGCGAGCAAGCCTTGCAAGTAATCCAGCAACAGGCAAGGGCGGCCGGTTTTGACGTACGTCTTCAACCCACTAATCCCGCTGATTTCTTCGCCGGAAGAAATCTTGGCCCCGATGATTATGAAATCGTGCTGCTCTATTGGGTTGCACCCGGCGCGAGATATTTCGGATTTCATGGAAGCCGGACCAGAATGGTGAACTAAATCGATTCAACCCATCGCGCTTCCAGGATTCGGCGCTTTGGGAGGTGATCCAAAGGGCGGAGCAGGATTTCAGTAGTGCTAAACGTACCGGTCTTTATCAGCAGGCGGAACGGAAGATCGTGGATGAGGCTCCTGTGATTGGCTTCACGGTGCTGGACGTGACTTTGGCCACCAGCCCCAATCTGAAAGATGTGTGGCTGGATCACGGGTCAGTGGGCGAGCCCGTCTTCTACGACGCTCATTTTGATGAACGGAAATGAGGCCGTGAAGCGCATAGCCCGCAATCCGCTTGTTTGGTTCGCGCGCCGCATACTCTCCGGCGCGGCTGTCGTCTGGGCTGCAGCGACGTTTGCGTTCCTGATTCAGTGTTTGCTGCCCGGCGATCGCGCGCAGATCATCATAAATGTACGGAGTGGTAACGTCGGATCAGCGGCTCCGGCAGAGCTCGCATCCATCAATGCACAATACGGCTTTGATCAACCGCTCGTGGTTCAGTACGCCAACTACATATGGCGAATGCTGCACGGAGATCTTGGTGAGTCATACCAGCAGCATCGACCGGTCGCAGGGATCATCGCAGAGCAGATTGGTCCGACTATTGCTCTGGCGCTCGCCGCGCTGCTGATGGCATGGATTATTGCCATCTTGACCACCCTGTTGATCGCCGGCAGAGACAACATATGGTCGAAGCTGCTCAGCGGCGCGCAAATCTTCCTGGCAACCGTGCCGCCTTACTGGCTAGCTACAATTCTGCTCGTCGTCTTTGCGGTGAACTTGCGGATTTTTCCCGTTGTCGGGGAAAATTCGCCGATGGGGCTCGTTCTCCCAACCCTTGCTCTGGCGCTCGAATTGTCGGGCTTTTTCGGACAAGTCGTTCTGAACGAGTTCACGCGCGTGCTCGAGCAACCCTTCGTTACGTCCGCGCGAGCTCGAGGTATGAGTGATTTAGGCGTCAGGCTTCACCATGTCCTGCGTCATGCCGCATTGCCCGGCATTACGTTGTCAGGTTGGGCTCTTGGCAAGCTTCTTTCGGGGGCGATCTTGATAGAGGTCGTTTTCGCCCGTCAAGGCCTGGGTGGAGTTCTCGTCGCCGCGACGTCCTCGCGGGACGTTCCGATCGTTTCGGGAGCTGTTTTGATCTCTGCCGGCCTTTTCGTCCTTGTCAGTCTGATTGTCGATCTGGCTTATCGGATGCTCGATCCGAGGATGGAGCTGACATGAGCAGATCCGCAGAACTCACGGTGTCTCGGCCGCTCGGAGAACTCCTCGAATTCCTCTACCATATTCCCTTCCGAGTTGCTGCCGCGCTTGCCGTCATTGGCTTTTTCCTCCTCGCGGCCATCGCGCCAAAGGCGCTGCAGACGCACGACCCGCTCGCTATCGATTTGAGCTCGTCATTGCAGCCGCCTTCGATCGTCCACTGGTTGGGTACAGATCAATTGGGCCGAGATCTCTATTCCCGTGTGCTTGAGGGGGCTGGACAATCGCTTGCCATCGGACTTGGTGCGACCGCGCTGAGCATGTCCGTTGCGCTCATTCTCGGCGTCGCCGCCGCACTTGCCGGTGGCCTGCTCGACAGCATTCTCACCAGGATTTTCGACGTGCTTTTCGCAATTCCCACGCTCTTGCTCGCCCTGGTGTTCGTGACCGTCTTTGGGCCGTCGGTGCCGACTGAGGTCATAGCCGTCGGAATCGGAACGGCGCCTGGCTATGCGCGCATGATCAGGGGCCAGATGCTTTCTATCAAGGGGACCGGGTACGTGGAGGCAGCCAAGTCCCTCGGACGTCCGTTTCCACGTATCGTCTGGAGGCATATTCTTCCGAACGCGATGAGCCCGCTGACAGCCATGGTGACGATCGGCGTCGGTCAGGCGATTATCTGGGCGTCCGGCCTGGCCTTTCTAGGTCTTGGCGTCGCTCCCCCGGCCCCTGAATGGGGCGCCCTGCTCAATGCCGGCCGCAACTATGTGATCTATGCATGGTGGCTGGAGATCATACCCGGACTGGCCGTGACGATTTTTGCCCTCAGCCTCACCATTGTCGGAGGCCATCTGCAGGACCGCCTGGAAGGGAAAAGTTGAATGCTGCAGGTTCATCTCAAGCCTGTCTGGCAGCAGGCAGATCTCCTCACGGTCGATTCTCTGAGTGTTTCCTTCGGGCTCGACATCTCCGCGAAAACGGTCGTGCGCAATGTCTCCTTCTCCTTACGACCAGGGCGGTGCCTTGCGATCGTCGGTGAGTCCGGCTCAGGCAAGAGCGTGACCGCGCGGGCTCTCATAGGCCTCGCCGGTCGCCACGCCAGGGTCCATGCACGCCAACTGAGCTTCGACGGAACGGACCTGATCGGCCTTAACGATCGTGGTTGGCAGCGCGTTCGCGGCAATGGGATTGGCTTCGTACTGCAGGATGCACTCGTCTCGCTGGACCCGCTTCGGCGGGTCGGCAAAGAGATTGGCGAGGGATTACGCCTGCATGGTGCCGTGTCATCACGCCAGGAGCTCACCCAGCGCGTGATTGCTCTCCTTAAGCTCGTCGGCATCCCTGAGCCCGAAATCAAGGCCCAGCAAATGCCGCATCAATTGTCCGGTGGTCAACGACAACGGGCTCTCATCGCTGCGGCACTTGCGCTCGATCCACATCTCCTCATCGCCGACGAGCCGACCACCGCGCTCGACGTGACAGCGCAAGCTCAGGCGCTGGCACTGCTCGAGGAAACCAAAACGCGAGGTAAAGCTCTGATCCTGATCAGTCACGATCTGGCAGTGGTCTCCCGCGTGGCGGATGAGGTCCTTGTCATGCGTCAAGGCGAGGTCGTCGAACGCGGTACCGCCGCTCAGATATTCGGAGATCCGCGACATTCCTATACTCGCCAGCTGCTGGACGCCGTGCCGTCACGCCGGCCGCGTGGCTCACGTCTCTCATCATCGACCATTGGCGAGCAAACGGAGCCACCACCCGTGCAATCCCCGCCGACATCTCGCCCCATCGTGCTCGAAGCGACAAACCTGGTGAAGCGCTTCAAGGGTCCAGATGGCACTTTACGGGCGGCTGTCGACGGAGTCTCCTTTGAATTGCGATCCGGCGAGACTTTGGGCATCGTCGGCGAGTCCGGGTCAGGAAAGTCCACAGTGGCGCGCATGGTCCTGGCGCTTGAGGCACCCGACGAGGGAGCCGTTCAGTTTGAGGGCCGGGCTTGGACCACGCTTGCCGAGCGCGAACGGCAGCCTCGCCGGCGGTCGATATCGATCATTTACCAGGATCCTCTTAGCTCGTTTGATCCACGCTGGACGGTCGGTCGCATTTTATCCGACAGCCTTTCGAGCAACGTCCAGACTTCGCGCAAGCGTCAGGAGCGCGTCCTCGAGTTGCTCGATCTAGTCGGATTATCCAAGACCCTGCTCGACCGGCGACCGATCGAGCTCTCGGGCGGTCAGCGCCAGCGCGTCGCGATCGCCCGCGCGATTGCGCCGAATCCTGCCGTGATCATCTGCGATGAGCCGGTTTCGGCGCTCGACGTCTCGATCCAAGCCCAGGTCCTGGACCTGCTCGGCGATCTGAAGCGCCACCTCGGCATGAGTTATCTCTTCATCTCCCATGATCTCGCTGTTGTTCGTCATATCAGCGATCGCATCATCGTGATGCGCGAGGGGAGAATTGTCGACTGTGGCACGACTGAAGAGATATTTATCAATCCACGATCCGAATATACCAGGAGCCTTATCGCTGCCATGCCCCGTTTTGTGTGCGATCCTGAGATTAGTCGTTCGTCAACGATTTTCGAAAGAGGCGTCGCGTGAATGCTGCCGAATTCGACTTTCTGGATCATAAATAGCTGATCTTTGGTCGCGGAAGCATCACCCTTTTTGAGCGCCGGTTTGGTCAAGATTGCGCGCTCGTTCATCGCCCCGCCAGCAACTGTGTGGTTCGCGGTAGGTCGGCCGGCCCGCGGAGCGGGCCAGTCGAGCTCGTACACTCCCTGTTCGCGAACTCGACGATTGGAACGTGCCGAATTCCTTGGCGATGTGCCTTAGCCTTCTCGGCCTTCGCCGTCTCGCGAGCGAGCTTGGAATTTGGTTTTTACGATGTCCTTGCGAAACCTGGTGCGATCCCCGACAAGAGACAGCTTTTGTCCGGTTCAAAACACTTGGCGTCGATCCGACGATCTCGACTTCATCGCATTTATTCAGCCCCTTATTGCAGCTGATTGGCTGGCACGGTCATTGCTGAGGTAAATGCCGAGTACGGCACTACATAAGCGATCGCTTTCGGCCGCAAGCCGTGGCTTCATTCTGAGAAAGAAGCAAGATTGAGAGCTTCTTGCATTCGGTTGACGGATGAATTCGATTGGGAGAGGCGTATCGAGACGGATCGCGCGTTTGGGCAGCAGCAAAGTCAACGAGCTTGCGCCGCCGACCTCGGCGGCCCCGGTGAGTAACAATCGCAACAAGGCGGTGGTGGACGGCCATGATAAATTGAGTCGACGAGCACACGGCCTACGGCTGCGCAGGCTCGCCGCGAACCTGCTACGTCATCGGCACGTCGAGGCTTTGATTTGGCGGATGGCGGTGGCACCAATCGCGTGGCGTACCGCCGTTTGCCGAGTAACAAGTACTAAATAAGCCGACTCGTAATCGGGGTAAGACGGAAATCGTCGACATGTCGCAAACCATCGACGCTAACTGCGAGGGCAGCGCGAATCAAGAATCGCAAGCATCGCAAGTCCAGAGCGGGACGACAGACAATTTTTCATCGGATGGAGAGTTCGTTCGATACTGGAGCCGGGCTGCTGATCGGCTGCGTGCGGTGGCGGCGGTGGGGAGACGAACTGAGGATGTGATCAGGAGGACGGGGATTGGATTGCAGCTATCCTCAGAGGACTTCAGCGGTCTCGACCTATCTCATTTTCCGTTGCGGCGCTGTACTCTCAATCGCGCGCAACTCTACGGAACAAAGCTGGATCGGGCAGACCTTTCTGGAGCAAACCTGATCTGTCCTGGGCTAGAGCGAGCAAGTTTCCGTGGGGCAAAGCTGGACTTTGCGTATATGCACGCGATCGCGGCACAGGTGTGCAACTTTGATGATGCCAGTCTGCGTAACGTAGTTGATGCGAGCGGCGGTCTGTTCCATGGTTGCAGCATGAAAAGAGCGCGCTTTGACAACGCGATGCTCAGTGGACTTCTCGTCTATCAGTGCGACGCGAGTCATGCTGTATTCGATGGGGCGGAACTGCAAGGCTCGACTCTTAATGAGTGTTTCCTTCCCTCCGCTTCGTTTCGCTTTGCCAAATTGAGCCAAGTCACGATCACGAAGGCGTATCTGGCGGCTTGCTCGTTCTTGCAGTCAAAGGGTGACTGCTTATCGATCGTGCGTCCCACCTCGGTCGACGGCCTTGTCCTGGAAGGCGCTCATCTTCCGTATCTGAGACTCTCAAAGGTGAGCGGCCGGATTGCGGCAAGAGCACTGAGCGCCCCATTCGCTGATCTGCACCTATCAAATCTTTCAAGGGCGGAACTTGAACAGACAGATTTGACCGATGCGCGACTTCTGTTCGTAAACTTGTCCGACGCGAACCTCGTCGGTGCCGTGTTGAACGGTGCATCTATTCGTTCCTGCCAGCTCGATGGAGCAGACCTGTCCGGGGCATCAGGCGAAAGCATCTCGATCGCAGAAAGCACGATGCGAGCCGCCAAGTTCATGGGCTTTCGTGGCCGCTGCGCGTTTGTGCGCGACTGCGACCTTGAGAATGCAGACTTATCGCAAGCGTACCTCTACAGATCGATGATTACCGGTGATCCTCCGCAATCAATGGCATTGGATCACGCAAATCTCGAAGGAGCCAATCTCGTTCAGGCATATCTGGCGGCGGGACTGACCAATAGCAATCTGGAGGCAGCGCGCGTCGCATACATTCGCATGAATCAATCGTCCTTACGCGACGCGAACCTGAGCGGGATATCCCCGTTCCAGGCGAGCTTCGTAAAGGTCGACTTTTCGGGCGCCGAGATAACCACATTCGAGCCACCGTTTTTTGCAGACCGGTGTCCCGGACTTCACGCCGGTCTCAAGGGTGATCAGCTGCGCGAGTCATCAAGCTATTTGGCTAACTTCTCTGCGTTGATGGGACGTGATCGCGAAGGCTCAACCTGATGTCCGGCAGCTTGGAATAGATTGCCGCGTGGTCCGCGCAGTGAGAGAGCGTTAACCTCTTTGGCAACCCGTTGGCATCCGCGGTTAATGGACACCAAGGGCTGACCTTCTGCGATCTGACTGGTCAGAGGGTTGCTTGTGCGTTTGCAGAAATTGGAGCGAGAAAATGCATCTGGCATGTCTTTCAGCAGGCAAAGCCTTCATCCGGGAGGTGGCGAGAACGGGTCAAACTATTGGGACAGTGCACACTCTAGGCGCCCTGCATCTTGGGCATGCAGAACTAATCAGAAGAGCGGCATCAGAGAATGACGTCGCAATTGTCACGGTGTATCCGAACAAGATCCAGCTTAGGCCGGGTGGGAACTACGATTTCAATTTGGATGATGATATTGGCCTTGCCCTGCGTGCGGGAGCAACAGCCGTGGTTTCCTCGAACGACGCCGAAATGTTTCCGACTGGCTACCGAACGTTTATATCGCAAGGAGACTATCATTTGCGCTTAGATGGGCCTGACGCGTATTTGAAGGAAGCTGTTACCGGCGCAATCCGCTGGATCTGCTATGCGCGCCCAACTCGCAGCTACTTCGGCCTTAAGGATATCGGTCAGGCGCTTCTGGTGAAGCGCGCCGTCGCAGACCTACTTCTCGACAGCGAGATACGGTTTGTGCCGACGGTGAGATACAAGAACGGAGTGCCAGTTTCGTCACGCTTGAGGCGATTTAGCCGCTCCGAGCTTGATGAGCTGTCGTGTCTCTTCATGGCGCTCGACCATTCGAGGAAAGAGGTCGCCCGAGGAGTCTCGCTCGTCAAGGACCTGATAACGTCGGCCGCATCTCTGGTAGCGTTCCGAACGTTCAAACTCGATTTCATCCGGATCGTTGACACTGACAGCTTTGAAGATCTGGAGCAGGTCAAGCTCCCATTCATAATGATCGCGGCGGCAATGGCTCATGACCTCAGGGTCTTTGATAGCATTTACGTTCCAGATCAAGATACGCTCCTGAATGGTCCTCCGGACATCTGGATTGATTTGCCCGAGCAGCGGTAGCCACGCGTACGTATGGGAAAAACTAGTTACTCTGCGCCGTACTGGACGCAGGCGCCTTATATTACCTCGGTTTACGTCGCCTCCAGCCCAGGCGCATTGGTCGACCATAAGGTTAAGCCATCGCCATCCGCCGAACATCATCGGTTCGGGAAGCCAATGTGATCTTTGCTGCTGGATCTTGTGGGAATGCTTCAGCTGCAATTTGGAGATGCTCTCGATTGATCCGCTCGTAGCCCTGTCCCCGGGGGGCAACTCTAAGCGCTGAATCGCGACCTGTTGGGATCGAAATCGAGAAGCAGTAATCTGTGCGGAACGAGCGTTCATGAGCGAGCATGGATGCCATATCGCGCCAGCAGCCGGGTGTAAGCGAGGCCAAACGCGTTCACGACGGCAGTATATGGATTCGCTCGAGCGGTTATGAACAGAAGGTCAATTCGCGACGGCGAAGATAGGTAGAGCGCTCGTTGCCAACTGACATTCTACGTCTCGGCACAATTGGGCCATGTCTGCTGCTTTCCTAAGCGCTCCGATCGAAGTCGCCCACCCCGAGAAAGGAATGTTCGCGGAAGCCTAGTCCTACCCAAGATATCTCAGTACGCCAAAAAGATAGAATTGCGATGGCGCTGTTGTCGGCTTCCAAAGCTTCGAGAATGCTTGGGAATACGTGGTTCTCCAGTCCTGCCGGTGAGCACAGGTGAGGTGGAGGTGGCGGCAACCTCGGGTCGGCTTAGCCGCGCGGTCTTGTCGAGGCAAGAGAGCGGCTCGCGGCAAAGGTGCGCGCTATCATTGGCACGCGCAACATGACCTCGAGCGAGGGCTCGGCGCCACGAAGTATCATACCAAGTCGATGGTCTCACAATGGTCTCGGCGGCCCGGCTCCGGCAAGAGACGTGTATCACGGAACGCGACCATGATGCCGAACGTCCCCAGGTGGGTCCATTGTCGGCATCAAGCGTGAACTTGGATGGTTACCCAATGTTACCCAACGTTCGTTTGAAAAGCCGCTCAGGGCGAAAAAATGACGGATTAGCATCCCTGCGCCCCGGCCTTGGACGAGGAGGGCGCGTGGGTTTGTGGGCCAACGAGCCCAGAGGAGGGAATGATGACAAGGAAGCTCGCCGCCTTTCGCGGTTATTACATGGGGCTTGCCCGTAACGTTCTCATCTGCGTTGCGCCTTTGGCCGGAACGGTCATAGGAGTCACCCAAGTCAAGGCGGACGAGATCAGCTGGCGTCAGTTTGAAGTCGCGGCGATTGTCTGGGCCTATAACACTCATCCGTATGCCGGCGCGGTGGCAGTCCAGTTGCCGGAATTCGAGAATCTGACGGGCATCACCTCGAACGAGGCCTAACCTTCGGTGCGGTAAAATGAATGCCAGGCCATTGATGTTCTTTGGAACGACGAATCTCGATCTGTGCTTCAATGTCGAGCGGCTTCCATCGCCGGGTGAAAGCCTGATGGGTGCGTTGACCCGTCACCCCGGAGGAAAGGGCGCCAACCAAGCCGTCGCGGCCGCCCGGCTCGGCCTAAAACCACACTTCTACACGCATGTCGGTGATGATGATGCCGGTCAGTCGCTTTTAAAATCGCTTATGGAAGCTGGCGTTCGCACTGAGGCAATTACGGTCTGTGCAGGCGAAGTCTCGGGCTTGGCCGTGGTTATGGTCGCTGACGACGGCTCCAACATGATCGTCATAGACCCGGGCGCCAATTCGAAGGTGGGGCCTGACATGATCGAGAGCGCAACCAAATTCATAGAGAGCGATGCAATCGTCGTCGCAGAAATGGGTATGCCGATCGCCGCACTCAATCGACTGTTCGAGATGAAGCGTGAGAAAGGCTTCGAGCTTATTTTCAACCCGGCCCCGGTGAGGCCAGGTCTTCCATCGGCTGCATGGAGAAGCGTTGATTTCGTCACGCCGAACCAGACGGAAGCCTTCGAGTTAACCGGCATTGAGGTTTGCGACTTCGAGAGCGCTGCACGCGCGGCGGAAAAGCTGCTTGATCTCGGGCCGGGCGCCGCGCTGATCACCCTCGGAGCTCAGGGAGCTTACTATGCCGACGGTACAGGCTCCTTTTCTCTGCGAGCCTTTCCGGTCAAGGTAGTCGATACCACGGCCGCGGGAGATGCCTTCAACGGAGCATTCGCAGCATCGCTCGCTCAACGGCTGCCTCTTAAGGAAGCAGTTAGAAAGGCGCTAGCCGTTGCAGCCTTGTGCGTAACACGGCGCGGCGCTCAAAGCTCAATGCCGACAGCTGAGGCAGTCGATGAGTTTCTTCAGTCTCAAACGATCTTGGAGTTGGAATGACCGAACAGTTCTCAGTTTCCGACCGAACGGTGCTCGTCACCGGCGCCGGCGGCGGTATTGGCTCTGCCATTGCCAATGCGTTTCGCCAGGGGGGCGCGAACGTCGTCGCCACCGATGCCAACTTAGAGAACCTCAGAGACACTCTGCCAAGGCTGCCCTATGGTAACGGAATACTTCCCATGGCGATGGACGTCGCGCGCGAGGAAGACATCGGGCGGGTCCTGGAAGACATTGCCAAACACTTTGGTCGGCTGGACGTGCTGGTCAATAATGCAGGCATTAAATCCGCCCAGGCGCTGCTCGGTGGAAACTCCGAGAAAATTGAACGTACGATCCAGATCAACTCGGTCGCTGTCCTGCGCTGTTCAAAGCTCGTTATTGAGCGCTTCATGAGAAACAGGGGCGGCCGGATTGTCAATGTCGGCTCCTCGCTGTCCTCGCAAGGCGCAGTGTTCAACTATCAGGCTGGCGGAAGCGACTATTGTCTTTCGAAGGCAATCGTTCACGACGTGACCAAACTGCTTGCCTATGAATGCGCGCCCCTTAGCATCAATGTGAACGCGATCGCGCCCGGCATTATTGATACTCCCATGCACGGTCGCCCGCGGGAGGAGACCGAAGCGCGCCACAGCGGCCGCATTCCGTTGGGACGCGTTGGAGTGCCCGAGGATATCGCAGGGCTTGCCGTGTTCCTTGCTAGTCCTGCAGCTTCCTACATGACAGGGCAGATCGTTCATGTGAACGGCGGGATGCTGATGAATGGTTAGCCCAAGCTCTCATCTCAATTGGCCGCCTATCGCGGGGGTCATTTCGGATCTCGATGGCGTCCTCTATCGTGGAGATGCCGCAATCGTTGATGCCGTAGAAGCGTTTCGTCGATGGCAAGCGGCCGGGCTGCCGTTCTGCTTCGTGACAAACAATTCGACTCACACGCCGGAGGACGTCGTCCGCAAGCTGGAAGGGTTTGGGCTTGCGATAGGACCGAACGAAGTAGTTACCAGCGCAATTGCGGCCGCGGAGTTCGCGCGGACGAATTACCCGGACGCGAAACGGGTATATGTGATCGGCGCGGCCTCGCTTTCGAATGCGCTCGCCGCGGTTGGGCTGGACGTTACTGACCGAGAACCGGAGATCGTCGTGATGGGCCTCGATCGCCACATCACACATGATAAGATGCGGATTGCTGTTGAGGCGATCTTGAACGGGGCCGCCTTCATCGGAACCAACCCTGATCTCCTCTTGCCGACCGCCAATGGATTCGAGCCGGGCGCAGGAGCAATGATCACCGCGGTGGCCGCTGCCGCCCGGACCAAGCCCCTGATCGTTGGGAAGCCTGAACCGCACATGATCGAAACTGCGCTTTCCCGGCTCGGGACGGTGCGCAGCGCCACACTGATGATCGGCGACCAGATTGCGACGGATATTCAGGCCGGTAAGCGAGCAGGTCTTCCGACCGTGCTGGTCACGACCGGTGTTCCGCCCCGAGAGGATCCCGCACTCGCGCGACCAGATTTCATCGTATCGAGCCTGGCAGAGATTGAGGTCCCGACGGCGCTGGTTGGAACCCCGCGACAGAGGAGAGCGTGATGGCCGATGTCATCTCGAAGGCGTCAGCAAGGCCGACGCGACTATCCGGATCCTGCGGAATATCGACCTGACAATCGACCATGGCGAATTCGTCGTGTTCGTCGGGCCATCCGGGTCCGGCAAGTCGACGTTGCTGCGCATGATTGGCGGGCTGGAGCGGATTTGCGGTGAGCGGTTGCTGATCGATAATGAAGTCGTCAACGATGTTGACGCGGCTGATCGTAACCTCGGGATGGTCCTTCGACTCGGCAGCGTCACCCACATTTACGGCAGCGCCGGAAAAGAGTCTGTCGTGACAAAAGCGCCAGCCCCCGAGCTGCTCAATAGATCCGGCAACGTTCGCCTAGCGGCCTCCCCGGCGGACCGCCATCTGTTCATCATGAACGGAAAAGCCCTGCGACGGTTGCAAGCGCCTGGAAAATGGAGCTAATTTTATCTGGTGCTGGCCGGCAGCAAACTCGGTCGTTAGACACGGGCGGGTGAGGTGAAGGGAGACGGTATCAAGCAGTTCTTCCGGAACTCCCGTTCCTTTGTGTTGGGGGCGGGCATCGGATCCGGCATGGCCGCACGAGCGGCCGAGCGAGCAGGAGCGGATTTCGTCCTCGCGCTCAATGCCGGTCGATTTCGCGCGATGGGCGGCTCTTCGCCCGCTTCAATCCTGCCAATCCGCAATACCAACGATTTCGTGGCCGGCTTCGGTCGGACCGAGATCCTGCCCAGCACGAAATTGCCGGTATTCTTCGGCGCGTGTACTTTTGATCCGCAGCTCGACATGGATCGTTGGCTCGACCGGATCAGCAGATGGGGTTTTGCGGGAGTCACTAATTTTCCTTCCGTCATCCACATTGATGACTACAGGAGATCATTGCTTGAGAAGGCCGGCCTGGGTTACGCCCGCGAAATAGAGCTGCTGGTAAAGGCGGCAAAACGTGGCCTGATGACCATCGCCTATACTCGGACCCAGTCCGAAGCAAGGCGCATGGTTGAAGCCGGTACTCAGGCCATCTGCATCAATTTCAATCTCAACCGTGGCGTTGAAAGCGCATCTGACCCATCGATCAGCCTGTCGGAGCTTGCCGCGCGCACGAGCGCAGTCGCGCGTGTGGCTCAATCCGTCGATCGAAACGTGATCTGCCTCCTTGGCGGCGGGCCGATAACGAAGCCGGACGAACTCTTGGATATCTGCAGCGAGACGGGCGTCAAGGGTTTCATCGGGGGCTCCTCGCTCGATCGCGTCCCGCTGGAGATGTCGGTCCTTGAGATCACCTCAGGATTTAAAACTCTTCACTTGTTGCGGGAGAAGGTCGACCTCCTCGAGCGCCAACTCCAGTTGAGCGGCTTCAGGCACGGCATCATCGCGCAGTCCTCTGTCATGAAACGCGTTCTTGAGACCGCAAAGCGTCTAGCCTCTCATTCAAGTCCGGTGCTCGTTTGGGGCGAGCCCGGGTCGGGCAAACGAAGGATAGCCAGCCTGGTCCACGCCTTCAGCGATCGCAAGCACGCGAACGCAGCGCTGTTTCAATGCCGACCCGGTCCGCCCATCGATACGGTCGGTGCGCTTTTCGGGGCTGAGCGCGACCAGAACAGAAGACGCCAACTATCGCTGCTGGAAAGTGCAAGCGATACGACTGTATTGCTGCTGCATCTCGATCAGCTTTCGCGTGATGGGCAGGAACGGCTCGCCGATTACCTCGAGACCGGCAGTTTCGCGCCCTTGAACGGCGCATCCATTGTGCGCTCTGGCGCTCGAATCATCGCAACTGCCACGGTTGCACGCGCAGCGGCCCTTCAAACGGTGTTGTGTCCCCGCCTGCTCGGCTTGTTTTCGGGGCTCGACATCAAGCTCCCCGCCTTGCCAGACCGATTGGAGGACCTTCCACAGCTGGTTCAGCATTTCACGGTCGAGGCAAAGGGGGACTCGAACGCCCAGACGCTCGCGCTCGAAAATTCGGCATTTTTGGCGCTTGCTGGCCATGATTGGACCGGCAACCTCAGGGAATTGCGCCAGATCGTGAACCAGCTGGTGACGCTTCCGGATGCGCATATCAGCGCAGGCATCCTGAGGCCACTGTTGAATACGTCCGCACCGACTAAGCCGAAAAATGCATTCTCGGAGCGGGAGTGGATCATCGAAGGCTTGAAGCGAAACAGGCTTCATCGCGGAAAGACGGCGCGTTCTCTCGGGCTTTCTCGAAAAACCCTCTACAACAAAATCAAGAAGCTGCGGATCCTAGAGTAGCAGTCGGCCGTTCAGTCTGCTCAGCGAAGCGATCCCCTCCAGAGACGTGAATACTTGTCGTGGCGACCGGCGGCCCAACCAACCAGATGCTCTCTCTTTGGCTAGGCCGATTGCTGCTGTGGAGCTGCGCTGATCTCGGCTGAAACACCGAGGGCAACATCGCTGAGCCAAGCGCGCTTCTGATCGACATTGTCAGTTGCTCGGCTGCACTCGGCGACGATTTTCTCCGCATTGCTTATTCGCGCGAATGAGAAAGAACTGAAGTTTTCGGTTCGCGCGCGGATAGCGCCGCCCAAGCCCAAGACGATTGGCGCTTGCTGAGGAAGGCGCCTCTGTGCAAGACAATTGGTCTCAGATGCGCATTAACGGGGACCGTTCTGTGACAGCCTCTCTTGATGGCGAAATTCGCGACGGCCGCCATCATATGCAGGTCCGGGTTTATTTCGAAGATACCGACGCCGGCCAGATTGTTTATCACGCGAATTTTTTGCGCTTCATGGAACGCGGCAGAACGAACTACTTGCGCCTACTCGGAACCAATCAGCAAGCGCTGCTCGAGGAAACGCAGAACGACGCGCCCGGCTTTGCCTTCGTTGTCCGTTCGATGACAATCGATTTTCTAAGACCGGCGGCCTAGGACGACCTGCTCGACGTCGTCACGGTCCCGCAAGAGGTGAGGGGCGCGTCGATCGCCTTGCTGCAGGAATGCAGGCGGGGAGACGATCTCCTAGTCACGGCGCGTGTACGCGTGGCGTTTATCTCAGGCGGAAAGGCGCAGCGCATACAGGGCCCAGATAAATCTGCCCCTCGTTCATGCTACGGTCTTCCAGCGACCCAATGAAATCAAGGCGTTAGACTTTTGTTGCGATATCGTCAAACCAGAGTTCACCATGGACACCTTACCTTTTGCCCCCACCGGGCTGCGGCGCCCGATTTTGAGACGTTTCCCGACTTGCTCTGGTCCCGTTCTTCTTTCGAGGTCTCAGTCGTTTCCGACACCGGTAAGTCGGGTAGGTAAGAGCCAAACCAGTGGGCTCCATTCTTTCGAACACTCCCTTCTTCTCCACGCCACAACGGCGCACGCCATCCGGCTTCGATCCCTTGCGTAAGACCAAAGGAACACTTCGCCGGGAGCACTCGCTGAACGGACCCGCCGTCATTGCATTCCGGCGTCGCTATCACTGCCCCGTCATCGGGTGCCCTTTTAACCGGTCTCAGCGTCCGCGAGGTCACTCCGCTGCGCTCCGTCCGACACGCGGTTTCACTCTCCTGCTGCGCGGCTACACATAGTGATCACTATCGCCTTGGCGCGGATGAGGCGAAGCACGACGTAGTCTAGCCGGAGCCGCAGCGCGGCGCGCTGATGCGCGGAGGCGATGTCCGGTTGGGATCAAGTTGCCAAGCTATCGTTCCCGACACGCGCGCTCCCATCTACCTCAGCATCAATTTATGCAAACTAGTTCATGGCCAAGCTCGACGGCAAGATCGTTCTGATCAGCGGAGGCACCACCGGTACTCTCGTGATCGCCCGCGACTATATCGTTCGCGGCATTCACGCGCGGACTGCGGATCCGATCACGCGGGAGCTTGCTCCAGAGACCGAAATTGAAGTCGTGCGCAAGCCGCAGCAGGAGGTTACGGCAGAGCGGTTCACGCATCTCGACCGGGCAATCCTCCGCGATGCGCCCCAATGGTCCTCTCGAACTCAATGCGCAGCCGGCAAGGGACCGGCTTGGCGGGCCGCCCGAACGGGACGGCTACGGACGCTCGAGCGGATGGCGCTGGCGGAAGAGGCCGGGCCCGGCCATTGGCGGCTCAGCGCCGAGCTTGAGACAAGGCTCAGGCGCATGGGCGAGCGCGGCGACATCATCAAGACCATGCATCGCGAGCTCGCCATGCCGCAATATCGCGGGGCCCGGCAGCTACCATCTTCGATCCGGAACAGGCCAGCCAGCGCCTGGTGGGACGCGTCGTCGGTGAAGGGTTTTTCGGATGAACTGAGAGAGCGCCGTTGTTGTGCGCGATGGCGCCGACGGGTGGACGCATTACGTTGAGATCGAACATCTCTCGGGTGCTGTCCCAGTTAGGACACTCGCTCTGCCAAATTAGGACAGTCGGGATTGGTCATTTTCGTTGGTCTTTAAACAACAACGCCGCTCGCTTGAAATACATGCGATGCGGCGTTGGTCCGGCCCCAGGAAGGACGTGGCAAAATCCTGGCTCCCATGAGAGTGCATGGAGCGGGCCAAGGAATTGTGTCATCGGGCACCGTATGACTCCGGGTACAAAGAGGCGATTTCTTGCGCTCGGATTCATACGCGTTATTTCCGGAACCTGAGTCCGATCATCCCGGGACTGGGCAGGTGATTTTCATTTCCTTTTCGGGCGAAGCGTGCGCGAAACTGCGCGTTGTCTCAGTAAGCTACTGAAATTAAAGCTCGTTATACTTTTTTTGCGAGAATGGTATAGCGGGCTTGCGCCAACGTTTCGAGAGTTATACTATTTTAGCGAAAATAGTATAACGAGGTTCCGATATGCCGGCGAACCACGGCCTCGATATCACCTACCAGACGCTCTATTCCGAACTGGTCCAGCGCAGCCTCGATGAGAGCTTCACCTCGGAGTTCTCCTCGAACGGACGGTTCGTGGCTGTCGAGGTCAAGGGCAAGAAATACTGGTATTTCGACACGCCCAAACCTGAGGGCAGCGGACAGGATCGCCGCTACGTCGGTCCCGTGGATGATCCCGAGATCACCAAGAGGGTCGAGGCGTTCAAGGATCTGAAGGCCGACCTGAAAGGACGTCGCCGTCTCGTCTCCACGTTGATCCGTGAAGCCTATCTGCCGCGCCCTCTGCCGATCGCGGGCCAGGTCGTGGAAGGGCTAGCGAAGGCTGGCTTCTTTCGCTTGCGTGGAGTGCTAGTCGGCACCGTTGCGTACCAGTGCTACTCCGCTGTGCTCGGCAGACGACTTGATGCGGTCGCGATGCAGACCGGCGACGCCGACTTTGCGCAATTCCACGAAACTTCGGTGGCCATCAAGGACTCCATGCCACCCATCCTGGAGGTGCTTCGCCAGGTCGACCCGACGTTTCGCGAGATTCCGAGCCAGGCCGACGGCAGGGTCTCCACGCAATTCGTATCGAGGGATAACTTCAAGGTCGAATTCCTGACACCGAACCAGTGGTCCGACGACCAGGCAGGAAAGCCTGTCCCGATGCCGGCGCTCGGCGGGGCGGCGGCGTCTCCGCTCCGCTTCCTCGACTACCTGATCTATCAGCCCGTCCGCGCGGTACTGCTGCATGGTGCCGGCGTGCCGGTCCTTGTCCCGTCGCCAGAACGATACGCCATCCACAAGCTCATCGTCGGATCCCGCCGCAAGGAGGATCGCGATGCGACCACAAAGAGCGCGAAGGATCGGCTTCAGGCCAGATCGATCATCGAGGCGATGACTGCAAACCGGCAGCATGCCGATATTGCTTCCGCCTTTACGGAAGCATGGAATCGCGGCGACCAGTGGAGAGCGGCGATCCGCACAAGCATCGCCACCTATGACGATGACTTCCAGAGCTCGCTCCTCACCGAACTAGCCAAGGGGGTGACTGAACTCGGCTCCGACCCCGCCGGCTACGATCTTTCAGACAAGCTCGCCAAAGCGGAAACAACTCAGCCGCGCTCAAAATGACTGGCGAGCGCGGGGCCGATGCCCGGAGTCGCCGGCGCCAGCATCAGCGATCCAGGGGTGTGTCGTCGGCGAGCCTCATGACCAGCAGTAGCAGCGGCAGCACAAGTCCGGTGTCGTCACGACCGTGCCGATCATCAGCCGCAATGTGCAGAGCGACGTAAGCACCCGGCGAAGACCGGCGAAGGCCGCGGAGATTATGCTGAGTAAAGCGTTATGCGGGGTCGCATCCTGTGAACGCAGGTTTTTTCGGCGCATTGTTGACCGCGGCACTCCGCATAATCCCGCGGCTCGGCTACAGCGTTGCGCATCACGCGCGCTTCGTTGGCTTCGTCTTCTGCTGCATGTAGGACCGCAGTACAGCGTTGATCCGCCGTTGATAGCCTTCGCCTTCGCTCCTGAAAAAGTCGAGCACGTCCTCATCGACGCGAATGGAAATAGCCTTCTTCTTTGGCGGAACTGCCAGCACGGCATCGGACCAATCAATATCTTTGAGGTCCTGCGAATCGGGATCGTTCTCGATAGAAGCCTCGATCTCCGCGTCGGTGAGCGCATTAATACGAGTCCAGTCGGACTTGCCACTTCGGCGATCGCCCCATCTTCTCCTTATGGTTTTCTCTCTCTTCATTCTTCCTCGCGCGAGTTGGTGAAAGGGGCCCGAAGCTGAATCCTGCGCCAAGTCAAAGACCACTGCGATGATCCGATCTACCGTCGGTCGTATATGCGATTGTACATACGATATGTATATACAGTCGTCAAGACCGAAGTGCGGGATTAGGTGGTCATGCGGCTTGCCTAGGCATCTCGGCGCGAGCCTGGTGCGGGCCGCGATCGGTTTCCTTGGTGGGGCGGCGCTTGGCGTGGCACTTGGCGTCGCGATGGCGCAACCGCCGCTGTTACACGGTATCATTAATCCCCTTGTGCAGATGTTTCGCGCCGTTCCGTCGCTTGCCTTCGTTCCGCTGGCGATCTTCTGGTTCGGCATTGGTGAAACGTCCAAGATTTTCCTGATCGCCTGGGGCGTCTTCTTCCCGGTCTGGGTCAATACCTATATCGGCGTGCGCGACGTGAGCCCGCTACTCGGGCGAACGGCAGCGAGTCTTGGCGCGCGTGGTTGGCGCAACTTCGCCTACGTCGTCATACCCGGCGCGCTGCCGTTCATTATAGCCGGGCTTCGCGTCAGCCTGTCGGTTGCGCTGGTCGTTCTGGTGGCGGCTGAACTGGCTGGAGCAGCATTCGGCGTCGGCTACCTGATCCAGATGTCACAACAGGTATTTCGGGTCGATCAGATGTTCGTCGGGCTGATCGTGCTCGGCGCGATGGGCTTTGTGGCCGATCTTCTGTTTGAACGCGCGGTCCGCAGGTTGCTGCCCTGGTACGGCACCGAGCAGGCAGGACAGAAGGGCTCGCAAATCGAGCGAGCCTCCGGCCGTCTGATCACAAAATAGCGAAAGCAATTTATTGCGCGCCAGAGGCGACGGCGTGGCCTACAAGCCGTGGCAAGAAGGAGAGGCGACGTGCAACCATCCCAGGTCGAGTTATGCGAAGACGCAACGGCATTGGCGCTGACCTGGCCGGATTGCGGGATCCGGCAGGTTGATGCGGTGGCCCTGCGCCGAGCCAGCCGTGCAGCCAGCGAAATCCGTCGGCAGATCGAGGGCATCGAACTGACGCTCCCGCCGGATCTCCACATCGCGGCGCTCGAACCGATCGGGAATTACGCACTGCGGCTTTATTTCTCGGACGGCCACGACCGCGGGATCTACCCGTGGTCCTATTTGCGCGAGCTCGCCGGACAGCAGCCAGCTTGAGGGTACGGTATGGATGAGATCAAAAGTGGCCTGACGGAGGTCGTCTGCGACATCCTGGTGATCGGCGGGGGGACCGCCGGACCGATGGCGGCCTACAAGGCAAAGCGCCATAGTCCGGGAGCGCGCGTCGTTCTGCTCGAGAAGGCCAACGTCAAGCGCTCTGGTGCGATCGCGATGGGCATGGACGGGCTAAATAACGCGGTCGTCCCAGGCTACGCGACGCCGGAGCAGTACACCAAGGAGATTACGATCGCCAATGACGGCATCTGCGATCAGGCGCCGGTGTACAAATATGCGTCACGCTGCTTTGAAATCATCCAGGAGCTCGACGGCTTTGGCATCAAGTTCCAGAAGAACGAGAACGGTGATTTCGACGTCAAGAAGGTTCATCATCTCGGCTCCTACGTGCTGCCGATGCCGAACGGCGATACCGTCAAGAAGGCGCTTTATCGCCAATTGCGTCGCGAGAAGGTGCTGATCTCGAACCGCTACATGGCGACGCGCCTGTTGACCGGACGCGATGGGCAGATCGCCGGCGCGATCGCCGTCAACACCCGCAGCGCCGAGTTTCTGGTGTTGCGTGCGAGGACCGTCATCCTGTGCGCCGGTGCCGCGGGCCGGTTGGGCTTGCCGCAATCGGGCTATCTCTGGGGCACTTACGAGAACGCCACCAATTCCGGCGACGGCTATGCCATGGCCTACCATGCCGGTGCCGCTCTCGCGAACCTTGAATGCTACCAGATCAATCCGTTGATCAAGGATTACAACGGTCCCGCCTGTGCATACGTGGCCGGTCCATTCGGAGCCTACACCACCAACAGCGAAGGCAACCGCTTCATCGAGTGCGACTACTGGTCGGGACAGATGATGCAGGAGTTCTATAACGAGCTGCAATCCGGCAAGGGACCTGTATTCCTGAAACTTAATCACCTGCACAGCGATACGATCGGCAAGATCGAGGCGGTCTTGCATCAGGTCGAGCGACCGTCAAGGGGACGGTTCCATGAGAATCGGGGGACAAATTACCGCGAACGCATGATCGAGATGCACATCTCCGAGATCGGCTTTTGCTCCGGGCACAGCGCTTCGGGCGTCTATGTCGACGAATTTGCGCGTACACGGTGCCAGGTCTCTATGCGGCCGGCGATATGGCAAGCGTCCCGCACAATTACATGCTCGGCGCCTTCACCAACGGAGCGGTGGCGGGCGAGCACGCGGCGGAAGTTGCAGCCAACATCGACCTCGCCGACTACAACGCCGCCGATGTCGTGCGCGAGCAGCAACGCGTGCTGGCCGCGACACGACGGGAGGATGGCATTCCGCCTAACCAGCTTGAATACAAGACGCGACGCTTCGTGAATGACTATCTTCAGCCGCCGAAAGTGACCGCGAAAATGAAGCTGGGGCAGGCCCGTTTCGCCGAAATCCGCGAGGACATGGAGAGCGCGATGGTGGTGCGTGACGCGCACGAGCTGATGCGTTCACTGGAAGCGGCGTCGATCCTGGATTGTGCCGAAATGGCTGCGTTTGCTTCGCTGTTTCGTACCGAGAGCCGTTGGGGGCTCTATCATCACCGGGTCGAGTATCCCGAGAAGAATGATCACGACTGGTTCTGCCACAGCATCCTGCGCAAGCGGGACGGACAGATGACCGCGGAGAAGCGGCCGGTCGCGCCCTATATTGTGCCAATCGACGAATCCGAGCGCTCGGCATACGACCGCCAGCGCATCCGGCAGCACGCCTAGAGAGAAGCGGACGTCTCATGCCAATTGCTCATACTCCAACCGCTGTTCCAGTCGTCGTCGACGAGGCCAAATGCATTGCCGACAAAGGGTGCACGGTCTGCGTCGACGTCTGCCCGCTGGACGTGCTCCGGATCAGCGATCTCACCGGCAAGGCCTACATGAAATACGACGAGTGCTGGTACTGCATGCCCTGCGAGACCGATTGCCCGACCGGCGCCGTCACGGTCAACATTCCCTATCTGTTGCGCTGACATGACTTTGTTCGAACCATTTGAAGCGTTCGGCGATCTCGAAGAGATTGCTGAGCGGCTAGCCAGCGAAGATCCATCGGTGCGCCGGCTGGCGGTGCTTGACCTCGTGGAGACGTCGAGTCGCGAGGCGGTTCCGTTGTTGGCGAGTGCCATCCTCGACGCTGAACCGGCGGTGCGCCAGCAGGCCGCGCAGGCGCTTGGCGAGTTTGACGGCATCGACGTTGCCAAGGCCCTGATCGGCGCCGTACCCGACCCCGTGGCGGAGATCGCCCGCGCGGCCGCTGACAGCCTTGCCGAACTCCGCGATCCCGAGGCGAGTAGCGTCCTCTTGCCGTTAGTCACTCACTCGGCCGCTTTTGTGCGCGCGGCGGTTTTTCGGGCACTGAAGGCGCTCCAGGTCGATGCATCGCTCGGTCCCGCGATCAGAGGACTCGGTGACGACGATTCCGCCGTGCGTGTGCAGGCTGTGGGAGTCATCGGCTATCTCAAGAAGACTGAAACGCTGCCATCCTTGATCAGCGCAACGCGAGACAAATCTGCGGATGTCAGGCTTGCGGCCGTCAACGCGCTGTCGTTCGCTCGGAGCGAGGTCGCAGCTCAGGCCGCGGCAGCCGCGCTCTCGGATCCCGAGTGGCAGGTCCGGGCTGCTGCGGCGGAAGCGATTGGGCGGATCGGTCAGGCTTCAGCGGCGGGGGCGCTGATTGTTTCGCTCGCCGACGGCTACTGGCAAGTTCGTCAGAAGGCGTTACAAAATCTTGGCCGGCTGCGCGTTCGGGACGGGGTCGAAGCCATTGTTAACTTCCTTGACGACGAGCTGCCTTCGTTGCGCAAGGATGCCGCCGCGGCGCTCGGTGATATCGCCGACTCACGCTCCCGCGACGCGCTCACGCGGCATACTGGTGACGCGGATCCCGACGTTCGAAAGACGGTGATCTGGGCGCTTGGGCAGATTGGCGGCGACTGATTATTCCTTGAACAGGATGTCCTCGAGCAGATCGAGCCGCCTGATCCTTATGACGCCGTCCTCGATCGCGATAATGCGCTTGGTTTGGAACCGCTTCAGCATCATGGTGATCCACTGCCGGGTCGAGCCAACCATCGCAGCGATCTGGTCATGTGTCACCTTTCGGTTGATGATCACGGTATCGCCGTCGGCGAGCCCGTACAGCTCGGCGAGATTCAAAAGATACTGGGCGAGCCGCTCGATCACCGAGCGAGTTCCGAGCATCTGCGCCATCGACGAGTAGCACTTGCCCTTGGCGATGAGCCCATCGATCAAGGCCAGTGCGAAAGCGGGCATCTGGACCAGCAATCTTTGCAGCGCGGGGCTGGACAAAGCCGTGATCTCGCAGTCCTCCATTGCGACGCCGGACCACATGTGGGGTCCTCCGCCGGAGATCTCGGGGCCGCCGATGAAGTGGCCAGGCGTCCAGTAGGCGAGGGTGATCTCCCGGCCGGATGGCGCCGTGTAGTAGACACGGACCTGCCCTTTCCTGATGATGAAAATGCCGCTGTGATGCTCCCCCTGGCTGAATACCATTTCGCCCTGCGCGGTGAAAACGGCGCGTCCAGCGGCCAGGACCTGGGCCTTTTGTTCGGCGGACAAGCGATCCAGGAACTGCGCGCCGACGTTGAGGCCGTCGATGCTCTCGCTCATGAAAAATGCGGAGTCGCTGGCCATCGCGCGCGGTCCGCTGGAAACCGCAAGGCTATCCCTTGTTCGATAGCTACCGTCCACGGAGATGCCTGTCTGCACCATCAGAGTGCGGGAGTAGCCTTCGGAAGCTTCCTTGATTGTGGTCATTGCGGCCCGGATGTCCTGCGCTGTCGTCCCCTAGCTAAGTGTGAGGAGATCGCGAAGTCCACTTCTTTGAATGTCCGTCAACGCACTTAGCAAAGCTGACGCGAGAACGACATTCCGCTGGAATGGATTTACTGCCGATCCGCCAGGTGTGAGAAAATCATTTGAAGCGCTTGCTGCGTGCCGCGATTGGAATCCGCCAGCGAATGACTTCTCCGACGCGATGCAAGTAATTGCTTCTGTTGCCGTGGTGTCGGCTCGATAGTCCGGTCCTGCGTTTTGCGGTGGCTGCTGGCCGCCGATCGATCGTTGGAGATGGGCCGATGCGTTCGCTTTACTTTATGAAGACAGCAGCCACCGCCGCGCTTGCTCTATTTGGCCTAACCGCGATAGCGCAGGCCGAAACCATCCGGGTCGCGGTCGGGGCGCAGGACACCACCATCAATTGCGCGACGGGCGGCCTATTGATCCGCGAGCTCAAGCTGCTGGAGAAATTCCTGCCGCATGACGGCAAGTACAAGGATGTCACCTACGACATCCAATGGAAGAACTTCACCAGTGGCGCCCCGCTGACCAACGAAATGGTCGCCGGTAAGCTGGACTTTGGCGCGATGGCGGATTTTCCGGGTTCGCTCAACGGAGTGGCGTTCCAGAAGGCGGGTCGCCGGAGTCTCTTCATCAGTGTCCTGTCGGGCAGTACCAAGGGCAGCGGCAACGGCATCGTAGTGCCGTCGAACTCTCCGGTTCAGTCGATCAAGGACCTCAAAGGCAAGACGATTTCCGTGCCCTTCGCGTCGACCTCGCACGGCATGTTGCTGCGCGCGATCGAAGCCGAGGGCTGGAACCCGGAGACGGATGTCAACATCATCACCCAGGCGCCCGAAGTCGCGGGTCCTGCGCTTCAGGCCAACAAGATCGAGGCGCACGCCGATTTCGTTCCGTTTGCCGAACTGTTCCCCTGGCGCGGATTTGCCCGCAAGATCTTTGACGGTTCGCAAGCCAATGCGCCGACGTTTCACGGCGCGTTGGTCGATGCCGACTACGCGGAAAAGTATCCGGAGATCGTCGTTGCCTACCTGCGCGCCGCACTCGAGGCGGATCGCTTGATCGCGAACGAACCGGAGAAATACAGCGATCTGATTGCCAAGGTGACCGGTATCGAGGCGGAAGTTGTCTATCTGTTCCATGGACCACTCGGCCTGCAGACGCGCGACGTGACCTGGAAGCCCGAATATCGTCAGGCTGTGGCCACCTCGATCAAGACGCTGAAGCTGTTGAAGCGCGCCGATAGCGACCTCGATATCAATCAGTTCGTGACCGACAAATACATCCGGGCGGCAGTTGCGGAATCCGGCGGTGACTACGAAACACAGTTGAAGAGCTACGAACAGCTTGGGCTGAAGGCACAAGATGCGACGACCGGCGCCAAGATCACGGATTTCAGTCGTGTCACGCAGATTTGGGTTAAGGACGACCCGCTCGTTCAGCACTTCAGTTCACCGGAGGGCGCTTTGACGGCTCTTGCTGGCCTGGAGAAGCAAGGCAAGGCAATTCGCGTCATCTATGCCCAGGATCGCGAAACCGGCATCAAGCTGTTCGCCAATCAGGCGTGGTTTGTGCGATCGCCAAAGGGGGAGCTCAGTGCGTTCCTGCTCAAAGATGGGGCGGAAAGGTGGTCGACGGCGCATGGTGGCGTGGTGGTGGACTATGCCGGCGCACGGGAATCGCTTGTCGCGAGCCGGTGAGCAATGACGACCACTCGCACCGCTGGCCGGGTGCCATGGGCGCGCTGGCTTGTTCGGGGTCTCTCGATCGTCGCTTGCATCGTGCTGTGGCAACTTGCCTCAGGCCTGCACCTGAGTCTGGGTTTCGTCACATTTCGCAATGTGCCGCCGCCGACTGAAGTTCTGCAGTCCGCAATCGTGCTGCTCAAGTCGCCCAAGTTGCTGGCGCATGTGGGCAGCAGCCTGTGGAGGGTATTTGCGGGGTACGGCGCAGCGGTCTTGTTGGGAATTGGCTTTGGCTTTGCGATCGGCCGTTCGCGCGCCGCGAGCGACCTTTTGCTGCCGCCGCTCGAGCTGCTGCGGCCGATCCCCGCGGTGGCCTGGATACCTCTCTCTATCCTGATCTTTCCGTCGTCGGAAATGTCGATGATCTTCATCACCTTCATCGGTGCGTTGTTTCCTATCATTCTCAACACCGTGCATGGCGTTGCGAATATCGACCGCCGGCTGGTCGCCTCCGCGCGCAGTCTTGGCGGCACGCCTGCCGCCATTCTGCGTGAGATCGTCTTGCCGGGCGCCGCGCCGAGCATCGTTACCGGGCTCGCCATCGGCATGGGTACATCGTGGTTCTGCCTGGTCACAGCCGAGATGATCTCGGGCCAGTTCGGCATCGGCTACTACACGTGGGAGGCTTACACGCTGCAGAATTATGCCGATATCATCGTCGGCATGCTCGTGATCGGCCTGCTCGGCATGGGCAGCAGCTGGCTCTTGACGACATTGGGTCACTATCTGATGCCGTGGCGACAGCCAGCGGTCGCACGATGAATATTCGGATATCTGATAGTTCGACGAGATCTGTTGGACGTATCTGCGTCGAGCGGGTATCGATCTCGCTCGGGGATGCCGTCGACGCCTTTGAGGCGGTTCGTGATCTCGACTTTGCGATAGCACCCGGTGAACTGGTTTGTGTGCTCGGTCCGTCCGGTTGCGGCAAATCCACCTTGCTCGGTGCTCTGGCGGGTCATCTACCGGTGACGCGCGGGCGATTGGCCGTGGATGACCAGGCAGTTCTTGGCCCGAGTTCGGATCGCGGAATTGTATTTCAGCAACATACGCTGTTCCCGTGGAAGCGTGTTCGCGACAATGTCGCGTTCGGTCCGAAGATGCGCGGCTTGGGCAGGAGCGAGCGGCATCGGGCCGCCGACGAGATTCTGCGGTTGGTCGGCCTCGAAGGCTTCGAGCACTTCTATCCTTCGCAACTCTCCGGTGGGATGCAGCAGCGTGTCGAGATCGCGCGTGTTCTGATCAACCGGCCACGTGTGCTACTGATGGACGAGCCATTCGGTGCACTGGATGCGCAGACTCGCAGCATGATGCAGGAGGTTCTGCTCGACATCTGGACGAGAATCCCAACAACGACGATCTTCGTGACGCACGATATTGAGGAAGCGCTGTTTCTTGCGGACCGCGTCATTGTCATGAGCGCCAGACCGGGGCGGATCATCGAGGATATCCGCCTTCCGTTCGGCCGGCCCCGCCGCGCCGAGCTTGTCACCGAGCCGGATTTTGTGCGTCTGAAGCGCCGGATCCTCGATCTTCTCAGACAGCCGGATAGCCCGGAGCCGCTGGCTCGGTTGAGCCCGCTTGGGGTCAGGTAGGGATGAGTGAGACGCCCAGCCGGGCGGCGAGGGCGGCGCATTGCTTGCGGATATCGGGAATCGCTATGATCTCCCAGAGCCGTGCGCCTGAGCGGGCCTCGCGCTCGTCGGAATTGCTGCAGTCGGAGTGACCTGGGCCCATGAGGTGCCGTGGTCGGACCGATTGCATGCGTTCGAGAAGGTCATGAAATGCCTCTGGGTGTTGCCGCTCGCCCTGCATTTTCGAAAATCAGATCGCGCCCTAATGGTGTTCGGGGTCTATGTCGCTTCCAATCTGGCCCTGCTGGCATTCTCGTTTGTGTTGTTCGTCTCGCCCTACGTCTTCCATCTGATCGGAGCGCGAGAGCCGGGAGTCCCGGTCAAAAACTATATCGACCAAAGCCAAGGATTCGTTCTCATCGCGCTCGTCTTGCTAGGACTTGCCGCTGAGTCCCTACGCGGAGGACGCCGAAACAGGGCGTTTCCTTTCTGCGCAGTTTCGGCCGCCTTTCTTGCCAATCTCGCGTTCGTCAACGTTGCGCGCACCGCTTTCATTTATTTACCTATCATGCTGACGCTCCTCGCACTGCGCTATGTTCGAGGATGGCCGTTGCTCGCGTTGTTCGCGGGGACCTGCGCGCTAACGGCCGGATTGTTGGCAACGTCACCAAACCTGCAATCGAAGACGTCTCGTTTGTTCAATGAAATCGACAGCTATCGAGCGAACGCCGTGTTCACCGTTGACGGGTATCCTGCAGGAGGCGCCGAGCGTCTCG
The DNA here is from genome assembly GCF_001189845.1 of Bradyrhizobium tropiciagri. Lineage (GTDB taxonomy): Bacteria > Pseudomonadota > Alphaproteobacteria > Rhizobiales > Xanthobacteraceae > Bradyrhizobium > Bradyrhizobium tropiciagri. The sequence goes on from NZ_LFLZ01000010.1 coordinate 179,146, forward strand.
AGTTCTGGCGCAAGTCGATCGGCTTCGTGCGTTCCGCGCCGGTTCTCGGGCACGGGACCGGTTCGACTAAAAGTCTGTTCGCCGCAGCGGCCGCAGGACATGGCGGCCTGACGGGCTTGGTAGTCGACAACCCGCACAATCAAACACTTGCCGTCGCGATCCAATGGTGAATGGTTGGCTGCGTAATTCTCTTGGGAATGTGGGGAGCCCATCTGTGGCTATTTCGTGAAGGGATGATGGGACCCACCGGGAAGTTTCTGGCATGGATCGGCTTTGTCGCCGTCGTTCAGAACATTGCGAGCTCGGTCTTCAACTCGCACCTGTTCGATTTTTACCAAGGCTGGCTGTACGTGTTTGTAGTTGGCATTGTCGGCGGGCAGTTGCGGCGGGAGAACCCCTGCGCTCGGTGATCGATCGCAACGACGTACCGTCCTTGCCTTTGCGAGATCCTCGGACCAGGTTCGGCTAGGCGCTCAATGCCGTCTTCGATGGCCTTTCGTGCACCACAAACCCAAGCTAGTTCCTGCCTCCGCCCCACGAGGCTGTAGGCTGTTAACGACGTTCAATCTCGAATGACGCCCCGCGATCCGCGAAAAGATCGCGCGGTTCAGGGCACGTGCCAACTCGGGGGGGCTGGAGGTTGGACGAACGCGCTCAGCCACTGACGTCGACGAACGCAGTCTTGGAGTCGACGAAGCCTGCAATCAAGCTCCTCGCGCCCAAGACCGAGCGGAGTGATCACGAGTTGAGCTTCGACAAGCATCAGTTCAACGGTAAGCGCGTGGAGTTGGCCATACCACGGATGATCCGGACTCCTGCAGGCGAGATCGAAAACTTCGTGTCTTTCGACGATCGGATTTTCGGATGGCTAGAGCTGAGCTGCATATTGCGAAGGAGTGGCGAGCCGCAGTCAAACGGAATCCGCTAGTGCTTCAGTCATTATACCAAACCCCGACATCGGGCTTGGTCAATCCGCAGGTGAAGCTGAGGTGACACACTCAGGCGAGAAACAAGATTGTTCGTTCGTTGCGTACTGAGTTTGTTGGAGCGTAGCCAACTGAGCCTAGGGTATAGGCGCACCAGTCATGGCAGACAGCAACCGGCCATGAAGCACCGGAGACGACAGATGAAAAGCGTGGATTGAAGCATGTCACCCTTCGACAAGATCGCGCTCTTTATCGATGGCCCCAACCTCCACGCAACTGCTAGGGCGCTCGGCTTCGAGATCGACTACAAGCGCCTGCTTGGGGAGTTTCAGAGCCGCGGAACACTGCAGCGGGCGTTCTATTACACGCCGATTATCGAGGATCAGGAATATTTGGCGGTCCGGCCGCTCCTCGATTGGCTCGATTATAACGGCTACGCGGTTGTCACCAAGCCGACCAAGGAATTCGTTGACGCCTGCGGTCGCCGCAAGGTGAAAGCCAATATGGACATCGAGCTCGCGGTCGATGCGATGGTGATCGCTGAGCGCGTCGACCAGATCATCCTGTTCTCCGGCGACGGCGACTTCCGTTCCCTTGTCGAAGCCGTACAGCGCCGCGGCGTCCGCGTCACCGTGGTTTCCACCATCGCGAGTCAGCCGGTGATGATCGCCGACGAACTTCGGCGGCAGGCGGATGAATTCATTGATCTGGCAGAGTTGAAGCTGACGCTTGGTCGCGAACCGTCCGAACGGTTAGGCTCCACATTAAGTGCTGGCAAACGTCGCGAGTCGGCCAGCGCAGAATAAAAAATGGAAGTGATTTCGTGCAGGTTGACGACGACGTCAACAAAGCGTCGCTTGGTGCTCATTCCGTATCTCGCCCTTGTTCTGGTGATATTTGGGTTCAGCGCGACTGCTGAGGAGAGCAGGGCTGATAATGATCCCGATGTTCCAAATGTTAGGATCGAATGCTCGCTGAAGCAGAAGGCTGGCGAGCCAGTAGAGGCTCAAACATTCGCGGCGCGGGAACACTTTAAGGAAGACATCACACCAACAGCCCAAGTCAGGATTTCCTGGCTTGGCGCGAAGTTTATGCGCAGGTTTGCAGTCAAGTTCGAAACCGCGGTCAATAGATGCTTGCAAACCTACGTCGTGAAGAATCCCTCAAATGACAATGGGATCATCGGAGAACTGGGCATTCCCGATGAGAGCAAACTGGCAGATATCTGGAGCCTCTTAAAGCTGCAGGCCAATGGAGAAAGCGGGGTGCTGCAGACCAATTCTGCTCCCAACATATTTTTCGTTCGTGATGGTAAGGGCGACCTTGGTGTGTTGACGTCCTATGGGGAGGCGCGGGCTGGGAAATTGGAGCAAGTCCGATAGAAAACCAACGGGCGTGGCCTCGCGGCACTCGCGTCTTCTCTTACGGTGCGGATTAACGACTGTAGCACATTGATTGGACTTGGTGCCGGCTAGTGGGCTGACCCTACGTCGAGCGAGATCCTCGATGCAGCGGCCGAGCATGCGGGGCAGCGAAGCCCCTTCGCTGAGAGCCCGGGACACAGCGTCGGCGGAAGCCAGCAGGGCTTGCCGCGGCGATCTCGATGCGGCCGTCGCGGAGAAACAACCCGTCCCAGTGGTTGAGTGCGTAGTTGATGGCCTCCGTCAGCTTCGACCGGGAGAGGTGCTGATCGACCATGGTGGTTATCTCAAGCTCCACCCGCGTTCCGGCGATAAGTGGGATGCAGCGGTAGGTCAGGCCGATGCTGTCCAGACGGCGTCGGTTCAGAAACTTTTCGAGACGACACGGAAGGGCGATTTCGCGCAACTGGTTGCCGAGGAAATGAAGGACGGCACGGCCTTCACGGTGCCAGGCTATCTGAGGACGGCGATCGAGGGCCCTCGATGACCCACCGCTGCTCATCGGTCGGCTCGAACGGCTTGGTGATCAGAACGCCAGCATCTCCCGCACGAGCTGCCTTGCGACCAATACCTCGACACTCTGGGCCTGCGCCTACTGTCCAGCGATCCTCTGCCACAGCCAACGCGCCACCGCAGCGGGCGGGGAGTTCGCATTGCTGCCACTGGCGCGCAAATTGGCTTCGCGCATTGTCGCAATGTCGATCCGCTCGAGGAGCGGCTTCAGCACCTCATGCAACGCCGCATCATGCGCGCGCCGCGGTGCTAGCAGCAGGACCGCATCATAGGGCGGAATCGCGTGCTTGGGATCGGCCAGCGTCTCCAGGTCGTATTCCTTGATCCGCCCCTCGCTGGGGTAGCCAGCGTGCCCGAACATTCGTGAGTTCTATGCTGGTCCGGTTCGCGAAGTAGTTTGGCCCGTCGCCTTCAGGTCCGGCCTGACGTCATCCTCAGCTTGAAAATGTGCTTGACACAACTAGACAAGAGGCTTCCCATTAACTTCCGGGGCCAAACTCATCGCGATCAAGAGGCCACCGTGTTGAGACCTTCGCACTTAGCATTTCATTTTTTATTGTCTCGGTGGATTGAGTTTCGATGTCGGAAACAAGCGAAGCCGATGGCATCACTCTCTGTCTCTCAGGTGGAGGACTACGGGCTACCTATTTTCACCTTGGAGTGATTTGGGCGCTTCGTACGCTGGGGCGTTTGAAAGAAGTCAAGAACGTCTATTCGGTTTCGGGGGGAAGCATTGCTGCAGCGCATCTTGCAGTCAATTGGGGGCGATATACGGGCTCTGACCGTGATGCTATAGCCGCTGCTCAAGAGCTGGTCGCGTTCGCAAAGCGAGACGTCCGAGGCCGCGTGGTGAGGAGAGCAATCGCCTCCTTTTTCTTTCCTGTTGTGAACGCAATACTCAGGATCTTCGGGAAGAGAATTCTAGCCGGAAGGACTGATTTTCTAGAAGCGGAGTACAGGGCCCTGTTCGGTAAGGCTACCGTTTCATTCCTTCGTATCGACGGAGGACCAGAGTTTTTCGTACTCGGGACGACGCTCCTTACTGGCGATGTTTGCATTTTTTCTTCCGGAGGCTACTCGCGAGGAGACGGTGCTCCCTATGGCGGTCAGGAACTTCCTCTTGCCAAAGCGGTTGCAGCATCCAGCGCGTTTCCTCCCCTATTTCCGCCGGCCCGCATCATGGCCCATGAGGTTGGAGCCGAACTCGCCGACTTCAATGGCCGCAGTGAAGACCTCGTTACTGATGGTGGAGTATTCGACAACCTGGGCTACGATATGGTCCATGGAAAGCAGGGGCCTGTTATAATCAGCGATGCGGGTGCTCGCTTTGATCTTCCGCCCGCCCGCTGGTTCTGGGGCATCATTTCGAGAACATCCCGCGCTACCGACATCTTGATGAAGCGGGTCGGCGACAAGACGCTCCGCACCGTCGCAGACGCGGACAATGTGACATGTATTCAAATTGGAAAGCGAGGCGCAAAAGGGAGTGTCCTAACCCCCGAAGCAGAAGCGAGTGTCGCCAGGATAAGAACGGACCTAGATAAATTTAATGCGTTCGAAGTAAGCGCGCTTATCCTCAACGGGTTTGGCAACACGATCCATAAACTGTCGTCGGGTTCTGCTCTTCTTCAAGCAATCCCGTTCCTGCCAATTCAGCAGGTTTCAAACGAAAATCTAACGGATTCCAGCAAGAGAAGGTACTGGTCTCTTGGTCTCAGCGACTGGGCGACTTACGTCGTTCTTGTATACGCTGCTGTGTTCATTGCGATTGCGTTTTATGTGCCGCTCAGGGTTCAGCGGGAAGCCGTGTTGCGGAGAGCCACTGCTCCCGCTAACGCAGTGGTAATTACTCCCAATGCTGCAGGGGACATTGCCCAAACCGGTGGGGGCACTTCCGCAGGGTCTCCTATTTGGAAGACTATCGCTGTCACCGCCGCTCCAAAATACGACGCTCCAGCAGATCAGCGATCATCTCAAACGAGTTTCGAGAGAGCTGGTGTTCGTTTCGAAAACCGAGCCGGAGAACCCGTCCTGATCTATTGGATCGACTTCGGTGGAAATGAGAACCAACAAGCCCGACTTGAGCCCGGGCAGCTTTTCGCAACCGAAACGTACGTTGGTCATCTCTGGATAGCGAAAACCACGAGCGGCAAAGTTCTGTTGCGATACGCCGTCACGAGTGACGCTGGTGCACAGTGACTCGAAAGGCGACGAATTCGGTTGTATTGCGTCTGCATCGAACTCGATCGCCAGATTGATCTTCACCAAGTAATTTGCAATTTCATAAAGAGAGCCGTGGACCGGGTGTTAGAAGATTCGACGATTGTATGGCCTCGCAGTTCGAGCCTCACTTAAGAATTATGATATCCACCTCTTTTGCCCGACACTCTTGCATGGTGAACGGATGCGACTTGCCGATCTTGATTTATGGATTTCCACACTGGACCCCTGGTTGAGGATGCTTGTGATAGGCGGACTGTTTCTAATTGCAGGCACCTCGGGATACTACGTGGCTAACGCAGTACTTATGTTTATCGAACGCAGAAAATAGCTAGCGCCCGACGCCCGCTGAATATTCACTCACCGTGGTGCGTTCCGGGCCGTGGTGCTTTGCCTTCTCGAATCTGCTAGGGACCAAGCTGGCGGCTGCTGAAGGCGGAAGTGAAGCTCTTGATAATGCCCGGAAATCGGTCATGATGGCCGGGCTATTTTCTTCTAAGGATTTCCTTATCGTCTTTGCTTAGGGGCAATGCTCAATGTCAGACGTACCTGCCGATCTTCCTAATCGTGCCCCATCCGCGTTTGACGCGCCATCGAATCCGACCGAAATCCCTCCGCATCCACTGGACGGAGAGTGGTTCATTCATTTAGAGGGCAAGACGTACGGTCCTTACGCCGGTCACCGTTTGGCAGAGTTCTGCAAGGAAGGGCGTATAGACGGGGCGACCCAGGTTCTCGCGGTGGGCACCCAGGATTGGAAGCACGCTTCGGAGGACCCGCGTCTTTCTTCCATTTTCCGCCAAGCGAGAATGCAGCCTCAAGCGCCTCCGCCGATAACGGCGGCCGCAGGTGCAACCGTAGTGCAAGTGACAAATCAGATGGCACCGCAGCCCATAATCTTTATGGACGATGGGCTTCCGTTTGGCCCAAAGTCGGCCGGCGTCGCCTTGCTGCTCTCGCTTTTCATTTGTGGTGCCGGGCAGATGTATTGCGGGAAAGTGGGCAAAGGCCTTCTGATGTTATTCGGCGCGTGATGCTTTGGTTCATATTCCTAGGATGGATCATTCAGATTTGGTCGATGGTTGACGCCTATAGCACTGCTAAGCAAATGAATCTGAGATATATGCGAAGGTTGCAGGCTGGACAGACGCTATGACCCGAGCGTCCCCTCAATCAACTGTGCGGACGTGTCCGAGTTGCGGCGCGGCCCTGAACGGCGGCGCAATGAGTTGCAATTCTTGTGGCGGTCTTGTTGCTGTTGAGAGTTTTTTCGGCCATCTCAGAACGGAACTACGATACCAACTCGATCACGTTGCCCGACGTTTCAGAGAGCCAAACGTCTTCCTATGGGGGCTGGCGCTCTGCCCCATCGTTCTGCTTCCTCCAATTTTAGCGATTTTCCTTTGCCTTAAAGCGCAACGAAACCATGGAGCTTCAGTCACTCGCCGTCCAGATCTACTCGTTATCCCGGTTGCGGTCTGCAATATTCTCTTGAGCGTGATGCTATGGCATTGGATTGGAGACACGATTGTTTCGATGGGGCTTGCTACGGGCCTGTTTCTAAAGTCCCTAGGAGTACATCACCCGACGGGCACCGCCCGTATCTGACGCCGTGTGCGGATTACCGCTGACGAATAGCCGATCGTTTCGCCTTTTATGCGCTGGCGTAAGCAACTGGACTGACAAGCGAGTCCGTCACGTGAGAAGTCCTTTATGTTAAAATGTCCGGCGATAGGTTGGCCCAAAGCCTGATGGCGGCGGCTCTTGCGATCGGTTAGAAGGTGGTGGCTGCATCGGCCTGTCCGGACCTGGTGGCGGACCCACGCGCTCAAGCGGCGTGAATCCCTCTCGCTTTGGAGGCGGCAGCGGGTCGCGAAAGTCTCTTACTTGAGGATTTTGTATCCTCTGTTCAATCGTCCTCGGCGGTTGCTCGACCGGCTTCGGAAGGACCACCGTATTGTTGGGAGGAGGCTGGTTGTATGGGGCTGGCCTAGGAATGTCTCGGACGGCTGGGGCCGCCGGAGCTTTCGGTGACGGCGTGTTCTTGGCTTGTGCAAGAACCATACTGGAATTCAGCGCCATTACTGCGACGAACGTAATTACTCGTTTCATTATGTCCTCCTCACTGAGGTCCCGATCTGCGTTGAGTGGACGAGCCACGTATCTACTCGATCGCGGCAAGTGACCGGCAAGCGCATCATGCTGCTGTGGCGTGAACCGGAGGGTGGACTATTCGAAGCGAATGCTAAAAACGCATTCAACGCGCAAGCGATAATGCCCGAGCTTCGTTTTCATGCTGCCTCCTCACGGAAAGCAACGTCTACTCCTGCTTCGCAGAGGCTGAATGATTTTCCTATTTCTAGCAACAAGCAGGCAGCTCTGGGGCCGCCCTGCCGATAGAAAAATGGTGGTACCCCGTTTTCTTGAGGTAGTGAGACTTCCCATAGCAACAAGCGGATACCCGTCCTCCCTTGCTCTATTTGAGCCGGGCCGTTCGGGCCTCGGCTCTCTGGCGGAGAGAGGGGGCGATCGATATTGAATCACGAGTGGCCGCCCCCGCCGAGAATCGCAAGCGACTGCGCCATGTATGCGGCGTTTCTTAGACAGTCGGCAGACCGCCGCCTGGAGGTTCAAGGCGCGACAACAGGTGCTGCAGTACGAAAGATAGCTCGAAGTCTCTTCGGCTACGGTGTTACAACCTGACCGGCTCTGGTCATTAAGGTATTTTGGCTGGCAACCGTATACGGATCATGCTGATCATTTCGAGGGTAGATCCGGTAGCTAGCCCAACCGTCCGCCAGTGGCGTCTTGTGGACGACGAGTCTGAGATACGGTTTGGCCGGCGCTGGGTTCGGAAATACGAATAGGTCTGTCGACCCCTCGACAAACATATTTGCTCCGGTGGGCGTCGTGCCGGTGGCCGGGTCGGTGACTAAGCGGCTCTTCGCAATGCCAATGCTGTGCCAGCTGCCGGGCGCTCCTGAATCGGATACAGCGCCTTCAATTTCAGTGATGCCGTTCGTGTGCTGAATGACAAGCAGATCTCTGACGATGGCAGGGGCCGTGAACTGATAGGTCACATTGGCACGCGCGCCGTCAGGAGTATTGTTCGACGTGTAATGATGGTCGTGCAATGCGAACGGCTCGGGCGTGAAGACAAAGGAGGCCGGTTCGACGAGGTATCCAATTCCTATCCGAGCGGGATCGGTAACCGGAAAGTCCATCTGCCATTTGTTGTGCCGCAACGGCATGCAGTCGGCATCGCAAGAGTTGGCAGGAATTTGGATCGTTTGGATGCGAACGGCGGTCATGTGCAAACCTCCAAAAAAATAAAAAAATCAGACTTAAATTGAGGATTTTATTATACGCAATCACCAATCGACTTCAACTGCAGATTGATTGGTCTAACGCGATTCCCGCCGCCTCGTCGAAGTTTGTGCGGCGCAAGCGCGGCTCGCGCCACAGCTCGGAGTATGAGGGAAGGGAGCGATTACGATGGGCCGCCTGCCTTCTGAAAGAATACGAGCGCCAGCGCAGCCGCATCGAAAAGGCCCGTGCGACGGTCTTCGCTCATCCATGGTTTCCGAGGCGGCGGGACATATTGCTCGAATGCCGGAATGTGCTTGGCGATCAGCTCGGCGAGACTTTGCTTGTCGGGGCATCCGTAGGGCTCGAACGCGCGTCGAACCTCATCGCGCGAATACGAAAAGACAGGAATACCGCGATCCTTCGCGAGGTTAGCAAGCGAGCAATTGAGGTTGCGGATGCGTCGCGCCCGCGCGGTCCCGGATTCGGACGTGTCCTGAATGACGAGAGCATCGGGCCCATATCGATCGAAAACTGCCGTGATGCGTATGAGGCACGCGGTGTTCTTCTTTGGGCCGCGTGTCTCGCGTATCGCCCAATCGAAGGGCGACAAGTGGCCTTCGAAGACGATGAACGCAAAGCCGCGTGTATTCAGATAAATAGACAGAATGAGCGGATAGCGGTTCGG
>NZ_LFLZ01000011.1 GCF_001189845.1 Bradyrhizobium tropiciagri
CCCCGACCGCCCACCGCCGCCCCCCCCAAGCGGGAGAGGGAGAACAACTCTTCTGCGGCTACCTGCCTTTCCTCACACCATCGCGATGCAATCGATCTCGATGTCGAATGGTCCGGTCCATTCCGGGATGCAGACGAAGATCCGCGCCGGCAGATCATCCGCGAAGTATTTTCGGTAGATTGTATTGAATGTCGCGAAGTGTTTTGCCGAGGTGCAGAAGATGTTGCACTTCATCACGTTGTCGAACGTGGCGCCGGCAGCCTCAAGGCACTGCTTCAGCTGCTCCATCACGAGTTCGCTCTGCCGCTCGATCGAGGCGCCAGTGGCGATCTCGCCGGTTGCCGGATCGAACGGCGGCAAGCCGGAGACGAAGACCATGTTGCCGGCGCGCGTGACCGCCGACGCCGGCGCCTTCCAGCGCTCCAGCCAGCTGGAGATCGGTTCGACGCGGATCACTTCCCGTTTCATGATTGGCACCTTCGATGAGGGATCGATGGCGCCAATCTAGCAGGCCGGTGTCAATGATGCTTCGATGCAGGTCGAAGTGTATCGGGGGCGACGCCGCTATCGAACCGTCATCCTGAGGAGGCCGCGCAGCGGCCGTCTCGAAGGATCGACGGCCACCGGCCGGGCCGTTCATCCTTCGAGACGCGCTACGCGCTCCTCAGGATGACGGACCAGCAGCGTAGCCGCCCCAAGGCTTGTCAGCCCCTACAGAATCCCCTGCGCCTTCAGGCCTTCAATCTTGGCCTCGTCATAGCCGATGGTCGCCAGCACGTCCTTGGTGTCGGCCCCTAGCAGCGGCGGGGCGCGGTAGTCGGTGATCGGGGTGCCCGAGAAAGTCAGCGCGTTGCGGATCAGCGACAGGTTCGGCTCGAAGGGGTGATCGACCTTGACCCGCATGCCGCGCGACTGCACGTGCGGATCGCTGAACACCTGCTCGAAATTGTTGATCGGGCCCGACGGCACGCCGGCCTCCTCGAGCTTCTCCAGCCAATAGGCCACCGGCTGCTTCAGGAACAGCCCGGCGAAGATCGCCATGATCTCCTTGCCGTGCACGACACGGTCGTTGTTCTTGACGAAGCGCTTGTCGCTCGCGAGTTCGGGTTCGCCGAGCACGGCGCAAGTGCGCTGGAACTGGCCGTCATTGCCGACCACCAGCATCAGCTCGCCGTCGGTGCAGCGGAACACGCCGGCCGGCATGCCGCCATTGCCCCAGGTGCCGCGCCGCGGCGGCATGTTGCCGTTGACGAGGTAGATCTGCAGCCAGTGCGACAGCGAGGCGATCACGGTGTCGAACAGGCAGACGTCGACATGCTGCCCTTCCCCGTTGTTGGCGTCGCGATGGTACAGCGCCGACAGGATACCGATCGAGGTGTTCATACCGGTCATGTAGTCGACGATCGAGGGGCCGACCTTCATCGGGCCCGCGCCGGGCTCGCCGTCGATATGGCCGGTCACGCTCATCAGGCCGCCCATCGCCTGCAGGATGGCGTCATAGCCGGCGCGCGTGGCGTACGGGCCGGTCTGGCCGAAGCCGGTGACCGAGCAATAGATGATGCCGGGATTGATCTGCTTGATCGTCTCGTAGTCGAGGCCGTAGCGCTTGAGGTCACCGACCTTGTAGTTCTCCATCATCACGTCGACCGACTTGGCGAGCTCGCGGATGATCGCCTGCCCTTCCGGCTTGGCGATGTTGACCGTGACGGATTTCTTGTTGCGGTTGGCGCAGAGGTAGAACGAATTGTTGTTGTTCGCCTTGCCTTCGGGATCGCTGAGATAGGGCGGGCCAAAGGCGCGGGCGTCGTCGCCGCCGCCGGGCCGCTCGATCTTGATCACCTCGCGCCGAGATCCGCCAGCATCTGGGCCGACAGCGGGCCCGCGAGCACCCGCGTCAGGTCGAGAATCTTGATGCCCGAAAGTGGCAGAGCCGACATGAAGCATTCCTCCGATATCTTGCTAAATCTTGATTATCCGGCGCAGGACAGCGTCCCAGCGATGTCTCTCGGCGCCAGAGCTTGCCGATACACCATTTTGCTGCCGCGAGCACTGCATTGTCGGCATGAAGCCATCCCCGGGCGGCCTATGTGCGGCGCACTGGCCGAGTCGCCGGGAACCCGCCGCGGGAATCGGGCCGATTGCCGCCACGCGAAATTGTGAACAGGCCTGACACCGATTTGCCTCAGCAGCAGCGGTATTTTACCGCGACGAGGAGGACACCATGCGGACGATCACGACGGTCGGCCTGCTGCTGATGCTGCTTGGGGCCGCCATGCCGCCGACGGATGCGCGCGGCCACGGCCATAGCCGCTTGCACGGGATACATGCCGGCGGCGTACATCGCGGCGGCGGACTGGCCTCCGACAAGCGACACGGCGACGACGCCTACTCCAAGGCGGCCTCCGACGAGGAGGACCGCCTCCTCAACACCAGACTGAAGAGCATCTGCCGCGGCTGCTAGTCACGCAAGGGAATAGCGGGAGTCAGGACGCGATCGCTGCCTGCCGCGGCTGTGCTGTGGTGCCGATCAGCTTGCCGATCTCAGGCTTGCAGCCGCCGCAATTGGTGCCGGCTTTGAGGCAACGGCCGATCGCATCGACGCTGTCGGCGCCTTTCCTGATCTCGGCGGTGATCTGGTGCTGCCCGATGCTGAAGCAGGAGCAGACGATCGGGCCGGCATCCTCGCCGGCGCCGAACGGCCGTCCTGCGAGCAGCGCCATCCGCGCATTGGCCGACAATTGCGGCTCTGCGAACAGCCCGGTCAGCCAGGCCCGCGACGGCAGCGCGTGATCCGGCGCGATGAACACGCAGCCCTCGAGCCGCCCCTCGCGCACCGCCGCGTAGCGGAAGCGGCCCGCCGCCGGATCGCGGTAGGCGATCCATTCGATCTCGACGCCGTCGAGGCCGAGCTGCGCCTCCGCCCAGTCGCGCCAGCTCTCCGGGCGGACGTCGAGCGCGAGCTCCAGCCGGGTGCAATCGCCGGCCTTGCCGTAAACCCAATAGCCTGACGCCGGACGCTTGATCGCGTCGCGGCTCAGGATGAAGGCGTGCCATTTCGGCGCGTAAGGATCGGCCTTCACCGGCGTGTGCTTGGATTCCGGCTGGCCGGACAGCGGATCGACCGCCGGATTGACCAGCGCGTTGACGCGGCCCTCGCCGGCGAACTCCTCGTTCCAGTGCATCGGCACGAACACGCAGCCGCGGCGCTGGTCGGCGCTGACCACGACGCGCGCGATCATCTCGCCCCAGTTGCTCGTCAGCCGCACCAGTCCATCGTTCTGCAGCCCGGCCTGCCGCGCATCCTCGGGATGAATCTCGGCATAGGGTTCGAAGACATGCGACAGCAGCCGTCCGGTTTTGCCGGTCCGGGTCATGGTGTGCCACTGATCGCGGACGCGGCCGGTGTTGAGCACCAGCGGAAAATCGCGGCTGGTCGCATTGCGTGCCGCGCGCGGCGCGACCGGCACGAAGCGCGCCTTGCGGTCGGGCGTAAAAAACGTCTGGCTCTCGAACATCCGCGGCGTGCCGGCCGGATATCCTGACGTCACCGGCCACTGCACCGGCGCCAGCGCGTCATAGGCGCCGTCATCGAGCGCAGCCAGCGCCGAGATGTCGAAATCGCGCCGGCCGTCATTCTCGAAGCCCGACAGTTCGGCGTGCTCGCGGAACACCTCCGCGGCTGACGCGTAGTCGAAGCCGGCATATCCCATCCGGGTGGCGACGTCGCAGATGATGCGCCAGTCGGGGCGCGCCTCGCCCGGCGCTGCAAGGAACGGTCGCTGCCGCGAGATCCGGCGCTCGGAATTGGTGACGGTGCCGTCCTTCTCGCCCCACGCCAGCGCTGGCAGCAGCACATCGGCACAGCGCGTGGTGTCGGTGTCGCGCATGCAATCTGTCACCACGACCAGCTTGCAGGCCTCAAGCGCGGCCCGCGCGCGATCGGCGTCGGGCAGGCTCACCACCGGATTGGTCGAGATGATCCACACCGCCTTGATGCGGCCGTCGGCGATCGCGTCGAACATGTCGACCGCTTTCAACCCGGCCTTCTCCGCAACAAGCGGCGCGCGCCAGAACCGCTGCACCAGCTCGCGATGCGCCGGATTCTCGATCTCCATATGTGCGGCAAGCTGGTTGGCGAGCCCGCCGACCTCGCGGCCGCCCATCGCGTTGGGCTGCCCGGTGAGCGAGAACGGGCCCATGCCGGGGCGGCCGATGCGCCCGGTCAACAGATGGCAATTGATGATGGCGTTGACCTTGTCGACGCCGCTCGACGACTGGTTGATGCCCTGCGAATACAGCGTGACGACGCGCTCGGTCCGGGTGAACCAGTCGAAGAACAGGCCGACCGCGCCTTCGGTCAGGCCGCAGGTCGCAGCCGTCTGCGCCACAGTCTGGCCCGCCACCTGCTTGAGCGCGTCGACGACCCCCGTCGTGCAGTTGCCGACAAAGCTGCGATCCACCGCATTGCTGCCGGCGAGGAAGGCGAACAGCCCGTTGAACAGCACGCTGTCGCTACCCGAGCGCAGCGGCAGGTGCAGATCGGCGCCTTCGCAGGTCGCAGTGCGGCGCGGATCGATCACCACGATCTTGCACGCCGGGTTCTTCTCCTTCGCCGCCAGCATGCGCTGGTGCAGGATCGGATGGCACCAGGCGGCGTTGGAGCCGACCAGCACGAGAAGATCCGCCTGCTCGAGATCCTCGTAGCAGCCCGGCACGGTATCGCTGCCGAACGCGCGCTTGTGCCCGGCGACGCTGGACGCCATGCAGAGCCGCGAATTGGTGTCGATATTGGCGGTGCCGACAAAACCCTTGGCGAGCTTGTTGATGACGTAATAGTCCTCGGTCAAGAGCTGGCCGGAGACATAGAACGCGACCGCGTCGGGCCCATGCTCGCGAATAACGCGGCTGAAGCCGTCGGCGACGCGATCGAGCGCGTCGTCCCACGCAGCAGGCGCGCCGTCGACGACAGGCTCGAGCAGACGTCCGTCGAGATCGATGGTCTCGGCGAGCGCCGAGCCCTTGCTGCAGAGCCGGCCGAAATTGGCCGGATGCTGCTTGTCGCCCTCGACCCTGACGGTGCCCGCCGCGTCCTTCGACGCGATGACGCCACAGCCGACACCGCAATAAGGACACGTGGTCTTGACAGGCATTGGCTGACGCTCAGCTCACCGCGGCCGCCTGCCGCACCGACAGCCAGACAATGCCGTTCTCGACCTTGGCCGGATGGGTATGCGTGCAGCCTTCGTCGGGCGCGACCGCCTGGCCACTGGCCAGCTCGATGACGAAATTATGCAGCGGACAGGTGACGCGCTTGTTATGCACGATGCCCTGCGACAGCGGCCCGCCTTTGTGCGGGCAGCGGTCGTCGAGCGCGAACACCTCGTCGCTCTCGGTGCGGAACACCGCGATGTTGCCGCCAGGGGTGCGCACCACGCGCGAGCCGAGCCGCGGAATGTCGGCGAGTGCGCCGATTTCGATCCACTGGGTCATGCGAGCTCCAATTCGGCTAGAGGCGCAAATTCGTTGCGGTCGACGCCGCGGCTGGCGCGCTCCGCCCACGGGTCGGTCTGCGCGAACTGCTGCGAATAGGCAAAGCGGGCGAACAGCGCCTTGCGGTTGGCGATGTCGTCGACCACCCGCTTCCTGATCTGCTCGAGACCGACGCGGTCGCACCATTTGTACATGCGCTCGAGATACCATCCCTCCTCGCGATAGAGCTGGGTCAGCGCCACGATCACCTCGAGGCACTCGTCCTCGGTCTCGACCTTGGTCAGGAACTCGGTGCCCTTGATGTGCAGACCGGCGGCGCCGGCGAAATGGATCTCGTAGCCGGAATCGACGCAGACCACGCCGACGTCCTTGCAGGTCGCTTCCGCACAGTTGCGCGGGCAGCCGGAGACGCCGAGCTTGACCTTGGCCGGCGTCCACGAACCCCACATGAACTTCTCGAGCTTGACGCCGAGGCCGGTGGAATCCTGGGTGCCGAAGCGGCACCATTCGGAGCCGACGCAGGTCTTCACCGTGCGCAAGCCCTTGGCATAGGCGTGGCCCGACACCATGCCGGCGTCGTTGAGATCGGCCCACACCGCCGGCAGATCCTCCTTCTTGACGCCGAGCAGGTCGATGCGCTGGCCGCCGGTGACCTTCACCGTCGGGATGTTGAACTTCTCGGCGACGTCGGCGATGGCGCGCAGCTCGCTCGGCGTGGTAACGCCGCCCCACATCCGCGGCACCACCGAATAAGTGCCGTCCTTCTGGATGTTGGCGTGGACGCGCTCGTTGATGAAGCGCGACTGCTGGTCGTCGCGGTATTCGCCCGGCCAGGTCGCGAGCAGATAGTAGTTCAGCGCCGGACGGCAGGAATGGCAGCCGTTCAGCGTCTTCCACTCCATGAAGCGCATCACGGCCGGGATGGTCTTGAGCTGCTGCTCGACGATGACGCGGCGGACGTCGTCATGGCTGTGATCGGTGCACTTGCACAGCGGCTTGACCTTCGGCGCCGCCGAATAGTCGCCGCCGAGCGTGAACGCCAGCACCTGCTCGACAAGGCCGGTGCAGGACCCGCAGGACGACGACGCCTTGGTATGGGCGCGGACGTCGTCGAGCGTGAACAGCTTCTTGTCCGAGATCGCCTTGACGATCGCGCCCTTGCAGACGCCGTTGCAGCCGCAGATCTCGGTCTCATCGCTCATCGCGGCAACCGAGTTCTGGCCGCTGACGCGGCCGTCGCCGAGATTGGCGGCGCCGAACACCAGGCGCTCGCGCATGTGCGAGACGTCGGTGCCGTCGCGCAGATGCTGGAAGTACCAGGGGCCGTCGATGGTGTCGCCATAGAGCACGGCGCCGACGATCTTCTTGTCCTTCAGGATGATGCGCTTGTAGACGCCGCGGTTGGCGTCCTGCAGCACGATCTCCTCCTTGTCCGGCCCAGGCGCGAAGTCGCCGGCGGAGAACAGGTCGATGCCGGTGACCTTCAGCTTGGTCGAGGTGACCGAGCCGTCATAGGTGGCAAAGCCCTTCATCGCGAGATGGTTGGCGCAGACCTTGGCCTGGTCGAACAGCGGCGCGACGAGACCGTAGGTCTGGCGGCGGTGCTGCACGCATTCGCCGACCGCATAGATGCGGCCGTCATAGGTCTGCATGGTGTCGGAGACGACGATGCCGCGCTCGCAGTAGAGCCCGGCCTTCTTGGCGAGCTCGAAGTTCGGGCGGATACCGACTGCCATCACCACAAGATCGGCCGGCAGCTCGGTGCCGTCGCCGAAACGCACGCCGGTGACGCGGTCCTCGCCCAGGATCGCCTGGGTCTGCGCCGGCATCTTGAACACCATGCCGCGCTCTTCCAGCGACTTGCGCAGGAGGCCGCCGGCCACCGGATCGAGCTGGCGCTCCATCAAGGTGTCGAGCAGATGCACGACGGTGACGTTCATGCCGCGCTTCATCAACCCGTTGGCAGCTTCGAGGCCCAAGAGGCCGCCGCCGATCACGACCGCGTTGCGATAGTCGGTCGAGGCCTTGATCATGCGATCGACATCATAGATGTCACGGAAGCCGATCACGCCCGGCAGCTCCTTGCCCGGCAGCGGCAGCATGATCGGGTTTGAGCCCGTCGCGATCAGCAGGCGGTCATACGGCACGCGCTCGCCTGCCTCGGTGACGACTTCGAAGGTCCGGCGATCGATCATGTTGACCGTCTCGCCCTTGCGCAGCGTGATGTTGTTGTCCTCGTACCAGTCGACGGTGTTGAGCATGATGTCGTCGACGGTCTTCTCGCCGGCAAGCACCGGCGATAGCAGGATGCGGTTGTAATTGCCGTACGGCTCGGAGCCGAACACCGTGATGTCGTAGAGATCGGGCGCGCGTTCGAGCAGCGCCTCCACCGTGCGGATGCCGGCCATCCCGTTGCCGATCACCACGAGCTTCTGCTTGATCACCTTGTCGAGCATGGTCTGCCTTTCAATTCCGACGATGGTGCTCAACGACGCGGCGCGCGTCATCGATCGACACCGATCAGGTTTGGAGTTGTTAGGAAGCCCAGCCGCGGGCGCAGACCGTCCTCGATGACGATCGATGTTCCGTTGCCGACTGATATTCAAAACACGTGCCAATTCGCGACGGACGAATCCCGTTGTAAAATCAACGGGTTTCTGACGGTCTCGAATCTGCCCGGCGGCGCGGCACGACCGCAGCTGGCCGATTTTTTAGCCATGCCGATGATCTCTTGTGCAGCACAGCATCAGCGACCGCGATGACGATCGCGAAGCGGCTATCGATGCGCTGGCACATGCCGATGACGCGTCGCACAAGAAAGCATCAGCGTGCGCGTTTGCGCGCCGCCACTTGCTGCAAGCCACGCCAATTTCGATCGTGGAATCCGGTTCGCGATCTCGCTGCAACGTCTTGCGACTGCAAGGCAAAGCGACGCGAACGATTCGATGGCACGCAAATTGCTGACCTGACTTTCTTGACGGAGTGCGTCTCAACGACGAGCGCGCCCACACATTCACCCACATTCGATTTATCTGCGCCTGAGAGAGCCGCTTCCACGGCTGTCTCCGCCGCATCACCGCGAGACGCTTGCGATGAAGCTTGCCGAGTTCAAGAAAGCCGGTCACTGGCCGACGCTGCTTGCCGCGTTCCTGTACTTCGACATCAGTTTCATGGCGTGGGTCGCGCTCGGACCGCTGATCGTCTACATCGCGCGCGACATGAATCTGGCCGTGAACGAGAAGTTCACCCTGGTCGCCATTCCCGTGCTCGCCGGCGCGCTGTTGCGCGTGCCGATGGGCATCCTTGCCGACATCATCGGCGCCAAGCGCACCGGCATCATCGCCCAGCTCGTCGTGATATCAGCGACCGCCGCGGTCTGGCATTTCGGGCTGACGAGCAAGCTCGCGATCGAATTGTTCGGGCTTGCGCTCGGCGTCGGCGGCGCCTCGTTCGCGGTCGCCCTGCCCCAGGCGAGCCGCTGGTATCCGCCGCAATATCAGGGCGCGGTGATGGGGATCGCCGGCGCCGGCAACATGGGTGTCGTGCTCGACACGCTGCTTGCGCCGTCCATTGCAGAACATTGGGGCTGGCAGGCCGTGTTCGGCTGCCTGCTGATTCCGATGCTCATGGTGCTCGCCTATTACGCATTCGCCGCCAAGGATGCGCCGGGCGAGCGCAAACCGATTTCGCTGAAGGCCTATGGCGCGCTGCTGAAGGACTCCGACAGCCGCTGGTTCATGTTCTTCTACTTCATCACGTTCGGCGGCTTCGTCGGGCTCGCCAACGCACTGCCACTCTATTTCACCGTGCAGTATCATGTCTCCGGCGTCGCGGCCGGCATGCTGGTCGCGCTGATCGTCGCCTTCGGCTCGGGATTCCGTCCCGTCGGCGGCATGATTGCCGACCGCATCGGCGGCATCCGTTCGCTCTCGATCCTGTTCGGCGTCGTTGTCGCCGCCTATGTCGTGATCGCCTTCATGCCCGAAGGCCCAGTGGCGGCGGCGCCGGGCGGCTGGGCGCTGACCGAGCTGCCGCGCATCGCCTGGATCTCGGTGTTGCTGTTCTCGATCGGCGTGCTGGCGCTCGGCATGGGCAATGGTGCGGTGTTCCAGCTGATCCCGCTGCGCTTCCGTCACGAGATCGGCCTGATGACCGGGCTGGTCGGCTGCGCCGGTGGCATCGGCGGCTTCTTCCTCGCCCAGACCCTCGGCTACGCCAAGGGCATGACCGGCGGCTTCGGCGCCGGCTTCCTGTTCTTCGGCGCACTGGCGTTGCTTGGCTTCATCGGACTTGCGATGGTCAAGGTCCGCTGGCGCACCACCTGGGGCGCGGTGTCGGGAGCGCGCGTCTGACGGCCCGCGCCCTCGGGAGAGGATAGCTCGGACTTGGCGAACGGCGCGCAACGGCATTTGCAGCGAGACCTGCAAAGGGATCTCGGCGTTCGCATCGGCTTCGCCAGCGAGACCGGCAAGCGCGCCGCCAATGAGGACTATGTCGCGGCCTACCTCGGCCAGCCGGGCACGCTTCATCACGATGTCGTGGCCGCGGTCGCCGACGGCGTCGGCGGCCACAAGGGCGGACGCGAGGCCGCGGAGGTCGCGGTCCGCAGCTTCATCGACGCCTATTTTTCGCTGCCGGAGACGCTCGGCGTCCGCCGCCGCGCCGCGCGGGCGCTGGAAGCCGCCAACAGCTGGATCTATGGCCAGGGCCGCGTCGATGCCGCGCGCAGCGGCATGGCCTGCGCCTTCTCCTCGATTATCCTGTCGCGACGGCAATGCCATGTGATCCATATCGGGGACACCCGCGCCTACCGCCTGAGCGACGGACGGCTGGAGCGCCTGACGCAGGACCATGTCGCCGGGCGCGGCGACCTCGCCCACATGCTGAACCGCGCCATCGGCTTCGAGGAGTTCGCCCGGTTCGACTACACGTCGGTCGGGCTCCGGCAACATGACCGTCTCCTGATCTGCAGCGACGGGGTTCACGGCGCGCTCGGCGATTCCCGGCTTCAGCAATTGCTGGAGGAGCGCACGCCGCCCGACGAATCGGCGCGCAGTATCGTCGATGCCGCGCTCGCGGCCGGCGGCAGCGATAACTCGACCGCGCTGGTGCTCGACGTCGTCGACCTGCCGCCGGCGGATCGTGACGATCTCACCCACGCGATCGCGGCGCTGCCGATCTTGGACCTGCCGCAAAGCGGCGACACGATCGACGATTTCACCCTTGGCGACGTGCTGTCCGACGGACGCTACAGCCGTTTGTTCAAGGCGATCGACAAGCGCGCCGGCCGCGACGTCGTGCTGAAATTTCCGCATCCGCGGGTCGCGAGCGAAGGCTCCTACCGCCTCGCCTTCGTGCGCGAGGCCTGGGTCGCCGCACGGGTGCGCAGCCTGTGGATCGGCGAGATCATCGAGGTGCCGGCGGAGCGGCAGACCCGGCTCTATTCGGCGATGCCGCTCTACGAGGGCGAAACGCTGGAGCAGCGCCTCAAGCGCGCACCGCGGCTGTCGCTCACCGAGGGCATCGCCATTGCCACCAAGCTGGTGCGCGCGGTTACGGCGCTGCACCGTGCCGGCATCATCCATCGCGACATCAAGCCCGACAACGTGATCCTTTCGAAGGATGGCGGGTTGCGCCTCGTCGACCTCGGCGTCGCGCGCGTGCCGCTGCTGGAGGATTTTCCCGCCGAGGACATTCCGGGCACCGCGAGCTACATGGCGCCCGAATTGTTCGGCGGCAAGGCCGGTGACGAGGCTTCCGACCTGTTCGCGCTTGGCGTCACGGTCTACCGGATGTTCACCGCGAACTATCCGTTCGGCGAGATCGAGCCGTTCTCGCGGCCGCGCTTCGGCAAGCCCGTGCCGCTGTCACGCTACCGTCCGGACCTGCCAGCCTGGCTCGATGCCGTGATCGGCAAGGCGCTCAGCATCGAGCCCGCGCAACGCTTCGGCGACGCCATCGAGTTCGCGCACGAACTCGAGAACGGCGCGACCTGGGCCGGCCCCGCCGTCACCACCCGCAAATCGCTGCACGACCGCGATCCCGTGACCTTCTGGAAGGTGCTGTGCGCCATCCTCGCTCTGGTGATCGTAGCGCTGCTGGCGCGGCGCTGAGCGCGATGAGATTTTGTCGCGTAGAGACCGCGACGGCACTGCGCCCCCTCTCCCCGTTCTTACGGGGAGAGGGTTGGGGTGAGGGGCTGTATCCGCATATTCGGTGAGAGCTGCGTTTGGGGAGGCTCCCCCTCACCCGGAACGCATCTGACGATGCGTTCCGACCTCTCCCCGCACGCGGGGCGAGGTGAAGCGGGGTCTGCGGCTTGAGTCCTAAGACCCGGCGCGGCGGATCGTGATCCGGGTCTCGTCGGTCATGTCCTTGAGCTCCTTGTTGGGCTCGCGATAGAGATGACGCTCGATCTCGACCGTGCGGCCATCGGTGGTCTTGCTGCATTTCTCGTCGACGAATACGCCACCGACCTCCTGCTTGTCGCCGCCCGGCTTCGCCTCCGCGCAGGTCCAGCCGTCCTCGCCGTAGCGCGACTTCGCCTGCAGGCCGAGCAGGAACGCCTTCTTGCGCAGGTAGAGCCGCGCCTTCGGGTCGGTCTCGATCGTCAGCGCGGCGATCCTGGCGTCCTTGTCGATCATCACGGTCAGGATCGCCGGATGGCCGGCGACCATGGTGCCCTCCCGCGCGGTCTCGCGATCGTACTCGAAACGAATGCCGCGCAACTGGTCCGGCCCTTCCGGGCAACTCGACCACTGCGCCCATTCAGCCAATCTGTGGGTGGTCTTCTCGCCGGCGCAGGTCAGGCTGATGTAGCCCGCGTCGGGCACGCTTGATATCGCCATGCCGACATTGATGTCGCGCAGATCTCCCGCCGTCGCCATCGCCGGCACGGCTGCCGTCACGGTGGCGGCGAAGACCAATCCGCGGATCGCCGATCCCTGCTTGCTCATGGCTTTGCCTTCTCGCTTGGGTCGGACGGCGCGGCGGCGTGGCCGGCCTCCTTGTAGATGTTGCAGACGCGCGAGCCGTCGCCGAAGAAGGCGATGCACTCGTCATAGTTCGGTTCACCCTTGCCCTTGACGTGGGCAAGCACGTAATCGGCGACGGCCTCGATCTCGTTCGGCCGCAGGAACACATTCGCCTCCGGCGGCATCCGGTCGGCGACATCCTGCCGGGTCATCTCGTAGCATTTCGTCGTGTCGTAGGAGCCGCGCACGAAGAACGGCATGCCGGTGCCCGGCCGCCCGCACGTCACGGTCTCGATGATCTGTTCCTTCGTCAGCTCGGTCTTGCGCAGCGACAGCGCGTCGCCGCCGTAGCCGCCGCCGCCATTGCCGTGCCATTTGTGGCAGCCCATGCAATTGCCGCGCTTGAACACCGCCTTACCTGCATCGGTCGGATCGCTCGCCGACTGCGCAAGCGCCGTGCCTGCAAATCCCGTCACCAGCGCGCAGCCAAGCCACGCGCCAACCAGCCAGTTGTGCTTCATTTGCTTTTGTTTCTCTGAACCAAAATTACGCGGGAGGCCTCTCACTGAGGCCTCCCGCGCGCGCGACGTCAAAGGGCGAACACGTAGAGCATCGAGCCCGGCTGCATCCGCTTCAGCTCGGGCGTGGCGTCGATGAACCACTTGTCCCAGGCACCGCCGAGGCCGACCAGAACCGCGACATACTGCTTGCCGTCGACCGAGAACGTCATCGGGGGCGCGTTGAGGCCGCCACCGGTGTTGAACTCCCACAGCTTCTGCAACGACTTCGCGTCATAGGCGATAAGCTCGCCGGACGGCTGTCCCGAGAACACGAGGTCGGGCGTCGCCAGGATGCCGCCGAGGTTCGGGAACTGGGTCTCCGCCTTCCCCGCGACCTTGCCGGTGGTGACGTCGATCGCGGTCACGCTGCCGGTGATCTTGACGTTCTGGCTCGGCCCGCCGCCGGTGAAGAACTCGCGCGCCTTGACCTTGTCCGGCGTCATCTCCTCGACCTTGATGTGGTTGCAGCTCTCGATGACGGGAATGTACCAGAGCTTCAGGTTCGGATTGTACGCGGTCGGCGGCCAGTTCTTGCCGCCCATGTTGCCGGGGCAGATATCCGTTTCCTTGTTGGTGCGACTCGGCGTGACTGAGGCGTTGTACTTCTGCACGCCTTGCTTCGGATCATATTCCACCGGCTTGCCGGACTCCGGATCGAGCCCCTTGGTCCAGGTCACCTTCTTGACGAAGGGCAGACCCCAGACGAACTTGCCGCTGTTGCGATCGATCGCATAGGCAAAGCCGTTGCGGTCGGCCTCGAGCGCGAGCTTCAGCGTCGTGTTGTTCGGACCGGGGACGTCGACCAGCACGTTCTCCGCCACGCTGTCATAGTCGTAGGGATCGTTCGGCGTGTGCTGGTAGTGCCACTTGATCTTGCCGGTGTCGGCATCGAGACCGAGCGACGAGTCGGTGTAGAGGTTGTCGCCGGGACGATATTCATTGTCCCAGTCCGGCCCGGGATTGCCGACGCCCCACACGATCGTGTTGGTCGAGGGGTCGTAGCTGCCGGTGACCCAGGTCGAGCCGCCGCCGCTCGCCTTGGCGTTCTTGTCGTCCTTCCAGGTCTCCGCACCCGGCTCGTCCTTGCCGGGGATGGTATGGGTGCGCCAGACTTCCTTCTGGCTGTTCAGGTCGGTCGCGGCGATCCAGCCGCGAATGCCGTATTCTGCACCGGCTACGCCCGATATCGCCCTGTCCTTGACGATGAGAGGTGCGCCGGTGATCACCTCGCCCTTGTCGGGATCGGCGACCTGACGCTGCCAGGCGACCTGCCCGGTCTCCTTGTTGGTCGCGATCAGGCGGCCGTCGAGCGTGTGCGAGATGACGAGGTTGTTCCACAACGCGACGCCGCGATTGTCGACGCCGCAGCAGGCGACCGCGCCGGCCCAGTCGTGGTCGGTCTTGGGATCCATCTTCCAGACCAGCACGCCTTTGCCGCCATGCGCATCGATCTTATAGACCGAGCCCCAGCCGTCGGTGACGTACATGAATCCGTTCTCGACGATCGGAGTTCCCTCCAGGCCGCCATGCGCCCAGATTCCGCCGCCCTCGACGCCGCCGAGATGCATGGTCCAGGCGACCTTCAAATTCTTGATGTTGTCCTTGTTGATATCCGCCAGCGACGAGAAGCGGGTCGCCGAATAGTTCTTGTGATGGTGCAGCCAGTTGCCTGCTTCCTTGTCGGCATTGAGCAGGCGGTCCTGGCTGACATCCTCGGCGAGCGCGAACGAGCCCGCGAGGGTCGCAGCGGATGCTACCGCCGCCGCGAGCATATGAGACTTAACCCAATTCAACCTTGTCATAGGTGCATTTCCTCCGGATCTAGCATTCTTCATTGATCGAACCGCCCGTCACACACGGACGATCTCGCGAGAAGCCTTGAGTCCCGGCGAGTGATCGTTCGCACCCGCCGCATTCCGTGTGGTCACTTCTGGACCGTTACCTCCGTCTCGATGGTTCCAGCCTTCTGAAAAACGATTGCACATTTGAACGTCTCGCCCGGCGTGAGCGCCTGACGCAACTGCAGCAGCATGACGTGATAGCCGTCACGCTTCATCTCGAGCGTCCCCTTTGCCGGAACTGGTATATTGGATATCGAACGCATCGCCGGTGCGCCTTCACCGCGGTCGACAATGTGACGCTCGGAAAAATTCGCGACCGGGCAGCGGACACGGAGCAGCGCGTCGGCGCTGTCGGCCTCGTTCTTGATCGTCATCGTCAAGGGAAGATCCCCGCCCGCTTTGTCGACCGCCGATACGCGCGCATCCACGATCTGCAAGGATTCGTTCGCGGCGGCGTTGTGCATTACTCCGAACGTGCTGATCAGGCAGAATAATGGCAACGCGATCCGTGAGTTGCACTTAACGTTTCTGCACGCGACAGCGCAATGCAACTCCCGCTCGAACGGCATCAAGTTTTCTCCCGACATGATTTTGCAGCATTGTTTCACGCTTCATCGTGCGCTGCCAGCAATAGATCGAGAACGCTGCTTCAATGCAATTTTCGGTACGCATGGCGGCCATGCTACCTTCTTGTGCATGAGTGCTCTCGATAAACTGGCGCCGCTAGAGCGCGACGCAACACATGCCGCACTGCGTCAGGTGATCGGCACCGCAGCGATCGACGCCATCATATGGTCTCGCGCAATTGTTCCGGATCGATGCAGGCGGCGGGAATTATTTGCTACGGATCGAAGGGACGCCGAGCCCGCTGCGCAACCCGTATCAAGATGTTTCGCTCGGGATGCCGCGAGAGCCGGCATCGCGCCGCGGCTTCATTCTGCCAATGAGACATCGCGCGACGCAGAGGCAAGCCGCGGCGGCCAAGCACGTGCTCGGCAAGATGTTCGTCGCCTCGTTTCACACCGACGTCGCGACGCCGGGCTTCGATCTCGGTGCAACTAGCTGCAATTCGCGCGCGAGCCGCTGATCGGCTTCATCTCCGGTTCCGAAAGCACACAGGTCGCGCTCAAATCGCCGTCCGGCGGCGGCACCTGGGACGGCAGAGTAAAGGTGCCCTGCACGCCGGCAGGAAGCCTGAGCTTCTTTGAAATCCTGAACTTGTTCGGCATCGTGAATGGCTTGAAGTCGCCATCGTTGATCCGAATCCCGCGGCTCATCCCGGTGACCATGAGCGCGCCGGCGTCAACCAGTTCCGCAAGCCCCGCACGGCCCGGCAGCACGGAATAGTGGCTGACCGGATGCGCCGAGACCACCGCCTCCAACTCGATCTGCGCGATCCCTGCCGGGTATGCCTCCCGCACGTCGCGCCACAATAACTCGCCAAGGCCTTCCGTCGGCAACTGGATTGCGTTGCGAACCGGGCGGTCGGCAAAATGCCGCGCGGCTGGAACACGGAAGGTCCCCGCGCGCTGCTCGCCGCCGGTCTCATCCACGGCGCGCCCGAGCAGCAGAGCTGCGATCTCCTCGGCACTGCCGTCCTTCATCGTCGCCTCCGTCGCCGGCACCAGACATCCGGTGTGCTCGGTGAAATGCACCTTTTCGCGCGGCACGCCGATGACGCCGACCAGCGGCTTGCCACCGCGCTGCGGTGCCGTGCCGTTGACGGCCGCAAACCGCTGCAACCGCGCGTCACCCGACTTGTCGATCGACACGTCCGCATCGGCCGCAACGCCGGCGATCCGTTCGGTCGCCCCGACGATGTCCCAGATCATCGCGCCGCCACTCGCCAGCGCGAGATAGATCGGCTCGGGTCCCGGCGCGATCTCAACGGTCGTCACATAGGTCACCTGATCCTGGGTGCCGATCCAGGCGTTCGACAGCGCCCTGGCCTCTTGCGCGCCGAGCAGCACGATACGAGCATCGCGCGGCGGGGCCGGCACGTCGCACCCCGCCACGGCGGCCTGCTGCCGCTGCTTGCGCAGTTCGACCTCGCGTGCGCGTTGCGTTGCCAGGCGGGCCTCATTGGCGCGCTTGCCGAAATCCGCGAATTCAGCGGCCGAAATGCGACCATCGCGATCCCCATCGACCGCATCGAATTGCTGGCGTATCGCAGCCTCATATTCCGCCAGCGAGACAGCGCCATCACCGTTCGCATCGAGCGTCATCGGGACATACTGGCTCCCGTTTTGCCGCCAGCCGGTGCTGGCCTGGTCCGCCTGCCGTTGCGCTTCCTGCTGAATTTCGGCGGCACTGATCACGCCATCGCGGTCGGCATCCGGCTTGAGCGCGTCGCTGACCAGCCGGTCGAGCTGGAGCCTCGTCTGTTCCGGCGTTGGCTCGAGCTGCACGCCGTTGGAATGGATCATCTGTCGCGCCCGCGGCTGCATCACCGCGGTGATCTCGGCCTTGGTGACAGCTCCGTCACCGTCGAGGTCGTATAGCAGAATCTGCGAGACGACCTGCGACCGCCGCTGCGCCGCCATGATCTTGCGCAGATCGTCGACCCCTTGCGCGGTGACGCCGCGCTCGTCCGGATTGCTCTGATAGAACGCCATCAGCATCTGCGACCTGACCTGCTCCCAGGTCACGTCCGGGCGCATGACGCCGCTCATCCGGTTAACGATCCATTCAGTGTTGGCACTTGCCGGCGCGGCCAACGCGCCAAGACACAGCGCCGAAGCGCCCAGAAGACGAACCAATTGCAACCGCATCGCGCACTCCACTATTCCAGGTTGAACGGTGTGGCGCAGGCGAATTAAATTTGCTGTCCCCGATTGTTTCAAATTGTTTGGATTGCCAGACGCAGCGCTGAGCCGCGCCTCGCGAACATCATCCCGGCGGATTGAACGTGCGTGCAAAGAACACCGGCGCCTTGGCCTTCTTCAATCGATAGAGCTGCGCGGGACGGTTCGGACCCTTGCGCATCCTGGCGACCGGCTCGATCAGGTCGGCGGCGAGCATGCGGGTGCGGAAGGCGCTTTTCTCCAGCGGACGATCGAGCACGATCTCAAAGGTGCGCTGCAATTCCGGCAGCGTGAATTCCGGCGGCATCAGATAAGCGGGCAGCGAGGTGTATTCGACCTTGCTGCGCAGCCGCTGCACCGCTGCCTGCAGGATCTCGGCATGGTCGAAGGCGAGCTTTGGCCGCACCTTCTCGCCCTCGATCGCGAACCACTGTGCGTCCGCGGCGAGCGGACCTCCTGCGGCATGCTCCGGCAGCAATGCGAAGTAGGCGTGCGTCGCAGACCAGCCGCGCGGGTCTCTCATTGCACTGCCCCAGCTGCCGAGCTGCTCCAGATACGGGCTGACGACGCCGGTCTTGTCCTTCAGCTTGCGCGCGGCGCAGGCTTCGAGGTCGCGATCGCCGGCGATATCGACGAAACCGCCGGGCAGCGCCCAAGCCCCTGGAAACGGCTCGGTTTCCGTTCTTGGCCGTTGAACCAGCAAGACCTGAAGCGCGTCTGACCTGATGGCGAAGATGACGACGTCGACCGTCGTCAGCGGCCGCGGAAAGTCGAGTTCCGGTTTCTCGGGCATGCTCTCCCCGCTCTTTAGAGTGTCTGGTCCCGACGCGTTTTCTTCACGCGAACCGGTGTCCACTTCGCTCGAAAAACGCTCCGGTGCCGTGAACCTTTTCACGGCCCGGCTTGACAATAGCATACTTAGTTGTACAGTCCAACTAACTTAGTTGTTCAGACACACTTACTCAGGAGTGCACGCCATGTTCGGTCTCCGCTTCATCAAGGCCCAGCCGACCACCTACCTCATGAAATACCGCGGCGGCGCCGTGACCCAGCAGGGCGCCGGGCTGTCCGGCTTCTATTATGGCCCGGTCACCTCGTGGGTGGCGGTCCCGATCGGCAGCCGCGACGCCGCCTTCATCTTCCAGCAGATCGCGCGCGACTTTCAGGCGCTGACCATTCAGGGCCATGTCACCTACCGGATCAGCGAGCCGCAAAAGGCTGCCGCGATGCTCAACTTCACCCTCAAGGGCGACGGCAAGACCTACGAGTCTGACGACCCGGAAAAGCTGCCGCAAAGGATTTTGGCGACGGTCGAGGTGCTGGCGCAGCAGGCGGTCAAGGAGCTGACCTTGAAGGAGGCGCTACAGGCTTCCGATCGCATCGCCGGCCTGATCGAAAGCGGGCTGCGCGGCCGCGCCGATATCGCAGCCCTCGGCCTCGAAATCCTCGGCGTCTCGATCCGCGGCGTGAAGCCGACGCCCGACACCGCCAAGGCGCTGGAGGCCGAGGCACGCGAGGCGATCCTCAAGAGCGCGGACGAAGCGATCTTCGCGCGGCGCAACTTTGCCGTGGAGCAGGAACGCGCCATCCGCGAGAGCGAGCTCGACACCGAGATTGCGGTCGAGCAGAAGAAGCGCTCGATCCGGGAAACCCAGATGGACGCCGAAGCCAGCGTCGCGGCCAAGCAGGCCGAGCTGCGCGAGGCAGGCATGGTCGCCGACATCACGCTGGAGAGCAAGCGCAAGGACTTCGTAGGCCTCAACGCCGAAAACACCCGCACGCTGGCGGATGCCGAAGCCTATCGGGTCGGCGCGCTGATGAAGATCTTCGACGGCGTCGACACCCGCGTGATCCAGGCGCTGGCCGCAGCCGGCATGCAGCCCGGACAGCTGATCGCGCAGGCCTTCAGCGGGATCGCCGAAAAGGCCGAGAAGATCGGCCAGCTCAACGTCTCGCCCGATCTGCTCAACACGCTGCTGGACAAGCCTGTCGTGGAGGCTCCCCGTGCCCGCCGACAATGACCGCAAGATCGTCCTCGTCACCCGCAAGACGCGGCTCGAGGAGCTGATCGCGAAATACCTGACGGCGGCGCAAGCCCGCTTCTATGTCGAGCATCTCGGCGCTGACTTCTCCGACTACCAGCGCGAGCACGATGTCTACCAGGCCGAGCGCCGCGTCACCGTGCAGGCGCTGGAGCAATGGGGCCGCTACCAGATCATCGACCGGAGTTTCCTGCCGAACTTCATCTTCGGCCCCTCCGACATCGTGGTGGCACTGGGTCAGGACGGCGTCGTCGCCAACACGATGAAATATCTCGACGGCCATCCGCTGATCGGGCTCAACCCGGATGCCAAGCGCTACGACGGCATCCTCTTGCCCTTCGTGCCGCGCGACCTCCCTGCCCTGCTGCGCGAGGTCGCAGCCGAAAAGCGCGGCCACAAGGCGGTGACGATGGCCAAGGCCGCGCTGACCAACGGCCAGGTGCTGTACGCGGTCAACGACCTCTTCATCGGTGCGCGTACGCATACCTCGGCCGTCTACGAGATCGCGCTGGCCGAGCAGAAGGAACGGCAGTCCTCGAGCGGCCTGATCGTCGCGACTGGGCTCGGCTCGACCGCCTGGTTCAAGAGCATCGTCACCGGCTCGCTCGCGATCGCCGGCGCGTTCGGCGGCGGTGCCGGCAGCCCGCCCTATTTGCCGCAGGCCTGGGACGCCGGCGCGCTGCGCTTTGCGGTGCGCGAGCCGTTTCCAAGCCGCACCTCGCAGGTCAGTCTCGTCTGCGGCAGCCTCGATCGCGCCGAGCACCTCAGCGTGCGCTCGCTGATGCCGGAGAACGGCGTCATCTTCAGCGACGGCATCGAGGCCGACCGGCTCGACTTCAATTCCGGAACGGAAGCGCAGATCACGGTCGCAGATCGCGAAGGGCGGCTGGTGGTGTGAGGCTGCCGCGCTCTCCGGCAGCGCAATTCACTGCGGCACGGGATGCAGCCTTGCCAGTTGATCGAGCGACAAGCCCGCTTCACGGTCGCTGAGGGGAAAACGGACGATGATGTCCTGGCGCGCAAGCTGCCCCCACAGCGCGTCCGACGACCATTTCTGCGGCTCAGGCCCGCGCGGACCGTCGATCCAGATGAAATACCATTCCGTCATGGCACGCGACCGATGCTCCCTCACGGGAAGATTGGTCCTTCGCGGGCCAATCCGCAACGCCGGATTTCGTGCGGTTCGCAGTTCAGGTCTATTCGTAGGGCCGGCCGTCCTTGTGCAGGAAGCGGCCGTCGGAGCTCGGGCTCATCATGTCGATGTCGGAGCACGTGATGACGTCGGCGCGCGAGCGCGAGCCGACCTCGAGATAGGTCGCCGTCATCTGCGACCTGTTGATCATGTGATGCCCGTTGCCGGAATTTTTCGGAAACGCCGCGCAATCGCCGGCGCGCAGCACCGTCTCGCCGCCATCCTCGATCAGCACCACTTCGCCCGCCAGCACATAGACGAATTCGTCTTCGTCCGAATGCCAGTGGCGCTGGCTCGACCAATTGCCCGGCGGCAACCGCATCAGGTTGACACCGAAATCGCCGAGCCCGCCGGCATCACCGAGGCGCTGCCGCACCCGCTCGGCACATGACGCGGCGAATTCGGCCGGATAGCCGGTCCCCTTGCGTTCCGGCACTTTTGTCAAATCGATCTTCGGCATGACGACTTCCTGGCGATGTGGCGAGCGAGCGCTCCTCGGCTGTGCTCATATCTAGCGCGGTCGCCCGTCGGAAATGTGTCGCTTGATTTGCGGCCGTCAGCTCCGCCCGAGCAGATCCTTCGCCATCAGGATGTCGTCAAAATAGCGGCCGTCGATCTTCAGCGCGTGCCTCTCCAGCCCGTACTCGACAAACCCCATGCTCTGATAGAGCCGAACGGCTGGCTCGTTGCCTTTCACCACGACGAGCTGCACCAGCTCGACCGATTGTGCCGCGAGCTCGAGCGCGGCTTCGACCAAGAGACGGCCGACGCCGGCGCGCCGCGCCTGCGGCCGCACATACATCCCGACCAGCATGCCCTTGTGCTGCCGCTTCGGCCCATCAGCCGCAATGAAGCCGACGATGCCGGCGAGTTCACCGCTCCGGAACGCCCCGAGGATCACCGCCCCGCGGTCCAGCCTCTCCGCGAACCAGCCGACGGGATGGACGCTCTCCGTCTCAAATGCGCTGCCGAACGCCTCGGGGCTCAACCGCAGCGCCTCGAGACGGATGTCGCGATAAAGCGCGGCGTCCGCGGGCATGAGGCGTCGTATCTCGATGGAGTGCGTCGTCATTCCGTGTCCTGTCTCCGTCGCGACAGCATGGCCGATCGATCGGCCTATCAATCGCGGTATCTATCGCGCGGCCAGCCTATTCCAAAGGGATTGAAGCGGGTAAGGCAATCCACCTCTCGTATCGACGGTTTCGGCCGCCGTATGGAGGTAGACTCCGGATGACGCTTGCCTGACACTGCGGCATGGAGGGGACGCCTATGGTTTTCTGGATAGCAAGCGTGGCCGGATTGGCGGCCGCCTATCTCTTCGGTGCTACGCCCGCGGGCTATCTGGCGGGGAAGCTGCTCAAGGGCATCGACATCCGCCAGCATGGCTCCAGATCCACCGGCGCCACCAACGTCTTGCGAACCCTGGGCAAGTGGCCTGCCTTGGCGGTTCTCCTGGTGGATGCGCTTAAAGGCGCGGCTGCGATCGCGTTTGCCCGCTGGTTTTATCCCTGGCTCTATACATTGCCGTCGGTCACACCACCGACAGCCGTTGACCAGCAAACCTTGCTGCCCTGGGCGGTCTGCCTGGCCGGACTTGCCGTGTTGTTGGGACACAGCCGCTCGATCTGGTTGAATTTTACCGGCGGCAAATCCGCGGCGACGGGGCTCGGCGTGTTGCTGGCGATGTCCTGGCCGGTCGGTTTGGGCGCCGCCCTCGTCTTTGGCGTTGTGCTGGCAATTTCCCGGATTGTGTCCCTGAGTTCGATGTTGGCGGCGCTCGCTGCGATCGCTTTGGTCTGCGCGTTTGAGCAGCCGTTGCCATATCGGCTGCTGGTCATCGCAGGTGGCCTTTACATGATCGTGCGCCATCGCGCCAACATTCAGCGGCTGCTGGCGGGGGCGGAACCACGCCTGGGATCAGGCGGACAAAGATCAAACGCGGCTTCGCAAACCTAGCGGGTGAACGACTGCCGAGATCACGAAGCCACGGCTTCCACGCGATATCACCGTTGCTGCTGGATGTGCTCCTGAACCGCACCGATGACGTCAGACGAATGCGTCACGAAGCCGAAGCATTTCTTGACGTTGAACAGGGTTGCTTCAACGCAGAAGCCAGGTGAGGTCGTCGCGCAGCAGTCCTCGACCAGAAGGCAGCCATAGCCCAGGAAATTCGCGTCAGTGAGCGAATGCAGCACGCATTGATCGGTGTTGACGCCGGCAAACAGGATGGTCTTGGTGCCGAGGTTGCGCAGAATGCTGTCCAGCGGCGTGTCCCAGAAGCCGCTGATCCGGTATTTGTCGACGTGAATGTCCTCGGGCTCCTGTTTCAGTTCGTCGACAACGGCCGCGGCCCAGCTGTCCTTCTGCAACACGCGCGCTCCGCTGCCCGGCAACGGCTCGCCAAGACCGATGCCGACGCCCTTCGCTTGTACAGATGGAGCTGGTTGGGCGCCATGTTCTTGAGATCGGGCCGATTGCCCCAGTTCAGCCAGATGACGTGCACGCCGGCATTCCTCAACACCGGAAGCAGCTTCTGCAGCGGCTCAATCGGCGCCCGGTCCGGCGTGTGATCGAGGCCGAGATGGTCGACCCATCCGCCCTTCGCGCAGAAGTCGTTCTGCATGTCGACGACGATGAGAACGGTGCGGTGCAGATCGATCGTCACCGTCTGGGGCTGCGCGTCGATCGTCACCACGCGGGGCGGCGGCGGCGCCATCGCCATGTTGACGTTGTTGTCATCGACCAGCCATTTGTAGCCGGGAGCGGATCCAAGAGGATTGGCGGCACTGGACGCAGCGGACTCCGCAGCTTTCGCTAACGTGGAACTCGTCATCGGATTTTCCTCCCTTGCTTATGCTTTCTTGAAGTTTGTTGCGATCAGCCGCCCCGTTCGAACGGAATGGTCAGGGCCGAGGGCTGTCTGCTCTTTCCGACGAAGCCTGCGATGGCGACCAGCGCCAGCAGATACGGCAGCAACAACAGCAGCGCGACCGGCACATCGAGTTGCAGCGCCGGCACCAAGAATTGCAGCGCGGTCGCAAACCCGAACAGCAGGCACGCCGCCAGCGTGTACCAGGGATTCCAGCCGCCGAAGATCACGGCCGTGATCGCAAGGTAACCCGCGCCCTTGGTCATGTTCTCGGTGAACGTGTTGCTGTCCGCAACCGACATGAATGCGCCGCCGAGGCCAGCAAGGATGCCGGCATAGAGCACACCGAGATAGCGGGTCTTCGCCACGCTGATGCCGGCCTTATCAGCGGCGCGCGGATCCTCGCCGACTGCCCGCACCGCCAGCCCAAAGGACGTGTACTTCAGGATCAACCAGGTCACGACGACCATCAGGATGCTGACATAGGCAAGGCCGGTCTGGTTCGCCAACGCCGGCCCGATCACCGGGATATGCGCGAGCCACGGCAGATTGAGCTGCGCGAAGCCGGGAATCGGATCGCGCGACAACGGCCCGAAGATCTCACGGTAGAGAAACGTGGTTGAGCCCAGCGCCAGGATGTTGAACCCGATTCCGACCACCAGTTGATTGGCGCGCAATGTCACGCTCAGCACGGCCTGGACCGCGGCAAGCGCGGTCGCGACCAGCACGCCGGCCGCGACGCCGATGAGCGGCGAGCCGGTCGCCCACGATGCCAGCGCCGCCGTGAAGGCCGACATCAGCATCATGCCGTCGAGGCTGAGATTGAGCACGCCTGCGCGCTCGCTCAGCATCTCGCCGGTTGCGGCGAAAATGATCGGGACCGCGAGGCGAAGTCCGGAGCCGATGAACACGGCCATTTGTTCGTCAATCATCGGGTCACCTTTCGGTTGGTGAGGATCGCGGAACCTGCAATGATGATGACAATCAGGCCTTGGCAGATCAGCACGACGGCCGACGGGACCTGCGCCGAGATCTCCATGTTGATCGATCCGGATCGCAGGAACCCGAACAGCAACGCGCCGATCACGACGCCCACGGCTGAGCCGCGCGACAACAAGCCGACGACCAGGCCGTCAAATCCGTAGCCCGACGAGAAGTCGCTCGTCAGGTAGAATTGCTGGCCGAGGATCATGATCGCGCCGCCGAGACCGCCGAGGCCACCGGACACCGTCATGGCCAGGATCACGTAGAAGCTCGTCCGCATCCCCGCACGACGGGACGCCATCGCGTTCAGGCCGACGGCGCGCAGCCGCAGGCCGAGCGAGCTGTGCCTGAGCACCAGCCACACCACGACGACCGCGATCGCCGCAATCAGCAATCCGATATGGAGCGGAGATCCATTGTCCGGAAACAACAGCGGCAGCTTGGTCGAATCCGGAATCTCCGCCGATTCCGGCAGCGATGACACATCGCTGATCGGCTTGCGCAGCAAGTGGAAGGACTCGACGGACCAGTACACCAGCGGCAGCGCGATGAAGCTCAATAATAATGTGCTGATCACCTCGTTGGTGCCGCGCGCCGCCTTGAGAACGCCCGCAAGGCCGCCCCAGACGGCTCCGGCGAGGGTTCCGACAGCGAGCGGCACGATGAACGCCAGTCCCAGCGGTAGGCCGCCGGCGCCATGCAGAGCAGCCGCGGTTGCGAACATGCCGCCCATCGCGATTTGTCCCTCGCCTCCCACATTGGTCAAGTTGGCACGGCTGGCGAAGATGAAGCCAAGACCGACCAGCGCGAGGCTGATGGCGCGATTGATCGACGCGCCGATGTTGAAATCGCTTCCCGCCATGCCGTCCCAGAAGGCTTCGATCGCCTCGACGACCGACGCACCGGTCGCAGCGATGATGACGAGGCCGATCCCGAGCGCGATAATGGTCGATACCACCGGCACCACGACCTGCAACGGCACGAGCTCGAGTCTCGCGCCCTGCGCGACCCGCGCGAGCTTCGGATTCTTCATGACCATGGCCAACCTAGACATGTGCGTGCCCCGACATCATCGCCCCGATCGCTTCACGGCTGAACGATCCGGCCGCGAGCTCGCCAACCAGCTTGCCGCGGTAGATCACCGCGATCCGATCCGACACCGCCATCAGCTCCTCGAGCTCGCTCGAGATCAGAAGCACCCCGAGGCCGTCATCGCGCGCGGCACGGATGCGGTTGTAGACAGCCTCGATCGCACCGACGTCGAGCCCGCGCGTCGGCTGTGCCGCAAGCAGAAACACCAGCGGATCGAGCGACAGCTCGCGTGCAAGTACCGCCTTCTGCTGATTGCCGCCGGAGAGGCTCGCCATCGAAACATCGGGGCTGCTTGCCCGCACGTCGAAGTCGCGCATCATCGCCTCCGCCGCCTTGCGCCGCGCCGACTTGTCGAGCAGGCCGAAGCGGCTGAATTTTCCGATCGCGCCGAGAAAAAGGTTCTCGGCCACCGACAATTCCTTGATGCAGGCGACCGCATGGCGATCCTCGGGCACGATGCCAACACCCGCATCCGTGATCTCCTGCGGCGAGCAACCGCCGACCGACGTTCCGCCGACGACGATCGCCCCTGCGCTCGGCGCGGCGAGCCCGGCCAGGATCAGCCCGAGCTCGGTCTGGCCGTTGCCCTCGACGCCCGCGATCCCGACGATCTCGCCGGTGCCGACCGTGAGGCTCAGACCGTCGAGCCTCGGCACGCCATGCGGGTCACGGTACACGAGGTCCGAGATCTCGAGCACCGCCTCACCCGGCGACGCCGGACCAGCATCGCCTGAGGGTTTCACCGGCGTCTTGCCTTCGATATCGACCGCCGCGGCGAGCACCGAGCCTGCCGACTGCACATCCCGGCCGACCATGGACCGCACCAGCGACCGGATGTCGGCGCCCTCCATCGCGACCGTCTCGATGATGCGGCCCTGCCGCAGCACCGTGGTGCGATCGGCGACGCGGCTGATCTCGCCGAGCTTGTGCGTCACCAGGATCACGGATTTTCCACGCAGCGCGACCTGGCGGCAGATCGCCAGCAGCGCATCGATTTCGTCCGGCTGCAGCACAGCCGTCGGCTCGTCGAGTACGAGCAGTTGCGGATCGCCGAGCAGGCACTTGATGATCTCGACCCGCTGCCGCTCGCCGACCGAGAGGTCCTCGATGCGCGCTTCGGGATCGATCTCGAGCCCGTACTCCGCCGCGAGCTGCTCCATCCGCACGATGATGTCCTGCGGCTTCAGCACCGCGCTGGCGCGGCCGAGCATCAGGTTCTCGGCCACGCTCATGTTGGGCACCAGGCTGAAATGCTGGTGGACCATCACGACGCCGCGCTGCAGCGCTTCCGCCGGGCCGCGGGGATGGAACGGCTCTCCGCCCAGCGTCATCGTGCCGGCATCCGGCCGGTGCACCCCGAACACCAGGTTGCACAACGTGGATTTGCCGGCACCGTTCTCGCCAAGCAGGCAGTGCACCTCGCCGCGCTCGATCTGCAGCGAAATGTCGTCGAGCGCGGTGAAGGCCCCGAAGCGCTTGGTCAAGCCAGACAGTTCGAGAACAGCCACGGTCAGCCCACCTTGACTTTGATCTTGTTCGACAGCAGGTCGTCCTTCAACTCCTTGATCTTGGCCTGGATCTCTGGCGTTGCCCCGGTGCAGATCTCGATGTCGGCGGAACGTGGCCCCATGGCGAGGCCGAACTGCTTGTATTCCGGGTGCCACGTTCCGGCGACCGCCTGGTCGATGGCGTACTCGACCATGAATCCGATGCCGCTCACCGTGTAGGCGATGTAGAGCGGGTTGTTGTCGGAGCAGTAGTTGGTATAGCTCCCGATCATCTTGGTGCTTTTCTCGCGCGCCGCCTGCTCCATGCCGCGAACGCCGAGATTGAGGATGTTGTAGTGCACGTCGGCGCCCTGCGCGATCGCCGCAAGGGTCGCTTCCTTCGCCTTGGCGACGTCGTCAAAATCGCCGGTGTAGGTCACGAAGCATTTGGTATCCGGCTTGACGTGCTTGGCGCCGTTCGCGAACTCCGTTCCGGTGTTGACGATGGCCGGAATTTCAAGGCCGCCGACATAGCTCACCGCGCCGTTCTTCGACATCATCGCCGCAACCGCGCCGGCAATGAAGCCGATCTGGGCCTGCAGCACGTCGTATTGCGCGACGTTTTCGGTCGGCTGTCCGGTCGGACCGACGATGGAGAACTTCACCTTCGGAAAGCGCTTGGCGACCTTGAGCACCGATGCCTGGGTCTGCCCCGCGGCGCCGATCACCATGTCGTTCTTGGTCGCGAGCGTGACGAGCGCCTGCTCCATGTCGGCGAACTTGACGTTCTCGATCGACGTGATCACGACCTTGTTGCCGTGGCGCTGCTCGGCCGCCTTCATGCCGCTGTAGGCCGACTCCATCCAGCCATGGTCGGCCCGCGACCCCGGAATGAGAATGCCGATGCGGAGCGGCTTCGCCGCATCGTCGGCGAAGGCGAGCCGGCCTGATGAACCGATAAAGGCCGCCGAGAGCAGGCCAGTTTGCAGAAATGCACGACGGGTAGAGTTCATGTGTTTCCTCCTGTTCGTTCCCGGTGTCGCCGCACTCTTTGTTGCGGCATTTTTTGTATCGGCGGCGCGGCCGCGCCGTCAGTTTCAGAATCGAAACAATTCATCTCGCGCCAATCGCCGCCAAAACTCCGACAGCGTCGACGAAGCATTTCATCGGCGCCTGCACGACGCCGGCGCCGATGATCCCCATGCCCGGCTCCTTGTGCGCCGTTGCGGTGTTGATGACCGGCCGCATGCTCTCGTCCACGACCTTGCGGACGTCGATGCCGACCGGAGCTCCGATGAAGTCGAGCATCGGCAGAGTGAAGCCGGGATTGCGGCCGATCGTGACGTGGGCCATCTCGCGCGAATAACGCAGGGCGTCCTGCGGCGTGCCGCCGACGAACTGGACCATCGCGGGAGCCGCGGCCATCGCAAACGCGCCGAGCCCCGCGGTCTCGGTGATCGCGCTATCGCCGATATCGGGATTGGCATCGGCCTCGCTGAAACCCGGCAGGAACAGGCCGACCGGAATATCGGCCGGACCGACGAACCACTGCCCGTCCAGTCCGCTGACCCTGATGCCGACATTCACGCCGTTGCGCGCCATCGCCGTCACGATGCTGCTGAACGGCACGCCGTGCGCGGCATCCATGGTCGCCTTGCACGCCGCCATCGACAGGCTGAGGAAGAACATGTCGTCAGCCCCGATCGTCCGCAGCGTCTCGTGAACCAGGTCGCGCGAGATCGAGGACTTGAGCAGCGATTCCGTGACGGCGCGATACAGCAGCAGCGTCGCCGCCGTGTTGCGGTTGTGGACGTCGTCGCCCATGTGCAGCGACTGCGACATCAGCGGCTTCAGCGGCAATCCACCGTCGATGCCGGCGACCGCGGCCTTCAGACATGGCGCCAGCACAGTCTCGATGAGCTTGAGGCCTTCGATCACCTCGGGCGCGAACGCACCGAAACGCAGTGTCTTGGCGCCGCCGGATTCCATCATCGGCGCATAGGCGCGATTGCCGGAGGTCTCGTTCTGCACCACGAAGAGCGGCATCGAGGGCGAGATGATCCCGGTCATCGGCCCGACCGCACCGAATTCATGGCACGGCGCGAAGCGGATGCCGCCTGACGCGGCGAGTTGCTCGGCCTCCCGCGGGCTCGTCGCCCAGTTCTCATAGAGGATCGCGCCGACCACCGCGCCCTTCATCGGGCCGCACATATCGTTCCAGGCGATCGGCGGACCGGCATGGAGCAGCGTCCGGCCCATGTCCGGCCAGACCTCCGATGCATGTGCCGCGATGTCGACCCATACCGGCTGCGCGGTCAGGATCCGCTCGAGCACTTCGGCATTGGCGCGATCGATCCGCGATCCCAAGCAATCCGCATCTGTGGTGTCGCCGACCAGTTGCGCGAGGCTCCAGGCGACCTCGGGACTTCCGTCGCCGACCGGCTGCCATTGCAGACGCACCAGCGGCGCACCGCTGCTTTCGACGCCGCGATCGAGATCGGATGCGCCGAGACTGATGACGGATGTCTTGTTCTGGAGCGCGGAAGGGGCTGCGTTCATCATCGTTCTCCACCTAGCATCACGCGACGCCCGGTGGCGTTGTCGTCCGCTTCCATGCGGCTCGCGATGGCTTGCGCGGAACGGGCTGCCCCCGTGCTGCTGCCGACAAGCTCGGCGCCGGCGTCCGCCAACATGGCTTTCTGGGTCTCGAAGGATTGCGGATCTGCATCGGTGCCGCAGACGAAGCAGATCACCGGAAGCTCCCGCCCCTGCCCGCGCACGGCGGCTTTCGCCCGGCGGATCGCCGGAGCCAGGATCTCTGCCGGATTGGGGTGACTGCCGTAGCCCAGCACGACGTCCAGCACGATGCAGGCGACAGTCGGATCGTCCGCTTCCTTCAACAGCCGCTCGATCCGCACGCCATGGTCGATCATCGGATGCGGACGTCCCACCGTGAATTCATCACTGCCGAGATCGATCGCGGTGTGTCCTTGGCTCGCTTCCACATCGGCCAGACGGTCCGCGTCGGCCAGCGGCGCGTTCGACCGGACCCGAAAGCCGGCCGCCCGCCAAATGGTCTGGGCTTCCGAGCAGAACGTGCCGCCGGAGTAGAGCCCGCGCAGATAGCGCTGCGAAGGCACCAGCGACGCACAGACCCGCGTTACCAACGCTCCGATCGACTGCTCGTCACTCACGGGTTGGCGCGCTCCCGCAAGCGCGACCGCCTGCCGCGCCGTCTCCTCGAGCGACGACGTGCGGTGAACATCGCCGGCGGATGCGGCCGGCTCGCCGCCAAGGAAGCAGATCACGACCGGCTTTCCGATCGCGCCGGCGCGCTCGATCACCCGCCTCTGGACATCGCGCGCAGGAGGCTTGGAGACGATGGCGACGACCTTGGTCTGCGGGTCCGCGGCCAGCAGGTCCAGGCCCTGCAACATGGTGATGCCGCCGACCTCGCTGGAAACATCGTGGCTGCCGGTGCCGATGGCCTGCGAGATGCCCAGGCCATGACGATGGATCTGGCACATCACTTCCTGCAGACCGGTGCCCGATGCGCCGACGAGCCCGATCGCGCCCCGCCGAACGACGTTGGCAAATCCGAGCGGCACGCCATTGATGATCGCCGTGCCGCAATCCGGCCCCATCAGCAGCAGGCCCTTCTGCGCCGCGACGCGCTTGATGGCCTGCTCCTGCTCGATCGGCACGTTGTCGCTGAACAGCAGCACGTTCAGACCCCGCCGCAGCGCCTTCAACGCTTCCGCCGCGGCGTAGGGGCCCGGCACCGAGATCATTGCGAGGTCGGCATGATCGGCAATCGCGACGCCGCGGGAGATTGAGCGCGGCGGCGCGTCCGCCGCCGCTTCAGCCGATCCGCCCTTCGGCTCTTCGCCGACGATCAGGGAGTGGATCTCCTGCTCCGCGGCTGCGAGCTTCTCGGGCGCATCGTCCGCCACAACGATCATGATATCGCCGGGCTTGGCGCTCTCGAGCGCCGGGCTCATCAGCCCGGCCTGCTGCAGGAATTCCTTGTTGCTGCGCGTTCCCATCAGCAGCGTGACCCGCTGCACGCCGGTCCGCGCGACCGTGACCTGCGAGATCCGCATCAACGACACGGAATCCTTGTACAGGTTCGCCTTAATGCTGGATTGGATGGCCATGGCCCTGTCGTTCCCTTGAATCCCGCAGGCTGCTTGTTGGTCTTGTGCTTGAGCTTCAGCCGGCGGCTAGCTCGATTGCCTGATCAGTTGAGGCGCCGATCCGGCGTCTCAACTGCTTCTGCTCGGTGAGCGCGGGCACCATTGCGGCCATGAAAATCGAACCGCCATCTTGCTCGACACTCGGGTACGGATTGGCGCAGGTGGATATCCCTCCGATGCGCCACTCCCGGTGCTTACTGAACGATGTGCGTCCCGGTCTCGCCCCGCAGCGCCGCCATGGCGCAATCGAGGTGACTGATGATCGCCCGCTTGCCCCCACCCTCGAGAAACCGGATTGCGGCATCGACCTTGGGTCCCATGCTTCCGGGAGGAAAGTGTCCTTCGCGGTGGTAAGCCTTGATCTCCTCGAGGCTGACCTGATCCAGGTCCCTCTTGTTCGGCTTGCCGAAATTCACTGCGACGCGCGGGACCGCGGTCAGGATCAGCAATTCCTCGATGCCCAGCACATTCGCGATATGGGCCGATGTCAGATCCTTGTCGATCACCGCCGGCACGCCGGTCCGCACGCCCTTAGCATCACGGACCACGGGAACGCCGCCGCCGCCTCCCGCGATGACGATCGTTCCACGCTTGACCAATGCGTCGACCAGCGAGATGTCGCAGACATGCTTGGGCTTCGGCGACGGCACGACATGACGCCAGCCGCGCCCTGAATCCTCGCGCATCGCCCAATTGAGCTCGGCGCTGATCTTCTTGGCCTCGTCCTCGGAAAAGAACGGCCCGACGAACTTGGTCGGATTCTTGAACGCGGGATCGTCCTTGTCCACTTCTACCTGGGTCAGCAGGCTTGCCACATGCCGCTGGTTGCCCTGTTCGCGCAGCGCATTCTCGATCGCCTGCATCAGGAGATAGCCGATGCCGCCCTGGCTGTGCGCAACGCAGATGTCCATGTCCATCGGCGGAATCCGGCTCATCGTCAGCATCTGGCGCATCATGATCTTGCCGACCACCGGCCCGTTGCCGTGGGTGATGACCAGCTCGTTGTCGAGCTGCGCCAGCGGCAGCAGCGCTTCCGCGGTGATCTGCGCGACCGACTTCTGCTCCTGTGAGGTGCCCCTGATATCCTCGGGGTGAACCGCATTACCGCCGATCGCGACCACCAGGCGGCGCGGCACTTCGTTGAGTGTACGCATTTCCTTACCTCCCGGCATTCTGGACGATGGCGACCGCGAGCTCGCAGGCCTGCGCGTTCGACGGCGCAACGATGAATCCGGCCTGCTCCAGTTTCCTGATCTGCGCGGAGCGCCCTTGCGGATCCTGCTCCGTGCCGACGACGGACGCGACCAAGACAGGTGCATCCTGCCCGCGATCGGCGGCGATCTTCGCCAGATGCTCGGCGGGATCGGCATGCGCGCCATAGCCGAGCACGAGATCGAGTAGAATCACCGAGAGATCGCGGTTCTTGAGCGCGGCACGCAACGCATCGTCGCGCACCGACGGGTCGATCATCGGGTGCGGCCGGCCGCGGGTGTACTCGTCGTCGCCGAGGTCGATCAGCCGGTCCCGTCCGGCGCTCGGCTCCACGCCGAGCTTGGGTACGCCGGGGATGGCGGCGTTCGACGCCACCTTCCGGCCCGCGGCAGCGAGGATCACCTGGGCTTCGGCGCACAGCGTTCCGCCGGCGAACAAACCCTCGATGCCGCCCCGACCGCTGCGCGGAAGCCGTGACGCGACAGCGTTCGCGTCGAAGTCCGC
Organism: Bradyrhizobium tropiciagri; assembly: GCF_001189845.1. GTDB lineage: Bacteria > Pseudomonadota > Alphaproteobacteria > Rhizobiales > Xanthobacteraceae > Bradyrhizobium > Bradyrhizobium tropiciagri. The sequence goes on from NZ_LFLZ01000011.1 coordinate 33,248, forward strand.
TCCGATCTGCTTGTGTCCCAGTGCCAACTCCGCCGCGCCCTTCAGCGTCGGCGAGAAGCGGGCGTTCGCCGGGAGCTGGACCTCCGACGCACCGATGAAGCACACGGTGTACGACTTCCGGCTTCTGCCGATCCGCTCAAGGACGGACTTGGCGACATCGGGATGCGGCGGCTTCGAGATCAGCACCACGTGATCGGTTTCCGGATCGGCATCGAATGCATCGATCGCCATCAGCGTGGTGATGCCGCCGATATCCTTCTTCAGATCGCGCCCGCCGACCCCGATGGCGTGGGAGATTCCCGCGCCGGCTTCCGAGATTAGGCACGAGATCTCCTGCGTACCGGTGCCCGACGCGCCGATGATGCCGATCCTGCCGCGCGTGAGCTTGTTGGCGAACGCCAGCGGCGCGCCGCCGATCACGGCCGTTCCGCAATCCGGTCCCATCATCAGGAGGCCGGCCGCCCGCGCCTGCTGCTTGAGCGACAATTCGTCCTCGAGGGACACGTTGTCGCTGAACATCAGCACGTGCAGGCCGCGATTGAGCGCCTTGCGGGCCTCGGCGGCGGCGAATTCTCCGGGAACGGAGATCAGCGCAAGATTGATCTCCGGCCTGGCCGTGACAGCGGCGGCAATCGAGTGCGGCCGCCAGGCGGCCTGCGCCTCGCCCTGGGTCTTCGGCTTGTCGAGCGACTTGATCGCATTGTCGAGGGCTTCGCGAGCGGCGGACTCGGACTCGGCCTTGACCGCGATCACGAGGTCGTTGCCTTTTACGGCAGTGCCCTCCTCCAGCAGCCCCGCATTGCGCATGATCGCCGCGTTCGACGGCGTTCCCATCATCAGCGCCGCCTCGATCACGCCGGGCGAGCCGGCCACCTCGCGCGAGAGCCGCATCAGCGCGACCGAGTCGAGATAGAATCCCTTGCGGACCTCGTTCAGGACGACGACGTTCATGACACACCCAAATCCTTGGCGATCGCGACGATCGCCTGCTGGAAGCACGCTAGCGGCGCCTTGACCACGCCGGCACCGACCTGGCCGATGCCGGGCTCGCGATGCGCGATGCCTGTGTTGATGACCGGCACCACGCCGGAATCGACGACCAAACGGATATCGATGCCGGTCGGCACGCCCGCGAAGTCCATCGCGGCGATGGTCCATTCCGGGTTCTGCGCGACCGTGATCTCGCCCATCGAGCGGGTGAAGTTGCCGGCCTCGGACGGCGCGCCGGCACCGACGAAGCCTGCGACGGCCGGCGCCGCCGCCATTGCAAATCCACCGAGACCGATCGTCTCGACGATGGCGGAATCGCCCATGTCCGGGTTGGCGTCCTTCTCGGAATAGCCGGCGAAATACAGCCCTTCCGGCATTTCGACCGGCGCGGTGAACCATTGCTCCCCGAGCCCGCTGACGCGGATGCCGAAATCGGTGCCGTTGCGGCACATGGTGGTGACGATGGTCGACCCCCGAATGCCGTTGGCAGGATCGGTGATCGCCTTGCCCATCGCCATCGCGATGTTGAGGAAGAATTGATCATTCTGCCCGATGAACGCGAGGCATTCCGCGAGCACGGCGTTTTCGGTCGAGGTCCGCGCCATCCAGGGCGCGATCTCGCGAAGGAAAACGCTCGAGCAGGCGAGATTGCGCTGATGCAACTCGTCGCCCATCGACAAGCCCCGCGCGACGATTGATTTGAGGTCGATGCCGCCGGCGGCGCGGATCGCCTCGCCCAGCGTCGGCCCGAACACGTCGCGCAACCAGGCGAGCCGCTTCAGCACGCTCGCGTCGTTGCCGCCGAAGCGCATCACCTTGCCGAGCCCCTCGTTGATCGCGCAATAGGCCCGGTTGGAGAAGCGCGCATTCTCGACCACGAACAGCGGCATCGACATGGTGGTCATGCCGGTCATCGGACCGACTGCGCCAAAGTGGTGGTTCGGGTGGAATTCGATCTCGCCACTGGCGGCGAGCTTGGTCGCGGTCGGCAGATCCTGCGCCCATCCCTCGAACACGATGGCGCCGGCGACCGCACCGCGCATCGGGCCGCACATCCTGTCCCAGGAGATCGGTGGTCCGGCGTGGAGGATCATCCGTTCGCGCAGGCCCGGAATCAATTGACGGGCGGGAACGATGTCGATCAGCCGCGGCTCCCCTTCGAGGATCCGGGTGAGCGCGTGCTGGTTTGCGTCTTCGATCAGCTTCATCGGTGCGCCCTCACACACCGAGCTTCGCGAGCAGGGCCGCCATCTGCGGATCGCCGCCGGCCGACGGCTTCCAGTCGACGTGAACGACGCCGATGTCGCAGTCGCGGAGGTCCTTCACGAACCCCTCAAGCCCGACATTCACGACCTCGACCTTGCGCGCCAGCAATTGCTGATACTGCGGCCTATCCTGATCCGTCATCGTCTCCGCCCTAAAGTTCGTTTTCGTTTTGTCGAGCTAATAAGAAAATACTTACTTAGTCAAGACCGGATTCTCGGGAAATGCGAAATCTCTTTTCGCCGTCGCTTAGTGGATTGGCCGGGAGGCAATTGGGCTAAAAAAATGCTCCGAACTTCGTTCGGAGCAGTTTGGGAGAACTCAAAACCTGATCGATGGCGGCATCATCGTCCGCGAAGTTCATGGCGCAAGTTCATGGCGCAGGACGATCAGACTGCCCGCGAATGCATCCAGTCCGGACGTATGGCCGATCGCCGAGAGCGCCGTGAGCGCGCGACGAAATCCGGCACCCTCGCCGCTCATCGTTGCATGAATGGCCTCATGCAGCGCTGCCGCGCCGTAACCCAGCGCCGCCGCGCGCAAATGAATTCGGCTGATGTCATTGGTGCCGTCGAGCAGTGCGCGGCAATGTTCCCACAGTGCATCGCGACGTTCGATCCGTCTCAGCGCGGCCAGCGCAATCAGCGCCCCGCCGATCAGGTCGTCGCCGGACGGCGTAAGTCCCGGCCCGAGACCGATCAAGCTGCCGAGAGAGAGGCTTTGATTCGCATCGCCATCCGAGCCGGCCACGACTTGCGCGAGAGCCGCGAGACCGGGCATGGCAGCCCGAACGAGGGGAGAAGCATCGCTCGGCACCGGTCCAGACCCGGCGACGGCGAGGCCGTCCTCATTCAGATCACCGCCCCACACCGCATCGACGGCTTCAAGGCCGCGTCGCAGGCTGCTCGTCGACCAGTGCGGTGCAGCGGGCGGCGCCCAGACGGACCGCGCGGCCAGATTTGCCAGCGGCGTCTCCGCGACCAACAGCATGGAGTCCGCGACCCGCACGGGATCGCCTGCCGCAAGTCGCGGCCATCGAAAGTCGCCGAGCACGTGCAACGGCCCCGATCCGATGCCGGCACGTCCAACGCAGATCCAGATCCCGTCGATGACGGCGTAGAACGACCGTTCGAACACGGCGACGACCTGACCCGCGGCGCGATCGCGAAGCGCCCTGTCGGCAAGCAGCCCAACTTCCACACTGGCGCAGACGGCCGCCGCGCGCCCGGGACGCCGCTCGTCCCGCGCACCCATGCGACCAGCCTGCCTTCCGTCAGCTTCGCGGTCTCCGACCAACATCCGCCCTCGCCTCCCTCAGCGTGCCTGGGCCGCGAAGCGTTGCGGCGCGCCGGCCTGGGCCTCGCCGCCCAGATAGGCCGCCTCGAGCAGCGGATCCTCGGCGATGATGTCGGCGGCGCCGCTCTTCAGGATCGCCCCGGTCTCGAGAAGATAGGCCCGGTCGGCCAGCGCGAGCGCGTGGCCCGCCATCTGGTCGACCACCATGATGGTCATGCCCTCGCTGCGCAGCCGCTCGAAGGACGCGAACAGTTCATCGACGACGAGCGGTGCGAGGCCGAGCGACGGCTCGTCCAGCATGAAGATCTTCGGCCCGGTCAGCAGCCCGCGCGCCACCGCGAGCATCTGCTGCTCGCCGCCGGACAACAGGCCGGCACGCTGGTCGATGCGCTCCTTCAGCCGCGGGAAGCGCACGAACATCGCCTCGGTCTCGGCATCGAGGTCCAGGCCCTTGCGCGCATAGGCGCCGAGCTCGAGGTTCTGCTTCACCGTCAGTTCCGGAAACACCTGCCGCCCTTCCGGCACCAGCACGACGCCCGAGCGGGCCCGAACATGCGCGGGCATCGTGTCGATGCGCGTCTCGGCGAGCCGAACTTCGCCCGTGGATCGCGGCGGTTCGAGCCCTGCGATCGACCGCATCAGGGTGGTCTTACCGGCGCCGTTGGCGCCGAGTACGGCAACCGCCTCGCCGGGAGCGACCACCAGATCGATCCCGTTCAAGGCGCGCGACAGGCCATAGAACGAGTCGAGCGTCTTGACCTCGAGTGCAGTGCCCTGCCGCGCCGGCCGCGGCGCGCGGGTCTTCTCGCCCGGCGTGGCGTCGCCCAGGTAGGCCTTGCGGACCGCCGGATCGTTGCGGATCGCCGCCGCATCGCCGATCGCGATGCGCTTGCCGCCGTCGAGCACGACGATCAGATCGCTCAGCGACATGATCATCGGCATGTCGTGCTCGACGATGATGACGGCGATTCCGAGATCGGCGATCCGGCGCAACAGCGCAGTCAGGCACTGCTTGTCGCCCTTCGAGAGGCCCGCCGCGGGCTCGTCGAGCAACAGGATGCGGGGCCGGAGCGCCAGCGCACGCGCGATCTCGACCAGCCGCTTCTCGCCATGGGACAGCGAATCCGCGAGCCGGTCGACGTCGCCATCGACGCCGGCAAAGCGCAGCAGGAACCGGGCGAACCCCTCGGTCTCGGCGTTGCGCAACGCAGAGACGATGCCGCCGAGACGGCCGACCCGCTCGGCGAGCAGGATGTTTTCCAGGATCGTGAGCGAGCCGAACAACTGCGTGGTCTGGAAGGTGCGCGCGACGCCGACCCGCGCCAACAGATGCGACGTCATGCCCGTGACATCGCGCTCGCCGAGCATCACCGTTCCCGCCTGCGGCCGATAAAAGCCGCAGAGCAGATTGAGCGCGCTGGTCTTCCCGGCGCCGTTGGGGCCGATGATGCTGGTGACGGCACCGGGCGCCGCCCTGAACGAGACACCCTGGACGGCGCGCACGCCGCCGAACGAGATCGAGAGATCGGTCACGTCGAGCCCCGCCGCGCTGTGCGTTTCGAGGATCGCCGCATCGGCAAGCGCGGGCGCGATCGCAGTGTCGGCCATGGGCTTGCGTGCCGGCAGGAATTTTGCCGCGAGCTGCTCCGCGAGCCCGACGATGCCGGAGGGCGCGGCGCGCAGCACGACGAACAGCAACACGCCGAAGGCCAGCAGGCGATATTCGGCGAGATCCGACAGCGCTTCCGGCAACAGCACGACCAGCGCAGCACCGATCACCGGACCGAGCACCGAGCCGGCGCCGCCGACCATCACGCCGAACAGCAGCAGCACCGATTGCAGGAACGGAAACGAACTCGGGCTGATATAGCCCTGCAGCGGCGCAAACAGCGCGCCGGCCAGCGCCATCGCGGCCGCCGAGATCACGAAGGCGACGGCGCGCACATGCACCAGATCGATGCCCAGCGAGCGCGTCGCGACCTCGGTATCGCGGGCCGCGCGCATGGCATAGCCCCAGCCGCTGCGCTTCAACCGCTCGAACAGGAAGAGGCCGGCAAACACCAGCACGATGCCGGCGGTAGCCAGGGAGCGCTCCGACAGCGCATAGCCGAACACGCTCGGCGGCGCGCTCAGCATCAGGCCGTTGCCGCCGCCGGTGAGATCGCGCCATTCGATCGTGACATGTTCGACGATGAAGCCAAAGGCAATCGTCACCATCGCCAGATACGGCCCGCGCACGCGCAGCGCCGGCAGCGCAAGCAGGCCGCCGACGATGCTGACCAGCACGATGGCGCCCGCCGTCGCGGCGAGATAGGGCCAGCCGGCCTTCTCCATCAGCAGCACCGTGGTGTAGGCGCCGATGGCCATGAAGCCGATATGGCCAAGCGAGATCTGGCCCGCGAGGCCGAGCAGGACGTTGAGCCCGATGCAGGCGATCGCGGTCAGCGAAATCGTCGCGATCAGGAACACCGCGTAGCTGTCCGCGACCGCGGCATAGCCGATGGCAATCGCGAACGCCGCGACCGCGATAAGAAGAGAGGCGCGAGAGATCATACCTTCTTAACTCCAGCTCGGCCGAGCAGCCCGTGCGGCATGATGACGAGGATGACGATGACGGAAGCGAACGTGATGATCTGGGTGTAGACCGACCCGAGATAGTTGGTCGCGAACACCTCGATCAGGCCAAGACACAGTCCGGCCAGCATGACGCCCCAGGCGCTGGCGAGACCGCCGATGATCGCGGCGGCGAACGCCTTGATGCCGAACAGCGTGCCCATCTCCGAGGAAACGTTGAGCAGCGGCGCGATCAGCAGCGCGGCGACGCCCGCCAGCATCGCCGACACCGCGTAGCTCGCGGCGATGGCGCCGCTGACATTGATGCCCATCAGCCGTGCGGCATTGGGATTTTGCACCACCGCAAGCATCGCGACGCCATGCCGCGTACGGCGGCTGATCAGATGCAGCGCCAGGGCAAGCAGCAGGCCGACCACGGGAATCAGGAGCTGCAGGGGGTAGACCCCTGCCCCCTCCACGATCTGGATCGGCTTGGCCGCGAGCACCGACGGGAAGCTGCGCGGCTCCTTGCCGAACACGAACAGCATCACATTGTCGACGATGATGCCTACCGCAACGGTCGCCATCAGCCAGTTGTCCGACCCGCGCTGCACGAACGGACGAACCGCGAAGCGTTCGATCAGAACGCCGTAGACCGCGCAGACCAGCAGCACCGCGGGGATGCCGATCGCGGCCGGCCAGCCCCACACGACGAGGAAGAAGTATCCGGCAACGGCTCCCAGGGTCATCGAGCTGCCCTGCGAGAAGTTGACCGTGCCGGACACGGCGTAAGTGACGTGAAAGCCCAGCGCGAGCAGACCGTACATGCTCCCCAGCGCCATTCCGGTTATTATCGCCGAAAGAAACGACATCGATGATCACCTCGATCTGCTTGCTGGACGACCGCTGCCGTCAGTTCTTGAACGGCAGGATGTGGTTGTCTTCGAAGTGGGCCCAGATGTAGTCCTGCGCCGTCAGCGCATCGTGCTTGTTCTGGGCGAACGGCTTTTCATAGGTCTTGATCAGGCCTTCCAGCCTGTCGATCCCGTAGAAGCCGTCACGAATGGCGGTCGGATCTGTGCTGCCGGCCTTCTCGATCGCGCCGGCGATCACCTGCACGCTGTCATAGGCATTGGCAAAGCCGACCGCAGGCGTCACGTCCGCGGGCCCCTTGATATCCGGATACTTCGCCTGCAACTCGGCGAGCACGCGCTTGCCGACCGGCGAGAGGTTGCCGAAGAAGCTGTAGGTCTGGACGAACACGACGCTCTCGGCGCTCGGCCCGGCGAGCTCGGTGAAGCGGCCGCCGGCCGGTCCCCAATGCGACACGATCGGCGGCGCCCAGCCCATGCGGTCGAGCGATTTCACCACCTGCGAGGATGGACCGACATTGCCGACCAGAAACAGCGAGTCGGCGCCGGCCTGCTTGAGGCGGGACAATTGCGCGACCACGTCGACATCGTTCGCCTCGAACTTCTCGACACCGGCCGGCTCGATCCCCGCCGCCTTCAGCGCGGCGCGCAGGCCGTGCTCGTTCGATTCGCCCCAGGGATTGTTGACGAGGATGAGGCCCGGCTTCTTGGCGGCGAAGGTCTTGCCGGCGAACGCGACGATCGCCTTGTCGACCTCGTCGTCCATCGCCGAGACGCGGAACACATAATTGGACGCGGCGCCGTTTTGCGTGATGCTGGTTCCGGCGGCCCATGGCACCACGAACGGCATCTTGACGTTGTTGACGAACGGCACGATCGCAAGCTGGACCGGCGTGTCGAGACCGCCGAGCAGCACCGCGACCTTCTCGCGCTGGATCAGTTCGCGCGCGGCGGTCAGCCCCTTGGCGGGATTGCTTTCATCGTCGCGGCGCACCAACTCCAGCGGACGGCCGAGCACGCCGCCCTTCGCGTTGATCTCCTCGATCGCGATCGTGGCGCCGCGGGTCAACGCTTCGCCGGCGCGCGCCGACTGCCCCGACAGCGCCGTGACCAGGCCGATCTTGATCGGCTCGGCAGCCCGCGCCCGCTCCGCAAGCGGCAGCGAGCCTATGAGAATGGCGAGCGCGCCCTGCAAGACAACGCGGCGGCACAGCCCGGTAATGGGGGTACAAGCGTAGCTCATTTCTGCAATTCCTCCCGCTCCGACGGCTCCCGAGCCGCCTCTGGTCCGCCGCCGCCGTTTCCGCGGTCTTGACGGAAGTAAAAACTTTCTTCACAAATCTACGAATGTCAAGCGGCCGATCGCGCGCCGAATGGAGATTGCGATGCAGCGGGAGATTGGAGAGGAACCCGAGCGAGCCGTCTCGCGTGGCGTTCTCGGCGATGCAACATGCGCGCAAACGCCTGATCCGGCGCGCAGTCTCGTCTCTCACGACCGCTATCGCTACAGCGCGATCACGCGCCGCCCCGACTTCGTGTGGCCGAACGGAAAGCGACTGGCGGTCTACATCGCGCTCAACCTCGAGCATTTCGCGTTCGGTGACGGGCTCGGCGCCGAGCTCTGCCCGGGCGGTCCGCACCCGGATGTCCTCAACTACGCCTGGCGCGACTACGGCAACCGGGTCGGCGTGTGGCGGCTGATCGATCTGTTCGACGAACTGAAGCTGCCGCTCTCGGTGCTCGCGAACAGCAGCATCTACCACTACTGCCCGGAAGTCATGGACGCCTTTCGCGCACGCGGCGACGAGGTGGTCGGCCATGGACGGACCAACTCCGAACGCCAGGGCGTGCTCTCCCCTGCCGAAGAACAGCGACTGATCGAGGAAGCGACCGATATCATCGCGCGCGCCGAGGGACGACGGCCGCTTGGCTGGCTCGGTCCGTGGATCTCGCAATCCGCTGTCACGCCGGACCTGCTCGCCGAAGCGGGCTACCACTACCTGCTCGACTGGTGCATGGACGATCAGCCGGTGTGGTTCTCGACACGGGGTGGCGGGCGCATTCTGTCCGTCCCCTATCCACAGGAACTGAACGACATCCCCGCGATTGTCGGACGCAAGGACAGCGGCGAGCAGTTCGCGACCATGATCACGGACACGTTCGAGGAAATGCTGGCGCAATCCGCCAGGCAGTCGCTGGTCATGGGCATCGCGCTGCATCCGTATTTGGTCGGCCAGCCGCACCGGCTGCGGCCGCTGCGGCGCGCGCTGCAGGCGATCGTCGCACAGCGCGACGACATCTGGATCACCACCGCCGGCGAGATCGCGGCATTTTCTCGCGCCCTGCCCGACGGCATCGTGCCGACATAAGAAACCGGAGCCTTCAATTGACCGCCATCGACACATTGTTCCGAAACGCGCGGCTGACCGATGGTCAGCTTGTCGACATCGCCGTCAGCGGCGGCAAGATCGTCGCCATCACGTCGTCCCGGCAAGATCACGGCGCAGTCGGCGTCACCCATGATCTTGGCCGGCGCCTGGTGCTCCCTGGCATGGTGGAAGGTCATATCCATCTCGACAAATGCTTTATCGGCGACGACTGGAAGCCGCATCGCCCCTGCACCGCGGGCTTCAGCGTGCGCGAGCGCGTCAGATTCGAGAAGGAAGCTCTCGCCGGCGCCAGGCCGATCGCCGTTCGGGCAGCAGCCCTGATCGACCTTTGCGTCTCGCAAGGCACGGCTCATATGCGAAGCCATGTGGATGTCGATGCGGAGGTCGGCCTGCGGCATTTCGAGGCGATCGCCGCAGCCCGTGAAGCGCATCGCGAGAAGGTTTCGATCCAGATCGTCGCGTTTCCCCAGAGCGGCATCCTGACATCGCCTGGTACGGCCGAATTGCTCGAGGAAGCCGTTCGCGCCGGCGCCGACCTGGTCGGCGGACTTGATCCCGCAAGCCATGATGGTGACGTCGCCGGGCATCTCGACGTCGTCTTTGGGATTGCCGAGCGGCATGGCGTCGGCATCGACATTCACCTGCATGACGGCGGTCTGCAGGGCATCTCTGAGATCGAGGAAATTGCGCGGCGAACCAAGGCGGCGGGCCTCGGCGGCAAGGTCACGATCAGTCATGCCTACGCGCTCGGCGAGGTGGTCCCTGAAGTGGTTCAGCGTACCGCGCACCGGCTTGCCGAAGCGGGCGTCGCCATTTTAACCAATGCCCCGGGTGCACGCGCATTTCCGCCCGTGCTGCTGCTTCGCTATGCCGGCGTCAACGTGTTCTCCGGCAACGACAACATCCGCGATTCCTGGTGGCCGTACGGCGACGGCGACTTGCTCGAACGCGCAATGATGGTCGGCTATCGCTCCGGGTTCAACACCGACGATCAATTGGCCGCGGCCTTCGACATGGTGACGACCAACGCAGCGCGCGCGCTCGGCCTTGAGGATTACGGCCTCACCGTCGGCGGGGCGGCGGATTTCGTCGTGCTGGACGCACGGCATGTCCAGGAAGCCGTGGTCGCTCGTCCCAAGCCGCGCGATGTCTACAAGGCCGGCCGACTCGTCGCGCGTGGCGGCGTGATGGTGACCGAAGGCACCCGGAAGCAGTGAACAGGGAGGAATCGCCCTTGACGAACAGCCGTAATGCCGATCTCAATCCCAGCTGCTTGCGCCGGGAACCGGACCGCTGCCCGATGTGGCCTGATGCGGACCTGCCTTGCGTGACTACCCGAGCCCAGGCAAGGTTGACGCCGTGACAGAGACGACAGCACAGACCAGCCCCACCCGCACCACCCGCGGAAAAACGCCCGCGCGACTCCGCGCTCACCAAGGAGGCGATCCTGCGCGCGGCGACCTTCGAGTTCTGCCACAATGGCCTCGGCGGCGCACGCGTCGAAGCCATTGCGCAGCGCGCCAAGGCCAACATGCGCCTGCTGTACGCCTATTTCGGCGACAAGAACGGGCTCTACATCGCGGTCCTCGAGGACGTCTACACCGAGATCCGCGCGGCCGAGCAGCAACTCAAGCTGGATGATCTCGAGCCGATCGCCGCGATGAGCGAGCTGATCGATTTCACCTTCACGTTCTTCGGGCAGCACCAGAACTACATCGCCCTGATCAACACCGAGAACCTTCAGCGCGGTCGCAACATGCGCAAGTCGCGCAAGATTGCCGATCTCACCTTGCCCCTGGTTGCAAGCATCGAAAGCATCCTGCGGCGCGGCGTGGCAGCGGGCCTGTTTCGCGGTGACGTCGATCCGATCCAGCTCTACGTCTCAATCACTGCGATGAGCTATTTCCACGTGTCCAACCGCTACACGCTGTCGGCGATGTTCGACAAGGACCTCGGCGATTCGGACTGGCTTGCGCTACGCCGCGAGCATGCGCAGGACATGATCCTGACCTGGCTGACGGCTCCCGTCGGGGAACGCAAGTACAAGTCCGCGGGATCGAAGACGACCGCACGGGCCAGCAAACCATCCCGCTAACGAGCGATCCGCACGAAGCAGCATCGTGCGGATCATGCGCTGGCATGCCCGTCAGCGGGTCGCAACGACGCCGTCGCTGCGCGGATCGCTGGCCCCTTCCATCAGGCCATCCGGATGCCAGACGATCGCGCCGGCGTGTCCCATGAACTCCTCGAACGGACCAGCCACCTGAATGTCGTGGCCGAGCGCGCGTAGCCGTTCGATGATCGCGGGATCGAAGCGCGATTCGATCTTCAAGTTGTTGTTTTCCTCGCCCCAGGTGCGGCCGAGCAACCAGCGCGGCGCCGTGATCGCGGACTGCAGCTCCTGGCCGTGCATGGCGTAACGGCTGAAGATGGCAGCCTGGGTCTGCGGCTGCCCCTCTCCGCCCATCGTGCCATACGAGATCAGCCGCCCGTCGCCGAGTTCGGCCATCGCCGGCTGGATCGTGTGAAACGGCAGGCGTCCCGGATCCAGCCTGTTGGTATCCGCCTCGCCAAGGCTGAAGCTCGTCCCGCGATTTTGCCAGGTGACGCCGGTCTCGGGGAGAATGACGCCCGAACCAAACTCCCAATAGACGCTTTGAATGAAGCTGACGCTAAGCCCATCGCGATCGGTCGCAGCGAGCCACACCGTATCGCCCTGCTTGGACGGATCGGGCCACGGCGCGGCGCGGCGGTCGGATACCGTTTCGTGAAGCGCGGCGAGCGACTGCTCGGACAGGAATTCAGCGGCTGCGCGCTTCATGTAGTCGGGATCGGTGACATGGCCATTGCGAATCCGGAACGCAGCTTTGGTGCATTCGACGAGCCGGTGCAGATGATCGACGCCATCGGCCTCCTCAGCCATGCGCCGGGCATAGAGGGCCAGGATCAACAGCGAAGCCAGCCCCTGCGTCGGCGGCGGCATGTTGTAGACCTTGTGTCCGGACACCTCGACCGTGAGCGGCGTCACCAGCGATGCCTGATGCCGCTCCAGATCAGCCAGTCGCAGCGGGCTGCCTACCCGTTCGAGGTCGGCCGCCATCGAGCGCGCCAGTTCGCCACGATAGAAGTCAGTCAGCCCGGCCTTGGCCAGTCGCCGTAACGTCTCGGCGACTCGCGGCTGCCGCAGCCGCGCACCGACCGCAAGCGGGCTGCCTTGCGGCAGATAGACCTCGGCATAGCCGGGCACGCCTTCGAGCTCATGCCGCTTCTTGCGGATGTTTTCATGCAGCGTGCTGGTGACGGCGACGCCGTCGTCGGCATGGCGGATCGCGGGTTCGAGCAGCCGTGCCAGCGGCAACCGGCCGTCATGACGATCGCGGCTGAGTTCATAGGCCTTCTGCCAGCCGTCGACGGTACCGGCGACGGTGAGCGCGGCGAGCGGGCCGCGGCCGGGAATGCTGCTGCAACCACGCGCGCGATACCAGTCGCGGTCCGCCGCCATCGCAGAGCGTCCGCACGCCTGAATCCCGACCGGCATCGAGCCGGCGCGGCCGACGAGCCAGAAGCTGTCGCCGCCAAGGCCGTTCATGTGGGGATAGACCACGGCAATCGTCGCGGCCGAGGCGATCATCGCCTCGATGGCATTGCCACCTTCCGACAACACGGCGAGCCCCGCCTGCGCCGCCAGGTGGTGCGGCGCGGTCACCATGCCGCCATAGCTTCGTTTTGTCTGCAACATCAGCTCGTTTCTCCCATCCCGGTATGTAATAATATTTTTACTTACCGTGTCAAGGAGCCAGAATCCCGGCTTGGGGATGCGGGGACCCGTCGCCTAGGCGCAACTCCCCCCACCCCGCCGGGCCGTCATATCACCGCCAAGGCTGGCCGTTGACGTTCATCCATCCTGAGGAGCTCAGGCAGCGGCGACCTCGTGCCCCGCCATCACTTCCAGCGCCTTCAGGATTGCCGAATGGTCCCAGGCCTTGCCGCCGAGGGCGGTGCAGGTGTTGAACAGCTGCTGGGCGGCGGCTGTGCCTGGCAGCGACAAGCCGAGTGCCCGCGCGCCTTCCAGCGCGAGGTTGAGATCCTTCTGATGCAGCTCGATGCGGAAGCCGGGATCGAAGTTGCGCTTGATCATGCGATCGCCGTGCACCTCAAGGATCCGGGACGAGGCGAAGCCGCCCATCAACGCCTGGCGCACCAGCGCTGGATTGGCGCCCGCCTTGGAGGCGAACAGCAGGGCCTCGCTCACCGCCTCGATGGTCAGCGCGACGATGATCTGGTTCGCAACCTTGGTGGTCTGGCCGTCGCCATTGCCGCCGACATGGGTGACGTTCTTGCCCATCGTCTCGAACACGGGCTTCATCGCATTGAACGCCCGCTCCCGCCCGCCGACCATGATGGTCAGGCTTGCGGCCTTTGCGCCAACCTCGCCGCCGGACACCGGCGCGTCGAGATAGTCGGCGCCGAGCGCATCGATCTTGCGGGCAAACTCCTTGGTCGCGAGCGGCGAGATCGAGCTCATATCGACCACGATCATGCCTTTGGAGACGCCCTCCGCGACACCGCCTTCGCCGAACAGCACGGCTTCGACATGTGGCGTATCCGGCACCATGACGATCACGGCGTCGGCTTCCTGCGCGACTTGCTTGCCGGACTCGCAAGCAATGCCGCCGGCTGCAATCAGCTCCGGCGGAATGGGTGCGACGTCGTGCAGGAACAACCGATAGCCGGCAGCCAGGAGGTGGCCCGCCATCGGACGTCCCATGGTGCCGAGCCCGATGAATCCTATGTCTTTCATTGTCGTCGCTCCTGTCAGCCGGATTAAGTCACGAGGGTCTGCGCGGCGTGCCAGGCGAGGCTCTCGAGCGTGGTCGTCCGCGGCTTGTATTCGCATCCGATCCAGCCGCGATATCCGATGCTGTCGAGATGCTTGAACAAATAGGAATAGTTGATCTCGCCGGTGCCCGGCTCGAAACGGCCCGGATTGTCGGCGAGCTGGACATGCGCGATCCGGCCGAGATGCTTCTGCAGGGTCCGCGCCAGATCACCTTCCATGATCTGCATGTGATAGATGTCGTACTGGATGAACAAATTGGGTGAGCCGACGTCGGAAATCAGCTGCACCGCCTGTTCCGTCCCGCTCAGGAAGAAGCCGGGAATATCGAGCGTGTTGATCGGTTCGACGAGCAGCTTCATGCCATGCTGCGCGAGCGCGCTGGCGGCGAAGCGCAGGTTGGGCACCAGAATTTCGCGCAGCTCTGCCGCATCCGCTCCGGCAGGAGCGATGCCGACCAGGCAGTTCAGCTGCCGGCACTCCAGCGCCTTGGCGTAGTCGATCGCGCGCACCACGCCGTCGCGAAATTCATCGACCCGATCGCGCAGGATCGCGATGCCCCGCTCGCCGGCCGCCCAATTGCCGGCCGGAAGATTGTGCAGCACCTGGGTCAGCCCGCAGCGCGACAATTCCTCGCGCAACGCGGCCTTCTCGAACTCGTAGGGAAACAGATACTCGACGGCATTGAAGCCGGCGGCCTTGGCGGCTGCGAACCGATCGAGGAACGGCAGCTCGTTGAACAGCATGGTGAGGTTGGCGGCAAACTGAGGCACCGGTCGGATCTCCGCTTGGGACAGCGCTGGGTGATGTCGTCAGGCCGGCAACAGCGTGCCGGATCGTTGAGCGCTCGGCACGTCATCGAGCGGAAGGTCGAGCACTTCCTCGAATTCGACGATGTTGTCGATCTCCGTTCCCATCGCGATGTTGGTGACCCGTTCGAGGATGAATTCCACCACCACCGGCACGCGATGCTTCGCCATCAGCTCGCGCGCGGTCGCGAATGCCGCCTGCGCGTCGTTCGGATCTGTCACGCGGATCGCCTTGCAGCCCAGCCCCTCGGCGACGGCCACATGGTCGACGCCGTAGGCGCCGATCTCGGGCGCATTGATGTTCTCGAACGAGAGCTGGACGTGATAGTCCATGTCGAAGCCGCGCTGCGCCTGCCGGATCAACCCGAGATATGAATTGTTCACGACGACGTGGATGTAGGGCAGATTGAACTGCGCCCCCACCGCAAGCTCCTCGATCAGGAACTGGAAGTCGTAGTCACCCGACAGCGCGACGATGTCGCGGTCGGGATCGGCGGCGCGCACGCCGAGCGCGGCCGGCAGTGTCCAGCCGAGCGGACCGGCCTGCCCGGCGTTGATCCAGTTGCGCGGCCGATAGACGTTGAGGAACTGGGCACCCGCGATCTGCGACAGTCCGATCACCGTCACGTAGCAGGTGTCGCGGCCGAACGCCTTGTTCATCTCCTCATAGACGCGCTGCGGCTTGATCGGGATGTTGTCGAAATGGCTCTTGCGCAGCATCGAACGCTTGCGGTCGCGACAGGCTGCGGGCCATGCCTGCCGGTCGCGCAGCTTGCCGGACTTCCGCCACTCCCGGGCGACGCTCACGAACATCTCCAGCGCGCCTTGGCGTCCGACACGATGCCGAGGTCCGGATTGAAAACCCGTCCGATTTGGGTCGCTCGATGTCGACATGGACAAATTTGCGACCCTTGGTGTAGGTCTCGATCGAACCGGTATGCCGGTTGGCCCAGCGGTTGCCGATGCCGAGCACAAAATCGGATTCCAGCATCGTGGCGTTGGCATAGCGATGGCTGGTCTGCAGGCCGACCATGCCGGCCATCAGCGCGTGATCGTCGGGTATAGCGCCCCACGCCATCAGCGTCGGGACCACGGGAACGTTGACCGCTTCGGCGAACGCGACCAGCAGCTCGGACGCGTCGGCATTGATCACGCCACCGCCGGCCACGATCAGCGGCCGCTCCGCGGCGTTGAGCATCTCGAGCGCCTTCTCGATCTGCTTGCGCGTCGCCGTCGGCTTGTAGACCGGCAGCGGCGAATAGGTCTCGTCGTCAAATTCGATCTCGGCCAGTTGCACATCGAGCGGCAGATCGATCAGCACCGGTCCCGGCCGCCCCGAGCACATGACATGGAAGGCCTGGCTGAACACGCGCGGCACCAGCGCCGGCTCGCGCACGGTGACGGCCCATTTCGTCACCGGCTTTGCGATCGACTCGATGTCGACCGCCTGGAAATCTTCCTTGTAGAGCCGCGCCCGCGGCGCCTGGCCGGTGATGCAGAGGATCGGAATCGAATCCGCGATCGCCGAATAGAGGCCAGTGATCATGTCGGTTCCGGCGGGGCCCGACGTGCCGATGCAAACGCCGATGTTGCCCGCGTTCGCCCTGGTATAGCCCTCCGCCATATGCGAGGCGCCTTCGACGTGCCGCGCCAGGACATGCCGGATCGAGCCGTTGCGCTTCAGTGCGGAGTAAAGCGGGTTGATCGCGGCGCCGGGAACGCCGAAAGCGCAAGTGATCCCCTCGCGTTCAAGTATGCGGACTGCCGCATCCACCGCTCGCATCTTCATGTGATGATCCCGCTTCGCTATGAGTTGGCCTGAGCAGGATCATCAGGCCCGCGACCGTCGATCTCAACGCAATCGATGGGATTTTCCACGCTGTGGCAGCGCTCGCGATTTCTTGCATGCCTCCAAGTGATTAGCGCCGACGCGGAAATGGAAATCGGCAAGCACGAGAAAGCCAGCGGGCCTCACGCCTGCTGCTGTGCAGGGCTGCTGCCGCGCAGCTCTGCCGAGAGCTCGGCTGCGATCCGATGCACGATGGCGCCGATCTCCGGCAAGCGATCATCCGTCAGCCGATCCGCCATCCCCGATACCGACACCGCGGCGAACGGCTCGCTGCAATCGTTGAAGACGACCGCGGCCACGCAGCGCAGGCCGAGCCGCGCCTCCTCATCGTCCACCGCATAGCCCTGGCGGCGCACGGTCTCCAACTCCCTGAACAACTCGCCCGGCCGAATGATCGACTTCTCCGTCATCCGCGGCATGCCGCGACGACGGATGATCGCATTGATGTCGGCATCGGAATAGGCGGCCAGCACCGCCTTCCCGACGCCTGAAGCGATCAACGCGACGCGTCCGCCGACCTTGGTCAGCGAACGCATGATCTCCCGGCTTTCGATCCGGGATACGACGATGATGGATTCATCGTCGACCACCGCAAGATTGGCCGTCTCCCTGGTCTGGTCGCGCAGCTTGCGCAGGTAAGGCAACGCCCGCGCGGAAAAATTGCGCCGGCGCATGAAGGTCGAGCCGACCACGAAGCTCTGCGCACCGATGTGCCATTTCGACTCCTCGCGGTCGAACTGCACGAACCTGCGATTCTCCAGCGTCGTCAGCAGCCGATGCGCCGTCGACGGCGGCAAACCGATGCGGATCGCAAGATCGGTCAGCCGATAGCCTTCGTCGTCCTCCGCAAGCGCTTCCATGATTTGCAGCGCGCGATCGACGGATTGAACGCCGCCATCTCGTGCATCCGGATCCGGTTGCGCGCGAACATCGGGATCGGACGGCTTGCGGCGGATCGGCTCTCTTTTCATGACGACCTGACCCTAACCGGTTGTGGTTCAGAACGAAATCGCCCGCCGGGAACGAGCGCCAGAATTGGCATATGGCATGCCAATCGGCATGGAAGTCAAGGGGACAATACTGACGAATAGGTCAGCATTTGTGCCGTTCTTATTGAAGAATGCTTCGATTCTTTTGTTTGACTTCTGGGATAATGTATACCACGATCGGTCCTTAACAACCCAACCGGGAGGACCATACCATGTATGTCGGGGACATCCTTCGCACCAACCGTGCGCCTGCGGTGACGATCGGCTCGAGCGAAACCGTCAGCATCGCGGCGAACCTGATGTACGCCAGCAATGTCGGCGCGCTTGTGGTCAGGAACGGCTCGCGCAGCGTCGACGCCGCCGTGATCGGAATGTTCAGCGAGCGCGACGTCGTCGCCGTGATCGCCGAGCACGGTACGGGTGGCCTTGCCGCAAAGGTCGCACAGTTCATTTCGCCGCGGCCGCTTGTGTCCTGCAACTCGCAAGACGCGCTCGCCGATGTCGAGCATCTGATGGCCCGTCACGACATCCGCCATATCCCCGTCATCGACAACGGCCGGCTCGTCGGCGTCGTGAGCATGCGGGACATCGGCTTTGCGCTCGAGGAAGCCGCCTGCGCGGCCTGACGGACGTTCCGAAGATCATTGCCACGCAACCCGGCCCGAGCCGTTGCGGCTCGTAATGTGTCCCCACCCTGCTCGCGAGGATTTCATGAAGATCTGCATCTACGGCGCCGGTGCCATCGGCGGCTATCTCGGTGTCGAATTGATGCGCGCAGGCGCCGATGTCAGCCTGGTCGCGCGAGGCGCACACCTCGCCGCGATGCGGCAGAATGGCCTGAAGCTCCTGATTGGCGACGAGGAGCGCGTGGTGCATCCGCGCTGTACCGATAACCCCGCCGAACTAGGCGAGCAGGACTTCGTCATCATCTGCCTCAAGGCGCATTCGATCACCGGCGTCATCGAACCGATGCGGCCCCTGCTGGGTGAGCGGACCCGCATCGTCACCGCCGTCAACGGCATTCCCTATTGGTATTTCTACAAGCACGGCGGCCCGCACGAAGGATCGACGCTCGAGAGCATCGATCCCGGCGGACGGCAGTGGAGCGAGCTTGGCGCTGCGCGCGCCATCGGCTGCGTCGTGTACCCGGCGACCGAGATCGAGGCACCTGGCGTGATCCGTCACGTCTACGGCAACAACTTTCCGCTCGGCGAGCCTTCCGGCGAGGTCACGCCCGACGTCGAGAAGCTTTCTGCCCTGTTCACGGCGGCGGGCATGAAGGCGCCGGTGCTCGACCGCATCCGCGACGAGATCTGGCTCAAGCTGTGGGGCAATGTCTGCTTCAACCCGATCAGCGCCCTCACCCACGCGACCCTCGACGTGATCTGCAGCAATCCCGGCACGCGCGCGCTGTCCCGGGCGATCATGCTCGAGGCCCAGGCGATCGCGGAAAGCCTCGGCGTCAAGTTCCGGGTCGATGTCGAACGCCGCATCGAGGGCGCACGCAAGGTCGGCGCGCACAAGACCTCGATGTTGCAGGATCTCGAGCGTGGACGTCCCGTCGAGATCGATCCGCTGATCACCGTGGTGCAGGAGATGGGCCGGATGACCGGGATTGCAACGCCCGCCCTCGACGCGGTGCTGGCCCTGGTCGCGCAGCGCACGAGGCTGGCCGGCCTCTATGACGGGGCGGCCGGCGCGGCCGTAGCAGAAACCCTGGCGGTGGCGTGATCCAGATGACCGACGTGACACGCTGGGTTCGCTTCCGCCACGACGCCGAAATCGGCTTCGGGCAACTCACCCCGTCGGGCATCTCCGTGCATACAGGGGAGATGTTCGGCGACACACGACCGACCGGACAAATGCTGGCGCTCACCGATGTCGAGCTGCTCGCACCGACCCAGCCGAGCAAGATCATCGCGCTCTGGAACAATTTTCACGCGCTGGCGGCCAAGCTGAAATCACCTGCGCCGGCCGAACCGTTGTACCTGCTGAAAGCTGCGACCAGCGTGACCGAGCCTGGCGCCGTGATCACGCGTCCAGTCGGCTACGACGGCAAGACGACCTACGAAGGCGAGCTTGGCATTGTCATCGGCAAAAGCTGCACGGCGATTGCCCCCGAACAGGCCGACGCTTTCATCTTCGGTTACACTTGCACCAACGACGTCACCGCAGCGGACATCCTCAATCGCGACCCGACCTTCCCGCAATGGGCGCGGGCCAAGGGCTTCGACGGATATGGCCCGTTCGGTCCTGTCATCGCCTCAGGCCTCGACCCCGCGCGTCTCGTGGTACGCACCATCCTCAACGGTGTCGAGCGCCAGAACTATCCGATCGCGGACATGATCTTCAGTGCGCAGGCGCTGGTCAGCAAGATCTCACACGACATGACGCTGTTGCCGGGCGACCTGATCTGCTGCGGGACATCGATCGGCGTCGGGGTGATGAAGGAGCCGGTCAATACGGTCACCGTCGCGATCGAAGGCATTGGCGAATTGACCAACGAATTTCGTCAGTAGGCCGCGGCCGGACGACAGCCTGACGCCCGGACCAAACGACCAACACCTGCTTTGGGAGCGCACATGATTTCCGGCACGAAACTGGTATCGTCGCCCGGCGGTTTCCGCTGGCTTCAGCTAGCGATCGGCATCGTCTGCATGGCGATGATCGCCAACCTGCAATACGGGTGGACACTGTTCGTTGATCCGATCGACGCGGAATATCACTGGGGCCGTCCAGCCATCCAGCTCGCCTTCACGATCTTCGTGATGACGGAGACGTGGCTGGTGCCGGTGGAAGCCTGGTTCGTAGACAAATACGGCCCCCGCATCGTCATCATGTTCGGCGGGCTGATGATCGGACTGGCCTGGGTGCTGAACTCATTCGCCGCGTCCCTCGTCATGCTCTATGCCGCGGCAATTGTCGCGGGCATCGGCGCCGGCGCGGTCTACGGGACCTGCGTCGGCAATGCGCTGAAATGGTTTCCGGACCGGCGCGGCCTCGCCGCCGGCGCGACCGCCGCAGGCTTTGGCGCGGGCGCTGCCCTCACCGTGGTGCCGATTGCCAACATGATTGCCGCGAGCGGCTACCAGAGCACCTTCCTGACGTTCGGAATCGGACAGGGCCTCACAGTTATCCTGCTGGCCTGGTTCGTCCGCCCGCCTGAAGGCGTCGAGGCACCCAGGAAGAAGCGACTCAACCTGCCGCAGAGCGCAATCGACTACACGCCGCCCCAGGTGCTGCGCACCCCGATCTTCTGGGTGATGTACCTGGTGTTCGTCATGGTGGCTTCCGGGGGATTGATAACCGCCGCGCAGATCGGGCCGATCGCCCATGACTTCAAGATCGCGGATACGCCGGTTACGATGGCCGGCTTCCAGATGGCGGCGCTGACCTTTGCCATCTCGCTCGATCGTGTCCTCGACGGTTTCGGCCGCCCGTTCTTTGGCTGGGTCTCCGACACGATCGGCCGCGAGCACACGATGTTCATTGCGTTCGCGACAGCGGCGCTGATGCTGCTGACGCTGTCCGTCTACGGCCACATTCCGGTGGTCTTCGTGCTCGCCACGGCGATTTATTTCGGCGTGTTCGGCGAAATCTACAGCCTGTTCCCGGCGACGTCGGGCGACACCTTCGGCGCCAAATACGCAACCACCAACAACGGCATGCTGTACACCGCGAAGGGCACCGCGGCGCTGCTCGTCCCGCTCGCCAGCATCATCTCCTCGCAGTTCGGCTGGCAGGCCGTGTTCATCGTCGCGGTGGCGCTCAATGCCACCGCGGCCCTCACCGCCTTGCTGGTGATCAAGCCAATGCGGCGTGCGTTCATTCTCGACAGTGAAGGGACGGCTGGCGGCACAGTCGCGCGCGCAAGGCCAGCCCTCGGCGAAAATCATCTACTGGAGACACCGGCGTCTTACGACAGTCTCAAGAAGACGCCATAATGCGAGACCCATTGGCCGGAGCGTAGCGATTGAGCGACACATGGACGGACTTGCGCGCTCGGACTGCGCTCCGGAAGATCTTCGATGCGGCCATCGCCAGCGCCGATCCAAGGATGACCATCGCACGCGCCCTGCCGGCAAAGCCGAAGGGCAGATGCATTGTCATCGGCGCCGGCAAGGCTTCGGCCGCGATGGCCGCCGGCCTCGACGCGGCATGGCCTGACGTCGACCTTTCCGGTGTCGTGGTGACGCGCCACGGCCATTCGGTTCCCGCGGGCCGCATCGACGTGCTCGAGGCATCTCACCCCGTTCCGGATGACTCGAGCAAGGCCGCCGCCCTTCGCATGCTGCGCGCCGTCGAGGGACTTTCAGCAGACGATCTCGTCATCGCCCTGATGTCCGGCGGTGGCTCGGCGCTTATGACCCTTCCCGCATCCCCGATGACGCTTGCCGACAAGCAGGCGGTCAACCGCGCCCTGCTTGCGAGCGGCGCGACGATCGCCGAGATGAACGTCGTCCGCAAACATTTGTCCGCGATCAAGGGCGGACGGCTGGCGCTCGCTGCCCGTCCCGCCCACGTCACGACGCTGGTGATTTCCGACATTCCCGGCGACGACCCGGCGGCAATCGCCTCCGGTCCCACGCTCCCGGACCCCAGCACAAAAGCCGACGCGCAAGAGATCATCCGGCGCTTTGCAATCGAGCTGCCAGAAACAGCGCAGCTTGTCCTCGCGCATGCCGACGAGACGCCGAAGCCCAGCGAGATCGGTGCCGATGTCCGCATCCTCGCCGCGCCGTCCCTCGCACTGGACGCTGCAGCCCGCGCGGCCCGGGATGAAGGTCTCAATCCGATCATCCTTGGCGACGCGATCGAAGGCGAGGCTCGCGAACTCGGAACCGTGATGGCGGGCATCGCCCGCTCGGTTGCGCAGCACGCGCAGCCCGGCCCTGCTCCTGCCGTGCTGCTGTCCGGCGGGGAAACGACGGTGACGATCGGGCGCGGGCCGGCAGGCCGCGGCGGCCGCAACACCGAATTCCTGCTCGGGCTTGCCGTCGCCCTGGCCGGCGCGTCCAATATCTGGGCGATTGCCGGCGACAGCGATGGAATTGATGGAACGGAAGATGCTGCCGGCGCTTTGATCGGTCCGGATACGCTGCGGCGCGCCGCCGCGGATCGCCTCGACGCCCGGGCCTATTTGGCGGCCCATGACAGCTACAGCTTCTTCGACCGCCTTGGAGACCTCGTGCGCACCGGGCCAACGCTTACCAATGTCAATGATGTCAGAGCCGTGCTGATTGCAGCCGGCAAGCCAGCAATGAGGTGACCCATGCGTCGTCATCGACGGGCCAAGATCGTCGCAACCGTCGGCCCAGCGAGCAGTTCCCCCGAGATGCTCAAGGCGCTGCTGCTGGCGGGTGTCGACACGTTCCGTCTGAACTTCAGCCACGGAACCCAGAGCGACCACGCAACCGTCCACGCCGCGATCCGAAAGCTGGAACAGGAAGTCGGCCGGCCGATCGGCATTCTGATGGACCTCCAGGGTCCGAAGATCCGCGTCGGCACCTTGCGCGATGGAAAGATTGCCGTGGCGGCCGGAGAGACCATCCGGTTCGTGCTATCCGGATCGGATGGCGACCGAGCCTCGATTCCGCTCCCGCACCGGGAAATCTTTGCCGCGGTGGCCCCTGGCCACGATCTTCTGATCGACGACGGCCGGGTCCGCGTCCGCGTCGCCGGGCTCGGTGACGATTTCATCGAGGCCAAGGTGATCGTCGGTGGCACGATCTCGAATCACAAGGGCGTCAATCTGCCGGGGACAGTGCTCGATCTTTCGCCGCTCACCACCAAGGACCGCCTCGATCTCGAGTTCGGGCTGAAGCTCGGCATGGATTGGGTCGCCTTGTCGTTCGTGCAAAAACCCTCCGATATCATCGAGGCGAGAGCCCTCGTCGGCGACCGCGCCGGCCTGATGGCCAAGATCGAGAAGCCGGCAGCGCTCGAGCGGATCGACGACATCATCCAGCTGTGCGACGCCATCATGGTTGCGCGCGGAGATCTCGGCGTCGAAATTCCACATGAGGACGTGCCGGGGCGGCAGAAGGAGCTGGTGCGGGCTTGCCGTCTCGCGGTGAAGCCGGTGATCGTCGCCACGCAAATGCTGGACTCCATGGTCGCTGCGCCCACGCCGACGCGCGCGGAAGTCTCCGACGTTGCGACCGCCATCTACGATGGCGCAGACGCCGTGATGCTGTCGGCGGAATCCGCAACGGGCCGCTATCCGCGCGAGGCCGTCGAGATGATGGATCGCATCATTCGCAGCACCGAGCAGCACAAGATGTATCGCTCCATCGTCGAGGCGACCCAGCCCGGCGAGGAGCAGACGCCGCCGCATGCCGTCGCAACGGCCGCTGCCGACCTCGCCTCCGTGGTTCACGCGGCAGCCATCGTGGCCTACACGTCGAGCGGCACCACCGCCGCACGCGTCGCGCGCAAGCGGCCGAGCCTCCCGATCCTCGCCATCACCCCAAGCCGCGAAGTGTCCCGCCGCCTGTGCCTGCTTTGGGGCGCTCACAGCGTCCTTTCCGACGATGTGGGGAGCTATGAGGAGATGGTCGAGCGCGCGACGGCGCTCGCGCGGGACGAGCAGTTTGCGTCAAGCCGCGACCTGCTGGTCGTCGTCGCCGGCATTCCCTTCGGGCAGGCAGGAAGCACCAACAATCTGCGAGTCGTCTCGCTCCCCTGACGGGGCGGCGGCTCAGGGCATTGCGCCATACCAGATCACGAGCGCGAAGATCACCAACAAGGCGACGGTGATGATCGCTTCGCTCGTGGGTATTCGCTTCAAGGGCCGCCTCCGCGCGCGGGAGCGGGATGCTGCGACGGGGCGGTGGTTCAGATCAGCACAACACCGCCCGCTTAAAATGCATGCGGACGGCGTCGGCTCTAGCCCCAGGAAGGAAATGCAAAATCCCGGTAGCGATTAGGTCTACACATCGGGCCAGAAAGTTCACGTGACGATCGGCATACTCCAAAGGGTGTAGGATCGCCGACCGCAAACGACGCCATGGATACCCATCCTCGGCGCCTTCGGCCCCATGACGATCTCACACCGCCCTTAGCGCCACGACCCGTCCGGCCCAAGCGGCAAAGTCGGATGGTCGCGGTTGTTCTCGTCGGGCGTGACCTTGAACCCCTGTCGAAATGCGAACCAGATAAAGCCGCCCAGTGCGGCCACACAAATCGGCGCGAGAATCCAGTCGGGCATGTCGTTGTCCTCCAGTCTACCGGTAGTTTGTCGCCCCTATCTTCGGCCGAGTTCAATCCGGATGCCGCGCGGCGCGAACCAAGGCGCGGATTTTGCCCGAGGCAGCAGCAGCCCGAATGGTGTCGAGACCGTGCCGCAAGTGATTGAAAACACTGGAGCGCCATTCAGAACAACCAACGAACTCGTATATTATTGAAATTTCTACATAATTTTGATCGCACCAGGACCACTCGCAGCATCACCGTGTCGATGGACGATGAATTGCCGGCGTCCTGGCCCGCCAAGCACCGGCACTCATTCTGCTGCAACTGCGTAGCGCTGCAGCAGCGGCAATCCCAGACGTTCCCAGGTATCGACCAGCGCTTCGGCGAGCCCGTCAATCAGTACATCATCGTGATAAGGCGTCGGCGTGATGCGCAACCGCTCGGTGCCGCGCGGGACGGTCGGATAGTTGATCGGCTGGACGTAGATGCCATGTTCGGCGAGCAGGAGATCGCTGGCTTCCTTGCACTTCACGGGATCGCCGACCATGACAGGCACAATGTGTGTCTCGCTGGGCATCACCGGAAGGCCGACGGCGTTAAGCACACCCTTGACCCGCGCCGCGCGGTCCTGATGACGGTCGCGCTCCCATTGTGACGTCTTGAGGTGCCGGATTGCCGCGGTCGCGGCGGCGCAGATCGCCGGCGGCAGCGCGGTCGTGAAAATAAACCTCGGTGCATAAGAGCGTACTGCATCAATGACGCCGGCACTTGCCGCGATGTAGCCGCCGAGGCAGCCGAACGCCTTCGCCAGTGTCCCCTCGACCACGTCGATGCGATCCAGGGCCCCTTCCCGCGCAGCGATGCCGGCGCCGGCGGGACCGTACATGCCGGCCGAATGGACCTCGTCGATATAGGTCATGGCGCCGTAGCGCTCCGCGAGATCGCAGATGCGGTTCACCGGCGCGACATCGCCGTCCATCGAGTAGAGGGCCTCGAATACGATCAGCTTCGGGCGATCGGGTGCCGCAGCTGCCAGCAAATCTTCGAGGTGACTGACGTCGTTGTGACACCAGATCTTCTTTTCCACGCCGGCGCGCTGCACGCCCTCGATCATCGAATTGTGGTTCCAGGCGTCGGAGAGGATGAGGCAGTTCGGAAGCAGCTTGGCGATCGTCGCGATACCGGTCTCGTTGGACACGTACCCGGAGGTGAACACCAGCGCCGCTTCCTTGCCGTGCAGATCCGCGAGCTCCCGCTCCAGTTCGACTAGCGGATGATTGGTGCCGGAAATGTTGCGGGTGCCGCCCGCGCCTGCGCCCATCCGGGTCGCAGTTTCGACCATTGCGCCGATCACCTTTGGATGCTGACCCATGCCAAGGTAATCGTTCGAGCACCAGATCACGACCGGGCGCGTGCCGTCGGGAGAGTGCCATATCGCATGCGGAAAACGCCCGGCAATGCGCTCGAGATCGGCAAACACGCGGTAGCGCCGTTCGCTATGCAGGCGAGCGAGTGCGGAGGCAAAGAAGTGATCATAGGTCATGATTTGAAACCTCCTTCAATTCCGCACCCAACGATCGGACCAACCCGCGATGAAAGGCCATTGTCCCTTCGATCCAGCGCGGTCATTTCATCAAACTGCAGAGGGGCGGCCGGTCCCCGGGAGGGAAGGACCGGCCGTCGGCGAACCATGGCGAAGGGATCAACGCCGGCCGCCAAGTACTCGGGAGTGTCGTCTACATCCGGTGATGCCAATTAATCAGTATGCGACAGGGAGCGTTGGCGCGAGTAAAGCAATCTAAATCTCAGCAAATCGCAGCGTGCGCATAGCCCGGCGCATCGACCATATTCGCGACAAAAGCGATCTGATCCAACCCAGTGCCCTGCCACCCTGTTTTCCGGGGACCGACTACTCCAAATGCATGCGGACGCCCGTGCCGCCATTGAGCAATCTTTTCAGGTGAAAACCGGCCAGTGGATCATCGGCATGAAGTCCGACAAGTGCGGCGAAGGCCGGCATGGCCGCCGGGTCGCCGGCCTCGAGCTTTGCAAACGCCGCGGCATACTCGGCCGTGGCCGACGCTTTCAGCGTTCCAGTCGCCAACGGCTCAAAGGCGCGCAGTGGTTCGCTACGACCGCGCAAGATCACTTCGCCGACCGGACGCCCTTGAAAATTCACTGCTCGTTCGGCGACGGCAGCGCTGACGCAGATGCGCGTTCCGAGAAGCTTGTTGGCTGCCTCGAGGCGCGCCGCGGTATTGATGGTGTCGCCATACGCGGCATAGTCGAAAAACCCGCGGCCCCCGAAATTCCCGACCAGCACAGGGCCGGCGTGCACACCGATCCGGGTGCCACCGAAGTTCACACCCCTTGCTCTCCAGCGCTCCCGGAACTCGCAGGCCCATGTATCGAGGCTATGAGCGCAGGCGACCGCGCGCGTCGCGTAATCCGGCTGGTCTCCCGGCGCATTGAACAGAATGTGTATTCCATCACCCATGACTTTTGCCACGGTGCCTTCGTGCGCGAAGACGATTCCAGTCATCCCGGCCATGTATTCGTTGAGCAGTCCAGCCAGCAGTTCCGGCGCAATACTTTCGACCATCGAGGTGAAGCTGGTGACATCAGTGAACATGGCCGCAACGTCACGACGGTGCACTTCCATGCCCGCGGTTTCCTCGTTGCCTGCAAGTCGGCTTGCCAGTTGCGGCGAGAAGTACCGGCACAATGACGCGTGCGCTCGTTCAGCCTGGATCTGGCGCTGACGGTATTCCCGCATCATCTCAACATGGCGGAGCGTCTTGTCGATGGTCATTTCCAGATCGGTGAAATCGATCGGCTTGGTCAAAAAGTCGAACGCGCCGCGATTCATGGCGATGCGAATCGTACCCATGTCACCATAGGCGGAGATGACGACCGTCCACTTCTTGTCATGCGCCTCCTGCAGCTTTTGCGGAAGCGTAAGCCCATCCATCCTCGGCATACTGATATCCAGGAGCACCAGATCGACACCAGGATTTCGTTCCAGTAATTGGAGCGCCTCGATCCCGTCACGAGCAAACATGAAGCCGACTGCGCCCTCGCGAACCTGCCTGCGAAACTTCTGCAGTATCAGGTCCCGAAGGTCAGCCTCATCGTCTACCACCAGGATGGTCGCCGTCATGCTGCGTGCTCGAGCCTCATATCGATTTCCCGGCGCAGAAGCGTGAAGTCGATCGGCTTGGTCAAGAATCCCTCGGCGCCACGTTCGATCGCCTTCCTGCGTGTTTCAGCGTCACCGTAAGCGGTGATCATGATGACCGGCACATCGGGTCGCTTCGCGCGAACCACCGACAACAGCTCGAGTCCGCTCATGCCAGGCATGTTGATGTCCGAGAGGAGCAGGATCAGCGATCCGTCGCGGATCTCGACGGCACGCCTTAGAGCCCCCAACGCCGACGTGGCGAATTCCATCCGGAATCGCCCGGAACGGAGGTCACGTCGGAACTGCCCGCGGAACAGGACCTCGACATCGGGTTCATCATCGACTACGAGAATGTAGACGCTCAATGCTCTCTCCCCGTCCGGCTTTGGGTTGCTCCAGCGCGTGGCAGCGTGACGATGAATTCGGTGAATACACCCGGCTCGGTGACAACATCGATACTGCCCCCGTGCTGCTTCACGATAACATCGTGACAGATCGAAAGCCCAAGCCCCGTCCCCTGCCCTGTCGGCTTGGTCGTGAAGAAGGGATTGAACATCTTCTCTCGCACGTCGGGCGGGATACCGGCACCGTTATCCCGAATGCGTATTTGCACGGCCGCGCCAAGATGCCGGGTAGCCGCGCTCAGAAGCGGTTCAAAGCTTTCGTCGTCCGCTTCGATCTTACGCTGGGTCGCGGCATAAAAGCCGTTGGAAATCAGGTTCAGCAGCGCTCGAACGATCTCCTGCGGATAAAGTTCGACCGAGCCCGCTTCAGAGTCAAACTCCTGCTTCAATGTAATGTTGAAATCGGGCTTACCCGCTCGAGCACCGTGATAGGCAAGGTTGAGACTCTCCCCAACCAGCGCATTGACGTCACTCGACCGCCGCTCGTCCGAGCTTTCGCGCGAATGCAGGAGCATGTTCCTGACGATCGAGTCGGCTCGCTCGCCATGCTGCACCACCTTCGCCAGGTTCTGCCTGAGACGACCGGTCAACTCATCGACCTCGGTGCGAACCGCCTCGGCGACAGTCGGTTGCTTCAAGACATCATTGAGTTCGTCGATCAACTCAACCGACAGCGCCGAGAAGTTGTTAACGAAATTAAGCGGGTTCTTGATTTCGTGGGCTATCCCCGCGGTAAGCTGGCCGAGGGAAGCAAGCTTTTCGGTCTGCACCAGACGATCCTGGGCAACGCGCAGATCCTCAAGTGATTGCGCAAGCTCGGCTGTCCTGGTCTGCACTTCGTTGAATAGCCGGGCGTTCTCGACCGCAATAACCGCCTGATCCGCGAAGGTTTGCAACAAGCGAACGTGTTCTTCCCTGAATACGCCCGCCTCCGCGCGAGTCCACGCTGATGATGCCTATGCTCCCGGAATCGCGAAAGAGCGGTATCAGGGCAACGCTTCGGAATCCGCGCTTGCGCGAGAGCTCCAACAGGCCAGGATAAGGTGCGAACCCCACTTCGCAATCCTCGATCTGAACCGGCCGGGCCTCCCGGATCGTCCTCTCATACCAGTCGATTTCTGATAGCTTCACGGGAAACACTTTATGGAGGACCGCATCCGCCTCCTCGCTCCGCCGGGTAAACGCGGCAAGATGCAACGTGTCATCAATCAGCTGAAGCACCGCGGTAGACAATCCGCCGACGAGCTTGTTGGACCTTTCTGCGATCGCCGCAAAAATGGATCCAAAACCTGTCGGCGACCGCGCGATGACCCTCAATATCTCGGCAGTTGCCGCCTCGCGCTCGAGCGCTTCTCTCAGCTGCCGTTCAAGAGAATCGGGAAGTGGCTGTTGCGCCCCGCTTGCAGTCCCTATTTTCACCAGTCGCTCCATCAACCCGGATCCGCAAGTGATCGCCATCCACTCATTTGCCGGTGGCCGAGCCAACCGGCTCACCAGACGCCGACACAAGTCCGGCCCGGGCTACCGCGTAGGACGCGCACCATTTGAGCAGCACACCAACGGCCACTCCCACAACCGTATCCAGTAGACGAAGCGGAGGCTCGGCCAGGGCATGCTGAGGGTCGAGCGCTGCCACCACCAGGACGACGGCACTCGTAATGCCTGTCGTCACGATATCGTCCCGCCATCCAAGCATCATCACAACGAGGGTGCCGGCGCCAATTGTGAGACCTATGCCCAACGCGTTGACGCGGAACAGTGCAACGTAAATGAAGCACAATGCGAGGCTCACACAAGTCGCGATCAGCCGCGAGCATCCCGCCGAGAAGCTCTTTTCGCGTGTCTCGCGGAAGACGAAGATCGTTGCAACCGCAGCCCACATTCCTCCCAACAAGGTGTTGGCCTGATCGGCGAACTGGCCGAGCAGCGCAGTTGCCAGGACATAGGAGAGCGCGCAGGCAACGGCCATATTTGAGGCATAGATTATGTCCCAAAGCGTGAGCTTCTTCAAGGCAGCGACTCCTCTTGGCGTACACTTCTTGGTTGCACGAGCTCCTCGCTGCTCTGGGGCGAGGAGCCGCGATGAAAAGCAAGCTGGCTGCACGGAGGACTAGAGTGCCCAAGATGTTTGTTCACTCTGCCAGGGAAGTCTTCACAGCTCACGCCCGCGCGCGAGTAGCTGCGGAACTGACCGACCTCGGAATAGCCTGCGAGCGCCTTGCCGACACGCAGGAAATTCGGTCGGGGGTTTGGGTATTCTTCGTCGAACACGAGCCCAGCGCTGTCTTTAGTGGCGGAGAAGTCGCGTCACGTCCGATCATCGCTCTCCTGATCAACGCAATTAAAGGAGGCCTTGACGATCCTGCCAGGAAGCGGCTGATCGAGGAAGGCACGGCCATCCTCCGAAAGACACGCTGCGATCAGCGCAGGAAATGTACCTGCGTATGTCGCCATCCAAGAGATTCCCGAGATCGATTGGGGGATGTACGGGAAGCAAGTCGATCTTTCCAAGATGCGCGCCCCAACAACGTAAAAGCCGGAATGCACAAGTGGTCCTCGACTGCGGCGACGGCCCGCTATCTGCACGGCGACGAGGCCAAGCAGGATGCGCAAATGAAACGCATCAAGCGCCGAGCAACACAAGCGAGAGGGAAAAGCGAACGTTTGTCAGAATGAGAAAGCGCAGCTTGTCAGAACAAAGCTCTCCCGACGCACTAACTCATTGAAATCATTGGAGCGGGTGAAGGGAATCGAACCCTCGTATTCAGCTTGGAAGTCTTCGAATTTCGGCAATGCTTTCTGGCGCTATTCCGATATTTTGCAGCCTTTCGGGCTATTGAGATCATTAGAGAATTTTGCTTTGTCGGAATGGGCTACGCGTGCCGGCAACAGGGATCGGACGATGGCCCGCCAGTCTCGCCGGGCGCCCTGAGCCCTACGTGGCGCCTACTCTCATCTTGGCAGCCCAACAGTGAGTAGGCCGCTCGACGGTACGGTCGAGAGAGCTGAGCGGCGAACGCACTCAGGTTTGTGCGCCGGGAATTCTCGAGACCTTCGTTGACTCCAAGGACTGTGAGCTTTTCGCAGCCCTCTTCAGACCGAAATTGTGGTTCAGGTAGTAGTACTTTCTATTGGTGGCCCGACCGTCTCCTTCCTCGCCGGGATTACGAAGCACGAATTCCCGGACCAGATCGTCCTTCACGCCGAAGACGACATCGGAATCGAGGTACTGGTCGCCTGCGACGAAGATGTGCGTCACTAACTGCTCGAAGCCCGGGGCGGAAATCATGAAATGCACGTGTGCCGGCCGCCAAGGATGCCGGCCCTGTGCCTTTAGCATTTCGCCGACTGGGCCGTCGTGCGGTATCGGATAGGCTGCCGGCTTGATCGACCAAAAATTAAATCGACCGCTGGCGTCGGTGCGGAAGCGGGCCCTCATTGCCAGCCCTCCGATCTCACCGAGATGCTGCACGTCGTAATTACCATCATCGTCGGAATGCCAGACATCGACCGATGCGCCGGCAAGGGGGAGACCGTCGACGGTCGAGACCGAGCCCGTGACGAAAAGCGGATCGCCTTCGACGCCGTTGGAGATGTCCTCCCCCAATTTCCCTTCTGGAGCGTCCTGAACGAAGAACGGGCCGAGCACCGTGCTTTCCGTCGCGCCGGGCACCGAAGAAAAATTGATCGCGTCGACCAGCATCGAGACGCCCAGAGTATCCGAGAGCAGAATAAACTCCTGACGTTTGTCGTCGCACATTTGACCGGTCCTCGTGAGGAAGTCGATGCCGTATTCCCATTCCTTTTGGGTGGGACGCACCTCGCGTACAAACGCATGGAGGTGTCGCACCAGGGCCTCGCTGATCTCCCGAATGCGGGCATTCGTTGCGCCCTGCAGTCGCTCGAGCACCGCATCAGTGATCGTATCTTCGTTGAAGTTGCGCACTATCACTCCGTGGGTTGAGTTCGTTTTGTTTGACGGAAGAGACCATCGTCTCCTAAGGTACGGCAGGCGGCTCGCCTGCCCAAGCGCGCGCGATAAGGTCTCGGATTGCGTCGCGCTCGAGAGAACGGGGATTCCAATAGGCGTCGACCATCGCAAGGTCCGCCGCACGGTCGATACCATCTTCCGGCATACCGATTTCGCGCAACCCGCGCTTCGTGCCTAGTCGCCGGCTTAGATCGAATAACCCGGTGGCTACGTTGTTCGCGTCTACTGCCTTGGCGATGCGAGCCGCGGCGTCGGGGGCTGCCGCCGCATTATAGGCCGGCGCGTGCGGGAGAACGATGGCGTGCATTTCCGAATGCGGAAGATCGAACCGACCACCGAGCACGTGACAAAGCTTGTGATGCAGTGCCATTCCGACGGTACCGAGACAGACCCCGCAAAACCATGCGCCGTAGAGTGCTTCGGTGCGCGCGTCGTTATCGCCGCTTGTGACGGCAATCACGGAAAGCGCATGTGCAAGGGCACGGATGCCCTCTTCCGCCATCAGCGAGATTACGGGATTCGCCTCTTGAGCAAAGAGCGCCTCCGCGGCATGGGCGATCGCATTGATGCCCGAAGTTGCGGCAAGCCTAGCAGGTAAGGTCATCGTCAGGTCGACGTCGTAGATAACCGTTTCCGGCAGCACGGCCGAACTGCGTACGGTTGTCGTCCGTCCATCGCGGGTTTCTCCGAGAATCGGAGTCATTTCGGAGCCTGCATAAGTGGTGGGAATGCAGAGCTGATTGATGCCGGTGCGCAACGCTAACGCCTTGCCGAGGCCGATGGTCGATCCGCCGCCGAGCGAAATGACACAATCCGCCTGGCACGTCCTCAGCGCGGTCAATGCCCGCTCTGTCACCTCGACCGGCGTATGCATCGTGGCGTCGGAGAATATTCCGGCACAGAGCGATCCAAGCTCGTCCGCGAGCGAGACGCCCTGCATCATCTGTTGCGAACTGGTCAACACCAGAGCTCGTTTGCCACCGAGGCGTCTGACCTCGGCTTTGACGGTACCCAGCGTGCCGCTACCGAAGACAACGCGACACGGAAGACTTTCGTACGTGAATGATCCGATCATGCCAGCACTGTTCTTATGAGATCGTCAGTTGGCAGCCCGATCCGTGGCTCGCTCAGGTTCGAGGACATCGCAGCGGTTACCGCGGCGCCTTGCAAATCCGTATCGAGTAGATTCAAGTCCGAAGTGTGAGGGGTCGGTCGATGGCGGGACGCTGCCACCTGCCGGCCTCTTCATTGAAGAGAGCCCTCGACGCTCGGGCTTTCGCCCGAGCGCTTCAGGATGTTTTCTACTCGGCGGCCGTCGACATATAACCGTCGCGCTGGTCCTGCGCCTTGGCGTATTCGGGTTGGAAGCGCACATTGGCGTAGTGCGAGTTCTTCTGCGCCTCGGCGGCCCGCTTGCCGAGTTCTGCCGTATCGCCGAAGCCGAGAACCTGCCGCGCCAACTCGGTCAATGGACCGTCCACCTGGTACTCCGTACGCTGCATCGTGAGCAGATTGATGAGGTAGAGCGGCGTTCCATTGAACTTCTCAAACATCTCGTGCCTGTTGCCCCATTCGGTCAGGAACCGCTCGCTGATCTGACGGAAGATCTTGATGCGGTCGTACGCGCTGATCTCGGCACCGCGCAAAGCCTCGGAAAGCTTCGGACCGATGTAGGGGTCCTCCAGCTCTTTTCTCGACGGTTGGATCACGACGCCGCGGCCGCAGAAATCGATGAGCAAGTTGACCATCTTGTTCTGGTTTTCAAGATAATAGGCACGGCCGAAGTCGATGTAGATGTTGTTCGGCTTGAAAAGACCGCCGGGCGTCGCGAAGCCGGTTTCTTCGGCGGCGATCATGAATGCACGGCACGTCTCGCGGAAGCGGATGAGTTCGGCGAGCTGGGCCTGGACGACCGGATTGGTGCTGGTACCCAGCGATTGCGTTAGGAGCAGCGCGAGACCAACCATCAGTTCGGCGTGGACGCAATGCCGGATCTGCGTCTCGAGATGCACCCAGTCGAACTGCCGCTGCGGATACCACTTGGCATGATCGGGATTACCTACGTGTTGGACGCGGTCCCAGGGAATCAGGACATCGTCGAAGTACACCATCGCATCCAATTCGTCTCCGATCGTGGCCAAGGGACGATCGTACGGATCGGCATCCGGCTGAGCGTTCGATTTACGGGCGACGACCGAGATGCCCTTCGTGGCGATCGGTACCAGCGCGTAAACGGTCTGCTCGGGTGTCTGACCGGGCCGCCAGAGGTTTCCAATGAGGAGGTGGTTGACGAACGGAACGGAGGTGCCGATCGCCTTCCAGCCTCGCACCAGGATGCCGTCATCGCGCTCTTCGATGATCTTGAGCATCGGCGTCTCGGCCATCGCATTGTCGCGGCCGCGATCGAACTGCACGTCGAGGAACATCGGCGAGATCGCCAGATCCTGCGAAGTCACTTCTTCCCACTGCCGTTGGATGTTGCCGGAGAGATCGCGCTTCTTTCCGGAGAAGCGGGAGTTTTCCGACCAGGGCTTCTGATCGTCCACCTGGGTAAACATCACGACGTTCATGCCAGCAGGTGGCCTGGTGAAGATACCGCCCTTGAAATGACGGCAAAGGAAGTCGCAGTATTGCCGGCGCTTGACGACGTCCGCTTTGCTGCGCGGTAGGAACCAATGCATCGACTGGCGCTTACCGTCCTTGTCGATGAAGGTCGCAATTTCCTGGTTCTTCGGATCGAGGTGGAGATCGTAATATCCGGCGATGGCTTGGGCATAGCCCTTAGTCGCAGGGTGAGTCGTGACATCCTCGATCTGTTCGCCTCCGACATAGACTTTCCGGCCGTCGCGGAGCGACTCCAGGTATTCCTTCCCGCTTCTCATTTCTATTCTCCGTTAGACATGGGTGAGTTGACGTTGAAAAGTATCTGCATCCCAGTAGTCCTCGCTCCGGTGGATGAGGCCGTCGCGGATTACCAACAAATGCACGCCGCGAAGCGAAATCGCCTGTTCGTGCGGCGCGATCGGTCCCATCTGGCTCTTGAGCGTGGCCTTCAGGAGGTAGCTCATCATGGCGACGCCGTTCGCACCGACGGCACGCCGTTCCGGTGTCCAGGAAGCGTCGGGAAACCAGCCGAAGAAGCGCTCCAGGCCTGAAGCTATTTCCTTCGGACCTTGTTTGACCTTGCATTGCGCAATCTCTTCGTGACTGGCGTCGGGCGCGTAAAGAGCTGCGACCGCTGCGGCATCGCTGGCGTTGTGGGCTTCGTAGAATCGTTCGACGACCTTCTCGATACTCATGCCGACGCCCCTGCGGGTGCGAGGTCGAACGCGACCGTCTTCAAGTAACGGCCCTGCCCGTACAGCAGGGGACGAAGCGACGTAGGCGCCAAGATCGTGCGGATCGCACCGATCACGACGACATGGGTCCCTATCCGTCGGATTTCGGAGGCGTCGCAATCGAACGTTGCGATCGCCTCACGCAACACGGGCGTAAAAGATGGCACGGGGAGTTCGTCCGCGGGCAGGACATCGCTGTCGAGGTACTTCGACGCGCCGGGCTGTGCGCAACGTTGACAGAGTCCGGCTTGAGCTTCACTGAGCAGATTGAGCGAGAACTTCCGGTCTCTCTCGATGTCCGCCGCCGTGACCGTCTTCGCGTTGATGCAGACCAGAAGAGTCGGTGGCTCCATGCAGACGGGCGTGTACGCGCTCACCGTCATTCCCCACGGCCGTTCTTCCCGAAGCGTGCCCACAACGGCGACGCCTCCCACTACCCGACGCATCACCGCGCGGAAAGCATCGGGCCGCGGACCGGAAGCGAGTTCCCAAAGCGCAGCGTGCGTACTGACGCCCGTCTCCAAATGATGTCTCATCGTACAGCCTCCCATCGCAGTCTCGCGCTATTTCCTGCCCGCTCGGAGGACAGTGCGCGATGTTGGCAATGTCGCGAGGCTATTCGGGAGAACTGCAACGCGTCCAATCGATATTTGTGATTTCAAATATCTACGCGAATGCTGCGTTTTGCACGCGATCGAACCATGGCGACCGCGGCGCCGCGCCCAACTATCGATGCAGTGGATGTCTAACATCGATCGTATGGATTATGACTCGCTCTTTGCATCCGGCCGCGGGCTTCCGAAACCATCAAATCAGGTTGATTTTGTTCGGTCGAAACGTGCACACTCCTGTATTGTGTCACTTGCCGGTCAACGGGAGCAGGGCTTTGAACCTTCGCAGCGTCGACCTCAATCTGCTAGTCGTACTCGATGCACTGCTGACGGAACGAAACGTCAGTCGTGCCGGCGAGCGCATTGGCCTTACGCAATCTGCGATGAGCGCGGCTCTGTCGCGTCTCCGCGAGCTGTTCGACGATCCGCTTCTGGTTCGCTTCGGTCGAGGGTTGGAGCTGACGCGAAACGCCGAAGAGCTCATCGTTCCGGTGCGGGAGACGCTGGAGCGCATCGAGCAAACGCTTTCGAAGAAGGCGCATTTCGATCCTGCCGAAAATACGCGTAGCTTTTCGATAAGTGCTTCGGACTACGCCGTTCTGGTATTGTTGACGCCGTTGGTACGTGCGCTCGCCACCGAAGCGCCCAATGTGACCGTTCATCTCCTGCCGCGCGCCCGCGACCCGGGGCGCATGTTGCAGACCGGCCAGGCCGACCTCGTGATCGAACCCAGCGAACTGTTTGGCGACGCCGGATACCCGTCGACGCCTCTACTCAGCGACCGCTGGTTATGCGCTGCCGACGCCCAGCATCCGCACATCGCGAAGGATTGCTTGACCCACGAGCAGTTCCTGAAACTGCCGCATCTCGTTTATGGCATCGGTATGGATCGGCAGCTAAACTTGGCCGATCAACGGCTTTCCGAGATGGGTATCCAGCGGCGTATTCAAATCACGGTCGAGAGCTTTCTGCTGGTGCCGTTTCTCATCGAAGGTACCCCGCTCATCAGTCTCGTACTGGAGCGCGAGGCCCGGGCGCTGCATTCCTGCTCGAAGCTCAAATTATTCGAGCCCCCCATTGCCTTGCCCGACATCCACGAAGCCATGTATTGGCATCCTCGCCATACCAATGACCCCGCACACGCATGGCTGCGCAATCGACTCCGCGATGTAGCCGCCGCCCTCGTTTAGCGCGATCGATATCGGCAACCGGTCGGACGGCCACCTCGAGCTTCATGTCCACTAGGGGGTTGTCGCACGGATCATATGGGCGGGCCGAAGCTTGGCACGAGTAACCGCGCAGCGTCAGGTTGTCGCGATCTCGTGCAAATCCTTTCAAAGGAAACATGCGGCGCTCTCGATCGATACGTTCGCGGGGGTCTCATCCCGCGCGGATGAAGGCAACTCGATTGCCGTGGCAGAATGTTCGTCGCTGATCGCGGCCGAGCCGAAGACAAGGCTTTCGGCCGGGGTGGCCAACGAAAGACCGTTTGCTTTGCATTGGCTATAAAGGAGGTCGATGACTTCGTTGCGGGCCGCCGTCCAGCCGACGGGACTCTCCACACGGAACAACAACTCGACTTCGATCGCAGCTGCGTCAATCGAATTCAGGGCGACAATCGGCGACGGGTTCTGGACGATCCGCGTGCTGGCTTCCAGAACCGATCGCATGACTTGCTCGACGAAGTTTGGCGTCGTGGTGGCAATGCGTACGGTCAACGTGATCTGGTGCGTCTCGTCGGGGCGGCTGAGATTGGTGACACCCTGTCTTGCCAGGATGCTGTTCGGCACAACGACGACATTGTACCCTCCGGTAAGGAGATTGGTGGAGCGCCAGTTGGTCTCAACGACGCGGCCTTCCGTGCCGTCCTTCAACTGGATCCAGTCGCCTATGGCATAGGCCCTCCCCAGCGTCAGCGCGATCCCTGAGAAGACATCACCAAGGGTATTTTGCAGCGCGAGGCCGAAAATGATGGCGACAACGCCTGAGGTCGCGACCAGCGTGCCGACCGGGACACCAAACACAAAGCCAATGATCGACAGCGCCACACCGAGATAGATGACACCGACGGCCATGTCCTGCATAAGATGCGCTTCCCGTGGCCGGCGATTGAACAGCATATAGATGTGGACCAGGCCAATAATGGCCCATGCGAGATGGGTCCACCACAGGATCCGGGCCGATATGGAGAGTAACGCGCCGAGACCCCGCAAGTGAGCGCCATCGACGCGGTGCGGAGAGATGCCGCCCAGATAGAGCACGAGACTCATGCCGATAAAGAACAGAATCTGGGCGATCAGTCGGCCTGTCGGACGGTTGCTCCCCTGAACATGCCAAACGACGATACCCGCAATTCCGAGGATGTTGGTCAGAACAAGCGGCATCATGTGATCTTCGTTTAGCATGGTTGTGACTCAGCAATAGCGATCGGTTGCAATCGGTGGAACGGCCTTAGGCTCAGGTGAAGCTACGCATCAATGAGTCCACGTCCCGGTGGCGTGATCAATCAGCCCACATGCATTCGAACACCCTTGGCCCCGTTGAGGAGCCGCTTCAGATGAAAATTCGCCAGCGGGTCGTCAGCGTTGAGACCGACCAGTGCTGCGAAGGCTGGCACCACATCGGTGTCATTTGCCTCCAACTTGTTAAACGCAGTTGCATACTGTGTCGCGGCCAACCCATAACTCTCCGCAGCTGATAAGGGCTCGTGGGCGCGTAGCGCCTCACTTCGTCCCCGCAGAACAAGATCTCCGATCGGCCGCCCCCTGAACTCCCGGGCCTTACACGCGATCGAGTCGCTGACGCAAATTCGCGTGCCCAATGTCTTGTTCGCCGCCTCCAGTCTGGCGGCAGTGTTAACTGTGTCCCCGTAGGCTGTGTAGTCAAAGTAACGGCCGCCGCCGAAATTGCCGACCAGTGCAGGCCCGGCATGTACGCCTATCCGCGTGACACCGAAGTCAACGCCCCTCTCTTTCCAGCGCTCCCGAAATGTTTCGGCCCGTCGATCGAGCGCCTGCGCGCACGCGATCGCACGGGTGGCGTAATCGATCTGGTCGCCGGGTGCATTGAACAGGACCTGAATGGCGTCGCCGATCACCTTCGCCACCGTCCCCTCATAGGCGAAGACGACATCCGTCAGTCCACCGACGTATTCGTTGAGCAGATCTGTCAGCACATTCGAATCGGCCGTCTCGACGAGTGAGGTGAACCCCGTAATATCGGTGAAAATCACCGCAATGTCGCGCCAGTGGACCTGCATTCCATCGTCGCCATCCACCGCAGCAAGGCGCTTAGCGAGCTCAGGCGAGAAATATCTGGACAGCGACGCATGAGCGCGCTCCGCGTCCGCTTGGCGCCGGCGCGCTTCGCGCAAGACCTCGATGTGACGGATGGTCTTGTGGATCGTGGATTCCAGGTCGGCGAAATCGATGGGCTTGGTCAGGAAGTCGAACGCGCCACGATTCATTGCGGTCCGTATGTTGCTCATATCGCCGTACGCCGAGACGACAATCGCCAGCTTTCTGTCCTCTCGCTCCTGCAGTTTCGCCAACAGCGAAAGACCGTCCATGCGCGGCATGTTGATGTCCAAGACCACGAGATCGACATGCGGATGCTGCTCGATCGATTGCAACGCCTCAAGACCGTCGCGCGCGAACATGAAGGCTACCTGCCGCTCGCGAATCTGCCGGCGAAATCTCCGGAGGATGAGCGCCTCCAGATCCGGCTCGTCATCGACTACAAGAACGGTGGCGGTCATGCGGCCAGTTCCAGTCTTTCCTGGATCGCCTGACGGACCTGGCCAAAGTCGATCGGCTTGGTCAACAGGGCCAGCGCGCCCCGCTCAAGTGCCGTCTTGCGCGTTTCGGCATCACCGTACGCCGTGATCATGATCACCGGAACGTCGGGCCGCCGAGCGCGAAGCTGCGGCAGCATCTCCAGCCCGCTCATCCCGGGCATATTGATGTCGGAGAGAATGAGGATCAGCGTTTGCTCGTCGGTATCGGAGATGCGGTTAAGGGCCTGCGCTGCCGATCCGGCAAAGTCCATCACAAAGCGCTGGGCGCGAAGCTCGCGTCGAAATTGCTGGCGAAACAGAACCTCCAGATCGGGTTCGTCATCCACCACAAGAACCGATACAGTCATAGTCAGCCCCCGATACTGCGAGAAAGACCGATGTTGCGCGGCAGCAGGATGGTGAACTCGGTGAATTCTCCGGGCTCAGTCTCGACATCGATCCTGCCGCCATGTTGCTTCACGATGATGTCGTGGCTCATGGAAAGGCCGAGGCCCGTTCCCTCGCCCGGCGGCTTGGTCGTGAAGAACGGATTGAACATCTTCTCCTTCACCTCGGGCGGAATACCGACGCCATTGTCGTGGATGCGGATTTCGACGTATTCGCCGCGATCATGCGTGACGGCGCTGAGCGCGGGTTCAAATCCGGGATCACCGTGCTCACAGCGCTTCGCCACGGCATAGAAGCCATTGGAGATGACGTTCAGCAGCACCCGCGTAATCTCCTGCGGGAACACGTCGGCAATCCCGGTGTCCGGATCGAACTCGCGCCTGAGGGTGACGTTGAACTGTGGTCTCTCGGTGCGCGCGCCATGGTAGGCAAGATTGAGGCTCTCCTCGACCAGCGCACTGACGTCGGCAGGCCGATGCTCGCCGCCGCCACCACGCGAATGGAGGAGCATGTTCTTGACGATGGAGTCGGCGCGCTTGCCATGCTGCACGATCTTCTGAAGATTGTCTGTTAGCAGCCCTCTCAGTTCTTCGACTTCGTCGCGGATGTCATCCGCGAGCATGACCGGAGCAAGAACCTCGTTCAACTCGCCGGTCAGCTCGACCGAGAGCGCGGCGAAATTGTTGACGAAGTTGAGCGGGTTCTTGATCTCGTGCGCAATGCCAGCAGTGAGCTGACCCAGCGATATGAGCTTTTCGGTCTGCACCAGGCGGTCCTGGGCCGCG
Source organism: Bradyrhizobium tropiciagri (assembly GCF_001189845.1). Lineage (GTDB taxonomy): Bacteria > Pseudomonadota > Alphaproteobacteria > Rhizobiales > Xanthobacteraceae > Bradyrhizobium > Bradyrhizobium tropiciagri. Next base: position 74,783 of record NZ_LFLZ01000011.1, read on the forward strand.
CGTAGATCGTCGAGGGATCTGGCGAGTTCCTTCGTGCGGGCCTCTACTTCTTCGAACAACCGTGCGTTCTCGATCGCGATCACGGCCTGATCGGCGAACGTCTTGAGAAGGTTGATCTGGCTGTCCGTGAAGGTTCCGGGTTCGACGCGCGAAACGCCGATTGTGCCGATCGCCACGCCTTTTCGGAGCATGGGCACGACCACGATGCTTCGATATCCCCTCGCGCGTGCCATGCTCCTGATCGCCGGATGAACACCCGGTTCGGCCTCGATATCGGAGCGAAATGCGATCGTCGACGTGAGTGCGACCCGGCTGTGGATGCCGGAGGACGTGAGCGGCGCGGGGAATGAGATTCGTATCTCCTCATCACCGGCCACGCTTCCCGCCGTGCATGCCGCCAAATGAAGCATGTCGCCGACGACACGTGTCACGAGCGCCGTTTGGCCGGCAAGCAACCGCCTCGCGCTTTCAGAAATGACGTCGAATACCGGCTGCACGTCAGTTGGTGAACTGGCGATGACATTGAGGATTCCTGCCGTGACGGTCTGCCGCTCCAACGCGATAGCGAGTTCGCCCTGCAGACGGGCATTCTCGGTCACTCCGCTTTGCAGTCGTCGTTCGAGCTCATCGACCCTGTTCCTCAGGTCGGCATCCATTGTGCTGATCATCATTTTCGGATTCAGCGCCCACACCCTGATCGCGACTAGGCCAACCCCAGGCCGCCGTCGATGGCGACCACTTGGCCGGTCATCCATTCCGAGGCTGAGCCGGCAAGCCGGACAATCCATTCTGCGACATCGTGCGGAACGCCGCGCCGCCCGAGCGGGATGCGTGCACGCTCCTGTTCCTTGACCGCGGCGGCCTGTTCCTGGGTCAGCCCCATCATGCCGGTGAGGGCGCCGGACTCCGTTGGCCCAGCGGCGACGGCGTTCACCCGTATGCCGAATGGCGCAAGCTCCAGCGCCCAACAGCGGGTCAGGTGCTCCAGCGCCGCCTTGCTCGCTGCATAATGAGACAGTCCGGCCGCGGGCCGATGACCAAACGTGCTCGACACATTGATGATGGTGCCGCGCCTCGCCTTCAGGTGCGGAAGGGCAGCGGAGGCGAGCAGGCTGGGACCTAGCACATTAACCGAGAAGATATCCATGATCCGATCGGCCGTGGTATCGGCCAATGGAAGGATTGCGCGGCGCGGCGTGTTGACCAAGGCGTCTATTCTGCCCCAGAGATCCATCGCCTTGGCAATTGTACGCCTGGCATCATCAGTCGAGGCCGCATCCGCAACGATACCCGCGATGTTCGGATGCTCCGCAATCGTCTCGTCCAGGGGACCCGCCCGGCGGCCGGTCACGAGCACCTTGTCGCCCTGATTGGCAAGGCGGATCGCCGCCGCTCGCCCAATTCCTGAAGTGCCGCCGGTCAGGACAATAACTTTTTCTTCGTTATGCATATTGATCTCGCTCCTCTGCGGTTACTGGGCGGTCCAGCCGCCATCAACCGAGATCGCGGTTCCGGTGATCTGGTCAGCGGCGGACGAACATAGAAAAGCGACAGTGCCGCCAAGCTGCGCCGGAGAAACAAATTCGAGGGATGGTTGCTTCTCGGCCAGGAGTGTTCTGGCTGCTTCGGTCCGGCTGATGCCTCTTTGCGCGGCGATGTCATCAATCTGCTTGTCGACCAGGGGCGTTCGCACCCAGCCCGGACAGACCGCATTGCATGTGACCCCGCTCCCGGCAGTCTCCAGGCCGACCACTTTGGTCAAGCCGACCAGACCGTGCTTGGCCGCGACGTAGGCGGCTTTGTGCGTCGAAGCGACGAGGCCGTGCGCGGAGGCAATGTTGACGATCCGCCCCCAGCACTGCTTCTTCATCTGGGGGACAGCCGCCGCAATGCCGTGGAACGCGGCCGACAGATTAATCGCCAAGATCATGTTCCACCTGCTGATTGGGAATTCTTCGACCGGCGCAGTGAACTGGATGCCGGCATTGTTGACGAGGATGTCGAGCCGGCCGAATTTCTCGACCGTCGCTGCGATCAATCCGCGCACGGCCTCCTCCTTCGACATATCGGCGCCATCGTAAACGGCGCGCACACCATGCTCGCGTTCGATGCCGCCTCGGATCGCCTCGATTTCGCTGGCATCGCCAAAGCCATTCAAAACGATGTCAGCCCGGAGCTTGGCCAACTCCTTAGCGATACCGAGCCCAATACCGCTGGTCGATCCGGTGACGACGGCTACCCTGCCCTTCAACATGGGACTTCCTTTCGATGGTTTGGGATAAGATTTTCGGCGAGATCAGTCACGGCGGTGGATATCGTGCGTGACAATGCCGAGTTCGGGAGCAGGCGGGTCGAGCCGCCGCGGATCGGCTAACGTACGGCGGATATCCTCCAGACCGCTCTGCCAATGCGCCCGCATCGCGCTCAACCCGAATTCGTAATCCTTTGAATGGCGCTCGTAGGTCTTGGACTGGTAGATCAGATGGATGATGTTGCAGGACCGATGGCGAGCCATGTCCGCGATGGCGCGGATTTCCGGATCCTGCTTCGCGCCATCCGGCAACATTTCGAGCACTCGCTGCAGCGCCTGACGCATCTTCTGCATCCGTAGCGCCTGGTCCGTGATGGCGCGTGTGCGGCTGGAATACTGAATGTCCTTCTGGCGGCTCGACACCTCCATCAGGTCATTCGGCACGCGGCCCCGCGCCGACCAAAGATCGACCTGGAAGGTCAGCGTGTCTCGCGGCTCGCTCGACAGCACTCGGGATAAAGGCGTGTTCGAAACGACGCCGCCGTCCCAATAGGGCTCGCCGTCGACCTCGACCGCAGGGAAACCCGGCGGCAGGGCACCGGATGCCATGAAATGCTGCGGTCCGAGCCGGCGTTCAGCGGTGTCGAAATAAGTCAGGTTGCCTGTACGGACGTTGACCGCGCCAACGCTGACGCGCACCTCCCCCGCGTTTAGCCGATCAAAGTCGACAAGCCGCTCCAACGTCTGCTGCAATGGTGAGGTATCGTAGAAACTCGTCGCCGCGTTGCCCGAGAAGGGCGACAGGAACGGTGGCGGGAAGCGTGGCTTGAAAAAGCCGGGTTGCCCCTGGAGGAGGGCCTTGAGGGCCGCCAGGGCATTGTGCGCTGAGCGGAGATCGAAGGCGAACGGCATCGCATTGGCAAGCCCTTCGCCAACCGGCCATTCCACCGCCGCCGCGCAGATGCTCTCCCAGAACTTGCGTAGCCGTTCGATTCGCTCGGCCTCGGACGAGCCGGCAATAATGGCGGCGTTCAGCGCGCCGATCGAAATGCCAGCCAACCAGTTCGGCCGTATGCCAGCTTCGTGCAGGCCTTCGTAAACGCCTGCTTGATAGGCACCAAGCGCGCCGCCACCCTGCAGCACCAGGGCCACGACATCATATGGCAACGGCTTGGCCGGCTGCGGCGCCGGATCGATTTTCCCGCGCATGACGTTCAGCATTTTCTGGAGCTCCGGATGTAGGGCTGATTTCGGTCAGCCGGCATTTGCTTCGATCAGGACGTCAGAGACCGAGCCGCAGCGCGGAGTTCCCTGGTCGGTGGCAAGATAGTCATGGACCACGCCGCCGAGCCCGAGCGTCAAGTCCACGACGAGGTGCTTGGCCGACAGAACCTGCAGCACCGGCAACTCGGCGACGGGTGCCAGGGCGTGCGAGTACAGATCCAGGGCAGCGGGCCCGGTCCAAGCGCCCTTCACGGTGATGTCCTCGAGGTGGAAGCGCACCAGCTCGCAGATGCGCGGCGCGCCATCGACATGCGGAATGATCTTGAGAAGGAAATTGGGGGCTGCGAGCTTCCGGGCTTCCGCCGCGGTATCGAGCGTGCGGTGCTTGTAGCCCATGGTGCCGGTAGCAATGCGGACTGAGCCATAGTTCAAAGTGCCAACCAGCGTATCGATTTCGACCTCGAGCTTCGGTTGCGCCAATTTCTTGGGAAACCCCCATAGCTCGCGCCCGCCCGCAATCGGCGGATGGTCGTTCAGGAACATCTGATGGGTGAAGCCGCCCAACTGGCCCCTGTAGCATACCGGAATGACCTGGCCGCTCTCGGTGTAGTCGCCGAAACCGGTGGAATCCGGCATGCGGATGAACTCGTAGTTCACCACCGGTTCGGTGACCTCCAGCGGTTCCGGCACCACGCGGCGCAGCGCTTCGGGATCGGTGCGGTACTGGATGATGAAATACTCGCGGTCGACGAAGCGGTAAGGACCGGGAGGAAAGGCCGGACTGCTTAGCGGCATCGCGAACGACGATGCGCGCACGGTCTCGTGTTTCACGGGGTAAGCTCCAAGTTTGTCAGTGGCGGGCGCGTCGCGCTTGTCAGCACCCGCCCCTGCTTCGGATTTGACTCAACGCGCGGTCAGTAGTCCCAGAAAACCGGCACCCAACGAAACGCGTCGCCGGCGACTGCGACATGACCGACCGACGGGAACGGCATGTGCGTAGCCACCAGCAGTTCGCGGTTCACCGCCAGTTCGCGCAAAAGTTCGATCCGGACGCGAGCGGCTTCCTCGGGATCGTGCTCGAAGCCGTTGTGCCAATCCGGGTGCTCGAACCCGACGGCGAAGACGAGGTCGCCGGCGAACGTCAGCTGGTCGCCGCCGGATGCCACGCGAACCACGCTGTGTCCGGGAGTGTGGCCACCGGTGCGGCGGACTACGACGCCCGGCGCAACTTCGTGCTCATCTTCGAACGTCCGCAGCTGGTTGTGGTACTCGTTCGCGAACCGCTTTGCGGTGGCCCGAAGCGCGTCCGGGAATCCTGGCGGCATGGAGACGCGGGAGAAGTCGGGCGCCTCCCAGAATTTGACCTCCGCGGCTGCCACGTGGATCCGCAGGTCCGGCCGCAGCCGGTCCTTCACGCCCTCGACCAGCAAGCCGCCGACATGGTCCATGTGCATGTGGGTCAGCACCACGTCGGTCACCGATGCCAGATCGATGCCGGCGGCTTCGAGTCGCTTGACCAACTGCCCGGCCCGCGGCAGGTGCAGATCCGGGTCCAGTCCGAGACCCGCGTCGATCAAAATCGTCTGCGCGCCGCTGCGTACCACGACCACGTTCAGCGCCCAGTCGAACGCGTCCGGCGGCAGAAACATATCGTCCAACCAGGCGGCACGGACGGCCGGGTCGGCGTTGTGCGCCAGCATCTTGGACGGCAGCGGCAGCACGCCGTCGCTGATCACCATAACATCGATGTCGCCGATTTTCAGCGCGTAGCGCGATGGTACCAGTTCGTCGGGCTTCGATCTAACGGAGCGTGCGGCAGTGTCTAAGCTCATGGTTGTCTCCTGTTGAGTATTGCGGATCATCCGATCCATCTTCGAGAATTTCAGCGCTCGTCCTGAGCGGCTCGTGCTTCCCGCGCAGAAAGCGGGTCAATGCTTGTGAGGCGTTCAGAGATCAGTCACGCGCTCCGGATCAGCGGACGCAAGAGCAGCGGCACGCTCCGCTCGCGGCGGATAGATCCAGACGGTATTGATATCCCTCTTGGTCTTCTTGGCTTCGTCGCCAACCATTTCGACCTTGCGTTCCCAGCCTCGCGTGAACAGCGCGCCGGCTTTTCCCAGATCGAGGCAGGTGACGTAGGCCTTTTGGTGGTACCGTTTGGTCGGAACGCCGAGCAGCTCGGCGGCCGCATTGTTGCCGGCGAATGCGCCCATCCGCGTGGCATGTTGGCAGGACATCAGCGCGTAGTTGCCAACCTGGTCGCATGCCGCTCTCGCGGCATCACCGGTCGCAAAAACGCCAGCCACCGACAGCACGCGCAAGTCGGGATCGACGAGCAGGCGTCCAAAGTTGTCTCGCTCTGCTGGAATCTGTGCGGTTAGCGGAGCGGCGCGCATGCCGGCCGCCCAGATCACGGTGCCGCTGTCAATATGTTCTCCGCTGGAAAGCGTGACGCCGGACTTGTCGAGCGCGGTGACGCCAACGCCGAGCCGAGTCTCCACCCCCAGCTTATACAGCGCAGCTTCGATGATAGGACGAGGACCTTCGCCCATGTCGGGGGCGATCGAACTGTTTCGTTCGACGATGACGACACGCGGCTTGGCATCCTTGCCGAGGATCTCACGAAGCCGCGCGGGCATTTCTGTCGCGACTTCGATGCCAGTGAATCCGCCGCCGGCCACGACAACCGTGTCGCGCATCTGTGACACCGGCCACCCCGCCAAATGATGCAAATGCCGGTCGAGGGCGATTGCGTCGTCGAGCTGGTCGACGCTGAAGCCGTGTTCAGCGAGCCCAGGGATGCTGGGACGGAACAGCCGGCTGCCAGTGGCGACAATCAATCGGTCATAGGTGAGTCTCCGCTTCGCACCCTTGGCCGCAACGATGTCTACCACTTGGGACTTGGTATCGATCGACTCGGCGCTACCTTTCACGTAGGCAACGTCAACGGCCTTCAGCACATCCAGGAGCGAAGCTGTCAGGGTCTCCGGTTTCGGCTCATAGAGCCGCGGTCGAATCACCAGCGTCGGCTCCGGTGAAACCAACGCAATTTCGAACGCCTCGGGCGGAACGCCCTGGATGTCGCGTAGCCGGGCCGCAGAGAGAGCGGCATACATGCCGGCGAATCCGGCGCCAATGATGACGAGTCGCATTTGATTACTCCTTGGGTTGATCCGCTTCGATGAAGACGCCGAGCTAGGCGCTCACGAATTTGAGCAAATCGGCGTTGATGAGATCGGGATGCGTCGTACACAGACCGTGCGGTAGCAGGTCGTAAATTTTCAAAGTGCTTCGTTTCAGAAGCTTCGCCGACAAGGTTGCAGAATCGCCAACGGGGACGATCTGATCGTCGCCGCCATGCAGGACAAGCGTGGGGACGTCGATGTTCTTCAGATCCTCGGTGAAGTCGGTTTCCGAGAAGGCTTTGATGCCATCGTATTGCGCCTTGGCGTTACCCATCATTGCTTGGCGCCACCAATTCCAGATCACCGCCGGGGACGCCTGTGCACCTGGGCGATTGTAGCCATAGAACGGGCCACTCGCGAATTCGAGATAGAACTGTGCTCTGTTCACTGCGAGCTGCTTGCGCAATCCGTCAAGCACCTCAATGGGCACGCCCGCCGGATTGGCTTCCGTCTTCAACATCAAGGGAGGCACGCCCCCGATCAGGACCAGTTTGGCCACCCGGTTCCTGCCGTGGCGTGCGACGTAGCGCGCTGCTTCGCCGCCGCCCGTGGAATGACCAACGTGAATGGCATTACGAAGATCGAGATGCTCGACGACAGTCGCAACGTCGGCTGCATAGCGATCCATGTCATGGCCATCGCTCACTTGACTCGAGCGGCCATGACCTCGCCGGTCATGCGCAATGACTCGATAGCCCTTGCCGACGAAGAACAGCATCTGCGCGTCCCAATCGTCAGAACTGAGCGGCCAACCGTGATGAAAGACGATCGGCTGGGCGGACTTCGCCCCCCAATCTTTGTAGAATATTTGCACGCCGTCCTTGGTCGTCACAGAGGTCGCGGGATCGCTTCCTTGTGTGGCCGACATCGAATGGTCCCTTTCCTTGCCAATCGCCGAAGACGGGCGAACGGTCAGCGATGTCGCGCAAATGAGCGTGCTCGCCAGCAAGTTTCGACGCGACGTGGCGAGGCCGCTGAACGTCTTTTTGGAAATCATCTGTTGGGCTCCGTATCGTCAGATCTCTTACCGCTATCTAAGGGATCTCGGGGACCACTGCCCGAGAGCGATTGCGCCGATTGCAGCGCGATTGCTGCTAACGCATGTTGCGCCGCCAATTGGTCGGTGTTTCGCCGGTCAAACGTTTGAATGCCGCGGCGAACGCGGTCTGAGAGCCGTAGCCAAGGGCTTCCGCGACCGCGACGACCGATGCGTCGGTGTCGCGCAGCATCTCCATGGCCTGCTCGAGCAGTCGCTGGCGCAGCCAGGCATGAGGCGAAAGGCCTGTGCTCTCCTTGAAGGCACGGCAAAAATGGAAGCGCGAGAGGCCGGCCTCTGAAGCGAGTGCTCCAAGGGAAACGTCCGCATCGCTATCGGAGCGCAAGCGCTCGATGGCGCGGCGCAGGACATTCGGCGACAGACCGCCCAGAGTTGGCCGAACCGTGATCGACGAGCCAGCATGTGCTGCCAAGAGGCGTGTTGCCAGAAGGTCCATCAATTGCTGCCTGAACAATGCGTGCAGCGTCGCGTGTCCTTCCAGTACATCCACTGCACTCATCAGTAACCGGGAAGTAACGGGATCCGAGTGTACTGTCCGCTCCAGAAGATCGGCGGGCGCGGCCACGTCGGCTTCGTCGGCAACGCGCGAGAGTGTTGCGTGCGGAAGATAGAGCTGAAGGACGTGCATCGGCCGGTGAATATCCCACCGAGAGGTCGAACCAGCCGGAATGAGCGTCACGACGCCGGGACGAGCCGTTCCGATCGCAACTGATCGTCCGGTGCGCCGCTCGAGCCGTTGTACGCCGGTCGGGTAGGTCATGATGACGTGATCGACCATCGGCTTGACGATGTCGTGTACTGGCTCGTGCTTCCAGTATGCAATCGTGCCGCTGGATGGTTCCAAAGCAACGCGAAAGGGCTTGGTCCTGAGCACGCGTGCCATCTCTTCATTGGCGGGGCGCCGCTCACCGACCGGCGGGTCACTCCTATGTGCCTGCGTCACGCCGGGCGCATTGTCCAGGGGAGCGCGCAAGATGGGCTTGCTCATGAACTTCCACTCGCATTGGGGAAGAGCGTTCGTTCCGCGCGTCTGCGGATGCATCGCTTCCGTGTGCTGCGATCATGGCGGCGAGCGCTGTACGAGGGCATCGTGCAGCGGGTCTGGTCGCGCTGGTTCAGCGGATAGGTCGACCTATACCTCGGTATAGTTCGGGAGAGATTGTCCCCATCGCGGGCGCTATTCCTTGCAAACGCAGGCGCTCATTGCGAACGTTGGCGCGCTTACCGAGTGAGCGCGACAACGCTGGAATCGGTACCGGCAGTCGCCGGCACCGGAAGCGTGAAGCGAAAATGCGCGCCGCCATTTGGACGATTCGCGCCCAAAATGCTGCCTCCGTGCGCCCTAATGATCGACTGGCAGATCGCGAGGCCGATGCCAATTCCTGCATCCTTGGTGCTGAAGAAGCTGTCGAAGATGCGCCCGAGGTCTCCGGTGGCGATACCCGGCCCATTGTCCAAGACGGAGAAGCCGACCGAGCCTTCTTGGGTGACCGATGTCTGGACGTCGATTCGACGTGTCGGTTGACCGGAGTGCACGATGGCCTGGACGCTGTTGACGAGCAGATTGATAATCACCTGCTGCAGCTGAATCCGGTCACCAATCACCTGGGGAAGCCCAGATGCAAACGTCGTCGACAAGGCAATTGATTTTGATTCAATGTCGTGGCGAATGAATAACAGCGCTTCTTTCGCGACGTCATTGATATCCATGAGCCGCTTCTCTGGTTCATGCTTCGCCGCCATGCCTCGTATGCGATGAATGATGTCGCTCGCGCGCCGCGCATTCGCCACGATTCGGGACGTGAGCTGGGTGACCTTTTCGATGTTTTGATCTGCGCGCGCCAGCCACCTCAAGCTTGCCTCACCATTGGTCACGATGGCCGTAAGCGGCTGATTGATCTCATGCGCGATCGAAGCTCCGAGCTCCCCAAGAGTTGCGATGCGGCCAGCATGCGCGAAATCAGCTTGCAGTTTCCGAAGTTGCCGTTCGGCGTTCAAGCGCTCACTGATGTCCTGGATGGTGATGAAGGTGTTGTCGAGTTGCTCGGGGGGCACAGGATATGTGACCGTGAACAGGACATCGATGAGCGAACCGTCGAATGCACGGATCCTGGTCTCCTCTATGAGATTGCGTCGACCTTCAAAGTGAGCCACCATGACCCGCTCGGCGAGCCCCGGGACGGCGGCAAACAGGTATCGAACCGGTTTGATTAGGTCGGCGGGATTGTGTGCCCGAAACAGTGAGACTGCATCGTGGTTGACGTCCGTCACACGAACGACGTCCTTGGCGTGCTCGATAAGATCAGGGTGTGTCGCCAGATAGGCAGCAATATCGCGAACACCCTTCGCCTTCAGATCGTCGAAGACCTCGCCCGCGCGCCGGGAGTCGACCTGCCAGAGAGCCGTCGGTAGATACTGAATGAGCTTGCGATATCGACCCTCGCTCGCCTGCAACTCCCAGGACGTGCGGTCATCATCGATCGCGCCGTTGATCGTAACAAGCACGGTGCCCGGCGGCTTCGGGTCCGCAGAATGCCAGGCCCTGATGATGGGGTTGCGTATCGCGCCGCTCAGGACCATTCTGCGGATCTCGAGGCGCGAGCGGCCTGTGGCAACGTCTTCGATTAGTCCGGCCAGGATTGAGCGGCTTTCAGCCGGCCAGAACGTACCGATTGGTTGACCGATCATCTGCTCGTGCCCTGCATGTGCCCCGAACATGCGAACCGCTCGATCATTGACAGCCAGAATTCGAGTGGCGGTAAGCAGTCCGTTGACCCAGTCCGGATGCTGATCAAGGTCGATAGCGGCTCCGCGGCGCCTGTGCTTCGCGATTGCATCGAGCAGGGGCCGGGCCGGCGAGGCATCAAGCTCCCAAGCAGCGGCCAGAGATCCCTGCAACTCGGCATCCATGCGCAGGTATGCTGCTTCGGTTAGTGGTCCTGCATTTCGGCCACACTCAACGATGTCAAGGACCGCGCCGGTTGCGTCTCGTCGCACCACCTGCCGTACGGCCGCCGCAATCTCGACTCCGGCCAGGCTACGCCGAAAGACGAGACCCTCCCATCGACCTTCGCGCAGCAGTATCTCGATGTGATCGATACCGGAGTGGCCGCGCGAGCCGATCTCTGCCATGCGTCGACCCACCATCGCCATGGAGGGCCAGCCATACAGGATTTCCGATGCGGCATTCCAGTACTGGATCACACCGTGCAGGTTGCTGACGATGATGCTTTCGGACACAAGGTCAGCCAGTTCCGTGCCGAGAGCAGAGGCAACGAGATTCGGCTGGCCGCCTTGCGATATCTGTCGGGCGAGATTAGTCATCTGATGTTGGATCCCGTCGCTCGTTGCGTCGCGAGCGGCCTGCGCAGTTCATTGCGTTCTGCAGGAGATGAAAGAGCACCTCATCATTGACCGGCTTGGTCAGGCAGGCATAGGCACCGCCCCTCAGTGCGCGAGCCTCTGTCGCCGGACTTGTGTCGGCGGTGACAAAAATGACCGGCATTGACGAGCCCAGCTCCCGTAATCGCTCTTGTAGTTCGAGCCCGCTCCGGCCGGGCATGCTCACATCCGTGATCAGGCAATCGAAGCGGCCCGGCACAAATTCGGCCATGAAAGCCTCCGCCCGATCAAACGAGCGACACGCAACGTCGAGGACCAGGAGGAGATCGCAAAGAGCCTCTCGTACAGCTTGGTCGTCATCTACGATGGCAACTAAGGGTGTTTTGGACAAACAGATGTCTTTCGCTGGCATGGCCCGGCGACCATCTGCCCATTGTTGATCGGGTTGTACCTATTCCTTGGTGTAGGCTGGGTAGCTACCTCCCGCGAAGTTCCGCGGGAAGTGCTTCCCAAATCCGGATCAAGTCTCCGACGGACGTTGCTTGCAGCTTTCTCGTCGCGTTGCCGCGATGCAATTTCACAGTGATCTCGCTGATGCCGAGATCAAAGGCGATCTGCTTGTTGAGGCGGCCCCTTGCTACCTCGCCCAGGACTTCACGTTCGCGCGGTGTCAGCGTTGCGAAGCGGGCGGCGTGTTGCGCTATGCGCCTGGCCGCGGCTCTTTGCGAGACATCCTTCTCGATCGCCGCCGCGACGGCGTCGAGGAGCGTCTGGTCTCTGACTGGCTTCGTCAGGAAGTCGACGGCTCCCGCCTTCATTGCCTGGACGGTCATGGCGATATCGCCATGACCCGTGAGGAAAATGATCGGTTTCGTGTTGCCGTTCAATGCCAGACGCTGTTGCAGATCTAGCCCGCTTGTTCCCGGCATGCGAACATCGAGAATCAGGCAGCCGGGGCGCTCCGGAAGATCGGCGCGCAACAATTCCTGCGTCGAGCCAAAGCAGCACGCGTCGATGCCGACCGACAGCAAAAGCTCCCGAAGCGCCGACCGGATCTCCTCATCGTCGTCTACGATCAAAGCAAGTGGGCGGTCTGCAGTTTTGGTATTGAGAGTCATAGGTAAGCGCGCTAGGTGCGATGAAGGCTGCGAGCCCGTGGATACGGTTGCCCTAAGCATTTGCGTGGCCTCCTGATCGCTTCTACCCCGCGGTCTTTCGCTGCTTCTTCGGCAAATGCCCGTAAAGGTCCATGTCATGACACGGCCGTCACGGTCACTTGGCTTCTGCGGCTTGTTTCTAGGGCTCGCAGGGCGCCCGCGTCTTTCCCAAAGCCGTCATGTCTTGCCTCATTCCGTGCCAAACGAGGACCGTGCGACCACGGGTCACGGGATCACGTGTGCTTGCGAATAGTGGCGACCTGCGCTCCGATTCCACCCCAAGTTCCTAGCGGCAGTTGATTGGGTCAACCCTATTGAAATTGCTTCGGAATCCGTTACGAATTGCGCGACGATTTGCCCTCACGAAAAGTTGCGCATCGCCGGGTCGCCGTGGACAGCCGCTTGCCTATTTCCGATAATGCACCGCAAAATTCGCAGGGCGATCAGCGCCTGCGGTCTAACCTTCCGGATCAACTCAAATGGCACAGGCCGGCGTCTACGGATCGAGGCTCGGACGACCCCTGCAGGCGAAGAACGCACCTTCGCTGATTGCACGTACGCTGCGCAGTTCCGAGCTGGCGGTGACCGAAACCCGAAATGACAACCCGGTGCCGAGCCTTTCCGGTTCGCTGCCCTCAGAAGACGCCTACCTCGTCAGCCTCAAATTTCGTGATTATCCGGACTGCGAGTGCTGGGAGCGGGGCCGATGCGTTACCAAGACGAATGTCCACGCCGGCGCGACCTATCTCTACGATTTGAAGCGAGATCCGCGCTATGTCATCGACAAGCCGTTTCACTCCCTCTTTTTCTATCTTCCGCGCTCAGCCCTTGACGACATTGCGAGGCAGGCCGGCGCACCGCGCATTGGCGAGCTTGCCTATGCGCCCGGTATAGGCCACGACGACGCAGTCGTCCGTAATCTCGGCGCGTCGCTCGTTGAAGCTTTGCGTCGAGCGGACGAGACCAACCAGCTTTTCGTCGACCACATGTTGCACGCACTTACTGCGCACGTCGCTCAAACCTACGGTGGCCTTCGGCGTCGCGCCAAGACGATCCGCGGCGGCCTCGCTCCGTGGCAGTTAGACCGCGCTTGCGATATGCTCGATGCCGATCTCGCCGGAAAAACTCCTTTACGGCAGATCGCAGCTGAGTTTGATCTTTCGGTCGATCATTTCTCGCGGGCGTTCCGAATCTCCACTGGCCTGCCGCCGCATAGATGGCTACTTCGCCGGCGGGTGAAGACGGCCGAGCAGTTGATGACCATCCGCGATCTGCCGCTGTCCGAGGTTGCGAAATCGGCTGGGTTCGCCAATCAGAGCCACTTTACGAGGGTATTTTCAGCAATGGTCGGCGTCAGTCCGGGAGCATGGCGCCGAGGAGTGCGAGGCGCGTCGGAAAGTGACGGGTAATCCGGGTTACGCAAGACGGTCTGCGACCTACACAACGCAACGTATGCATGGCTAGGCCGACCCTCATGACGATAATCCCGGCGAGCAGCACCAATTCCTATTAAGACGCCCCCGGCACGCCTATCCGCAGGGCTTTGCCACGGGGAGCCGGCACACCGAGATCGTGATCGGAACGGCGAACACCGCGATCCTGCTCACCTCCAGCTTCCTGGTCGCCTGGGCGGTCGAGATCTTCGCGGCGGAAACGCGCAGGTTGACCGCTGGGCTGCTTGCCGCCGCGATCTGCCTCGGGCTTGCCTTCATCGCGCTGAAGGGCATCGAGTATCACGGGGAGTACGAGGAACATCTCGTGCCGGGCATCGATTTCCGCTTCACAGGGGACCTCGCCAACGGCGTCCAGCTGTTCTTCATTTTCTACTTCATCGCGACTGCGATCCACGCCCTCCACATGATCATCGGCATCGGGCTGTTGGCGGCGCTCGCGCTGCTTTGCCGTGGCGCCCCTTCGACCCGACACCGCGCGGCACTACATAGCGCGGTCGGCAGCGCTTCGTCACGATCGGTCCTCACGGCGCGCGTGGACACCCGAGCTGGCACGCAAGGAAGCCAAGCGGCTCTTGGGCCTTGTTGCCAACGGCAGAGACCCCGCGGACGAGAAAGCCAAGGCACGCCTGCAGGCGGCCGACACACTTTCGGTAATCGCGGATCAATATCTCCCGAATGAAGAAAGGCTGAAGCCCCGAACCTATTCGGAAGTCGAACGCTACTTGTTGGTCAGCTGGAAACCCCTGCATCCGGTCTCGGTTTTCCAAATCACCCGCCGTCATATCTCGGCTCGTATCGCTGACATCGTCTCAGTTCACGGAGCGGTCTCAGCGGCCCGCGCTCGGACAGTCCTGTCCTCAATGTTCAACTGGGCAATACGCGAGGGCCTCGACATTGCCGCGTACCCGGTTCTCGGCACCAATCGACCCGCGCAGTCGAGAAGCCGCGAACGGGTCCTCACGGAGACGGAGCTATCAGCCATTTGGCAGGCCTGTGGCGATGACGATTACGGACGCATCGTGCGCCTGTTGCTACTCACAGCCCTACGTCGTGATGAAGTAGGCAGTATGCAATGGGCCGAGCTTGATACTAATTCGGGACTCTGCACGCTGCCAGCCACCCGAACCAAGAACCATGGCGAGCACTTGCTGCCATTGGTTCCCGCCGCCTTGGCCCTAGTCCCACTCCGCCGAGATGGCCGAGACTTCCACTTTGGTGACGGACCCCGACGCAGCGGTGACCCGCATCGCGGATTCTCCGGCTGGTCAAAGTCGAAGTCGGCACTTGATGCGCGCATTGCGGAAGCCTTGGGCGAACCCCTACCCCATTGGACCGTTCACGATCTTCGCAGATCGGCGTCCACTGTGATGGCCGACCGGCTTGGCGTGTTGCCACACATCGTGGAGGCGATCCAAACCACGTCAGCGGCCACCGGGCGGGCGTTGCTGGTGTATATAACCGCGCGCCGTACGCGGCCGAGATTGCGCGAGGCGCTCGAACGCTGGGCAGAACACGTCGCGGCCTTACCAGCCCAAAAGCCGGGGCGTGCCGGCGCCGGCTCTCGTCCGGATTTCTTCCACGGGGCAGCCGGGGTTCATTCCTAGTTCAAGCTAGCCGGCGAGGGGGCGGGGTCGGTTGCTCCTATCTGGGACTTACGAAGGGACGGCGCTTTTCGGCCCCCTTAGTCGGAAGCGGCAAATCGCGGCAAAGACCTGTTCGCCTAACCTAAGACCAAAGGAGCCTCGTAGGATCAAACAACAGTCCCGGGCGTTGAACAAGTCGAGCCCGAAGATGAGGTTCGGCAATGATCAATATGCGAGAGCGGAGGAGATCGCCTGTAGGCGCGGAAGGCGGAAGCGAAGGAAGCATTGAGTGACCACGCCAAAGCGCAAAAAGCATTCCACGAAAACAGCGAAAGGCTGAAGCGGAGCGCTTGGCCCGGGAAGCCAAGAGTGGAGCGCGTCCGGTCGGAAAGCGTTATGGTAAGGCGCACGAATTAGACAATGTACAAAGACGCGATCATGGACGAGCTGCGACAAGAGCTCGATGTGGTTGAAGGCGAAAAGCGTCTTGCGGACCTCGAGGCGCTTTTATTCGAATTGAAGCGGCGGAAATTTATTCGAATTGAAGCGGCGGAAAGAAGACACTCCGAGGGCGCAAGCCGAGCTGGAGGCGATGCGTAAAAATCAGCTCGACCGCGAGCAGCACCGTCAACGGCTGCTTTCGCTTCTGCATCCGTAGTGCACAAGGATTTTCCGATGACCCCACCAGAACGCCGCGACATGCCCTGGATCGTTGCGGCTGCCGTTTTGGCCTTCGTCCTAGCGGTCGTGGCGGGAGGACTCACGTATTTCCGTTAGCCGCGCGTTGCCACTCTTGGCAGGACACTCCATCACTCCCCTCGCCCGCCAATCTCGCGCTCTGCCCGCCGGAAATCAGGCCGCAGCCTCCGCAGACCCAAACTTAATTGTTGAGCTTACCTCTCGCGAGCTAGACTGCTGCCGGAAGTCCATCAGCCCATCAACAGCCATCCGATGCTAATGATGAGTGCGATGAACGAAGCGCCGGCAAGGCCAAGGAAGCTATAGTCCACTGCGTCCCAGTGATCCTGTCTGAACACGGGCGGTCTCGCCTCAGATAACCGGCCCCAGTGCCCCCGGGGAGAGCACTGAGGCCGATATGTTAGTCCCACTCCTCGTCGTACCGAATCTTAAACTGCGATAATTGTGAATTGTTCCACGAACGAAAATGCCCCAGCGTTGGGGAAAACGCTGGGGCCGTGGGCCTTCCGTTCATACTGTCCGAATGCGGTTCGGGGGGCTGATGATTGCCGCATTCGTCAGACAAACAAGCTTCGGCCACGTTCGTTCCTAACCGCGCCAAAGGAAACGACACCAGCACCTCTGGGGGCCTAGAGGCCGGTGCTGGGCCATCATTTGATCCGCCGATCTTCTTATTGTCGGCAGCTTCGATACTGCGCGCTCTCCAACTTTCTCGCATAGCGGATGGCAACGGTGCCCTAGTTCTACAGCGCGAGTGTCCTAACTGAGACTGGACTTAGAGCCGCCGGTCGTTAGCGCTTCCTGTCCCGGCTGACCTCAAACAGAAAGCGAACGGCCATCAGCGGGCCAGCTTCGTCGCGGACACCGATTTCCATCTGTTCGATCCCGCTGCGGATGACCGAGGACGCGGCATCCCGGGCCATACTCCCTAAAGCTCGCCCGGCTTCATTCTGCGCGGCCTCAAAGTCTCGGAGTTCCATGCCTTCCTCGTCGACCGTAATTCCGTGGCTATCTTTGAGGTCGAAATAGTATCTGGGCATCAGACACTCGCTCTTCCGAAAAGCCCAAAGCAAAAAGGCGGGGTGCGTTCCCAGGTCTGTTTTGAAATGGCGAGTGGCTTATCTCGACCAGCACGAGAAGATCAGATCCGATGCTTTAGGAGGACAAGGCGAGACCGGCCGAGTGTTCGGCCCGGCTTCGAGTACGCTAAGGACTAGGGCTGGCTCGAGTCCCACGAGAGTGGGACATTCGTGAGGATGACTCACCGGCAGATCCTAAATGCGTGCGGCATGCGAGGAACCATCGAGGGGACGGAAGCATCTAATTGACGCTTCTGGTCAGCAAGAGCCCCCCGACTGCCAGAAGAAAACCCGTAGCACCCGGGTTGGCGGCCCCCAGGTTGGGGCCGCTTGCTGGGCTGGTTTTTACAGATGGTGATTGCAATGGAACTTATTGGACGCCCGATGCGAGGCCGGTTTCTCGTTCGAAGAGGAAGCACTGATTGGATGGTCTACGACAGCGAACTCAAAGGTCCAGCTCAAATACGGAAAGACGGTCCCTTCGCAGAGAAGCTGACCAAAGAACAAGCTGAGAATTTAGCGGAGTTGCTGTCGAACCAGCGAACTGAGATCGGCAAAAGGCGCTCCTGATATCCAGAAATGGCCTCAGCGCGGTCAACCGCGCCGAGGCCGAGTGCCATAATTACCTCACACCAAAACCAGTGCTCAGCCGTTTGGTTCCTTGGAGCATAACCAAAAGAGAAACGGCCAGCACCCTTGGAGGTGGTGCTGAGGCCGTTTCCATTCCGAGGTCGCCGAGCCGCCGCTGTCGCTAATTGGGCGAGCCCCCCGGGCCTAAAAAGGATGTCCTTAAATGAAATCGCCCTACCCGGTGCCGGGATGATCGAATCAAAGCTGAGCCAGACAATTAACCTAAGTGAATAGATCGGCCGATTCACATTTGTGATTTCAAGAAGCCGCCGATCATGCGGGGATGGGCCGCCCGTCCAAGGAACGTGTACGCGAGGTCATCTGGGAGGTCGACGCGCTGGACCTGCCCGATGGTGCGCATTGGGCCCTGATCCATGAGAAGCTGAATCTCCGCCACGGCGAGGTGTTCGACTACATCGCCGACGATCCGGCGTCCTTCGGCGCCAAGCCGGTACCGGACCACGGAGACAGGCGTAGGAGCGGGCACTCGAACGAACAGAGCGTGGAACCCCAGACACAGTCCATATCGTCGTTGGATCGGTCTCGATCGCGATTACCATCCTGCTGCTGATAATCGTTTTCGGTGTGTAAATTGAAACGGCCCAAAGAAACGGCTCCAGTCTGTCAGGGCTGGAGCCGCTCAAGTCTGGAAAGAAACGCCGATGGCCCCGGGGCCGGACCATGCGCAGAATCCAAGCCAGGCCACGTGGCGTCGTTCCTAACGAAGGTGGTCTCGTGCTGATTGCTAACGATGGTGCGGATCGTCCTGCTTAAGCAAGGTCCTCACTCGTTTCCGTTCTTCGGTCATTGTCGGGAGGCGAAGGCCAAGGCCGCGGGCGCGGCCGAAAATGGAGTTGAGAGGACGCTTCAGCACAACTGCGATGCGGTTCGCGCTGACTCAGGCAGCGACCATAGATTTCAGGCGTTCGATTTCTTCAGGTGCCCATCTTTTGCGGCGCATCCGTTTCAATCATTTGCCGATCGATCGCGAAGATCAACTGCCCGATGATCCACCAGGAACGGCGACGCTGGACGAATACTAAGTCGGCCTCCAGTACGCGAAAGATCACTGCTGGCTAGAGTACCACGAGAGCGGGACGTTCGTGCGGATGCTGCCGGTCAGCAAAGACCTGTTTGCGTAATCCCTTCGAGCTACCCACTCAGCGATGCTGTTGGGCATGAACCTTCGACCCGCTTCCGCGTCCTCATAGCGTCAGGATTTTGCACCTTCCTTCCTGGGGCTAGAGTCAACGCCGACCGCAAGTGTTTTAAGCGGTCGGCGTTCTGTTGCGGACTCGCAAAAAGAAGTCGGCCCCACCGCCTTGGAAACGCGCTGAAGCCACCTTTGTCCCACTCCTCGTTAGAGCGAGACTTCAACCGCGCTGGTCGCCCCTCGTTCCGCAAAGAAAAGGCTCCAGCGAGGGGACTGTGGCTGGAGCCTCCAGATTCAACGGCAACCGCTGGAGCATCGTAGCCAGCGGGACCGTGCTAGGGCTGAAAAACTAGGAAATGAAAATCACCTGCCCGTTTGGCGATGAAACCCGGAAATATATGTTCCGAAAATAACGCAGGTGAGTTTTGGCGCTTAAGCGTATCACGTTCTGTACCAATTTTGTTGCAGCCGGATCGCGCCCGCAGGTCAACAGCCAGATCTCCAGCGAGAGGACATGCCTCATTAAACTCGGAGAACATTCGGCTGGCTTAGTCGTCGAAATGAGAGGCCGATCCAATGCCCGACAACGCTCCGAAAGAGAAGACCTGTCCGAAGTGCATGCATTCCGGACGAGAGGTCCGATTCTTCAAAGCGTGCTCGATCCTAAGCGGGGATGCAGCGTTCGCGTCTGCCCGACCCGGCTCATCTCCGTAGGGGGATCCCGACCGCCGAGGGCGCCACACATAGACCGCGGCATACTCGCGCTTCCGCAGAAGATCGCGAACAGGCTTGGTGTAGTCGGCAGGATCGATCATCGGCGCCCCTCGAAGCGAGCCGCCTTATGCTGCCATCGTCCTTCATCCAGCCGACGCCGCCAACCGCGGCGCCCGCTCCGGCCATCGTGGGGTGCCCGAGCCACGCCGGCCAATCGGCGACGATCTCGGCCTGGGCGATCTCTCGAGCGGTTGGCACGATCGGACATGGCTTTCATTGTAGCCGTAAGCTAGCGTCGCATCCTCGGTTGCCCCGCTCCAGACCTGCGAGACGTTCAGTCATCGCATCTTGCTGTCGCCGAGCGCATCTAAGACGACGATCGCACGCCTGATGGCGACCTTCAGAATGGCGTGCTATTGTTTTGGGGGCATCGGACGACCCCATTTCGCGCTCGGCCGTCAGCCTAGGAACGGCACCGCACGGTGCGCGTTGACTCTGCGCTGGAAGGCCAGGAGCACTCCGGTGCCCATAACGATGATATGCCCCAAGGACCTTGAGCTCATCGCGTTGCGAGAAATCCGCAGCCTGCCCGGCGGAGAATACGTCTGCCATATCGAAATTGAACCGACCGACACGGACTGGACCCTCGTGGCGGTCGTTCGTGATGGCGCCGACAACGACCGCATCCACGAAGCTGCAACAGCCACCACAAACAGGCTGAAGCAGCGATATTTGGTACGATTCGATTGGTGAGCGCATGCACTGGCGATGGGTCATGAGCCGACGGGCTCCGCAACACCGGTCGCCATCGAGTGCGACTTTGGGCGGCCCTTCAACGACCGCGCGTGTACTTCGCGCAAACACCTGAGGCGCGCGGCCTAGCAACCAAGCGACAGCGCTCTCCTCGCGGATGACAACCTAAGCCGCCGAAGTGTATCGCTCGCCATCTGCTTTCGCATCAGGTGTGTGGCTTTGCCAGGCCGCAAATCGGCTTAAGCATGATGAGCTGCCGCAGCGTCAGGTGAGAGCAGGAAGCCCAGTTCGATTGGATTTCATGTCGGAAGGACGATTTCGCAAACGAGCCCCTCCGCGCGCCACTCGAAGAGCACCTTCCCGCCAAGCGGGCTGATCGTTCCTTCGATGAGGCGGCTACCAAATCCCTTGCGCCGAGGCGCATTTATCCGCGGTCCGCCCATTTCAGTCCAGCGGAGCGTCAACCGTCTATCCTCGGTCTGCGACCAGGCCAATTCTATCCGTCCACTCGCGATAGATAGCGCTCCATATTTTGTGGCATTGGTAGCGAGTTCATGCAGAACCACCGCGATCGCCTGCGCAGCGGCGGGCTCTAACATGGTTTGCAAACCGTCCATCACAATCCGCTTCTCGTCACCCTCTTCGAGATAAGGAGCAAACTCTTGCTTGGCGATCGCCGAGACTTCGGCTCCTATCCACCGCGTCTCAACAAACAGCGAATGAACATTTGCCATCGCTTGGATGCGCCCGCTGATTGCTTCCTTCAGACCCTCCGCGGTATCGGATTGAGAAAGATTGATGATTGCCTGTACGTTTGAGAGGATGTTCTTGCTTCGGTGCTCCGCCTCGCGCGCCAAAATGCTAATATGCTCCTGATTGCGTTTCTGCTGGGTGATATCTCTGGCGATCTTTGATGCGCCGACTATGTTGCCGTGGGCATCTTTGACAGGAGAAACAGTCAGCGAAACGACAATTGAGCTGCCATCCCGACGGCGCCGGACGGTCTCAAAATGGTCGATGCGCTCACCTCGTCGGATTCGGGTTAGAATCTCCCGTTCTTCGCTGAGCCGATCCTCCGGGATCAGGAGTGTAATGGGCTGCCCAATCGCCTCGGTTGCCGCATATCCGAAGATGCGCTCGGCTGCCTTATTCCAGCTTGTAATGATGCCATCTAGATTCTTGCTTATAATCGCGTCGTCGCTGGTCTCAACTATGGAGGCCAGCAGATTGGCCAAGCGCTCGGCGCGTTCCAGAGGCCGCTCGCTGACAAGAGGCTGTGGTTGAAGTCCCGACTTGTTTTTAGACGCCAAAAGAATCCCCAAAAGATGCTGCACTGCCGTTGGTGCCCTAATCATAGCACCAAACACACAGGCTGCGATGGCTCGGGTGACAGCTCCGGTTTAAACTCAGTTGACACTCCGGTCTGCGCCCAACTTCGGGCAAGTCCGTGCGGCGCGCATCTGCGAAGGACGGTGAGGCATCAATTAGGGTTTATCCGACGAAGGCGCTCTGGACATTTGTCAAAACATCAAGGCTTTCGAATCGTTAAGGATTTCTGCGCGAGGAGCCTAGCCCGGCTAAGTACATTTATCTTGAAGATGATAGCAACCAGCGTCGGGCCTCCGAATTGGAGGGCATGGCAGAGTCGTTCGGCAACAAGTTCACGGTCGTCGAAGTGTCTGCAGACGACACAAGGGCGACGCAAATCTGGATTGCGCGCGCCAAGCCGCGTCAAGCGATTACGTTGATACTCGCTTCCGTTCCGGAAGGTTGGACTGCCGAAGTTCTGGATATCAGCGTGACGTCAGAGCAGCAGAAACTGCTCGAGGAACTCAATCTTCAGCCTGGAGACGTGCACAAGATCAGCTGACCGGATAAAGCCGCTGAGTGATGGGGGTTCAAGCTATTGAATGGTTTGATGGAAGAACGGATGGCGTCTCGGGCGCAAGCCGCTAATGCTTGTTCGGTGCCTCGCTGTCCACCACGTGGCCAACATCAGGCGCCTCGATGCCCGCGTCAATCTCGTCCGACCGATTGCAAGCGCAGGGCATGCCGGCGCCGCATCGGTATCCGCCGGGGTCGGCAGTCCAGGCCAGGTGCGGATGGCTTTCGCACACCCAGCCGAGACCATGGCAAACGGGGCAGTTGGGGTTGATCACAGCGTGTCGGGGGTCCGCAGCGGCGAGGACTTATCCTCGTTCAATAGATCCTGCTCGGCCAAGTGCCAAAACTCTTGGTCTCGTCCTTCCGGTTTTCCCGCTTTCTCCCATAGCTCGTAGGCGCGGGCGGCAACGGCCTCGTCAATGCGTTTGTTCATGCGGCCTCTCGCCTGGTCGCCCGATAGAAGTCGATGGCGCGGTTCGCCAACATCAGCTTGCGTCGTTCCCCAGCGAGAGCCATTCGGCCAACAATACTCACAAGAAATTGGCTGGTCTCGTAGCCGTTGATGATCTCGCCAGAGCGTTCGAGGAAATCCCAAGCGATCTGCACAGACTCTTCCACGAGGATATGTACTTCACTCATGAGTTTAGAACGCGGCTTAAAAGGCGCCGTTCCTAAAGCAAAGGGCCCCCGCCGGATACGGGGGCCCTGAGAACCTGGAGGGAGGAGATTCCTCCAAGCCCTATTTCGGCGACTGTAGTCCCGGTGAACTCATCCACTCACCAAGGTGGGCTGCCGTATCAGCCTGCCGGGCCTTCTTCACGAGCTGGTCTCGCTCAGCACCTGGCGGCATCTGACTGGCTTGTTCACGGCTATCGGCCGCGAACTTCCTGAGCCGCTCCTGAAGCGTTTCTGTTTGTTTGAACCGACGCCGTTTCTTCATGGCGTGCTCCCTGCTTGTGTATGGCGGGAGCGCTGTGATGGGCGTTCTCATCACCGGAAGTTACCCTTGGCCGCACGATGATGGATAAAACGTAATATCGGTACACGATACTTTCTACAACGTATGTTACTTTCTTGAAATTTCCCTTGACGAGCTCGCGCGCAGCAAGCCCTCGGACGTTATGTCGCGGTATTCGATTTCCGCTGTAAAAACAGGCTCAACCCACGTTGCCTTCGATTTCCTGAGCGGCTTACTCAATTTGCTCTTTGGACTAACTATGCTGTCTAGTGCTTTGCGGATTTTGCTGGATGTCGTTCGATTCCAGCCCGTCCCGACCTTGCCCATGTAGACCAGGTTATGCGCGGCAAGTGTACCGATGGAGCCTGTGCCCTCAAGGCGACGCTACTTCCTTGCCTGGAGTGTCGTCCCGCAGCTTGCGGGATGACGCTCTGGGCAGGAACCCGTCGCCGGCTCGCCGCTTATCTTCCGGCCCTCGCCGAAGAGGATATAGCCTCGTGATCGACGACCTCTGGTACAAGAATGGCGTGATCTATTGCCTGTCCGTTGGCACCTACATGGATGCCAACGGCGATGGAGTCGGCGATTTCAACGGCCTGCTGCGGCGTCTGGATTACCTGGACGGGCTCGGCATCACCACGATCTGGTTGATGCCATTTCAGACTTCGCCCAACAGAGACGGCGGCTACGACATTTCGGACTATTACGGCGTCGACCCGCGCTACGGCACGCTGGGCGATTTTGTCGAATTCACCCATGGCTGCCAGCAACGCGGCATTCGCGTGATCATTGACCTCGTCGTCAATCACACCTCGGATCAACACGCCTGGTTCAAGTCGGCACGGAGCTCGAAGGACTCGCCCTTCCGCGACTGGTATGTCTGGTCGGACAGCAAGCCGGCCAACGCCAACACGGGCATGGTGTTTCCCGGCGTTCAGAAAACGACCTGGACGCGCGACAAGCAGGCGGGCGCCTGGTACTTTCATCGCTTCTACGATTTCCAGCCGGACCTCAACACATCGAACCCGCACGTGCAGGCCGAGATCCTCAAGATCATGGGGTTCTGGATCCAGCTCGGCGTCTCGGGCTTCCGCATGGACGCCGTGCCTTTCGTGATCGCGACCAAGGGCACATCGGTGCGCAAGCCGGTCGAGCAATATGACATGCTGCGATCGTTTCGCGAATTCCTGCAATGGCGTCAGGGCAACGCGATCATCCTCGCCGAAGCCAACGTGCCGCCCGAGACGGATATGGAGTATTTCGGGCGCGACGGCGACCGCATGCAGATGATGTTCAACTTCCACGTCAATCAACATCTGTTTTACGCGCTGGCATCGGCCGACACAAAACCGCTGGCGAAGGCACTGACGGCGACCAAGCCACGGCCCGCGACCGCGCAATGGGGCCTGTTCTTGCGCAATCACGACGAGCTCGACCTCGGCCGCCTCACCAAGGCGCAGCGCGAGACGGTCTTCAAGGCATTCGGTCCGGACAAGAGCATGCAACTCTACGACCGCGGCATCCGTCGGCGCCTTGCGCCCATGCTGGGCGGCGACAGGCGGCGCCTGGAGCTCGCTTACAGTCTGATGTGCACGCTTCCCGGCACGCCCGTAATCCGCTACGGCGATGAGCTCGGCATGGGCGATAATCTCGACTTGCCGGAGCGCACTTGCGCACGCACGCCGATGCAATGGTCGACCGAGCCGCACGGCGGCTTTACCGAGAGCGATCGGCCATGTGTGCCTGTGATCGACGAGGGTCCCTATGGCTATGAACACGTCAACGCAGCCAAGCAGCGCCGCGATCCGAATTCGATGCTGAACTGGACCGAGCGCATTATCCGTATGCGCAAGGAAGTCCCCGAGATCGGCTGGGGAGACTTCAAGGTTGTTAGTACCCGAAATCCTGCCGTACTGGTCATTCGTTACGACTGGCGTAACAACTCGGTATTGTTCGTGCATAATTTCGCGGAAAAGCCGCTCGAGGTCTCGTTCAATGTCGGGCTGCCTGACGACGCCGGCAATCTTCTCGTGAACCTCCTGACCGAGGATCACAGCCGCGCCGACGATGCCGGGCGTCACAAGCTCCTGATCGAGGCCTACGGCTATCGCTGGTACCGGGTCGGCGGGCTCGACTACCTGCTCAAGCGCAGCGACATTGACACCAACGAGCCGCGCACAGCACGTTAGTCGTCCTGAAGCGGCCCCAGGATCACGCCCTCGTTGGCGCGCAGGTCGAGGACGCCTTCGCATTCCAGTGCACGCCACCGCCCCCGACCCCATTGGGCGGCATGAACGCGCCCCAGCTGCGGATCGGCAGCGCTGTCTGGCTCACCTTGTTGCGGAACGTGAAGGTGGTCTGGTCCGGACGGAGAAACAACTCATGGCGAGAGCTGCGATTACGGCCCCTGTTCCTTGGCGCCCTTGATGTAGGGACCGAGCGTGTATGGCGCCATAGCCGCCCCTGAGCTGCCGATCGATGAACACGGCGCAACCGGCTTCCTTGCCGCCCGGTGTCTCGGGATCGGGCGGGATGATCCGGTCGACGATCGCTTCCATCGCCCGCGCCTCGTCAGCGGTGAAGAATTGCCATCGACCCAGGCGTTCGATCTCCGGCGCCGAATTCAGGTGTGGCGCCCACGGCACGCGGTCGTGGATCAGCGCACCCGGCTCAGCGAGGTCGTGCTTACCAAGGAGGCTGCAAGCGAAAGCAGGAATGATCGACGCCGCATGGAAAGGCCTATCGCGCCATTTTCCGGCAACGTGAGCGCCGTTCGCTGGTTCCTATGCTGCGGCTGTTACGTGAAGATGCCTTCGGACTATGCGGATTCCAAGTTCCACCGATTGCATCCGCATCAGTCGTTGAGGCTCCACATCCGAAGGATGTCGGCTGTGGACGCGACCTCGATTTGAATGCTGAACCGTTGGGCGTAAAGCTGCAACAGCGCGTCATGGCTCTGATCTGAAGAACTGCAAAGCGCGTCCTCTGCCATGATGACCCGGTATCCTATGTCGATCGCCGCCAGCACGGTGGCGAGCACGCAAACATCGGTTTCGCCGCCCGAGACGATGATCGTATCCACTCCATGTGCGTCCAGATGGGCTTGCAGGCGCCCATTGCCGAATGCGTTGTAGATCTGACGGTCGATAATGGCCGCCGGCGGCACAAAGGCGGCGAGCGGGGGCACCAGCTCGATCAACCCGGGATCAAGCCGCTCACGGGTTACGCATTCCCATTTCTCGTAATAGGGCCGCCATATCCCGCGCGCGTCGTACTTTGAGCGCGGTGGAATAAAGCGGGTGAAGACGGTGCGCTCAGGGGCGTGCCGCGCCAGCTCAACCATGCGCGGCAGCACGCGGTCCATCCACGGCGTAGCCCAAGGCGCCCCCGGCTCGAATAGCCGCTGCATGTCGACGCAGAGATGCACCGCATGGAAACCAGGTGGACTGAGAAGCTGTCCCATCGCTCCGACCTGCTTGTACCGGCATCAACAGCCGCGAATCGGCTCACGATCCGGCTCAGGCGCGGCGCAAGCAAAAAGGCCTCGCCGAGGCGAGGCCTGAGGTGCGTATGGTCACCACTTCTGGCGACCGTACCAGTCGTTGACTTCTTTTGCGGCCTGATCCTTGGCATAGCCGTAGCGCTGCTGGAGACGGCCTTCGAGCTGGTCCTGCTTGCCGGCGATGACGTCGAGGTCGTCGTCGGTCAGCTTGCCCCACTGCTCCTTGACCTTGCCCTTCATCTGCTTCCAGTTGCCTTCGACACGATTCCAATCCATCGCGGTTCTCCGTTGAAAGATGAGCCCCTCCAACGGCTGCGCCGACACTTCGTTCCTTGAGGGCCTTGCGGCAAAGCCACGCAATCGCCGATCACCGACGCGCCAACGCAGATAGGAACGAGGCGCCCGAAAGCAGGTTGTGGGTGCGTATCAACCCGCAGTTACGGAGCCAGCCCATGCCGGAGAAAGACCTCAGCGCCCTCTTCCTCGATACCCTCAAGGACATCTACTACGCCGAAAAGCAGATCCTCAAGACGTTGCCACGGATGGCCAAGGCCGCTGGCTCCGACGATCTGCGAGCAGCCTTTGAAAAGCATCACGACGAAACCGAAGGCCAGATCGAGCGGCTCGAGCAGATCTTCGATCTGATGGGCAAGCCGGCGCGCGGCAAGAAATGCGATGCCATCGAGGGGATCATCGACGAAGGCAAGGAGATCATGGAGGAGTACGCCGGCACGCCGGCGCTCGACGCGGGCCTGCTATCGGCGGCCCAGGCGGTCGAGCACTACGAGATCGCCCGTTACGGCACATTGAAGGCCTGGGCGGCCCGGCTCAGCATGAAGGACGCCGTCAAGCTCATCGACCAAACATTGGCCGAGGAGAAGAAGACCGACGAGACCCTGACCAAGCTCGCGGTCAGCGCTATCAATGCCGAGGCAGCCTGAGGAGATACGTGATGAAGCGAACCATTCTGGTGATCGCGATCGCCTGCGGGGTGATTTCTCCGGCACTGGCCCAGTCCGTGGGTGAGAAGACCGGCGTTAATTCAGTGCTTGGCGTCGCGCCGAAGACCGAAGACTTCGTCAAGGAAGCCGCAACCAGCGACATGCTGGAGATCGAGGCGGCCAAGATCGCCCAGCAGAAAGGCAATGCCGCGGAGAAGAAATTCGCCGATCAGATGGTGACCGACCACACCAAGACCTCCACTGAATTGAAGGAGATGGTCACCGGCGAGATGAAGGCTGCGTTGCCGAATGGCCTCGACGAGAGCTCCCAGAAGAAGCTCGACGTGCTGCGCAACACCAAGGTAGACGATTTCGCCAGCGAATACGATCCGATGCAGGTCAGCGCCCACAAGGACGCGGTCTCGGTGTTCGAGCGCTACGCCAAGGGCGGCGAGGATCCGAAGCTCAAGGACTGGGCTGATAAGACCCTGCTCGCGCTTATGCACCATCTCGCAATGGCGCAGGACCTCGACAAGAACCACAAGTAGCCATCGACCGCCGGCAGCCGACCGATCCGGTTGCCGGCGACGTCGCCTGGAACGAACGCTCCGATCACGGATTGCCCCGCTATTCCGGCGTCATGAGGCAATTCGAATGGCGCACTTCGCCGCCCTGCGCACCCATCCGCTGGAATTTCGGAATACTGCTGCGCTCGCAGCGGTGGGGATGCTGGTTGCCACAGCCTTCGGCCTCAGCACCCTGATCACGCCGCTGTACCTGATCTATCAGAAGGCCTTTGGCTTCTCGCAGATCACCCTGACGCTGATCTATGCGGTCGGCCGACGACCCAGCACGCGCAACTCTAGCTACCCGACCCGATTTCACGGCTCCGCCTGCCGGGTCTCGGCTAGGTCGATGGCGAGGCGTTTTGCTATCGCAATAGCCTGGTCTCGATCGTCGACCGGCTGGCCCGTCTGGTCGATGACACGCTTATCGTTGACGATCGCGAAGTGAAAGGCAGCCATCCGTTGCTCGCCGATTATTGCGTGTTCGACTCATGCCACTTTTCCAGGTCGGGCTTCTTGTCGTCGCCGGAGCGTTGCTCCTTCTCGGCGTTGCCCTTCCAGGGCTTGTCGGTTTGCGCATGTGAACCCCAGTCGCTCGAGCGGCCGGAATCCTGCGTCACAGGTTTTGGCTTTCGTTTCATATCGATCTCCTCAGGAACAGAAGCGCAGACCTAGCGATGGGTTCCTAAGCCACCGCCGTCAGGGACCGACCGCGACAGAGCCCGCGATCACCATGACCAGCGCGTCCAGATCGATCTTGCCGCTGACCGCCAACTCGCCGCCATCCTGCACGCGGAGCGCATCCGGCCGGTTGGCGGCCTGCCGCTTGAATTCGCCGATGATCGCTTCCCTGAGCTCTTCCTCGAGCATGTCGACACTGTCAGCCTCTACGAGTGAACCTTGTCGCGGCCGTGCACCTGCGCCGGTGGCGCAGTGGCTTCGACCGCCGTGAACGGCTCGAGAATGCGATAGCGGTGCTCCGCCCCCGCGGGAACCAGCCAGGAATCGCCCGGCTGCAGACGGATGGTCTGCCCTTCCAGGGTCAATTCGGCCGCACCACCGATGACATATCTGACCGTCTCGTAGTCGCGCCGATCGGTAACACCTGGTTGCGGCTGTTCGCGATCCCAGAGCCGCATCGCAACGCGTTTGCCCGACACGAGGTAGGTCTGGCCCATCTCGCCCTTCGGGGACGTGCTGATAGATACTTTCTTGATCGAGCTGTCGCTCATGGTGTTCTCCAATTAATTGCTTGTGCGCGCGGGTGGAAACGCCAACGGATTGTCAGAGCCGGCCGGAGGCGGTCACACGCCACACCGTGTTGCCGACATCGTCGGCGATCAGCAGCGCACCCGACTTGTCGATCGCCAATCCCACCGGCCTGCCGCGGGACTTTTCATCGTCGCTCAGAAATCCGGTCACGACGTCCTGCGTGGGTCCGTTCGGATGGCCGTCGGCAAACGGCACATAGACGACCTTGTAGCCGTTGAGCTGCGGCCGGTTCCAACTGCCGTGCTCGCCGATGAAGGCACCACCGCGATAGGACGGCGGCAGCTTGTCGCCGGTGTAGAAAGCGAGCCCCAGCGGCGCGACGTGCGAACTCAACGCATAGTCGGGGACCGTGGCTTTCGCGACCAGGTCCGGTCGCGGCGGCTGCACGCGCGGATCGACGTTCTTGCCGAAATAGCTGTAGGGCCAGCCGTAGAAGCCGCCATCCTTTACCGACGTCAGATAGTCGGGCACGAGGTTGGGGCCGATCTCGTCGCGTTCGTTGACGACCGTCCACAACGCATGGCTTTGCGGCTCGAAGGTCAGGCCGTTCGGACTGCGCAGCCCGCTGGCGAAGATACGCGAGCGGCCGGTGGCGCGGTCAACCTCGAGGATGGCTGCGCGGTTCTTCTCCGCCTCGATACCATTCTCGGTGATGTTGCTGTTGGAGCCGACGCCGACATAGAGCAGCGCGCCGTCGGGGCTTGCCACCAGGCTCTTGGTCCAGTGATGATCGATCGGCCCGCCCGGAAGCTGGGTCAGGGTCTGTCCCGGTTCGCTGATCTTGGTCTCGCCCTCATGATAGGGGTACCGGACGATTGCATCGGTGTTCGCGACATACAGATCGTTGCCGACCAGCGCGACGCCGAACGGCGAATGGAGATGGTCGAGGAAGATGCTCTGCGTCTCGGGCTTGCCGTCACCGTCCGCATCGCGCAGCAGCGTGATGCGATTGCTTTCGCCGGTATCGCTGCCGGAAGTCGCCCACGACTCCACCCATTTCATGATGAAGTCCTTTGGCCGCTTGATCGGCTCGGTCCCGGGCGCCTTGGATTCGACGACCAGGATATCGCCGTTGGGAAGCACATAGAGGGATCGCGGATGCTGCAGGCCGGTGGCGAGCGCATTGATCTGCAGCGTGTCCGGCACCCTGGGTTTCTCGCCCTGCTTCCATCCGACCACGGAGGCGACGTGCATGGGCGGCACCAGATATTGCTCCAGCGCCGGCAAATCGGGGCGCGCACCGATCTGGGTCTTGGGGTCCGGCGCGGTCTCCTTGCTGCAGCCGGCCACGCACAGCGCAGCCATTAGCCCTACCGCGAGCTTACCGGGGGTCTTGTGTGTCAGATCAATCCGCATCGCCGGCTACTCCGACCCGATATCGATAGACCATCGCCCAGCCGAGCCAGCCGGTGCACAACATGACGAGAACCGTCAATGCCGACAGCACCAGCCCGGTGGGCACTACCGAGGTCCAGGCGTCACGGCTGTGGATGAAGGCATTGAACAGCGCGAGCAGCATCACGATCACGTTGCCGACCAGGTGCAACTAGGCATACGGCAGGCCGCGGATCAGACGGCTGCTCAAGAAGTCGATCAGGCCGGCGATCGCGGCAAGGCAGCCCATGATCAGCCCCGCAAACAGCAGCCAGGCCGAAAAGTTGGCCCATTGCATCTCGGCCGTCGCCCAATAGGCGATATCCGTCACCAGCGCGCCGACAAAGCAGGCAATCGGAAACGGCACCAGCATCGGATGGATGGGGTGCGTGCCACGCCTCGCCGTCGAGGCCGGATTGACCGGATGCGCGGTGACTGTGACGACCTCTTGCATTTGACGGGCCTCCGAAACGCCGTCAACGGCACCTTCGGATCGATGTTCCTAAGTGCGACCGGCTGACGCGATCTCTGCGAGAAAAACGCCGGCGGTCAGGCCGCCATCTTCCGGCAGGATTCCGCGCACGCCCGGCACATCGCCACGCACTCGTCCATGCCGCCGACACGCTCGCAATCCTTGGCGCATTCGCTGCAGATCTCCGCGCATTCGCGGCAGGTATGCTTGTGATGAGGGGTGTTGATCAACATGAAGTGAGCCGCGGTCCGGCAGATCTCCGCGCAAGCCATCATCAGGCGAAAATGCTTTGGCTCGACATGCTTGCCGCCGGTGACCAGGCAATGATTCATCGCGGTGCCGAGACAGGTCCTGTAGCAGGACAGACAGGTCTCGACGCATCGGTTCATTTCCTCCGAGAATGCCATGACCGTACCTCACGCAGCGCTTCGCTTGAGACGCCGCCCCTCCTTCACCTCCTCGATGATCTTGGCGCTGAAGGCTTCGAGATCACCGGGATTTCGTGACGTCACGACACCCTGATCCACGACAACCTCGGCATCCTGCCCGGCCGCGCCGGCATTCATGACATCGGTCTTGATCGACTTGTATGAAGTCATCTTGCGACCCCTGGCGATCCCGGTTTCGATCAGGAGCCAGGGCGCATGGCAGACCGCGGCGACGGTCTTCTTGGCGTCGAAAATAACCTTGATGAACTTCAACGCCTTGGGCTCGACCCGCAGCAGGTCCGGATTGATCTGCCCGCCGGGCAGCACGATCGCGTCATAATCGCCGGCAGTAGCCTGATCGAGTGTCTTGTCGACCTTGACCGGGCGCCCCCAATCCTTCTTGTCCCACCCCTTGATCTCGCCCGCGGCAAGCGACACCACATCGACCGTGGCACCGGCCTTCTTCAAGTGATCACGCGGCACCTCGAGCTCCGACTGCTCAAAACCGTTCGTTGCGAGGATCGCGATCTTCTTGCCTTTCAAATCCATGGACGGCTCCATTAGCGCTTGCTTGAAAGGTTCTGGATCGGCGCATTACGGCCGCGGTCACCCGGCGCGCCGCCTGGCAGACATCACGCCGCCGTCAACAACCGTCGCAGGTAGCAGAGCCCATCGAAGGTCAGCTTCGACTCGCTCACCTCGCCCTGCGCGACCTCCTCCTCAAGGAAGGTCTCCAGCTCCGGAAGCGCGCGATCGAACTTGTCCGCGATGCCCATCAGCTCGCAGGTTTCCTTGATGCGCTCGATCGGTTTTTCCAGCACGCTGATCTGAACCATTCTGGCTAAACCCCGGTCATGGCGTTGGTTCCTACGCAATTTGCTGATGCGGCGCAGCGGCCTGACTAAGGCGCCTCGCCGATCGTATCGGCCATTCTGGCGCCGCGCGCGCCGAGCGGCTTGCGGCGGCCCTCTGTCGAATCGATCGCGGTCTGATGCTCGATCTCCGAGTTCAGCTCCGCCCCGCACAGCACGATGATGGCGGACATCCACATCCAGGTCATCAGGCCGATGGCCGCGCCGAGCGAGCCGTAGGTCGCGCTGTAATTGCCGAAATTCGCAAGGTACCAGGAGAGCAGCGAAGAGCCGATCAACCACAGCACGGCTGCCGCGACGGCGCCGACGCTGAGCCACTGCCAGCGCGGCTCGGTTCGGCTGGGGCCATAGCGGTAAAGCACGGCGAGCCCGGTGAGCAGCAGGAGCATCAGGATCGGCCACCGCCCGAACCGGACGATGAGTTCGGCCCGTGTGCCCAGTCCAACCTGCTGCAGCAGAAGTGGCACGACGACCACCGCGCCGACCATCAGCATGATCGACATAAGGGCTGCGATCGTGAAGGAGAGCGACATCAGATTGAGCTTGATGAAGCCGCGTTTCTCCTTCTCCTCATAGACGACGTTGAGCGCATCGAACACCGCCTTCATGCCCGCATTGGCGCTCCAGATCGCGATCAGCAGACCGATCACAAAGGTCAGCCCAAGCGTCGAGGTGCCCTTCGCGAGCACGCGAGCGATCTGGTCCTGGACGATGGCGAATGAGCCTTCCGGCAGCATCAGTGCGAGGCTCCGCAGATTGGATGAGATCGTCGACGGATCGGCAAACAGACCGTAGCTCGAGACCAGCGCGGTGATGGCCGGGAAAATCGCCAGCAGGCCGTAGAACACGACGCCGGCGGCAGTCGCGAGCAGCCGGTCCTCGTCGATCTGCTGATAGGTTCGCAGCAGAATGTCCTTCCAGCCGGCGGCCGGAATCTGCAGCGCGTCTCAGCCAGCCGGCCACGATCCTGCGTTTCAGCCAACGCGGGCTCGAGGCCCCGCTCCCGTGCGACCGGCGTTTCCGCGCGGCACACGTATCGATAGACCGCCAGCGTTGCCAGCGCTGTCGCTCCAGCGAGCATCAGGTCGTTCGACCAACTGGAGCGCGGCGCCATCGCTAGTCCTGGACGGCGTCCGGCCGACGCCTGAAACGTGATGCGGCGAACCAGCCGACCAGCAGGACGGCAGCGCCGGCGGCCAGTGCCTGGGTCGTGGCATCGGCGCTCGCTCCGGTCTGTGAGGTGGCGATCAGGCGAGCCGCGACGGGCACCGCGATGGCACGTTTGAGCATGTCGGCCTGCCGGCTTGGCAGCGGCACGGACGGCGCAGGACGCGCGAGCAGCGCGCGGCCCACGATCAATCCTGCGAACCCGAGGAGCAGAAAGGCGCCCCCGATCACGGCGTAGGCGATCCAGATGTCGTAACGCACCTCGATAGCGTGGAAAGCCGCTGCAACCCCAACCCCCATCGCGATCACGAGCGATACCGCACCGATCAGCATGAAGCTGCATGTCAGCGCGTAGCCGGTCACCATCTGCCCGATCCATTGCTGCAGGTCCGCAAGGTAAGAGCGGAAGATCAGGCTCAGCACAGACGAACGGGTTTTGGCGCTCATGGCGATATCCATTGCAGCCGGCATCCGACAACCCGGCAGGATGATCGACGTTCCCTACCGGCCGCGCGTGACGGCTCGGGTCGGACAGCGCCGGCGTTGGTGAGCAGGTGGCGGCCGCAAGCCGTCTGCCTCGGAGAATCGCGCTCGAATGTGACCGGTGTGCGGATCGAACGCCTAACTGACCGGAGGCAGATTTGCGCGTGGCGGCAGGAAGCTCGGGAATGGCTTCGCGACCATGAGTGTCGCGCGCTCGTTGGTTTCCAGCGCGATCTTCTGGGCAAGCATCACGTCGCCGGCCGCCAGGCAGCCGACGGGCCGGAAGCACCAGCCAATCACCACGCGATCGCTGCCGTCGATCTCGTAGACATTGGTGGATGTCCCGTAGCAGATCCGGTACCGCTTGCCGGATTCGGAGCCGATGACGTCGAAGCGTCTGTACTTTTCGAACTGCGCCCGCTGCTCTGTCGACAGCCATGCGGACATCAGCGCGATTCCGCGTGCCTCGACTCTTTCATAGGCCTTCCAGCGATCCCAGATCGCGGTCAGGGTAACGCGCAGCGTCCCGGCAGCGCGCTTAAGCGCGGCCGACAGGGACACTTCGCGCAAACGGGCCGGCATGGCGTCAGCCGCCGACCAGTCTGGGATAGAACAGCGTCTCCTCGGCGGTCGGATCCAGCGCCCGGACGAGGTTGGCCTCCCCGGTCGATCCTCGTATTGCAGCGGTGTAGCCGTCCGACACCAGCTCATTGAAACGCGCGTTGGCCCAGGCCAGTTGCTCGCTGTCGGTGGGATCGAAATGCTGCCTCGTGTCACCAGTGTGATCCATGACCAGGATTGTCGCCATGATTGTCTCCCTAGAAGGACATCCACAACTGCGTCAGACCACCGGCACGGCCGTGGTTGGCCTGCCGCCCATCCACTCTGGCAGCGTCGCGCCGTCGCGGTGCCGGCCGCCTGCGCAGGCCGCGGCCCAGGCGGCGACCGCGCCGAACAGCAGCGCCGCCGCAACCGAGAACGCCAGGATCACCGCGCTGCGTCGCGACCGCTGGATGGCGGTTCGGGCATCGCCGATGACGCTGTCGACGCGCTTCTCGGCCTCGCCAGCAGCCAGCCCGGTCGCGGCGGCGACCTGCTGGATCAGATAGCTGTGATCCTCTGCGCTGACGCCGCTGTGGCTGGAGCTGGTCAACAGAATGCGGCCTGCTTCCGCGCGCTCATAGCTGACGTCGATATTGGCGGGACGCCGTGCCGACCGGTACAGGTGGTCGAGCTCGCTGCTCAACAGCGGCTCGGCGGCTGTCGCGGACGGGCGGTTCTGGACCACCGGGCGCGCGGCCGACAGGCCGACCAGCGCCACGATTGCCGCCCCCAGAATGACTGCGATCGCCCAGGCCGTCAGGCCATGCAGTCCATCGCTGCCCTCGATCATGTCGGACGGTGTCGCACCGATGATGCGATGCGCGCGGCCGGCGATATAGCCGCCGACGCCGAAGCTGACCAGCGCCTGCAGGACCAGATACAGCCCGGACAGCAGCGCGAGCGCAGCCGATGCGTCACGCCATGACGGCGAGCTCGAACTCACGCCCAATCCGACTGCCGCGCCAAAGCCGATAAGGATCGCCGATAGTGCCGTTGCGACCAGCGCGCCGGCAAACACCGGGCTCCATTGCATCCGAAGGCCGGTCCTGCGGTCGGCGGACACGGCAAGCCCTCGCTCGTTTTCCATGGCGCGCCTACCGCAGTCCGAAGAACGACAGTATGGCGAGAATGACTACGATCAGCCCCACCAGATAAATCAGCTGGTTCATGCAAGCCTCCTCCGCTCGACTTCGTTCTGACAATCTGGCCGCGACGGTAAAGTTCCTATGCGGACGAGCGGACGCCGTGCGGAGATGAGAATCAGCCATCGGCATCGCCGCTTCATGCGGTCAGAACAAGAAGTTCAATTCGCTTTGACCAACTGCGATAGAGCGTTCGGTCAACAAAGAAGGGCTCCACCGAAGCGACGCCCTCCGCGGCTATCGCGACGAACGTCCAGCGCCCGCAATGTCTGCTCAGCTCCACGGTTTGCGCTCGTCCTGACCGGCGGCGATCCGCCCGCGCTGCAAGGCTTTAGCGTGACGCATCGCTTGGCGGCGTTGCGGTGCGACAGCCGTATTTTGCCGCGGAGTTCGGCAATTGCTTTCGCGATTCTTGCTGTGACGCCGGCTTGCCGGAGCGCTGCACATTGGTCCGCTATTCGGACCGGAGGGCGCTAATCGGCTGTAAGGGATCGAAGCCGATTGCCACCGCGATGTCGATGGGCTCCAGGATATCGAGCTGGCGGTGGTCCCCTCAGACCATTCCTCAGACCTTGGCTCCCAAGAGCGACTGGCCAGCCCATTATCAGGACCGAGGGCTGTTGTAATCGGCCCACCATCGAGCTATCGCGCAAGTTTGTTCGTCCCAAAGCGCCGTAGGTAGATCCGGGACCGATATGCGGACGCTGAACTCGCCGGTCGCTGCGTCGTGAAACCATTCTGCCGCGGCGAAGTCGAAGCCAAAGCTTCCGGCGTGACGTATCGGAAAGCCGGCTTGACCGAGATCTGCGCTCATCTCTGAGGCCGCTTTCCTCGCCGCTTCTTCAT
Organism: Bradyrhizobium tropiciagri; assembly: GCF_001189845.1. Lineage (GTDB taxonomy): Bacteria > Pseudomonadota > Alphaproteobacteria > Rhizobiales > Xanthobacteraceae > Bradyrhizobium > Bradyrhizobium tropiciagri. The sequence goes on from NZ_LFLZ01000011.1 coordinate 111,574, forward strand.
CCAGCCGATGGCTGCACTTCAGCGTGACATAAAGTCCATGGGCGAAGTTCAGTTCGCCGGTGAGCCCGCCGAGCGCGTCTCGAAAAAAACGAGCAGTGCGGCGTCCATTGCGAAGGATGGCAGCCAGTCGCCTGCTGGTCAGCGACCGATAATCCGAGCTTCCAACAAAGGGCGGGAAGTGAGCCGGTAACGCGGCGCCTCCGAGGAGCCTGACCGCATTCCGCATCTCGTCCGGCAGCTTCCCAAGCTGCGAGCGGCCCCTTGAATCGTTCTTTAGATGCATGAAGGCCGTGGACCCCAACCGTCCATATTCCGCCCCGAGCGAATCAAGCTTGGTATGGCTTCGGATCATGGCCGTTGGCACCTCGGATTTCCGTTCCCGTCGTAAGACCCGCCTGATCCGGCCAGATCCGCCAGAAAAGCAAGTGGTGGCGAATATCAGAAGGTGGAACTCTTCCCAACATGATCGCAGGCAGGCTTCGAAATTCTTCGCGGTCGCGCAGGAATCGAGAAGCAGGAGTCGGGGTGCTCGCAAGCGAGAGACGGGCTCATCCAATGCTCCCTCGGCCGTGATGATCCTTAAGTGGGGGGCGTATGCCTTGATGAACTCCAAAGTTTCACCGTGTGTCCCAGGCAGAACCACGATAACCGCTCGATCGAACACATGAGAGGATGCCAAGAGCAGCGCCGAGATGGAGGCCATGCCCGAAGAGGTGTAGATGGTTTCGCATCCGCGGGGGATCTTCGCAGCCCCGAGCAATGCCGTGCCGTGATCGAACGCGCAGTCGAGAATTTCGGGGGATTGGACATCCTCGTGAACAACGCCGCTCACCAGGCCAGTTTCCAGGATATTGTTGATATCTCCGACGAGGAATGGCGGCTGACCTTCGACGTCAATATCCACGCGATGTTCTACTTAGTAAAGGCAGCCGTGCCGCATATGCGGTCAGGCAGCGTGATCATCAACACGGCGTCGATCAATTCGGACATGCCGAATCCGATTCTGCTCGCCTATGCCACGACCAAGGGCGCGATCCAGAATTTTACCGGAGGACTTGCGCAGATGCTGGCCGAGAAGGGCATTCGCGTGAATGCCGTCGCTCCGGGGCCGATCTGGACCCCACTGATCCCATCGACATTGCCGGGCGAGTCAGTGAGGCATTTTGGCAAGCAGGTTCCGCTGAAGCGGGCCGGCCAGCCCGCCGAGCTTGCGACGGCCTATGTCATGCTGGCCGATCCCCGCTCGAGCTATACGTCAGGGACAACGGTCGCAGTTACCGGCGGAAAGCCGTTCATCTAGGACGTTGAACATAGCGGCCCCCCGCGGAAGCACCTGCAAATTGGAGTTCGATACGGATCTGAAGGCGTTCACGCTTGCGAAGCCGCTCATGGCTGGGCTCACCTATCCCTATGATTGGGGTTTCGTTCCCTCGACAAAAAGGCCGACAACGGCGATCCACTGGATGTCCTCATCATCCACGATTCGCAGACATATCCCGGCGTCGTGCTCCCGTGCCGGCCGATCGGAATTCTCGAAATCCTTCAAACGCGCAAGGGCAGAAAGGAACGGATCGATCGCGCCTTTGCCGCGCCGGATCGTTCGCCACTCGAGACGAACCTCAAGGATATAAGGCATCTGCCGCGCCGTGGAGGAGCTCGAGCAGTTCTTTCGGGCGAGCTGAAGTTTCTGGGATGGCGCGGGCCTGGCGGGGCCGTTAGAGCGATCAAACGACTATCGGTACGATCTGCATGGTGTGCCCACGGCTTCGCGCGCGTTGGCAGCCTCCCTCCACGCCCGGCTGCTAGCTACTCGGAAGAGGTCGTCGGGGCCGGAACGCCTTTCGGGGCGCTGCACTAGCAGAAATGCCGGCAAATCAATGGCCGAAGACCAACCATAGCAAGATGATCACCGGAATCGGCACGCCCAAAAGCCAAAGCAAAACTCCTCGTCCCAGTTTCGTTTCTCCTCATGAAAAACGGGCAACGCCAGGGACCGCATCCGTGTTCCTCGCTAATCGCGCTGGTCGCTGATAACGGTCGTATACGTAGCGTCGGCGGGAATCTGGGCTTCGTACTGCTTGGCTTTTTCCAGTAGTGCATCGCGAACTGGACCATCCGGCAAAAGCGCGGCTTGATGGCGCGCTTCTCTCGCGCATTCCGCGGCTTTACTTGCCAGCTCCTCAGTCTCGCGAGACATCTCATCGCTCCACTCGATTCCGAGCTCTTTGCGTACGACGGCCGCCGAATTGCCGACCTTATCAACGGCCTGTCGAAGTTCTTCCTCCGACACGCCAAGGGCGTGGGTCCAGTATTTAACTTCAATGGCTCGATGCATATTAATATGCGAACGGTCGGGTTGCTCTTTCTTGGTCAGATTGCCCACGACAGCTTCTCCTCGCGGGAAGAAACGCCCGCAAACTCGCGATGTTCCCTGTCATCGCATGGGCGGCCCCAGGATGCTGGCAAGCGCCGCCCAACAAGCCGACGACGTAGTCGTGACAAAATCACCCGCTTCGAAGCAGGCAAGCAAACTGGAATGCTCGTCGGCCTTCCTGACGCCCCGCCCGGCTGCGACACGGGTCGCGTTCGCGCGATTCCCTGTCCACGCTGGTTGAGTGAACCGTGGTGCTGGCGTGGTGGGTGATCTGACCAGCGAACTTCGGTTATTCCGCCTCAAGATCTCAACGGCGTGCGGTGCTGATGGAAGCTGGGAATGACTTACCGCCCAACTTTGCCATTGCGGTTGGTGAAGCGGGCATTGCCGAGACCGGTGCCGACCGTCAGAACGGCCCAACGCTTCACGTCCTGCATGAAGGGCACCTCGGACAATCCCTGCACGACGCCGTCATTGTGCATGACGATGGTAGTATCGTGGTCGCGGATTTGCGGGATGGCCTCAACCAGGCTGGCAGGCAGGTTGAACTTGCTGCTCTCCCAGTTGCCTGGCAAGTTCTGCGCACCTTTCTCGATCGAGCCGTCGCTCTTGATGACGCCGGGACAGGCGATGCCGATGAACGGCGCGAGTTTGAGCCCTTCGTCCTCCGCCTCGCTAACCAGGTCCTTGAGCATCTTGATCAGGCGTTTGACTGCCCCCTCGCGGCTCGGCTCGTCATCGGCATGACGCCAGAACGCGGATTTCCAAACAGCGGCCTTGGAGAAGTCCGGGGACTTCCTCCGGCGCGTTTCCGCGACACCGCAGCGGATGTTCTTTCCACCGATGTCGACGGCCAGAATCGAGTCGTGGCCGTCGAATATCCAGGACGGAGCAAGGTGCAGCGCTCCGATCAGCCCGGCCTCATCCGGATGATGGCGAATCGGGATCATTTCGATTTTGAAGTCCTCCGACTTGAGGATGATTTCGGTACGGGCGATCGCGAGCTCACCGAGCCGGCTGTCGCGGAAGCCACCACCCAGGACGATCCGTTCGGTCTTCTCCCACGCCTTCGATTTGAGGAACCGTCGGGTCACGTGCGCGAGTTCGTGGGCGAAATCCTCAACAACGCTATGCACGACCGCAGACGCTTCGGTGTCGTCGCCGACTAGTATGGAGTCGAGCACCTTCTTGCTGATGCTCTCGGAAGGCTCCTTCCCGAACGGGTCCTCACCGGTCTTGCGCAGCGGCTTCCGCCACTTGTCCAAGATCTCCCGGAAGGTGCTCTGGCTGGCGCGGTCTCCAAGAAATCCGTCCTCATCCTTTAGCTCGATGTTGAAGCTGTCGATCTCCACCAAAGGCAGGTGCGAGGCTCCGTGGCCAGCGATGCCGGTGGTGCCCATCGTTTCCTCTGTCATCCTGAAAACCTCGAATAAGTCACTTGCGCCCGTCCGGTTAACAGGCGCCGCCAAATCCTCAATTCCTCAGCCGGGTTTCGCCGGGTGCAATGTGCGCGGGTGACGATCGTGCAGCAGGCGCGCAAGGTCCTCGCGCTCCGTCGTACGCCCCTTCTTGGCCAGCTCGAAAATGGCCTCCTGGATGTCGCGCGGCATACTGCCCCACACGTCCATCGCGGCCTTTCCAAGCAGCTTGGCGAAGTGGTCATTCGTCATTTCGGCGTTTCCTGTCCGGCGAATAGAGAGGAACGACGGTCAGACGGCGGCGTTCCAATGCCATCGATTGCCAAAGGCGAATTGATATCTTCACCAAAGACATCAAATCGATGGAGGATCTGCTCATCCACGGTCTGGAGGACGTCTACTACGCGGAGCAACAGATCCTCAAATCGTTGCCAAAAATGATCAACAAGGCCACGAACCGGGATCTCGCAACGGGCCTGAAGAACCATCTCGAAGAGACCAAAAACCAGGTCGAGCGGCTCGACAAGGTTTTCGCCAAACTCGGCAAGCAGCCAAGCGGCGCGAAGTGCCCGGCAATCGACGGCATCATCGAAGAGGCGGACGAAACCGCCAGCGAGATCGAAGACAAGGCCGTGCTGGATGCCGCGCTTGTTGCGGCCGCGCACGCCGTGGAGCACTATGAAATATGCCGGTACGGGACGCTGATCGCATGGGCCGAGCAGCTCGGCCACGAAGAGATCGTGCGCTTCCTCACGACCAACCTGAACGAGGAGAAGGCCGCAAACACCAAGCTGAACACGGTGGCGCTGCGCAAGGGAGTCAATGCCAAGGCATCGGCTTGAGGCGGTCACCCGAGCCGTCCTAGCGGCTTCGCGGAATCGCGGGGCCGGCGGTTCGTCCGGCTCGACGCACGAAGCGCATCTTGCGCCGCACGAACCATGCCGCGACCGAGACCAGCAGCCACGCCAGCGACGCCCCGATGAACGCGCCAGCCACGTTCCTTTCGACCACCACCCAGAACACGGCCGCGAACGTCAGCATGCCGAGCGCGCCGAGGGCGGCGCCCGCCGCATCCAGCGCAGCCGCGCCTTGCCCGCGCCGCTCGCCGTCAAGGCCTGCCTCCCGCTTGTGGCGGACTTCGTGCTTCTCAATTAGCGTGGCGCTGGCGCAAAAAATGGCGGGAAGCGCGAGAAAGAGGCCGCCCATAGGGGCACCGTAACGGCTGCTGATGAAACCGGTGAACACCGTCGCGGCGCCGCCGAGCACGAAGCGGATCAGATATTCGGACCAACGGCCCTGCTTCAGCGACGAGGTCGATAAGCGGATCGGCGTCGTCACGTCTGTGCTCCGGCGAGGCTCCACAGGCCGAAGGCCGCGGTCAGCCAGACGACGAGCGACAGAGCTGTGGCGGGCAGCGCCTGCATGCGCGCGCGGACGAGAAGGTGACAGACCACGACGCTGTAGACCGCCAGCGCAATCGCGCCCGCCATCATCGAGAGACTTTGCGAGCCGGCATAGGCGGCGCCATGCTGATAGATCGCGATTCCGAGCGTCGCAAGCGCGACGGATGGCGCGGCGCCGAACAGCCCGGCGAAGCTCTTCGGTCGCAGCATGTCTCCAAGCATCGCAAAGGCCGATACAACGGCGCCGCCGACGATGAATCGCACCACGTATTCGGTCATTTTGGTCGCTTCCAGAGTTTCGCCAGAGGTCCCCCCGACCCGTAGATCGGATCCTTGCGCGGTCGCGGCACCTTCGGAATGGTCTTCACGGCTCGCGGGTAATCTTCGACGGTTCTGCATTCATCGTACACTCCGGCCGGCGGGTACGCGCCGACGACAAGGAAGTCATCATCTGCCGACAGGCATTGGTGGCCCGTGCCGGCCGGCAGGACAGCGACGTCGCCGGCCTTCATCGTGAAGATCCGGCCCTTGATGCCGCCAAAGCGGACGCGTCCTTTTCCGCGCGCGATCCCGAGCACCTCATGGATCCTGGAGTGGTAATGCACGTAGTCGTAAATGCCGTTGCGCCAGCTGTCGCCCCACCGGTTGGCTTCGAACAGGTCCTCGATCACGGCCGCCGGATCGTGGCGTTCGTCGAGATCGACAGCGCCTCGATAAATGATCAGCGGCCATCGGGGGTGATTGGGGACGAGACCATCGTCCTTGAATCGAACAGTATGGGGCATTCGATTCCTTGCAAGGTTTGCGGCATTGCGCTTGCCTGGTCGTCTCAGGCCGGTGGCGCGCTCCGCGTATCCCTTCAGGTCTTCAAGAATCGGCATGCTTGTCCTCGTTCGAAGCTTCGGCCGGATAGCCGGTCCATAGACGCATGAACCGCTCCAGAATTGCTCCCAACGCGAATCCTGCGAGGACGTCGCTCGCCCAATGGGCCAAGACGACTATGCGCGTCAGCGAAAGTCCGATCGCGAATGCTCGGATCGCTCTTCGTGATCGTGTGGGCAAGTTGCCTGCCGCCGACGCCAGCGCGCCCATGTGCAGCGCGTGGCCGGACGGAAAGGCGTCGTCGCGCTTGCCGGAAAACCGAACTCCACGCAGGTGGCTGAGCACCATGACCCGATCGGGGCGCCTTTGGTCGAACAGCGACTTCATGAGGTGCGGTAAAAGGGAAGCAGCGACCGTGACGAGCAGCGCATGATCTCCCGCCCGACGCTGGGCGGCGCTGCCGCGGCGGGAGACGAGCCATCCGGCCGCGACCAGAAACAGAAGCACTTTTTCGTCGGCGCCCCAAGTCAGGCCCCGGGCGATCATTTCAGGAACTGGTTTGGTATTACGGGCAATGACGTCTGCGACCGCGATATCTGTCCCGGTCGGTCTGACGGTGATCGGGAAGCGGCTGCTTCGACTTCTGGCTACGGTTCGCATCGTCTAGGAACCAAATTAGATACCTTCCAACGCGTCACGGCGGCATCGGTTCATCTATGATGCCTTCCGACAGGCTGGATTCGCTACCCATCAATGTCTTCGGTCGCATGCCGCCTCGTTGATCGTCAGCTACCCGAGGACGAAAGCCGATTGCGGCCGCCTGTGTGGATTCGATCGGCGACATCTGCCCGAAAGTGAGCCCGGCCTTGCGAATACGAACCCTCTCTCACGTCCTCCGCTTCCGTCCGGCTTCGCGGTTCGACGTAGCTTCGCGAGCTAGCCGCTCCGCCTTCAGGCGCTCGCGGTTTGCATGGAACGGCCGTTGGGCGCGTTCATACTCCGACTGTCTTGGCATCGAAGGTCGAATAGGACCCTCCGCTGCTCGGCAACGTTTGATAAGCGATGACGTTCGGGCTGACGCTCGCTGCCTGGTGCCGGGTGACCGTAAAGTGCGACAGCTCGTAGCTAGCGGCTGGCGCCGCGAAGATCGCGCAACTGACTAACGTATGCCGCTGAGCGGTCAGGCCCGCAGCGCCCGGGCGCGCCCGCTTTTGGCACGGTCTGCGTCGCGTGCCGGTTCATAGTTAGGAACCGTTGCCATTTTCTTTCGTTCCACCTCCGCCGATTGGTACGGCTATTGGAGGAGAAAATATGAACGTTAAAGCGATTGTCGCGGCATCGTTGCTTGCCGCTTTCGTCACGCCGGTACTTGCAGCTGACGAATTCTACGTCGTGCAGGACGTGAAGACGAAGAAATGCACGATCGTCGACAAGAAGCCGACCGACACGACGACCACCGTCGTCAGTCCGTCAGGCACCGTCTACAAGACGCGCTCCGAGGCCGAGACCGGCATGAAGAGCGTGAAGGTCTGCACTTCCGACTGAAGAGTGCTGGCATGCCATCCATCATTCTCTGGGCCGTGCCAGTAATTGCCATGAGCGGTGGCATCTAGCTGATCGGTCATCTGGACTAAAGACGAGGAGTTCTTTCATGAAGAAGTTTGCTATCGGCTGCATTATGGCTGCGGCGATTGCCTCCGCCGCGCATGCCGCCAACACTATGCCCTCCGCTCCGACGGAGAGCTGGACTATAGGCAACTATTACAAGCAGAACGTCTATGACCCGAAGGAATCCAAGATCGGGACGATCGACGACGTGCTTGTCGACAAGTCCGGCAAAGTGACCGGCTTGGTCATCGGCGTCGGCGGCTTTCTTGGCGCCGGTGAGAAGGACGTGATCGTGCCGTACACGGCCGTCAAATCCCAAAAGAAGGACGACAAATGGTGGCTCACGCTCGACGAAACCAAGGACAGCCTAAAGCTGCGCCAGGTTTCAAATACGATCGGGCGAGCACCACCTGGAAGCCCGAAAGTAAGTAGTACTGAAATCCCGTCTCCTCGCTGACGAGGAGACGGGCGTCGGCAGGAGCTTCCGCGTCCACCCCTCCCGAGAAGAAATTTAGGCCCTCGCCGTGCGCCGCTTCCGCCGCCTCGCTCGAACGGCATGATACCTCGCGCTGGTCTGGGGCTTAATGAACAAAGCCGCGACGCTCGGATGTTGTCTGCGGATCTCATTTTCGATCGAAACGACGCAGTGCTCGATATCGTCGGCACGCTTGTCGTTCGCGAACTCGACGCTCAGCGCCGCGACAACCTCGGCCGGCGATAATTGCGTGGTCAGGAGCCCGTTGACCCGAAGCACGCCGGGCGACTGTCGCGCGATGTCGAGGATGGAGCGTGACAACTCGGAATGGGCGGGCTCACCAATCAGGAGGCTCTTGCTCTCCCTGGCGAGCCCGATGGACGCGACGCCGAGCAAAATCCCGATCAGGATCGAGCCGACGCGTCCCAGACCGGCTGTGCCACCAGCACCGCCGCCGCAGTCGTGGCAGCCGCAATCACGATGCCTATCAACGCGGCGCTGTCTTCCAGCAGCACCATGAAGGCGGGAGGGTCCTTGCTGCGGACGAAGGCCTCGTACCAGCCGAACCGCGCATGCTCCGACCGGAAGCGGCGCAGAGCAAAAAGCCACGAGGCGGCTTCGAAAAGGAACAACAGTCCGAGCACGACGAAGCTGACAACGGGATCCTCGATTGGCTCGGGCGCGGTAACATGGATGACGCCCTGATAAAGCGAGACGCCGGCGCCGAGCGAGAAAATCAGCAGCGCGACGATGAAGCTCCAGAAATACAGCTCGCGCCCATAGCCGAGCGGGTGGGATTCATCCGGCGGACGACTCGCGCGATGGTAGCCATAGAGTAGCAGCACCTCATTGGTGCTATCGACCACAGAATGCACGGCCTCGCTCATCATCGCCGAGCTTCCTGTCCAGGCTGCGGCTCCGATCTTGGTAGCCGCAACGAGAATGTTGCCGGCAAGCGCGGCATAGACGATGGTCTTCGATGATCCTTCCGTCGCCATGTTCACCCGAATGTTCGCATCGTCGGACCAATCCGCGGCTGTCGCAAATCGATCGTCCCGGAAGCCCTCATTTCTGAACCGGATCAGATATCCCCGCCCCGGGATCCTCAAGCCGCCCCTGTCGGGCAAGCTTCACGGCGCGGCCCAACGCGCGCGCCGTGTTCAGCACCTCCTGCTGAAATTCGCGGTCTTTATCCAGCTCGCGATGCGACATGGCATATTCCTCCATGTAGCCGACATACCCATCCAGCTCGCCGAAGCGGCCGCCGAAATCAAGTGCATGTCGGTCAACCAATCGGACAGGGTTCGGCGCACGCCCTCGGCGCCGACACTGTCGCCGTGAACGATCAGGCCGAAATGCCGGCCGGCGAGATGGCGCGGATACGACCAGCCCTTTAGTTCGAGGGCCTTGGCTTCATCGGCTTTCTTGCCGTGAGTCGAGGTCGGATCCGGATTGCCGCCGTCGGCGCAGACCAGGCGATCCATCATCGCCTTGAGGCCGCCCGGCACGTGATACCAGTTCACCGGTGTTACGATTAGGATGCCATGGGCGGCGAGCCAGAGTGGATAGATCTCGTTCATCCAGTCGTCGGTCTGGCCAAGCGAGTAGTTCGGATAGCAGCTACAGGGCCAGTGGCACAGCGGCATGGCAGTGGCGACGCAGGACTTGCAGGGACGGATGTTCTTGCCGAACTCCGAGGCGAGCCGGGACAGATCGAGAATGTCCACGGCAAGTCCCATCTCGACGAAAACAGGTTCGGCGAGCTTGACCATGCGCCAGCTCTTGGACATCTCGCCGGGACAGGTGTGCTCGCTGCGGGCCGAGCCGTTGATGATGAGGATGCGCGGCACCGCACCAGCATCGTCATGGCGCCGCCGCGCTTCGATGACGGCGGCGCGGGCGGCGAGCCAGTCGACAGCGAGATCGTAATCGGGATCGGCAAAGCCCGCGCCCGCCTTCCGCGTCGCCGGCGATTTGCGCGAGTGGCTATAGGCATCCCAGGCGGCGCCGACGATGGCATCGAGCTGGTGCTGAAGCTGCGCGAAAGCCGGATCGACGAATTGGCTCCTGTAGCGGCGCTCGAACTCTTCACGCGGCAGCTTGACGGGCGGCATCCCCTTGCGGACATTAGGTTCCGTCATGCTGTCTCCTTGATACATCGGCGTAGTTTGACCAACCGATGTTCTCGTCTCCAGTTCCTGGGCGGTGGGGCGATGGCGCTTCGTGGGACCCGCAACGTCAATCGACACCATGATAGGAACTCGCACCGGACTGAAGCGTCACCCGCCGCCGCAACCGAGACGCAGCCCGCGAGAGATGGGATATCTATATGACGATGTCTGTGTCGGCTCGATCGGGATGCGCACTGGCGTGCCGAACCACGTCGATCGGTGGGCTCGAAATGCGGTTCTATCCGGCTGCGATCCCGAACAGTCCTTCAGCCGCTCGGCCGACACGTTCGAGAAGGCCGGAGCAGCGTTTGAAGGCCCATGGGCATGGCAGCTGCCAACACGAACCGAGACAGACTTTCAGACCGGGCGTGATCAGCGCGCTTGGACCGAACGCAAACAGGCCATGTGTGCGCCAGCCGAGACACCGGGGACAATCTAACGGCGCCATGAGCGCCGAATGCCCCTCCAGAATTGCGGACGCGTTTGTTCGTGGCTAAGCACGCGATCAGCCGGGGTCATTTGGATGCTACTTCTTCGTGGCCTGGGTTGGTGGAAACTGCAATCTTCCCCTCGGCTTGCTTTTATGATAATCTTTTATTCATGGCAAAGCCAACAAAAGATAATCGTAAAATATCACGCGGCAGGCCAGCCACCGGCACAGCGCCACTTGTCGGCGTTCGAATGCCGGAATCATTGCAAGTCGGAATCCGAACTTGGGCACAGCATCAGCCGGACAACCCTAAGCTTGCTACAGCCGTCCGCAGGTTGGTTGAGATCGCGCTGGCCTTGCCAATCTCGCCGGGCCCCAAAAGTGAAAGCCGACGCCAACGAGCTCGCGATATGGCCAGCGAAGCTATCGATAAGTTGGCGGACAGCGCCGTTAGCGCGGACGAGCAAGCCGACCGCAAACGCCAACTGGTCAAGGGACCAGAGGAATTCCAGAAGGTGCGGCGCGACCGCCGGAAATGAGCTGAGCGAAGCCATCAGAGATCGAGGGATGACAAATGGCTGCTATTTCACTTCTCATCGGTGTTTTGATCATCGTGGTTGTGGGAGCGATCTGCTTTTGGGTGATAGACAGGTTCGCGCCTGACGGTCGCCTAGCACAGCTCCTGAAGCTTCTGGTAGTGCTAGTGTGTCTCGGCGCGATCGTGCAACGGCTGCTGGCGCTGACCTATTAGCGGCGATCCGCTGGTTGGAATATCGCGAAATTTCGTTGGCCCCGTCACGCGGTTGGTCGAGATCGGAGGCCGTAGTCAGCAACCAAAACGGACGTGAGGCGTTTTGCAGATTGGGCGACTTTCTAAAGCTTGGAGGGTCCGATGCCTAGGAAAATCCTAATCATACTCATCGCGGTTATGACCGCGGCGTTTGCGCCGACCGCTGCTTCTGCGCGTGGTGGCTTCGGCGGCGGTGGCTTTCATGGCGGCGGCTTCCACGGCGGATTTGGTGGCGGCGGCTGGCGTGGTGGCGGTTGGCGCGGAGGCGGATTTGGCGCCGCCGCTCTTGGACTTGGGATAGGGCTCGGCTTGGCCGGTGCCTATGCTTACCCTTACGGATATGGCTACCCCGTGTACGGATACGGTTACGACTATGGTTACCCCTATGGCTACGGCTACCCGTACCGAGCGAGTTATGGCTACTGCGTCGCAACAGCCAGCCAGAATGCGTATGCTTGCTATTAGCAGCGAAGCGGACGGCCCCGCTAAGATGAACACGACGATCCTAGCGGCGGAGCGCGCCTCCCGCTGATCTAGGGGGTGGTCATGACTACCGATGTGGAGGGTGAAATGGCCCTGCACTTCAGCCGCGCTGAGACTGGCGATCTGGAGATATGGATTGCAAGTAGCGACGACTATTCATTCGTCATTTGCAACGAGAGCCGAAGTGGACCTGGGCTGCACGGAGAGCCGGGCTTTGTTGCGTCATATCGCCCTGACTTTTTGAATATGCCGGCGGCTCAAGTGTCCGGATCGCCCTTCAGCACGTTCGCTGAAGCCGAACGGGCCTGCAATGCGTTCCTGGCTCGCCTCATTATTGAGGGATGACTAACCGAACCCGGCTGCCTGCTCGCTGAGATCGGTCTGAAGGGCGAAGAAATAAGCGATGCCGAGGCGTAATTCCAAATCAGCAAAGCGGTTCTCGTCCCGTGCCCTTCGAATTCCCTCGGCCGACTCTTTTCGGCACAAGCCGATGCACCCCTTCCTGCCGCAGGAGTGCCACTCGCAGCCGGGCAAGTCTCGGCAGAACCGATCCTAAAGCCGCGGCTACAAGACTAAGATGACAAGACCGCCAAGTCGAATTCTCAGACGCGAGACGAACATGAACCAAGTCGTCCGCTAAGACGTTATTCTCGAAAAGACGACTTATCTGGGAAGAATGAGGTGCTTTGGATCCCTGACTGGCGGCGGCAATGTCCTCGTCCAACGATACCAGTAAAGCCAGTGACGCGGCCCGCAGATGGCGGAGAAGGAGCAACTCGCTACTGCTGGTCTTGGCCGTTGGATTTCTTGTTTTTGTCGCCGCAGCGGGCGCGCTCTATTATGCACTGAAGCCGGAAGTTCTCCGGATTGCGGTCGGACCGCGGGGAAGCGACGATCACAGAGTAATTCAGGCGATGGAAGATGCCTTCGCCAGCGAAAGCAGAACTATCAGGTTATCTCCGCTCGCAACGGATGGGGCAGCTGACGCCCTCGCTCTGCTTGGCGCCGGCGAGGTCGACCTTGCGGTCGGCCGAGGCGACCTGGAGATGCCGGCCGACGCGCAGACCGTTGCCACAGTGCGCAAGAACTTCGTTGTGCTCTGGTCGCCTTCCGGACCTGCGGGCCAGAGTCCCAAGAGAAGGCACCCACCGAAAATCAAGGAGATCGCCGACCTCGCAGGGCACCGTGTCGGCGTGATCGGCCGTACACCGGCGAACGCCGCTTTGCTGCGGGTCATTCTGAGCGCTTCCGGCGTTGAGCCGGGCAAGGTCGCGATCTCGCACTTTAGCACCGACCACATCGATGAGTTGGCGCGCGACCTGACCATCGATGCGTTCATGGCGGTCGGTCCGCTCGACAGTAAAATCACCTCGGATGCCATCGCTGCGACAGCCCGGGCCCGAGGTGAGCCCAAGTTTCTCCCGATCGACGCTTCGGAAGCCATCGCCTTGAAGCACCCTCGCTATGAATCAGAGGAAATTCCGCCCAGCGTCTTCAATGCGGATCCGGCTTGGCCGGACGACAAGGTTGAGACAATCAGCGTCAACCACCTGATTATGGCGCGAAAGACTTTGTCTGAAGCGACCGTGGCAGCTTTTTTCCGACAGCTATTCGCCGTCCGTCAGGCAATTGCAAGGCAAGTGCCTGGCGCTGCACACATCACCAAGCCCGATACCGAGAAGGATGCCGAACTGCCGGTACATCGCGGAGCGGCGGCCGTCATCGACGGCAACGAACGCACCTTCCTCGACAGGTACGGCGATTATTTCTGGTTTGCGCTTCTGCTTCTCTCCGCGATCGGTTCGGCCGGTGCTTGGTTGCGCCGCTATTTGAATCGGGACGATAGGGAGGACAACACCAGCCATCGCCATTCAATCCTGGCCATGGTCTCCAGGGCACGGGCCGCGGAATCAAATCAGGAATTGCTGGCTCTACAGCGAGACGCCGATGCCATCATCAGTGAAACTCTCGAGTGTTATGACGACGGCGCGATTGAGGAGGAAGAACTGACGGCCTTTGGCCTGGTACTCGAATTGTTGAGACATGCCATCGTGGAGAGACGAGCCGAGTTGCAGGGCGGCACCCCGGAGCCGGCTCGCGGCGGGACGATACGCCACAGCCTCACGCCGCGAGCATGACCGGCTAGGATGATCACCGATACCGATCGGTCAGGCAGAGAATGTGCGACATCAAAAGCACAAAGCCAGCGCGCCGAAGCCGACCGAATTTATTTACCGTCCTTCGCGAAGGATTTCGCGGCATCCTTGATGGTCTGCACCGCAATCTTCGGCCCCTTCCACCCGATGATCTTGAGCTTCTTATCCTCCAATTCGTCAGTCGCCACGAAGAACTTCTCCAGCTCCTCCCGGATTGGCTTTGTTAGATCATCAATGTCGTGCAAAGCCCGCTCCGAGTGTGAGTTCAACGGCACAGCAAAGAGACGGTCGTTGCGCTCGGATTTCTTTTTGCTCTTCTGTTCGATCTGGAGGACGCCAATAGCGCGACACGTAACGACAAGCCCCGGAAAGGTCGCGGCGTCATGAATCACCATGATGTCGAGCGGGTCGCCGTCGTCTGCTTTGGTAGAGGGCACAAAGCCCCAGTCATGGGGATAGGTCAGCCCCGTCAGCAACGATTTGCTGAGCGCGAAGCTTTCAAGCTTGGGGTCATAGGCGAATTTCGCGCGGCTGCCGCGAGGTGTTTCTACAACCACATGGACGTCCCCGTCTTCCGTAAAGGGTGGCAGGTTGAAGAAATTCGGCATGGCGTCCTTCTCTTTTAATAAGCAGAGTACCGAAAAAGGTGACTTGCGAGCTCCAAGAATTCTCCAAGCATTTTTAGCGAACCAAACCCGAGCGCGCTTGCGTTGCGTCGCGCTCGGGCGAACATTCAGCCGGTAGCGTTTAGGCCGGTTGTGCGTTCTGGTCGCCCCGCTCTCGGCGTCGCCGCACCTTTGGATTCGCCATGGACCGCTCGGGCGACCAACGGTGGCACGCCCATCCGAAGCCGGCTCGTCCGCCCATCTAGCCAAGGCAGACGATCCGCGGTGTACACCGGGCTTGTCTCCCCGAGCCGCACTTTGGTCGTCAAGCCGGCTGGTCAGTATCCGGCGTAGTAGTCGTTCACTGTCTTGGTGCGGGCCGCATCCCCCCAATTCCAACTGGTCTCATTCGCGTACTTCGGCGCGCCCTTGAGCTGTTGCTCGGTCACGTTGGTGCGATAGCCTTCCAAATTGACATCGTACTTCAGAGTTCGCCACGGCAGAGGATAATGATCGTCGCCGATGCCGAGAAAGCCGCCGAAGCCGAGCACCGCGTAAGGAACCTTGCCGCTTACCTTGTCAATCATCACCCGTTCAATCGAACCAATCTTCTGGTTGTCGGCGCCGTAAACGGCGGTGCCCTCAACCTTGTCGCTGCCGATCAGGGCGCCGGTCTCTCGTTGTTGTGTTGCCATGTCGTCCTCCAGTAGTTAGACCAAAGCCAACAGGGACGGTCGGCCGAATGTTCCTAATGTCTAGAAGGCCTGTATCACCCAACAAAGATCTCGACGATCATCCATGCATCGGTGATCCGCAGTGATCCGGTCGGCTGGCTCGACTGGATGGCGTTCCGGAAGCCTGAAAGCAAGCAAACGAGGCATGGCCCAACGTCAGCTGAAAGCAAGGCACTGGGGCCGATTGCTTTGGCGCCTTTATTGCCCGAGCAGCGGCAGTCGCGAGGAAAGCAGGTCGTCGCAGAATCAATTTCATCGTGCGCGCTGGCAACGGGACGACCTAGGCTAGGTCGCGTTCTGGCCGAGGTCCTGTTCTCGCGTTGGCGACGGTTGCAGTGCAGCTTTGCCGGCCCGGGCAGCGGCGATCAGCTTGCGGTACTGTCCCTCATAATCGCGCCCCATCCGGCGCGCCGAGAAGCGTTCCTCAAATCGGGCGCGCACCTTTCGTCTGTCCAGCCGCCCCAGTTGGTTCACCGCGCTGATAGCCTGCTCCTCGCTGTCGACGATGAACCCGGTGATGCCATCATCGATAACCTCCGGCACTGATCCGGACCGATAGGCGATGACGGGCGTGCCGCAAGCCATTGCCTCAATCATCACGAGACCGAAGGGCTCAGGCCAGTCAATCGGAAATAACAGGGCTGCGGCGCCGGCAAGGAATGGCTGCTTCTTTGCATCATCGACCTCGCCGACGAGCCGAACGTTCTCACCGTCGATGTGGGGCTGAAGTTGCTTCTTGTAGTATGCAGTCTCGGCGCGCGGTATCTTGGCCGCGATGCGCAGCGGCTTTCCGGCAGCGTGTGCGATGCGGATCGCATCTTCTGGACCCTTCTCCGCTGAGAGGCGCCCGAGAAACGCCAGGTACGAGCCTTCTTCATACGACGGCCGGAGTAAATTCACCGGCAGACCGTGCTGGACGGTGCCACTCCAGTTCGCGTCAGCAAGCGGAAGGCGCTGATGTTGGGAAATCGACACGAAACTGGCATTCGGAAAATGTCGGATGACGTGGTGCAGTCCCGGCAGGTCGAGCCGGCCATGCACGGTGGTCAGAAATGGTACGCCGAGCCGACTTAGCAGCGGGAGTGGCAGCCAGTCGATGTGAGCGTGGATCACATCGAAGTCACTCGCCCGTCTCGCGATCGCTTCCAGCAGCAGGGTGCAGGCGGCGCTCGGGTCGGCACCCTTCCGGCCAAGGCGCAGTGCATGCGGCCACACGGGATGAAGGGTGCCGCGTGTCCGGGAATCGCCGCTCGCAAACAGCGTGACGTCATGTCCCAGGTCGACCAGTTCGTCCACCAACCACGCGACCACACGCTCGGTGCCACCGTAAAGCTTTGGAGGGACGCTCTCTGCCAAGGGAGCCAGCTGGGCGATGCGCATGGGTGCCGATCCCTAGGCCCCGCAAATTGATCGCAGGACAAGCACAATCGTTGCGGATATTAGATACGAAATGGCGAGCAATGTCCGGTTCGGCCCTGCACTACTGGCCGTTACCTGCTGGACAAGAGCTTCAACTCGTCTCAGCATACGTCGTCGGGGAGCCGCTCGAGACAAGTCAATCCAAGACATGCGAGCTCCTCAGCATCGCCTTCACACGCTTCCCGTTTCTCATCGAGGTGACGCTCGAGCAGGCATCGGCGGTCGTCCGCAGAATCGACTAATCGACTCCGGTGTGGGTAGCCAGGTAAATAGACCACGCAGTATCTACTGCTTTTCGTATCGGGCTCTTATCGACCATCTTCTGCTCCGATGAGCAAAACATCATGCGGTGGCAACTCGATCCGTCGGCGAAAGTTGCTACTTCTTCCCGAGTACCCCGAAGGTCGATGACGCGCGCCGTTTCGGCAACGTTCGATATCGCGATGACGTTCGACCTGAATTCGGCGGCTCGGTGTCCACCCAGCGGCATTGCCCTCGATCGAGATCGCGATACCTGGGCTCAGTCGACCCTCACTGATCTGCTCTCGAGCCTTGCGTCGCGCCCTTTCTGGTTGCCTTCTGCGGGTCTCCTCCGCTGCGATCGTCGAACGCGGCGCGCCCAGACTCGACTCATCCCCCTCATCTGATACTCACGTCTGGCCTCGTCGAGGACCGCCTGCGCCTTGTTCGATCCTGCCGCTATGCGTCGCCATGGGGTCATCGGTTTAGTCGGCGGCCCTGAGGGCAGAGATTGCTGCCGGCGCACGATGCCTCCAGAGCCGCCTTCATCGAGGGAGGAGAGATAGGCAAGATCAAGAAGCCCGGCTAGCTTCCCCGGCAACAAGCTTGTGCGGTTCGTAGCTCTTCTAGCGCCGGCGAGCTACCCAGACTCCTAGGAGGAACGCGACGAACAGCGACTGCAGTGGAGCCTTTAGTGTTATCCCTCGCAGATGCTCCGAAAAACGTCGCAAAGGCGAGGGCAACGAGAGAGCATCCACTTCCGCCTCTCGGCCCGGCGTCGTCGCGGAAGCGCGCCTGGTATCCAGATCGTCCACGAGGCCGGAGGCCTCGGTCATCGCAGAGGCTTCCCTCATATCCATGCCAGTCCTCCCATGGTCGCAGCGGAGCAACTGGCCTCTGGAGGGCTGGTTCCTACGCGGCTGCCGACGACGGAGCGGGGCCGACCGGGGGGCACCATGAGCGCTGGCTCGTTGACGGGACCGGCGAGGTCGGCGCCAGGCGCCGATGGCCGGCCCAGGGGGTGTCGATGGAGGCTTGAGACCTTCCTCGGACGACCTCCTCTTGGGGAGGTTTTCAAATCGGGCGACATTCTAAAAGCCGGGAGAGTGCGATGCTTAGGAAAACCCTCATCACACTAATCGCAGTAATGGCCGTGGCGTCGGGGAGAGACCGCTGAACTGGCCGCCTCCCCATAGCATGAGGTCGATCGGAAAGCATTTGTCAGTCGACTTCCTGGACGACAGTCCGGGTCTCGGGATCAACCAACATCACCCGCTCGCCCGAGTAAACATAGCGATACCGCGTGAGCGACGGTCCCTAATCGGCCGGCACGGCTTCAAGCTCGACGTCGCGCGGTACTGGGGAGCCGACAACGATTTTTTCCTGCGTTTCGACGGGACGAATCTTGTGCTCGGTCACGTAACTGTGGATTCGGGTGCGATACTCCGGCTCGATCTGAACCGCAGCATTATGCCCGGCGCCAGTTGTACCATCCGAGATTTTCACCCAGGCTCGCTGAGTGCCCTTCCCGACCAAGGTTCTCGCCCTTTTGGCTCCTTCGACTTCGCAGGACTAGTTGTGGAAGGCTTTGGCTTGGTCTGATGACGTAGGTAGCGCCGAGGCGTTTGGCCTCTCCGGAAAGCTCGCGCTGGCGTCTGGGACCCTACTGCCGCTTCAACAATTCACCGACGTCGACGCCTAGTGCCTTGGCCAACTTCCCCAGCATTGTAACCGACGCGCTATAGCTGCCGGTCTCAAGTGCGAGCCGACCAATGGTCGCTGCGAATGCACCCGTCGGCGTCCTCTATCAAGTCCCGAAAACCGGGAAGCTAAGGTCATCGGTCCAGAAAGCGCTGCCCTCAGCGTTGATGCGCACGACCAACGGTATTCCCGTCGCGACGAGACTTGTCCAATGCGACCAAATCGCCTCGCTTGCCGCTTCCTTGTCTACCAAGGGAACAGCATCCTCGAGGTCGAGAATTACGGCGTCAGCGCCGCTCGCAACGGCCTTCTGGAATCGTTCCGGCCGGTTGGCCGGGACGATGGGCGTGGCTCACTGCTGGATCGGCACCATGCCGTGCAACTGGAATCACCGCAAGGCGATGGCGCACTACCTCCATCACGACGACGAGGCAAAGCAGGACGCGCAGATCAAGCGCATCAAGCGGCGCAAGCAAGCGGCCAGAAAGTGAACATTTGTCGGAATGGATTCCGCGCTCTTGTCGGAATGGAAATTAACAAGCCCGATAAGTACTTGAAATCATTGGAGCGGGTGAAGGGAATCGAACCCTCGTATTCAGCTTGGAAGGCTGCTGCTCTACCATTGAGCTACACCCGCATCGAACGATCCCCTAACACGGCCCGACGGCCGCCTCAACCGCCTCGGCGGGCGTCCTTGTGCACAGGTCCATCGCAATATGCCCGCGTATTCCGCCGGTTCCTGGCGCGGACGGGCCGGATCGCGGCCTTAACAGCGGCAGATTCGCCACCTATATTGCTGGTCCCATCAACAAAGAAAGGAGGTGATCTAGTGTCTTGTCTCAAGCGCTGTCACCTCGCTGGGATCGCCCGCTAGGCGCTGAGCAATCAGCCTGGCATCGGGGCGCTCTCAGCCCTGGACCAGCGAGACATCAAAACCGGGGGCGCGGCGGAAGCAACTCCGCCGCGCCTTTTTTGCTGTTCGAGCGGCGCGATTCGCCGGCGCCATGCGACCTGCGGGATACCTTGTCGCAGCATAAAATCGGTCCGATCCGCTACACATGAAATGTCGGCGTCGGCGGGCGCGGGACGTCCTAGAGCATGATCCGGAAAAGTGCGAAGCGGTTTTCCGGAATAGATCGTGCTCGAACATCATCGCGCGTCAGCGCCTGCCGCATCAGAAATGAGGAGTTCACTAGATGCTTTATGCCATCCTGGCCTATCACGTCGAAGCCGAGGTCAAGTCGTGGAATGCCGATGAGGACGCAGCCGTGATGGCTGGCCTGCGCGAGGTCCATCAACGGCTGAAGGGCCGGCTCGGCCCGGCTGCACGGCTCGGCGAGACCCGCAAGGCCAGCACCCTGCGCGGGCCGGGCCACGGCGTCGTGATCGATGGACCGTTCGCGGAAACCAAGGAGCAACTGCTCGGCTTCTACGTGATCAATTGCGCCGATGAAGCGGAGGCGATCGCCGCGGCGCGCGACTTGCGCAGCGTCAATCCGTCGGCCGTCTACGAGATTCGCGCGCTGAAGCTCTTTATCCCCGGCGCGGCATTTCCGGAGACCGCAGGCCCGAGCGACGCCTAGCAATCTGTTCAGCGGCTGGAGCGCTTCGGCAATTTCGGCAGCTTGCTCGGATCGAACTTCGGCATCAGCAGATCCGGCGGCGGCTCGGGCGTCACGTCCTGGCTCGGAATCAGCGTCACCTCGAAGGCGAGATCGGGCACGGCGTCGGCCCTGCCGGTGGCGGTCGCGATCGCGCCGCTCGCGACTCCCTCGAGCCGCACCACGAGATCGTCGGTGCCGAACACTGTCTGATGACCTTCGGAGTGCCGCGTAGCGGTGAGGACGACGGAGAAGCGCTCGCCGTCGACCTCATAGGTGCCGTCGTAGCGCATGATGGCATCGCTGCCCCACAGCCTGCCGTCGGCGACGTGCACGGTGCCGGTGCCATCAGCGAGCGACGTGCGAAACCACGCCGCATAGGTGCCGTTCTTGAGCATGGAGCCTGTCTCCACCTGCTCCGTTTCTCCGCAAACGATCTGGGCACCGTTGCGTTAACAGGCGGTGAAGGAACCCGGCCTTCTCACGACCCTGCGCTCATTGGCCGTCGATCTGCCGTCCCATGATGGCGATCGCCTTCTGATAGACCCCTGCCGCGTTCCATGCCTCGATCGCGGCGAAGTTGGGTTCCCCGGGCTGATAGCCGGCGCCGGCGCGCCAGCCATTGGCGCGCAGGAAATTCGCCGTCGAGGCCAGCGCATTGGCGGCGACGTCGAGATTGCCGACACCATAGGCGAGGACGTTCTTCGGCATGAACTGGGTCTGGCCGATCTCACCATGCATCGAACCGCGCGTGCTGCCGGACAGGCTGCCGCGATCGATCAGCTTCAGCGCGGCATAGAGCTGCTCGGTGAAGAACTCCGGACGCCGGCAGTCATAGGCAAGGGTTGCGATCGACGACAGCATGTTCTGGTTGCCGCGCTGGCTGCCGAAGCCGCTCTCCATGCCCCAGATCGCGATCAGCGGTCCCGGCGGCACGCCGTAGCGCTGCTGGATCGAGGCGAACATCGCCGCTTGCGACTGCTTCAGCGAACGGCCGCGCGCCACGATGGTCGCCGACCCCCGCTTGGCCATGAACTGCTCGAGCGACAGGCCGAAGCTGCGCTGGCCGCGATCCGCGGCAATCGTCGCGCTGGCATAATGCGCCTGCATCAGCGCGTCGATCGCGGTGGCGCCGACGCCCTTGGCCCGCGCCTCGCCGGCAAACTGTTCCTTCCAGGCTTCGAACCCGCCGGGCCCGTTGCCGCACTGCGCCGCGTTCGCCTCTGTGCCCAGCGTTGCAACCATCACGACGATGGCGAGCGCCGACGTCGCGATCTGCCAGCCCCTGATCATCCGAAACCTCCTCCGAAAAATGTGCCGCCGCCCCCGCGGGCGCGGCGCTGACGATGGCCTGACGTAGATGACCCGGCGATGAACGATCCGCCTCAGATTCGGCCGCGGATCGTCACGATATGTCGGCTGTGGCGAGTTGACCATCCCGGCCGATAGCCGCTCTACCGCATGGATGCCGCGTGACGGCGTCACACCTATCACTGTCGTCCCTGCCCTGGTGGGCTGAGCTCTCTCGGTTCGTCGTCCTGGCGAAAGCCAGGACCTATAACCACCGAATTCGATGATGAACGGGATCGTGGCCACGGCGTCGTGCAACAATTGAGATTTGGGGTAATAGGTCCTGGCTTTCGCCAGGACGACGATGAGGATGGTTCTCGATTCCAGATGCCGCACAACGCAGTGTCATCGCCCGGTCGAAAACCCGCTAAGGCACCTCGCCTCGCCTCAATGGGCCGACGGTCTGCGGGCGGTTGAGGAAGAACTCGCGGTTGCCGAGTGCGGCCTCCGCATACTGGTCGATCGCGACGATGATCGCCTGCACGTGGTGATAGCACCAGCCTTCCCGCGTTGCCCTGTGCCGAACCTCGGCCAGTGCCTTGATCCAGGGCGCATGATCATCGCTGTCGTGGAAATACCGAAGCGGCTCTCTCATCTTTCCTCCGGCAAATCACATCTTCCAGCTCGGCGCGCTTGCGCGACAGCAAGAGCTGCGCAGACGCACTGTCGCGCCCGGCACGCCTGAGCCGGTTCACGGATGAATCGAGCGCGCGCAACTCGGCGCGCAGCCGCTGCGTCCTGACGGCGTCATCAGGCACGCGCTTCGCCGGCGACGAGTTCTTTCTTCGCCGCGCGAAGAAAGATGGGTGTCGCGGCCCGGCAGCGCGGAGCAACGCTCGCATGCACGATGATCGGGTCGCGGTCGCCCAGCACGGCCCGCTCTTCGACCAGACGGCTCATCACCAGGCGCATCTTCAGGAGGTCCCCGGCAACGAAGGCGCAGTCCTCGTCCCGGTTGATCTGCTGTCGCATGATCGCCTCTGCCTCGAGCATGCTGACGCGCAGCGCCCTGATCTGCCTGCGAATTTCGCTGATACGGTTGTCCATGGCGGCCTCCTACTCACGGTGGAGGGCAATTAGAACAAAACAAGAACGTCGAGTCAAGTGATGACAAGCGGCGGAGCCGTCGTCGCGGATGGTGTCATCGAAACGCGATCAGGCCCGTTCCTTCTGCCGGAACCGCTGACATCATGATGTTCACGGACTCAACGTGACGATGTTCGATGCAGCGAGATCCGCCACCGACGAACGCACATGGCCGGGGGTCACGCGAACGCACGCAAAGCACCGAGACGCAGCGAAGGCGCGACAGACCGTCACAGCCGACGGTCTCTGTCATTTTGCCGCCTTCTCCTCACCGGATATGCGCGTCGTCAAAGCTCCGAGTGCAGGCTGCTGCCGCAGACAAACAGCCGACACATGGCTGTGGAACAATGCACCATTAAAACTTGTCTACCTAAGTAGACAAGTTAGAATAGGGTCAGATTCTGTTTCGATCATTGCGCAGTACATGACCAAGTCCTCCAAGCTGGTTGCCGCGAAGCGCGGCAAGGTTCTTCTGGTTCGACGCCGATCTGACGGGCTGTGGATGTTCCCCGGCGGCCGCAGGCGCGCGCGCGAGACCGGGAAGGATTGCATCAAGCGCGAGATCAAGGAAGAGCTGCCGAAGCTCAAGCTCGGCCGGCTCAGCCTCTGGAAGGAAGTGACGGCCAAGAACAAGCGTTCCGGCCGCAGGATGAGCGACGCGATCTTCATCGCCAAGAATGCCAAGGGACGGCTGGCGATCGGCGACAAGAAGGAGATCGACCGCGCCGCCTGGCAGAAGCCCCGCGGAATCCGCCTGACGGCGACCTCGCGCTACATCCGCGACCGGCTGTTTCCGAGAAAGTAGCAGCGCCGGAGATCGACGGGGGGCGCTGATTTCGGCGCCGCGATCTGGCGATTGCGCCGGCATATCTTGCTTATTTCTTGAGCTTCGCACTCCATTGACGCGTGCTAGGAATGACGTGATCCGTTTCGTATCGGACCACGACATGAGCCCGAATCCGCCAGCATGACCTTCCCCTCCAACCGCCAGCGGCGGCTATTCAGAATCGTCTCCGCGCGTTGGCAACGCCGGGCCATCTTCCTGCTGGGCGGCATTGCGGTCGGTGCGGCGGCTGTCGCGCTCGCGCAGCTCGCCGATTTGGCGCAGATCGCCTTTTCGGCGCTGGTGTCGCATTTCCGCTATGCCTCGCTGCTGCTCACGCCCGCCGGCTTCGCGCTGTCGGTCTTCCTGACCAATCGCTTCTTTCAGAACGCGCAAGGCAGCGGCATCCCGCAGGCGATCGCCGCCCGCCATCTGACCGACCAGACCGCGCGCGAAAGTCTGGTTTCGCTGCGCGTTGCGGCCGGCAAGATCCTGCTGACCCTGTTCGGCCTGCTGTGTGGCGCGTCGGTCGGGCGTGAGGGACCGACGGTGCAGATCGGCGCGTCGATCATGTTTGCGCTCGGCCGCTTCTCGCCCCGCCGCCAGCCCGGCCTGATCCTCGCCGGTGCGGCCGCGGGTGTCGCGGCAGCCTTCAACACGCCGCTCGCGGGAATCGTGTTCGGCATCGAGGAGATGAGCCGCGCCTTCGAGACACGAACCTCCAGCCTGATCATCGGCGCGGTGATCGCCGCGGGCCTGACCTCGCTCGCGCTGATGGGCAACTATACGTATTTCGGCACCAGCGCGACGGGCTTGCGCAACGGCGCCGACTGGCTCGCGATCCCGCTCTGCGGCGTAGCCGGCGGTCTGGCGGGCGGCGTGTTCAGCCGCATCCTAATCGCGACGGCACGCGGATTTGCCAATCCGGCCGGGCGCGCGATCAAGCGCTATCCGGTCGGCTTTGCCGCGATCTGCGGACTGGCGGCGGCGATCTGCGGGATTGCGTCCGACGGCGCGATCTACGGCACGGGATATCAGCAGGTGAAGTCCGCGCTCGAAGCCGGGTCACAATTGCCGACGAGCTTCAGCGTGTGGAAATTCCTCGCCACCACGTTCGCCTCGATCAGCGGCATGCCCGGCGGCATCTTCGCGCCCTCGCTCGCGGTCGGCGCCGGGCTCGGCTCCAACATTGCCCCGCTGTTTCACGGCGCGCCGCTGCCCGCCATCATGCTGCTCGGCATGGTTTCATACTTCGCAGGCGTGGTTCAGGCGCCCATTACGGCCTTCGTGATCGTCACCGAGATGACCGACAATCACGCAATGGTGGTGCCGCTGATGGCCGCGGCCCTGATCGCGCATGCGAGCTCGCGCCTGATCTGCAAGGAAGGCGTCTATCACGCCCTCGCCAAGGGATTCATCGACCGGGCTTCGCCGGCGTACAAGACGACGCCGGCCTGAGATGTCCGGCCGATCAGACTTCAGCCGTTATAGGCAAACAGCTCGATCGGCTCGCTGAAGCCGCGCACCGCATGCTCGCCGGCATGTTCGAGTGCGAAATCGTGCTCGACCAGATCGGCAAATGCGCGCGACAGCAGCACGTTCCTTTTCAACTGCTTGGTCAGCGCTTCGAGGCGCGAGGCCATGTTCACGGCAGGACCGATCACGGTGAAGTCGAGCCGGCTGCGCGACCCGATATTGCCGTACATGACGTCGCCGACATGAACGCCGATGCCGTAGTTCATCGGCGCCCGGCCCATCATGCTGTTCTTTTCGCTGAGCGCGGCCATCGCCAGCCGTGCCTCGGACACCGCGTGCAACAGGTTGGCGCAGGCCTTGGGCTCGCTGAGCGGGAAAATGGCGAGCAGCCCGTCGCCGATAAATTTCAGGATTTCGCCGCCGTGCCGCGCGATCGGCTCCGACATCGCGTCGAAATAGTCGTTGAGGAGATCGATGACATCATCGCGCGGCCAGGAGTCCGAGATCCGGGTGAAATCCCTGAGGTCGCAGATCATGATCGCGGCACGCACGGTGGTGCCGCTGCCCCGCCGCGTCGCGCCGGCCAGGATCATCTCGCCGGCATGCGAGCCGACATAGGTCTCCAGCAGCGTCCGCGCCAGGCGGTTCTTCATCCGGATCTCGCTGACCAGCGCCAGCACCGGCATCACCTTCCGCAGCTCGGCGATATCAGCCTCATCGAAGCCGCCGGCACGGTCGGTCGCGAAGGTCACGACATGCCGCTTGCCGAGCGTATGCAGCAGCGGCCAGGCCACATAGTCGGTCAGGCCTTGCGCGCGCATATCGTCAAAGAGCGCGTGCTTGCGGCCCTGTGACGGGTCACGTTCGAGCTTCTCGCGCACCTCGTCCGCGCCCTGGTGGATCTCATAGACCGGACTGCCGATATATTCCGATCGCTGCTGGACATCGTAGTCGACCCGCGTGATCTCGGCCTCGCGCTTGCCGTCGGCCCAGATGATGCGGGCCCCGAGCCACTGCGGATGCTGGATCAAGAGATTCATCGTCGCCCGCTTGAGCGGGATGCCCCCGCCCTGCAGCCGGAGGCACAGCTCGGCGAAGATGTTGTCGATGAATCGCTGGTCGCGGGTCTGGTTGGTCAGCCAGTTCACAACGTCGCCGTCGGACTGCGGCGTAACGGAATCGATGTTGGGCGCGTTCATGGCTGGCTCCGGAGCGGCGGGTGGGGTCGGCACGCGATATGTCGTGCTTCCGCCCGGCCGCGTCAACGCCGCCAAGAGCAATGTGATCGGCTAAATCGGCGCCACCGGCTTCCGCGTGACGACGCGAGAACGAGCGCTCTGCCCGCGAGCGTGCTCAGGCGCCTAGCCGCCCAGCCGATCGACCTCGGCCTTGCCGGCCTTCATGACGAGCGGGATGTGCTCGCCCTGGCCGAGCAGGCACGACACATCGCGCAGCGGATTGCCTTCCACCACCAGCAGATCGGCGAAGGCCTGCGGCGCGATCCGGCCGAGCTTGCCTTCCATGCCGAGCACCTCGGCGCCGACAATGGTTGCACTGGCGATCACCGCCTGCGCACCCAGCAATTCGGCGCGGATCCGGAACTCGTCACTCTGCAGGCGCTGCGATGGCCCGAGCAGGTCGGTGCCGAATCCCATCTTCACCCCGGCCTCGCGATAGATCGCGAGCGAGCGCAGGCCGGCGTCGCGCACGTCGGCGACCTTGGCGACGCTCGCCGCCGGCAGGCCGTATTTCGCGCCCTCATTGGCCAGCGCCTCATAGGTGACCAGCGTTGGCACGACATAGGCGCCCTGCTCCGCCATCAGGCGCGCGGTCGGAAGATCGACCAGATTGCCGTGCTCGATGGTACGCACGCCGCAGCGCACCGCGCGCTCGATCGCCTCTGCGGTGTAGGCATGGGCCAGCACATAGGTGTGACGCGCCTTCGCTTCCGCGACGATGGCGCGGATCTCGTCCTCGGAATAACCGTAGGCGCCGATCGGATCGGTCGGCGACGCGACGCCGCCGGAGGCCATGATCTTGATCTGGTCGGCGCCCATCTGCAGCTCCTCGCGCACCGCCTTGCGCACCGCATCGACGCCGTCGACGACGCGCGCGATCGCGCCGACCCGCACGCAGCAGGAGCAGGTCGGGTCGGCCAGATAGTCCGAGCGGGCACGCCCGTCGCCATGCCCGCCGGTCTGGCTGAGCGCGCGGCCGGAGACGAACAGCCGGGGTCCATCGGTCAGGCCGGTGTCGATCGCCTGCTTCAGCGCATAGCCGGCGCCGCCGGCATCGCGGACAGTGGTGAAGCCACGCTTCAGCATGCCGCGCAACAGCATGGTCGAGCGCAGCGTCACCAGCACGTTGGCCATGCGGGCCTGCTGCGACAGATCGAGCTCGACCGCGACTGCATGGACATGCAGGTCGATCAGGCCGGGCATCAGGGTCTTGCCCTTGAGATCGATGACGCGGTCGGCCGAGGCGTCGATCGGCCGATCGGAGACTTCCTTGATCAGGCGATCCTCGACCAGCACGTGGTGCCCTTCGAGCAGATCGGAGCGCAGCGGATCGAGCAGCGCGGCATTCTTGAAGAGGATGGTGGACATGAAGGATCTCCTGTCAGGACGCCGCTGTGGTCACGCGGTCTTGCTTGCAATTTCTTCCAGTGATCGGCCGCGCGTCGGCACACCCATCAGCACGACGGTGAGCGCGCCGATCAAGAGGACCGATGTGGTGACGCCGAACACGCCGGCAAAGCCGAAGTTCGGATAGAGATAGCCGACCAGGATCGGCGCTGCGATCGCACCGATGCGGCCGATCGCGGATGCGAGGCCTGCGCCTGTGGTGCGGATCGATGTCGGGAACACCTCGGCCGTATAGGCATAGACGCCCGCATAGGTGCCGTTCATGAAGAACGACAGCAGCAGGCCGGCCGTCATGATCTCGCCATCGCTCTTGGCAAAGGCGAGCCCGAGCGCGCTGACGCCGCCGAGCAGCATGTAGGTCGCGATCGTCGCCTGCCGTCCTATCTTTTCATTGAAGAAGGCGGCGGTGAAATAGCCCGGCACCTGCGCGCAATACATCGCGAGCGAATAGCCGAAGCTCTTGGTGATGCTCATGCCGTTCTGCACCAGGAGGCCCGGAATCCAGACGAAGAAGGAATAGTAGCTGAACGTGATCGACAGCCACATGATCCAGGTCATGGTGGTGATGCGGGCCTGGCGGCCGGCCAGCAGCGCCGCAAAATTGCTCAGCAGCGTTCCCGTCGATACGGCAGGCAGCGCGGGCTCGGGGACCGGAGCCGGCAGCACGCGGCCTTCGCGCGCGAAGACAGCCTCGATCTTGTCGAGCACCACTTCGGCTTCCTTCGCCCTGCCGCGGCTTTCCAGCCAGCGCGGCGATTCCGGCAGCGACCTCCGCCACCACAGCAGCATCACGACCGGCACGGCAGTGATGACGAGCACGATACGCCAGCCGTTGTCGTAGGCCGGCACGATGAAATAGCCGAGCAAGGCGGCGGCGACGAAGCCGAACGAGAAGAAGCCGGCGAGCGCGCCGGTAAAGGCGCCGCGGTAACGCCGCGCCACGAACTCGGCGAGATATGGCGCGATGATCGCGCTTTCCGCGCCGGTGCCCATGCCGGCGACGACGCGCGCGGCAAAGAACGCCGGCCAGCTGTCCACCGCAGCGCTTACCAGCGAGGCCACACTGTAGAGTGCCAGCGCCGACATCATCACGGCGCGGCGGCCGATCAGATCGCCCAGCGTCCCCGCGAGCAGCGCGCCGAAGAGATAACCGACGAAGGTGCTGCTGCCGAGCACGCCGGTCTCGACATTGGTCAGGTTCCAAGCGGTGCGCAGCACCGGCAGGATGAACGCCAGCACCGCGGCATCCATCGCGTCGAACAGATAGCCGAGGCCGCCCATCAGCAGCAGGTGCACATGGAAACGCGCGAACGGCAGGCGCTCGATGCGCGCCGAAATCATCGACATGAAATAGCCCCCCTCCGCCCCGCGATCGGCACACGCCGCAGGGTCAGCCGGGGAATGATAGACAAATCGGCATTATGAGAATAATTTATAATTGTTATCTGGTACATCACCACGGTGAATATTGCCCCTGTCCTTCCGCACGCTCGACCTCAACCTGCTCAAAGTCTTCGAGGCGCTGATGACCGAGGGCAGCGTCACCCGCGCCGCCAGCGCGCTGACGATGACCCAGCCCGCGGTCAGCAACGCGCTCGCGAGGCTGCGCGACGCGCTGGGCGATCCGCTGTTCGTGCGATCCGGCACCGGAATCCGCCCGACGCAGCGGGCCGTGGCATTGTGGGATCCGATCGGCGGCGCCTTGGAAAGCATCCGCGGCGCGCTCGACGAGAAGGTGTTCGATTCACGCAGCGCGCAGACCGAGTTCAGCCTGTCGATGTCGGACTATGTGGCGTCGCTGGTGATGCCGGCGCTGTTGAACCGCTTTGCCGAGATGGCGCCGACCGCGCGCCTGCGCACCGCGCCGAACACCATCATCGGGATCGCCGACCAGCTCGAGGACAACCGAGTCGATTGCGTGCTGAGCGTGTATGTCAACGAGGCACAGCATCCCGGACTGATCCGTTCGCGTTCGCTGTGGACGGTCGACTATGCCTGCTTCATGCGGCGCGATCACCCGCTTGCGAACCGGAACCGGCTGAACGTGCGCAGCTTCCTCAACGCCAAGCACGTCGATGTCAGCCTCGCGGGCCGGACGGCGCCGACCTACGATCAGTTCCTCGCCTCGCGCGGGCTGTCGCGCAACCTCGTCGCCATCGTCAATCACTACAATGCAGCCTACGAGATCGTGCGGCAGTCCGACCTGATCGCGGTGCTGCCGCGCGATCTCAGCGCGCAGTCCCGCCAGGCACCCCATCTCCATGCGGTACCGGTGCCGTTGCCGGCGCCGCCGCGCATCGTCAGCCTGTTCTGGCACCAGCGCAACGACACCGTGCCCGCGCAGCGCTGGCTGCGCGACACGCTGGTGGAGCTGTTCGCGCGGATGGAATGAACAGGCAAGGTGTGCCCCGTCAGGTCGATGTCGGCGCGGGCTCGATCGATGCCTCGTTCGCAGCCGGCAACGCGCCGCTCCGCGCCAGCGGACGTCCAAAGAGCCGATGCAGCGCCAGATAGCTCACCGCTGCTACGCCGATCCCCGTGAGCCACGACAGATCGACCCCGCCGGTCGCGAGCGCCAGCGGACCTTGCATCGCCTTGATCGTGCCCATCTGGAACGCCCATGCCGCCACGAAGCCGGCAGCAAAGGCGATCAGCCCGGCCCAGTTGAAATCACGACCTCGACCCGGCTTCTCGTAGAGCGACGCGACGTCGATGCGGCCGCGTCGCACCAGGTAGAAATCGGCAAGCGTGACCCCGGCCCATGGGCTGATCCACACGATCAGGGCGACCATGAAATTGTCGAAGGCATGGGCGAAATCTCCCGACTGCAGGAAGCCATAGAGGATCGCGGAGGCGATCAGGCCGGACACCACCGAAATCACCCAGCGCGGCCGCCGCAGATCGAGCGCCAGCGACGACAGCGCCGCCGAGTAGATCACGACGATGTTGGTCGCGATCGGGCCATGGAGCAGCACCAGCAGCACCGGCAGCGCCATGGTGCCGAATGCTGCGATGATCAGCTTCGACGGATCGGAGCCGGCGCCGGCGGACGCGATCGCAGCGCCCAGGAAGGCGAGCCAGACCGTGGGCAGGAACATGCCGAGGAATGTCGCCCGGGACACTCCGGCGGCGCCGAGCGAGGGCCTTGTGAAGCGCGTATAGTCGGAGGCATAGGTGAGCCACGAGATGCCCCAGCCGATGCCGATTGCGGTCATCAGCTGCGTCGCCGCGGCGAATGCCGGCATGCCGGTCACACCAGCGGACTGCCATTTGATATCGACGCGCAGGAAGGCCAGCGCGGTCATGACGGCCATGATCAGCAGAATGACCGGCATGGTGTAGCGCTCGAACACCTTGATGGCATTGAAGCCCCAAGCCGCGATGCCGACCTGGAACAGCATCACCAGCACCGCGATCGCGTATTTGAGCTCGACGCCGTCGCCGATTCCCATCCGCTCGAGCGCGGCCATGCAGAGGTCCAGCACGATCCAGGTGTTGATCGCAACCCATCCCATCGGCATCAGCACCTGCGCGAGCGCCGGCAGATAGGCGCCGCGCCGGCCGAACGCGAGGCGGCCGAGCACCATCTGCGGCACGCCGGTGCGGTGTCCCATCAGGCAGAAGGCGCCAAACAGCGCCGCGCCGAACAGATTGCCGACGACGATGATGGCAAGCGTTTGCAGCAGGCTGAGGCCGAGCTGGATGCCGAGCGCGCCCAGCACCCAGTTGATCGGCGCGATGTTCGCGCCGGTCCAGATCCAGAACTGATCTGATGAAGACGACGTGCGGTGCGCCGCCGGCACCGGCTCAATTCCGTGGGCATCGAAGCCGGCCTCATCCTGCGCCGGAAGCTGTGTCTGCTTGAGCAACATGTTTCCCCCGTTTGTTCCGGCGCATTGGTTTGGGCCGGGATGGGGCATCTGAGCAGCAGGGGGCGATGAGACGATAATGAGAATTCCTCAAGCCGGGTTGAGGCCATATCGAGAGTGAAGTTTGCATTACGGATATGAACAAATCGGGCCGCGACCAGGCCAGCACACCGCGCCACAATGGCGCGCCGCTTCACTGTTGAGATTTTCTCAACTCGCCTGCCGGATTCGTCAATCACGCCGCAGGCGGCGCTCGGTCATTGTGGAGCGGACGCATTGCCCCCAATCAACCGAGGTCAGGGATGACGACACTTCTGCATATCGATGCCAGTCCGCGCGGCGACCGTTCGGTCAGCCGGAAACTCTCCAGATCGTTTGTCGAGCACTGGCTCACGCACGAGCCCGGCGCCAAGATCATCTCGCGCGACGTCGGCCGCAATCCACCGCCCCTCATCACGGAGGCGTGGGTGGCCGCGGCCTTCACCGCGCCCGGCGACCGCACGGCGGAGCAGCACGACGAGCTTCGTCTCTCCGATGAGCTGATCAACGAGCTCGACCGCGCCAATGTGATCGTGATCGGGGCGCCGATGCACAATTACGGCATGCCGGCGGCGCTGAAGTCATGGTTCGACAAGGTGATCCGGATCGACAAGACCTTCAGCTTCGATCTCGCACGCGGCGACTTTCCGCTCGATCCGATCATGCGCGGCAAGACGCTGGTGGTGCTGAGCTCGCGCGGCGAATTCGGCTTCGGCCCCGGCGGGGTGCGGGAGACCATGAACCATCTGGAAACCCATATCTTCACCTGCGCCCATTATCTCGGGGTGCAGGAAAGCCATCTGATCGCGGTCGATTATCAGGAATTCAACGATGAACGCTACCGGCGGTCGCTCGCCGACGCCTTTGCCGCAATCCCGGTGCTGGTCCGGCAGTGTCTTGGAATCGACGGGCCTGTTAATGTCGCGGCGGAATGATGCGCCCGGGCTGCCGGCTGCACGAGGATGATCCGATGATAGAGAATCCCATCCCCTGGCCGAACGGCGCGCGCTGCGCCTGCGCGATCACGTTCGACGTCGACGCCGACAGCCTGATTCACATCGCGCGGCCGAAGGATTCCTTCGACCGGCTCTATCCGATCACCATGGGGCGATACGGGCCGACCGTCGGCGTGCCGCGCATCCTGGAAACCTATCGCCGCCTCGGCCTCAAGCAATCGTTCTTCATGCCGGCCTGGACCATGCAGCGCTATCCGGATGCGGTCGAGGCGATCCTCAGGGATGGCCACGAGATCGGCCATCACGGCTACATCCATGAAGATCCGACGGAGATTTCGTCGGCGGCGCAGCGCGAGGCCTTCGAACGCGCCCTCGCCATTCATGTCGCGATGACCGGATGCAAGCCGCGCGGCTACCGCGCGCCGGTCTACAATGCCAACCAGACCACGATCGACCTCCTGATCGAGCATGGCTTTGTCTACGATTCGTCGCTGATGGCCGACGACATCCCGTACCAGATGCGCACCGCGCGCGGCTCGCTCTACGAGATGCCGCCGCACTGGGGTTCGGACGATTGGCCGCCTTTCGCCCATTACGCGGAGATCGGCTACATGATGCCGGTCAAATCGCCGAGCGAGGGCCTTGCCGCCTCCTTCGAGGAGTTCGAGGCCGCCTATGAGGCCGGCGGATTCTGGATGGGGATCTGGCACCCGTTCCTGACCGGCCGGCTCGCCCGCTGGCGCGTGGTGGAGCGCTGGCTCGAGCGGATCGTTGCCGAGCGCAAGGTCTGGTTCGCATCGCTCGAGGAAATCGCGGCGCATCTCGACGGCCTGGTCAAGGCAGGCACCTACCAGGTCCGCGTCGAGGCCCTGCCCTACTTCACGCAGCCCGTGTCATGACTGGTCCGGGAGCCGCGCGAAATGCGGCGGCCTCCCCGCGCAGCCAATCGATGAACGCCGTCACCGATTTGCGCCGGGCAGCGGTCGGCGCATTCACGAGGCGATAGGCGAAGCCTGCAAGGGCGGGACCGTCGAGCCGGCGCAGCGTGCCCTCGCGCAATTGCTCGTCCACTAGCGCGTCGCTGCACAACAAAGGTCCGAGCCCGCGCTCTGCGGCGTGCAACGCCAGCGGCTCCTCGCTGTACCAGGAGATGCGAAAATGCCGGCCGGGATCATGATCGGCCTCCGCAAGCCACGCCGACCACGCCGGCGAATCCAGCGCGGCGTTCTTCCAGCGGAACGCCAGCAGCGAGCGCGAACGGACGTCGTCGATGGCTGGACGGGCACCGGGCGGACAGATCGCGCTTGCCGCCACCGCAATGTAGCGATCGCTGAACAGCACCGATGACTCGCCGGCGCGGTCGGCGCGTCCGTAGCGAATGGCCAGATCGACGCCCTCAGTGCCCGGCGCCCGCACCTCTTCGGTCGCATCGATGTGGACCACGAGGTGAGGAAACGCCGCGTTGAAGCGCGCGAGCCGCGGCATCAGCCAGCGTTCGGCGAAGGCGCGCGTGGTCGACACCGTGATCGCATCGCCGTCGGCCGGCGGCCGGATCGCGGCGAAGGCGCTGGCCATGCGGTCGAAGCCGTCGCGCAGCATCGGGAACAGCGCATGACCCTCCGCGGTCAACACGACCGCGCGGCCGGAGCGCTCGAACAGCTTGTGTCCGAGGATCGCTTCGAGTTGCCGGACCTGGTGGCTGATCGCCGTCACCGTGACGCAGAGTTCGTTGGCGGCGGCGGTGAAGCTTTCGTGGCGCGCCGCGGCTTCGAACGCGCGGACGGCATTGAGCGGCGGCAATTTGCGCATGATCGGTTCTCCGCGCGGCCGCGTCAGGCGATGAGAAAATGCGCGTCGGTCGGCCGCATGTCGTTCACCGGCACCATGTCCTGCGGACAGGCGGAGAACACGATGACCAGGTCCATCTCGGCACGCAGCGCCACATACTGCCCGGCCTCACTGACCGGCGACTTGAAGTCCAACTCTCCATTGTCGGTGACGGGCACGTTCATGAACAGGTTCAGCGGAGCCGGCGTCACCGCAGCCGGCAGACCGACCGCCTCCAGCGCGTGCGCCAGATTCTGCGTACAATTGTCGTGATGGCCCGCGGCGCCGAGCTGACGATAGCGGTGAATATCGCAGGCCGCGATCAGCGTGTCATGGATTCCCGGCGTCGTGTCGGCAACGAAGGTGAGGATCGCGCGGCGCCTATTGGTCGTCAGCGTATCGCCCACGCGGGGAATGAGCCGCAGCATCGATGCACGGCTGTGCTCCATCGACATGAACTCGCCGGCGTCGCCGGCATTGAAGGCCCAGGTGTCGACCACCTGCTTGCCATGGGTGTTGACCACGGTGACGGTTTCTCCCGCTTTCAGACGGGCCGCCACGCCGTTGCGGGCTGGGATCAGGCGGGCGCGGGTCAGATCGGCGGTTGCAGCGGTCATGTGATGTCTCCTCAAGGCTCTGTCGCGCCATTGGAGCATCGCCGGTCATGTAATTCTAATAATATTAATTGTGTCCATTATAACGTATTCGTATAGTCGTCCCATGCGCCTCAGACAGCTTGAATGCTTCCGCGCCCTGATGCTCCACGGCACCATGACGAGAGCGGCCGAACTGCTCGGCATGTCGCAGCCCGGGATCAGCACGATGATCGCAGGCCTCGAGCACGAGACCGGCCTTAACCTGTTCGTGCGGCGCGGCGGCCGCCTGCAACCCACCCCGGAGGCCAAGCTGTTCTATGTCGAAGCGGCGCGCGCGCTCGAGGCTGCCGAGAACGCGTCGCGCGTTGCCGCCGAGATCAGGTCCGGCCGGCGCGGTCACCTCGCGATCGCCGCCTATCCGAGCATCTCGATCAACCTGCTGCCGCGGCTGCTGTCGCAATTCGCGAAAAATAAGCCGGAGCTGCAGATCAAGATCATCACGCGGAATTCCGCGACCGTCCGGGAGCTGATCTCGACGCAGCAATTCGATCTCGCGGTCGCCGAGCTGCCGCTCGATTATCCGACCTCGCACATGGAAGTGTTCTCATATGACTGCATGTGCATGCTGCCGCACGCGCATCCGCTCGCGAAGCTGAAGCAGATCACCCCTGATGACCTCGACGGCGTCCCGTTCGTGACGTTGTTCCGCGGCGATCCGATCTACCAGCAGCTGGCGTCGGCCTTCTCCGAATATGGCGCACGCTGGAACGTCGTCGCGGAGACGGAATTCTTCTCGACCGCATGCCAGCTCGTCACTGAGGGCCGTGGCGTCGGTATCGTCGATCCGGTGGTGAGCAAGCCTTTCACCGAGGGCCTTGTCGTTCGCCCGTTCAAGCCGAGGATCCAGTACCAGATCGCCATCCTCTCCCCCACGCACGAAGCGCCCTCCCAGGTAGCGCAGGACTTCGCCGGATTGCTCCGGCGCGGGCTGCGGGCGTGAGCATCGGATGGCACCCAACCGTGGATCGTTGCCAGTCCTGAGCGTCTTGGCCAGACGCCGCAGCCTCATGCGGACTGACGATCGCGTGATGTCATGCCACCGCGCGGCCTCGCTTGATCGAGCCTTCTCACGTGCTTGCCGGAGCCCGACGCAAGCGCCGCAGGCCGCGGATCGCATCGCGCGCCGGCACCTCAAGCACGAAATGCGTACCGATCGACACGGCGACAGTCGTTCCGGCCAGCAGGCCGAAAATCGCCGGGGACCAGATGTCGAGCGGGCCGAACCTCGCCATGAACGTGATCAGGATGATGAAATGCGTCATATAGATCGAGTAGGAAATCACGCCGAGGAAGTGCATCGGCTTCGATCCAAGCAGCCGTGAACTGAGCGAATCCTCGCCGGTCCCAGCGAGCACCACGAACGGCCACAGGAACACCGGCATCTGCGGGTTGATCAGCCCGCGATAGGCCAGCAGCACAATGAGCCCGACGCCGCACCAGATCGCGCCGGAAAATCGCGTGCACACGGCATGAAGCCCGTCACGGCGCTGGAAGCTCGCGAAGGCGAGCCAGCCCGACACGAATCCGCAGGTTGCCCGCACCACCGGGACCCAGTAGCTCAGCTGGCTTTCCGGAACGCTCAGACCGATGCTACCCTCAAAATAGTAGCGAGCGAACAGCCAGAAGCCGACAGCGGAGCAAACCACGATGCCGAGAAACCTGGTGGCAACCGTGGACGGTGCGTTCCAGAACAGCAGCACCGGAAATAGTACGACATAGCAAAACCACTCGGCCGAGAGCGACCAGGCCGGCGCGTCCCAGTGCATGCCGGTACCGATCACCGGCCACGCATTCAGCATGGTGAGTTGCAACGCGAAGTCCAGGGCAGCGCGGCCAGCGGGATAGGTGACTGGATCGACCAAGTACGGCCACACGTAGAGCGCGCCGGCGGAGATCAGGCAGACCACATAAAGCGGATAGACGCGGGCAATGCGCGCCGTCAGATAGTCTGAAAAGCGGAATGTCTCGCGGCTGTAGACATAGGACAGCGTGAATCCGCTGAGGCAAAAGAACAGGTCGACGGCGTTGTGCCACATGAACGCGGCGCCGGCATTGGCGGGAAAGGCATTGTTGAAATGAGCGAGAGCAACGGCCATAGCGGCCGCCCCTCGCAGCCCGGTCAACGCCCGTAGCTCCTGCCGCATTCCCGCGCCCTTGCTTCGCGGGTTTTCCCGCGTAAGGGCGAGTGCTTACCACCTCTGGTAGCGACCACACAATTAGCGCGATTGCGGTGTCCACTTAAACTTTAGGTGGAGTGGAACCAGCCGTCCGCCGCAACGGAATGCTCTGCCTGTCACGCGCTGGTCTGCGCCGGGCGCAAGCGTTGAAGGCTCCGGACGACATCGCGCGCTGGCCGCTCGAAGAAACTGCCTGCGAAGACGGCAAGGGTTGTACAGGCCAACAGGACGTAGGTCTGGGCTGACCAAGCATTGGGCAGACCGAACACAGCAAGGTATCCCACGAAGAGGATATAATGCGTCATATAGATCGAGTACGAAATCACGCCCAGAAAATGCAGCGGCCTTGATCCCAGCAGACGCGACGTGGCCGATCCCTGGTCGGTCGCGGCAAGGACGACGAATGGATGGATGAACACCAGCGCCTGCGGATTGAGGAGATCGCGGTATGCCAGGACAACGCCGACGATCAAGATTGACCAAATCAACGCCGAAGCCTGCGTGCAGAAGGTGTAGAGCCCGTCGCGTCGTTCGTAGCACGCGAAGACGACCCAGCCGGCCGTGAAGCCGAAGACCCCCCGGAGAAGAGCGACCCAATAGCTCCATTGGCTGTTCGCATGGTAGATCTGGGCAGTGCCGAGGTTGCCATCGTAGTAGCGCACGAAGATGGAGTATGAGGTCGCCGACAGCACCACGATACAGAGCAGCCTCATTGCTGCCGACCTTGCCACCTTCCGGTAGAGCAACAGCGGGAACAGTACGAGGTAACAGAACCATTCGGAGGATATCGACCACGCCGTCACGTTCCAATGAACGTCGGATCCGATAGGCCAGGCGTTCAGCATCAAGGCCTGAAGCACGAAGTCCGATATCGCTTCCTTGAGCGGGTAGGTTGTTGGATTGAGCTGTTGCGGCACAACAATGGCTGCGCCGGCGATGACCGTGGTTAGAAAGTAGAGCGGATAGATCCTGGCGATGCGAGCCGTGAAAAAGCTCGAGAACTGGAAGTCCTCGCGGCGATAGACGTAGGACAGCGTAAAGCCGCTGAGAACGAAAAACAGATCGACGGCGTTGCCCCACATGAAGGGGGCGTTGGCGTAGCCGGGATAAAATAGCTGAAAGTGAGCAAACGCGACGGCCATCGCCGCCACTCCGCGCAACCCAGTCAATGCCCGTAGTTCCGGCCGCATTGCCCTGCCCGATTTCTGAACTCCACCCCGTTCGATGGATGCTTAGCACCGTGGATCGTATCGGGACAGACAGAGCGATTACGGGGAATTCGGGATGATCAGTTAACCAATTGGCGCATGACGCTAGTGGTGATGTTGGCGCGGATGGGACGCGGGTGCGCGTCGGACACGGCCCGCCTTCGCCCTCCGGGCTTCGGCGTGGCAGCCTTCCCTCACTTCGCTGCGATGGAGTTTTGCTGGCCTGCCTAGCCGTAGCTCGCGAAGCGAGCGGATTTTGCGGACACAGCCCGCCTTCGCCCTCTGGGCTTCGGCGTGGCAGCCTTCGCTCACTTCGCTACGATGGAGTTTTGCTGGCTTGCCGAGCCGTAGCTCGCGAAGCGAGCGAAGCTGGTGGGGGAGGCAGGACTCGAACCTGCGAAGCCATGAGGCGGCTGATTTACAGTCAGCTCCCTTTGCCACTCGGGACACTCCCCCGTCCAACAGCATCAGACCGGCCGCGCGAGTGGCGGCGGACCGGGTCATCGAAATGACGCTGATAACCGGCCGACCCGAAGCGGGTGCGCGGTCGGGCGCGTTTATGGGGGAAGGCGGTCCCCAAAGTCAACCAAGCGGGCCGCCTATTTGGGGGTTAAATTGCCAATATTCGAGAGCCGTGACACAAGCCTCACATGAGCGATCGCGACCGCAGACCCAATTTCCGAGGCAAGGGCGGTAAACCCTTCCAAAAAGGGCCGAAATTCGTCCGCCCGCAGGGCCGACGGGAACGCGAATCCGGTTCCGACGGGCCGGTGATTCTGTACGGCTGGCACACGGTGGCGGCTGCGCTCGCCAACCCGGACCGGCAGATCCGCAAGCTTTACCTCACCGAGAACGCGGCGCGGCGGCTCGCCGAGGAAAACATCGCGACCCGCGTCACTCCGGAGATCGTCCGGCCCGGCGACCTCGACCGGCGCCTCACCCCCGATGCCGTGCATCAGGGCCTGCTGGCGGAGGCCGATCCCCTGCCCTCGCCCGGCATCGACACGCTGGCGCAGGAGGGCATCGTGCTGGTGCTCGACCAGATCACCGACCCGCACAATGTCGGCGCGATCCTGCGCTCGGCCGCGGCGTTTGCGGTGAAGGCGATCGTCACCACCGCCCGGCACAGCCCGGAGGCGACCGGCGTCTTGGCGAAGTCCGCCTCCGGCGCGCTCGAGTTGGTCCCGATGGTGACGGTGCAGAATCTGGCGCGCGCGCTCAACGAGCTGAACGAGCACGGCTTCCAGACCGTCGGCCTCGACAGCGAGGGCGCGGAGGATCTCGGCAAGGTTCAACTGCAACAACCGCTCGCGCTGGTGCTCGGCGCCGAAGGCAAGGGCCTGCGGCAATTGACGCGCGAGACCTGCCGCGTCGTCGCCCGCCTCGACATGCCCGGCGAGATCAAGAGCCTGAACGTGTCGAACGCCGCGGCGCTCGCGCTCTATATCGGCGCCAGCCGGCTCGGCCTGATGGGTTAGCTTGATATCTGGATGGGGCCGCAGCGCCTGATGGGAGCACTTGCGGGCCGAAGGCGCTTGCGAAGCGGCGCCTGCATGATTTCGGAATATTCGAAATCTACCCCTGATTTGCCCGACGTGTCAAGTCGCCCGGTCGAACGCCGCCGCCGCCAGCTCCTTTGCATGGGGTTGTTTTCGATATTTTGGCAGCCCGCACCTGCGGCGGTCGCTTGCGGAGGATGCGGCGCGCCTTCCAGCAGCGGCCCGACTTCAATTGTCAAACGAAGAACGCCCGCTCGCGTCATGCGAACGGGCGTTGCTGGCTTCGACAAATCGCCGGATCAGTAGTAGCGGCGCAGCACCGGATGGCCGTAGCGGTGCGGCGCGTAGCCGTAGCGATAGCCGTAGTGCGGACGGTAGGGCCGGTAGGAGTGACGGTAACCGTAGTGACGGTAGCCATAGTGGCGATGACCGTAATACGGACGGCCATAGCCTTCGCGGTAGTACGGGCGCGGCGCCCAATTGCCCGGGCCGGTGTAGGCCGGTCCCTGGTTGACGTAGTAGTACTGCTGCGCCGTGTCGGGATAGGCGGCATCCGGGTCGGGCAGCCGTTCGACCGCGCCGTAGCCGCCGTAACCATAGCCGTAGCCACCACAGCCGCCGCAGCCGTAGTTCACGACGGGCGCGGAATAGCCGCACGGGTTGAAGCCGCACGCCATTGCGGGCGCGGTCACCATGACGGCCACGGCCGCAATCAGTCCTTTGATCATCTGACGCATTACTCTCTCCTGCAAATCTTGCCTGTAGGTCTTGTTGTCGTCGCGTAGCTCTTGGTGGCTATGAAGGGCCCTCTGTCCGAGGGCTCCTGATTTAGGGGCCTCTCGGTCGCGGTGGCCGCATCGGCGGGCCCGGCAGCGGCCGCGGCCCATTGAACTGTGGCGCATAGATCACCGGCGGCGGATCGACCGGCACGTTGGACTGCGCCGGCAGCGGCGCGGATTGCGCCCCCCACGATTGGTGATAGCTCTCGGCCGGCTGAGGCAGCCGGCGGTTGGCCGGAGGCTCGATCTCAAGGCGGCCATAACCCGGCATGCGGCCGAGGCTCGGATAATAGTGGCCGACATTCGGCTCGGGACTGATCGGTCGGCCGCCATAGACGGTCGGCACCAGCGAGTCGTTGCGGGCAAGCCCCATCGCGCTCTCGACCACGGCGTAGGTCGCGTCGACGCCATTGATGATGATGGTCATGCCGGGGCGCACGGGCACGACGATGTCGAAGCCGCCGCCGGCCAGTGCCGTCGAGGTCGTCGCAGCCAATATCGCCAGCGCAAGACTTGCGCGCATGTTCACCCAGCGCCCCGAATTGTTCCAGCTGCAGCCTAATCCAACGGCTTGGCGGAAGGGTTAAGGGCGCAGGCCAAACTGCCGGTAAGCCTAACGCGTAAGCATCGGCATCCGGTCAATGCGGCCGAGCGGGATCAGAAATCGTTAACGGCCGCCCGGGCGAGGCGCAGGGTCAGGTGAAGGCGTTCTCGATGATCGAGTGGATGCCGATCGCAATCGTGACCGCGCCGACCGCCATTTGCAGGCCGCGATTGGCCCAGGTCAGCCAGCGCGCCGAGGCCGCAAGCGGCACCGCGATCACGCTCGACAGCACGCCCATGCCGATCATCGAGCCGACGCCGAACAGCGCGACATAGCCTAGCCCGATCGCAGGGCTCGGCGCCTGCGACACCGTCAGCACCAACAGCGCCGCCGAGCCCGCCATGCCGTGCATCAGGCCGACCAGCAGCGTGCGCCAGCGGAAGCCGTGCGCGTGGCTGTGCACGACACTGACATGCGGCCCGGTCTCGCCCGCGTGGCTATGGGCGTGGAAGTGCGTGGTGTCGCCGTGCGAATGGCTGTGGAAATGCACGCGGTCGCGCCACAGCCGCCACCACACATGCGCGCCGAGACCGACCAGCATGACGCCGACCGCAGTCTCGATCGGCTGCGAAACCGTTTCGGGGATCGCCCGGCCGAGCAGGATCGCCACGCCGGCAAAGATGAACAGCGTCAGCGTGTGACCGAGGCCCCAGGTCAGGCCATGCTTGACGATATCACCGACATGGCTGCGGCGCGCCGCGATGCTCGATACCGCCGCGATATGATCCGGCTCCAGCGCATGCTGCATGCCGAGCAGAAAGCCAAGACTCAAGATTCCGAACATCAATCCCCCGCGCCAGCGTCGACATCAGATCGAACACCGCTGTACATGCAATTCCCGTCAAATCCCAATGATCCGGAACGCATCATGCGCGAGAGTTGCGGAACTTCACACTGGTTTGAACGCAGGCCAAGGCCGCGTCGGAACAGGCACGGCGCGGCGAGATTAGCCCGTCACAACGACGAGAGGAGACCTTGCATGACACAGCTCAAGATGCGTGGCGCCCTCCTGGGCGCAGCAGCCGTGCTCGCCTCGGTACTGGCCGGCCCCGCGATGGCGCAACAGACCATCGGTACCGCCGCGCGCTGCTCGAATGCCGACCCGAACGCGCGATGCCAGACCATGGCACCGGGCACCACGCGCACCACCTATCATCAACGCACCTATCGGCGGGATCGCGACTGGCAAGGCAGCTACAACCGGTATGACGGCGGCCCCGCCGGCGTCGCGGCCGCCGTGGTCGGCGGCGCGGTCGGCACGGCGGCTGCGATCGCGACCGCCCCGTTCGGCGGCCCCGACTATTATGGCCGCGCCCCGATGGGCAGCGCGGAATATGTGCGGCAGAATGGCCTTGTCTGCACCCCCGGCACCTGGTTCCGCGGCAGCGATGGCCGCCAGCACCCCTGCCAATAGCTCAGGCGTAACGTTGACGGCGCAACAGGCGGCCTTCGGGCCGCCTTTTTGCCGCCTGCCGGTGGAAGTGAAAGGGCCGTCGGAGCTGCCGGGTTCTGGCCCCCAGGTTCTGGCTCTGGCCCGCCAAGTCTGCTATGCGAGCGCGCAAATCATTCCCATGTCGCCGGCTTAGCTCAGCGGTAGAGCAGCAGTTTTGTAAACTGAAGGTCGGGGGTTCAATCCCCTCAGCCGGCACCAGCCCTCCCTCCATGCTAGCCCGTCGCACGCGCCGTCGAACGGCGGTTTGCAGCGCGGTCTGCACGCCTTGGCGTTGGACAACCAGGTCGCGGAGGCTTGCGCTTACGGAAAACATTCCGCAAAATTGTGGAACAACCAGCCATACGCGGATTTCGGGCAGGTACCGGATGACGGAAAAGCAGCTGCGGGCGAGAACTTCTTTGCTGAAGGCAATGCTGTTGGTCTCAGCCCTGCTGATGGGCTACTCGGATCTCATCACCACCAACGAGATATTGCAGCGCGGAATGGGCGAACTGAACCCGATCATGCGCTTCACTCAGGAATGGATGGGTGAATGGTGGCTGATTGCCAAGCTGGGCCTGACCTATCTCGTGATGTGGATGCTGTGGCGCGGCAAGAGCGAACGCCAGATGGCCTATGTGGTCGCCTTCATCGCAACGCCCGTCTACAACAATCTGATCATCCTCGCAGGCTCCAACTGAGCCGGCCTGCGCTTCGACGCCGGTAACGCCGCCTGGGCCTCATTTGCCGGCACTCTCGATGTTACGGCTATCACATCCCGTTGATATTTGGAAACATGTTCGGCAGGCGCGGCCGAGGATAGCGTTGGACAAGGCGCCCGAACTCGCCCTACCCTTGGTGCATTGCGACGATAGAGGCTGCCAGGCGCTGTTCTGACGATGGACTGGTCGTACTATCTCGTGGGTGCGGCGGTCGTGCTGCTGCTCATCGCCTATCGCCTGCATGGCGGGCTGTTCAGGAAGGATTCGCTGCAGGACGAGAGGCTGAATCGGCTGATCGATGAACGCATCGAGCGCATGGACCTGAAGCGCGAGAAAAAGTACGACCCGTCCCAGCCATGAAGACTGGGCGGCGATGCCTCGTCGCGTGGATCTTCAGTCCAGCGAGATGGACCGCCGGCCACGGCAGCCCCGCCAGCTCGCGGGAGAAAACGGCAGCTCCGCG
Source organism: Bradyrhizobium tropiciagri (assembly GCF_001189845.1). GTDB lineage: Bacteria > Pseudomonadota > Alphaproteobacteria > Rhizobiales > Xanthobacteraceae > Bradyrhizobium > Bradyrhizobium tropiciagri. The sequence goes on from NZ_LFLZ01000011.1 coordinate 155,615, forward strand.
GACGGCGACGAGAGCTTTGACGCGGGTGCTCTGGCTGCAGTGTGGTTCTTCGATGCTGCTGCCGACGCGGTCCGCTGCTGCAGATCTCGCGATGATCCCGTGAATGCAGACCGTCCTGCCGCGGATGTTGCCTTCAAACCGAAATGCCTGGGCATCGAGTCCTCCATCCGGGTTTTTTGCGGCTCACGCCGAGCGTCGTCCCGAGGGCCAGCCGAGCACGTATTTCCGATTCACTCAAAGCGCTACGCCTGATTGCCCACGACGTACAGGGGGAGCCGTATTCATCCGGTGTTCCGCACCGGCACGTTCAATCAAGCACAGAGGCCGCTTCCCAAGGCGCGGGTTGGATCACCCAATGCCGGACGCTCAATTGAACGAGAGACATCATCACGCTTGCGCGCATCACGTCGTGGCGGGCGATCGCGACGGAGCCCTTGTGGAATCCGTCCCGCAGTGTACGGTTCCGGTGCCTCTACCTCTGGGTACAATGTCAGTACCGTGATCCGCGGCAATTGCACGCCGGAAATTTGTTTTATGCTTTGCCGCTTCCCGCCACCGCCTTTCCAGCAAAGGCTCCCCGCAATCTGTTGCGCCGAAGACGTGCTGCGATGTGCCGTACTCCGGTGCGCCGGTCGGCTCTATCACGACTAGCGCAGGGCTGATCGGGCCCGCCCCGGAGAGCCGCCGAATTTTCAGGAGAAGATCTTGCGAACCACCTTTGTTGCCGCGCTTCTGCTTGCCTATTCGTCGACCGCCTTCGCCTTCCCCGTCCAGTGCACCAGCCAGTTCGGCTACTCGGCCGCGTGCTGCGCGGCTTCCTACAAGCGGAAGCCGGAAGGCGGGATGGACAATGGCCAGCGCCACGCCGAATTGCAGGCATGTACCGGCAAGCAGAAAAAGACCAGGTGATCATAGCGGTGTTCAGGCGCGGCCGTTGCGGCCCGCTCAATCGCAGCAACGTATCGGGCTTTTTCTGACGTTCGCGGTGACGGCACCTGCCGGCACAATGTAAGCATGTAAATTGTAATTTTTTCAATCTTAGAGGATATTCATGAAATTGCTTTCGGCTGCCTTTGCCTTGACGATTTTCGCCGGATCGGCCGTTCTCGCTGGATCGGCGCTCGCCGAGGAGCGCAACGATTCACCGCAGGCGCTGGCCTGTATGAAGAAGTACGGCTTCACGCTCGAACAGTGGCGCGCCTATCAGGTGCCGGCCTCGAAGGCCGGCCCCTACCGGCTCTGCCGTGACAGCGGCGGCCGGGCCGACGCCGGCAAGGTGAAGGCCAAGTGCCTCGCCCAGGCCGGCGTCACCGCCGCACAGTGGAACGCGATGAAGGCCAGCGAGTCCCAGGGCATGGCCTACAAGGGCTGCATGGCGGAGAACGGCATCAACGTCACCGTTCGACGCCGCAATGGTTCAAGCTTCTGAAGGCGGCCATGAAGATCGCACTGGCCGTCGCCTTGCTTGCCATCGGCTGCATCCCGGCAGGCGCCGCCGGGTGGACATGCTCGGCACCCGGACTGGTCTCGGGGTCGTACGATGGCGGGGATACCGCCTACATCCACCTGACCGGCTTCTCGACCGGCAACAACTATCCGGTTGCGAAGAAGGGTACCCGCGCCACCGGCACGACCAAGAACGGCACCCGCTTCGTCTGCACGCAACGTTAGACCACTTCACCAGCCCCGACCGGCTCGATCCTGTCGCCGATCAGGCCTTCTTCATCCCTGGGAGTTACCATGAGATCGCTGATCCTGCTTGTCGCCTTCGCCGCCACCATTTCAGCGGCATCCGCCGAAACTGCCGTCGAGCGCCAATGCGCATCGGGCAAGTGCACCTGCTCGTACATCGCCTCGACCTGCAAGACCTGGAATCGCACCCATGGTGGCGATCTCGCCGTCTGCGACAGCTACCGGCAGAGCTGCTTGCAGAGCGGCCGGTGGGACGACAGGAACCGCCACATCGATGTGGTGGTGAAGCGCTGAGGCGTCCAGCTCCCGAACCGGCCCCGCACACCGAGGCCGGCCGCAAGCAGCACCCGCCGCACTGCGCCTTGGCAGGAATCGTGGGATCATCCCCGTAGCTTCACCCATCCCTCGTCTTGCTTCTGTCCTTGCGGTCCAAAACGGGGTATGCAGAATGCGGGATGGGACTCAGCCAATGACCTATTTGATCCTTGCCCGGGATGGCACCAGCCAAATCGTGCTGAAGCGCGACAGCGAAGATGCGGCCGAGAAGAAGGCACGCGAGCTGAAGGAGATGGGCTGGTTCGAAGTCGAGGTCCGCGAGGACAAAGCAGGGAACGCAGCCGCGTCTGCGCTGACCGGACGTTCCCAGACCCTCCAATGACGCCTTGATGAACCTTTGCCGGATGGCCCTTACACATGTGTGAGGAGCCCACCATGTCCGACACAGCACATTACCGCTTCCAGTCCGATCAGGCGCGGCGGCTGGCCCGCCAAGTCACCGACGCCGCGGTGCGCGAAAAGCTGCTCGAAATGGCCGAGGAATATGGCCGCTACGCCGACCTGATCGAGGCCCGGAGCGCCGAACCGGCGCCCGTCGAGGCGGTGACCGCCCACTAAGGCTGCCCCATCCCGCTCACGGGTCGCGGTCAGGAAATTCACACGCAAGGGACACGGTTGGAAGCACTCGAGGGCATCCTCTTTCTGCTCGGATCGATCCTGGGCCTGCCGATCCGGCGGTTTGGCCGGTGGCTGGATCGGCAACCGCATCGCGCCCCGTCGCAGATATCGACCCTTCACAAGATCGGCCGCCTCGCGCTTGCCGGGGCCATCACCGCCGCGATCCTGGTGCCGCTCGGCTGGCTCACTTTCTGATCGGGGCGCCCAGAGCATCGGCCCCTGAAGCACTTCCTCAAGGCCGCGGCCAAACTGCGAAAGCACCTTGAGGATTTGTTCGGAACATTATGCGCCCTCAAGCGATTTTCCCCGCATGAGGCTATGCGAGGCCAACCGCAATTTACTGCTTCTGGGCAGCTTCACGCTGCTCAGCCTGGCCGCTGCCGGCATCGTCGCCCTGCTCGATCCGGCACCCGCGCCGGCCAACACCGCGCCCCGGTCCGCTGCGAATCAAGCGCCGGCACATCGCCAGGCGCCGGTCCGGATCGTCGGTACCCCGTTCGTCCCGAACACCAATCCCCGCCAGCGCTGACGGTGCTCCCGCCCCGGCAATGTCACAATTATGTCACCGCACCTGTGAAACAGCCGTCTTCGTCAACCATCATGATAGCCGGCGCTTGATTCCGCGCGGTTGCTTTGCTGGAATCCGCGCGCTCAAGGTGCGCCATGAAGTGGATGAAAGAACGCGATCTCCTGATCGCGCAAACAATGGCCTTCGTACAGTCGGTGAAGGGCAAGCTGCCCGACGCCGAGGTGCCGGCGCCTGCCCAGCGGACCGCCGCGACGCCCGCCCCGCAGCCTGCCGCCCCGGCGACCGCCACCGAGGCAGCCTTCGAAGCAGTCTTGGAGACAAAGGCCCCTCTGGAGACAAGGGCGCCTCTGGAGACAAAGGCGGCCTCGGAGACAAAGGTCGCGCCGGAGCTCAGGCCTGCAGCGGCCGAGGCCCCCAGGGTCGTCATGCCGCCCCCGCTTCCGGTGCCGACCGTGCTCGAGGGCCTGCCCCCCGCTCCGTCGCCCCTGGCGGTGACGGTCGTCGAGGTCCCGCCGCCGGAGCAGCCGCCGCATTTCCCGAAGCTCGACATCCGCGGCGACTTCGGGTCCGAGGTGCGGGAACGGGTTGCCAATTTCCGCGCGCAGCAGCAGCGCTTCCTGAAAGAGCGCGAGGAATACTGCACCACGACCATGGCCAAGGTCCGCGCCGCGATCCGCGACAACAGCGAACTGCCGCGCTCCGGTAAATAACTGGCGCCCCTTCTCCGAACCGTTCGTCGACTCTCAGCCCTGCGCGCCCGACTTCAGCGGCTCGGTCAGGAAGCGTCCGCCCGATTGCGTCAGCGCCGGCTCTTCCACTGCGAGAGCAGGCTGCTGCCCTTCCAGCATCGAACGCAGGCCGGCCACCGCCTGGGTCATGCGTTCGGCGAATTTGCCCGCAGCACCATCGACGAAGGCCTTGTCCTTCGGCTTCGGCTTCGCGATCCGCAGCTCCAGATGCGTCGTTCCGTCCGGACCATCGAGAACGGCGCGGGTCATCACGATCCGCGGCGCGCCGGGAATCGGAAGCGTGATACCGACCGTGAAGTAATCGTGCGGGCGCCAGTCGAGCGTCTCCTCGACATTGGTATGCTTGCCGTGCGCGCAATGATTCCGTGTGCCGACACCGCGGCGTCCCTTGCCCGAATGCTCGACGATGTCGTCGGCGTCCCACCATTTGCGCCATTGCCCGGGTACGGTGAGAAACTCCCACACCACCTGCCGTGGCGCGGCGATGTCGAACTCCAGCACGGCACAGGCGTCGGCGCGCGTCACCTCCGTGCTCGTCTGCGCATCGTGCTGCTGCCACGCGGCTTCGAGATCGCGGACCCACAGCGTCACATCGCCGATGATGTCGATGGTTTCCTGATGCGGCACGAGACCCTGCGCCACCGGATCGACGCCCATGGCGCGGATCGCCGCATCGCTGTAGAGCGCGTAAGCGCGTCCGCCGACCTTCTCGCCAACCGTGTTCTTGAGCAGCCGGTGGACCAGGATGACATCGCGCCCGGCGAGTTCTTCCCGGCCGCCCATCTTCTGCTTCACCATCTCGCCGTGATGGATGACGAACTTGAAATCGAGATCGCCCATCGCGACGCAGGCCTTGCACTCGCACGTCGAGGCCTGGCGAACGTCGCGCAAGCGCCGGCGAAACTTGAAATAGGCGCCCTCGATCGCATCCTGCAGCAGCGAGCCGTCGATCGTCTCGGCGGTGGTGTAGACGAACGCAGCGTCGCCCTCGAACTTGGCGAGGCGAAACGGCGGGCGCAGCCCCTTGACCACCGCGTCCATGAAATCGGCGATGATATCCTGAGCATGGTCGAGTTCGACCGCGGCGAGGAAGTTGGTGTAGCCGGAAATGTCGGCAATCGCGAAATATGCCGCTTCAGCTTTCGGAAGCATCAAAACCTCCAGCGCAACCGGTTCACGCCATACGCGTGGATGCGCAGTTGTCATATCCCGCCGCGCGGTCCAGGGCCACGATTATCGTTGCTTTCCGATGCCGGACGCGCTGGATTCCGGCATCGCACGGGCCTGTCCCGGCGAGCCTGTCAACATCACGGCGCGGCGCTTCAAGGCTGATCCGGCTGTCTTGTGGGCGATGCGCTGCCAACGGGTTCACCCGATCGCCCTGAGCGACACCACAGAGGGGAAACAACATGAAATTCGCTTCTGCCGCCGCATTGGCAGTTGTTGGCTGCCTTGTCGGCTTCAATTCCGCAAACGCGCAAGGAGCTGTCATGAAAACGACGCCGACGACAAAAATTCTCGCGATCGGGACCATCAATCCCGGTTTTGAGCAATCGCAGGTGCGTGCCGTCCTGCCGGAGGAAGTTCGCGAAACCGTCGAGCTCTACCTCGATGGCAAGATCGAGCAGTGGTATTCGCTCCAGGGAAAGCCGGGCGTCGCCTTCATCATCAACGTCACCGATCCGGCCGTCGCGCACGAGATGCTCGAAAAGCTGCCGCTGGGCAAAGCCCATATGATGAGCTTCGAGCTGATCCCGATTGGCCCGCTCAATCCGCTTCGCTTCTTGCAGGGCATGCAGCCGAAACCTTGAGGAAGGCCGTGCCCGATTTGGACGTCGTACGCGCTTTAGCGCCCGCCGATCTTCTCCAGCACCGGCAACAGATGCTGCAAGAACTCGCCCGGATTCTCGCTCATCGGGAAATGGCCGAGGCCTTTCATGATGGTGGCCTCGCTGCCGGCAATGCTGCTGGCCACCGCCAGCGTCTCCTCCGGCGTGCAGGAATAATCGTACTCGCCTGACAGCAGGAACAGCGGGCAGCGCCTGGTGTCGATCTCGGCGACGCGGGCGCGGATGTCGCCGTCGATCTTGTAGAAATAGAGGTCGCCCTTGAACACGCCGGGCCCGCTTTGCATGTAGTGCCACAGCGTCTCCCACCTCTCGCTGTCGGGCGCGTCGGGGCCGACAAGGCCGGAGACGATGGCGGCCGCGACCTCGCCGCCATGCACGTCAGGCCGGTGCAGGAAATTCAGGTCGTAATAGGGATCGACATGCGCGCCGGCCTGCAGGCCGATGATGGCGCGGAAGCGTTCGGGATGCTCGAGCGCGAGGTGCAGCGCGATCCGGCCGCCAATCGAGCAACCGATCACGATCGGCTTGTCGAGGTCGAGCGCATCGATCACGGCGAGGATCATCGCCGTGTATTGCGCCGAGGTGAGCTGGTACTCGTCGTCGTGCCAGCCTTGCGGCGGCGACGACTTGCCGTGCCAGGGCATGTCGAAGGCGATGACGCGATGGTTGCGCGTAACGCGCGGATCGTTCATCAGGCCGCGATATTGCCGCCCGTCGCGCCCGCGGTGTGCAGGCAGAGCAGCGGCGTGCCCTCGCCCGCCTCCTCGACATAGACGCGGTGCGCCCGGCCGGACAGTTCGAGATGCATGTAGCGGCCGATGATCGGCTCGAATTTGGCGCTCATGCGGCGGCTCCCTCGCGGCGCAGCTTGCCGAGCGCTTCCTTGAAGTAGCGCAGGTTCGCCATGAAGATCTGCAGCTCGCCCTCGGCCTTCAGCACGCGGCGCTTGATCAGCGCCATCAGGTCGTTCGAGCCGGGCGGCGGCCTCAGCTCGCAGAACCTGTCCCACTCCTCGTCCGAGGTGCGCAGCGCGAACGAGGACGACGGCATCACGAACGGCCCCTTGGTCACCGACAGGATCCGGCCCTCATGGATCGCGATCAGCCAGGCGGCCTTGCCGATCTCGAGCAGGAATGTCGTGGTGAGATAGCGGCCGCGCCGCACCAGGCCGGCGTCGCCGTTGACCCGTTCCTTCAGCATCTCGATCATATCTGCTCCACCCCGCTTGGCGGCCCGTCCGCGCAGACCGCAGCGGGCGCTTGTTCTGCGGCAATGATGGAAGGAATGGCTGAGCCGTCAATCGCTACAGGCGTGGCGGAGGCGTTTTCGCTGGCTGCCCCGTCCGGCAAGGCCGGCAACCGGTCCGCGTAAAGGAGAAGCTAGAGCCAGGACCAGACCAGCGCCACGTTCGCGGCGCAGGCCGCGAGCAGCGCAACCGCAAGCGCGAGCTGCACGCGTTCGTAGGGGGACAGGTGGATCGCTCTCATGGGCCGGAGCATCCGGCGATTCTACCCGGAGAGTCCCGGGGATTCTTTTTTCCGGGGTTTACGACCCGTTAAGGACTCAAGGCCCCTGCGGCGAAAGGACCGAAATGACTCATATTTTCAGATGCTTGCCGCATGTCCGAGCTCACGGTTCCGTGATTGGAACGAGGCGATCTTCCCGAAACCCGGGACGGCCACTGGCGTTGTCGCTGATTGGGGAAACGACAAATGCCGTACGCGCTGTTCTATCAGGACGCCAAGCTGAGCAAGGCGTATCCGACCGAGGCTGACGTCTGGAAGCTGGCCCGGAAGTCGGGCCTGGTGGTGGATGCCATCACCGAGGAGGAGACGCCTTCGCCGCGCCCGGTGCTGGACAATGATTACGAGATCCGGCCCTGCCAGCTCGAGCCGAATGAGGACCCGGTCAAGAACAAGGCCGATGCCGATCGGGAAGCGCGGCAGGAGCCGCGGCTGAACTAAGGGATGGCGGATCGCCCGGTGCGCATGGGCGAACCGGGTGCTGGTACGATGGTCGCGTTGCCCCCTACGGCGTCGCGGTTGCCAGCGAGGCCTGTTCGGCGGCAAGCGACACGCAGGTCTTCCGCCGATGCAGGCCCCGGATCGCGCCCGTCACCTTGAGCACCTTGCCGGCCGAGCAGGACGAATCCTGCACGAACACGACCTCGTAAGGCGCGAGCGCCAAGGGTTCGGATTTGAGGATGGTCTGGGCAAGGCACGGCACGGAGACCGCAGAGAGGATCAGCCCTAACGCAAAGCTACGCATGTTTGTTTGTCCACCAGCCCGGCGATCGCATAATAGCGGAACACGATGAAAGTTCCGTGCAATGCAGGAATTATTTTTTGCATTGCACGATCAGGCGTGAACACCGGCTGAATGGGCAAGGCGTGGGGCAACAAAAAAGGCCGACCCGAGGGCCGGCCTTTGATCTCGTTGCAGCGAAACCGCGCTCAGTAGCGGGAGCCCACGGGACCGCCCCAGCCGAAGCGGTAGTTGACCCCGACCTTGACGGTATGCTCGTCGTTCCGGAAGCTGGTGCCGACGAGGTCGGCCGGGCCGCTGGTGAAGTTGGTCTTGCCGAAATTGTAGTACTGGTATTCGGCCTTCGCCGACCAATTCGGGGCGAACATGTATTCGAGGCCGGCACCGACGGTATAGCCGTCCTTGTGGCCGCCATCGGTGGTGAAGGCCGCCGGCACGCCGCCGACCGTCGCCGAGATGTTGTTGTTGTCGCGCCAGGCATAACCGCCCTTTGCGTAGAGCAGCGCCGGACCCCAGGTGTAGCCAAGGCGGCCGGTCACTGAACCGAGCTGGTCGGTGTTCCCGGTCACCAGCGTCCCGCCCGGGAGCAGCACGCCATTGTTGTTCGAGGAGCTGGGCAGCCAGGAGTACTGCGCCTCGACGCCCATCACCCAGTTGGGCGCGAACTGATAGTCGAAGCCGCCCTGCACGCCACCCATGAAGCGCGCATCGCTGCCCATCAGGTTGGTGCCGTCGGTGAACGCGCCGCCGACATGGCCGCCGATATAGAAACCGGTCCAGTTGTAGACGAGCGCCGGTGCGGTATAGGGCGGCGGGGCCTTGGTATAGGTGCGAGCCGGCATGTCAGCCGCAAATGCCGGGCCCGCAAGGGCGGCCAGCGCGACTGTGCCGAGCAAAAACTTCTTCATTTCTGATCCCCGTTACTAACGCTGCGCTGTTAAGCCAAACAACGTGACGCCAATTAGGTTGCTTTGGGGCAATGCCGGACCCGTGATGTTTCTGAGCTGTAACGGGGTCGCAACAACGCCCGTTTGTTCCTTGGCACAGAAGGTTTTTTCACCGGTTAAGCAGCCGTATTTTGGCTGTATCTAAGTCGCAAACGGCTAAGGTGAAGTTCAGCGCTCCCCGAAAAGTGATCGGAGTTCGCTAACGTTTCGATCAGGCCTGCGACAAGCAGCCGCGCCTTAGAAGTGGGCATGATCCTTTCGGAAAACCGCTTCGCACTTTTCCGGATCATGCCTAGCGCGACATCTTTTCCAGATCCGGAAAGGCCGCGTAGGACGCACCGGCGCAAGCCTCGGCGGCGTTGTCGAGGATGCGGTCGAGCCGGCCGTCCACGAACATGACGCCGCGCTCCCGCACCGGGCGGTAATTGCCGTCGGTATCCTTGGCGCTGTAGCGCAGGCAGACCACGTAACGCAGCCGGCCGCCGACCGTGCGCTGCACCGGCTCGCCGATGCCGGCCTCGCGGACCCCGACCGGATTGTTCAGGTAGGTCCGCATGAAGGCCACGATCTGTTCGCGGTAGCGGTCCGGAAACGGCTGGTTGGCGACGCCGCGATCGTCGGTGAACGTGGTCGAACCGCCGTCGTCGCTGGTGAGACAGCCAGCGAGCGGCAGCGAGAGCAGCAGGATCGCCGCCAGTTGTGATGAAGTCCGCAAAGTCAGCTGTTTCATGTTGCCCCGGCCGCGTCTCATAAACCGCCGGGCGGCGGAAGGGAATTCGCAACTCGGTTATTCCGGCGCACCAGGCCCAGAAGCCGGCGCCCGGACGCACTCCGGCCCGCCGCCATTGGGGAAGCAATGGACGGACGGGCCGGTTCTGTATCCCTGCGCAAAGGCTTTGCCTTTGTCGCGGAGGGCGCAGCGGGGCAATGTGGAGCGAACTACGCCCCCAGGATCAGATTCGAGATCAGTTCAGCCGTGCTCGATCAGCCACGCTTGGCCGGCACGACGTGCTTGGTCGCGACCTTGGCGTGAACGTGCTTGGTCGCGTGCTTCGGCGACTTCACCTTCAGCATGCCCATGTGCTTGTGGTGGCGGTGATGGGCATAGTGCTTGTGGTGCATCTTGGCGTTGGCGTTACGCACCTTCGACGGGACCTGCTCGCTCTTGATGACCGGGGCGGCCTTGGTTGCCGGGGCAGTCGTCGCCGGGGCGGTGGTGGTCGCCGGCGCGGGCGCAGCAGTCTTGCCGGTTTCGGCGGCGAGCGCGGGCGCTGCAATCACGGACATGGCGAGCAGCGCGGCGGAAATCGTCTTCAACATGGTGGTCCTCCTCTTCGGGATCGAGAGGTCTCCGGCCGGATGGTCGGCCTCACCGATCAATGCACGTGACCTTAGGGGCCGCGCACTGAACCCGTTCTGAAGGACATGGACGGAATTCATTCATGTGAATGACATCTTGGTCATGTTGCCCGCCCTTGCCGGTCGCAGGCCTCACGCAATCGTGGGATCGGCCGGGAATGTTCTGCACCCTTGGGTGTTCAACTCAGCAGGCTTGGGTGTAGGATTACCGAGCACGATCAAGGAACGATCAGGAGCAACCAGGAATGAGCAAGACGACGAAGTTTCTAAGCCTCGCAGTGCTCTCGATGACGCTCGCCGCCGGGCCGGTCATCTCGGCCTACGCCGCGGGCGGCGAGAATCCCTCGCCGCCGGCGTCCGACAGCGGCAGCAAGGGCAAGAAGGCGAAGAAGGACAAGAGCTCCGCGATCGACGATCAGAAGTTCCTGGCCGGCTACCACGCCGCCTATGCCGCGATCTACGACCAGCACGACTATACCGTCGCGATCGAGCAGCTGAAGGCGCTCGGCCAGGACGACCGTGCCGACGTCGCCAATTTGATCGGCTACTCCTATCGCAAACTCGGCGACTACAAGGTCTCGCAGATCTGGTACGAGCGCGCGCTCAAGGCTGATCCGGCCCATGTGCGCACCTGGCAGTATTACGGCCTCTGGCAGGTCGAACAGGGCAACCGCGACCAGGCGCAGTACCATCTGAACCGCATCGCCCAGCTCGCCGGCACCAACAGCGACGAATATCGCTCGCTCGCCGCGGCGCTGGAGAAGCCCCCGGGCACCGGCCTGGTTTACTAAGCAAGCGACCCGTTCAGAATATTAAGCTGGCGCAGTCATCGTGACGCGCCGGCTTTTTGCTGCCCTGTAGGATGGGTGGTTTCGTAGGATGGGTAGAGCGAAACGATACCCATCATTCGCTGGGCGGGCACACTTGATGGGTTTCGCTACGCTCTACCCATCCTCGACCTCAACCTCACGGGTAGTGCTCGAGGCGCCGGTCGGGCTTTTGCGGACGGCTGGCGCCGACCGTGTTGCCGGCCGCAGCTTCCCCCGGCTTCGCCGGGCGCGCAGCCCTCTCGATCGGCGGGCCGCTGTCGCCGGTCTTCTTGTTGGTGTTCATCGCCTGGCCGGTGGTGGTCACATTGGCGGCCTGCCCGGCCCCCGCTGAGCCGGCCGACGGGCCGGAGCTCTGCGCCAACACGGTTCCCGACAGCACCAATGCCACCATCAGTATTGCCGCGTTGACTGTCATGGAGGGGGCCTTCTGCACACGAATGATGCACAGCAACGCGCCAGGGCCGATCGCGTTCCAATGCTGCCTATCGCCGATGCGGTAGAGTTAACATCATCGAAGGCCGCCGCTTCCGCCGGCGGCCTTTCGGGTCCTTGTGGTCGCCAAGCACAGAGCTTACGAAGGCAACATGCAACTCGTCTCCACCCTGACCTGTCCGGCTTGCGGCTTCGCCAAGGCCGAGACCATGCCGACCGACGCCTGCCAGTTCTTCTACGACTGCGCGGGCTGCGACACCCGCCTCAAGCCGAAGGCCGGCGATTGCTGCGTGTTCTGCTCATACGGCTCGGTGCCCTGCCCTCCGGTCCAGGCGGACGGAAAATGCTGCGGCGATGCCGCATGCGGCGGCCAATGAGCACCTGGCCATGCGGTACGATCGACCGGCATCGCGCGCGCCGCGACGCCGGTCATCGTCTCACTTCGCCTTCTGGATCGCCGTGACGATGTAGCCGCCGTCGCCCTCCTGGGCTTCGAATTTGACCTTGTCGCCGACCTTCACCTGCTTGAGCAGCGCGGGATCCTTGACCCGGTAGACCATCGTCATCGGCTCCTCCATGCCGAGGCTCTTGGCCGGGCCGTGCTTGAGCGTGATCTTGCCCGCGCTCTCGTCGATCTTCTTGACCTCGCCGCTGATATCAGCGGCCTGCGCGAACGCCGCGCCAAATGTCAGTGCCAAGGCGAGCGTGACCGCGCCTGCCGTTCTGGTGATCCCATTCATCATCGTTGTCCTTTCATTCATCGTTGATTTCATTTCACGATGACGCGGCCGGTCATCCCATAGTCGCGGTGATCGGGGATCAGGCAGGAATATTCGAACGTTCCTGCCTTGGTGAACTTCCAGACGATCTCCGCGCTCTTCTTCGGCGCGAGACGGACGCCGTTCGGATCGTCATGCTCCATGTGCGGATGCTTCTTCATCACCTCGGCATGCTTCAAATTCTCTGCGGTGGTCGCGAGCAGGAATTCATGATCCTCGGTGCCGGCATTCCTGATCACGAAGCGGATCTGTTCGCCGCGCTTGACCTCGATGCGGAACGGCGTGAACTCCATCTCCTTCATCTCGACCTCGACGGTGCGCGACGGCTTGCTGGGATCGCCGGGCTCGCCGGCCGAATAGGATTGGTGACTGTGCTTCTCGTGTGCGCGCGACGGCACAGCGGTGACCGACAGTGCGACGAACGCGATGCCGATCGTGGTGAAAGACTTCATTGGATTCTCCATTTCAAAAAAAGCGTTGTCCGGGTCACAACTGCGGCTGCTGGCGGGTGGCGGTTGCAGCGATCTCTCGTTCCGGCGCCTTCGCCCTGATCTCGATGCCCTTCACGATGGCGAAGATCGCGGGGATCACGATCAGCGTCAGCAAGGTCGAGGAGATCATGCCGCCGATCATCGGCACTGCGATGCGCTGCATGATCTCGGAGCCGGTACCGGTGCTCCACATGATCGGCAGCAGGGCGGCCATGATCGCGACCACCGTCATCATCTTCGGCCGGACGCGCTCGACTGCGCCCTCGATGATCGCGCGATGCAAATCGTCGCGGCCGACCGTCCGCCGTTCGGCGGCACAGCGCGCTTTCGCCTCTTCCAGTGCGTGGTTGAGATAGATCAGCATCACGACGCCGGTCTCGGCGGCAACGCCGGCCAGCGCGATGAAGCCGACCGCGACCGCAACCGACAGGTTGAAGCCGAGCGCCCACATCAGCCAGAGCCCGCCGACCAGCGCGAACGGCAGCGACAGCATCACGATCATGGTCTCCGCCACCGAGCGGAAGTTGAGGTAGAGCAACAGGAAGATGATCGAGAGCGTCACCGGCACGACGACCCTGAGCCGCGCGGCGGCGCGCTCGAGATATTCGTATTGCCCGCTCCAGACCAGATAGGTGCCCGGCGGAAACGCCACGCTCGCCTGCACCGCGCGCTGCGCATCCGCGACGTAGCCGCCGAGATCGCGCTCGCGGATGTCGACATAGATGTAGGTCGCAAGCTGCCCGTTCTCGGTACGGATCGAGCTCGGCCCGCGCGCCGGCTTGACATCAGCGACCTCGCCGAGCGGCACCGCGCCGCCGGCCGGCATCGCAACCAGGATGTCGCTGGCGATTGCGCTGGGATTGTCGCGCAAATCGCGCGGGTAGCGCATGTTGACGGTGAAGCGCTGCCGCCCCTCCACGGTCGTGGTCACGCTCTGACCGCCGAGCGCGGTCGCGATCGTGTCCTGCACGTCCTGCACCGCGATGCCATAACGCGCCAGCGCCTCGCGGTTCGGCGTGATCTCGAGATAGTAGCCGCCGAGGCTGCGTTCGGCATAGGCCGACGAAGTCCCCGGCACGGTCTTGAGCACCTGCTCGACCTGGCGCGCGAGCTTGTCGATCGTGCCAAGGTCGGGGCCGATCACCTTGACGCCAACAGGCGTGCGGATGCCGGTCGAGAGCATGTCGATGCGCGCCTTGATCGGCATCGTCCAGGCGTTGGAGACGCCCGGGAATTGCAGCGCCTTGTCCATCTCGGCGATCAGACCGTCGAGGCTGACGCCTTTGCGCCATTCCTCCTTCGGCTTGAGGTTGACGACGGTCTCGAACATCTCCGACGGCGCCGGATCAGTCGCGGTCACGGCGCGGCCGGCCTTGCCATAGACCGAGGCGACCTCCGGAAAACTCTTGATGATCCGGTTCTGGGTCTGCATCAGTTCGGATGCCTTGGTCACCGAGATGCCCGGCAGCGTGGTCGGCATATAGAGCAGCGTGCCCTCGTTCAGATCGGGCATGAACTCGGTGCCGAGCTGCCGCGCCGGCCAGACCGTCACGGCGAGCGCGCCGAGCGCCAGCAGGATCACCAGCGTCTTGGCTCGCAGCACGCCGTTGATGACCGGACGGTAGATCCAGATCAGGAAGCGGTTGATCGGGTTCTTGTGCTCGGGGACGATCCTGCCGCGCACGAAGATCACCATCAGCGCCGGTACCAGCGTCACCGACAGCAGCGCGGCCGCCGCCATCGCAAACGTTTTGGTGAAGGCGAGCGGCGAGAACAGCCGGCCCTCCTGCGATTCCAGCGTGAAGATCGGCATGAACGACACGGTGATGATGAGCAGGCTGAAGAACAGCGCCGGCCCCACCTCGGCCGCGGCCTCGATCAGGATCGCGATACGCGACTGGTCGGGCTTGGCGCGCTCCAGGTGCTTGTGCGCATTCTCGATCATCACGATCGCCGCATCGATCATGGCGCCGATCGCGATCGCGATGCCGCCGAGGCTCATGATGTTGGAGCCGATCCCGAAAAACTTCATCGCGCCGAACGCCATCAGCACGCCGACCGGCAGCATCAGGATCGCCACCAGCGCGCTGCGCACATGGAGCAGGAACACGATGCAGACCAGCGCGACCACGACGCTCTCCTCGAGCAGCGTGCGCTTCAGCGTCTCGATCGCCGCATAGATCAGGTTGGAGCGGTCATAGACCGGCACGATCTCGACCGATTTCGGCAGACTGGTCGCGATCTCCCTGAAGCGCTTCTTGACGTTCTCGATCACGTCGAGCGCGTTCATGCCGAAGCGCTGCAGCACGATGCCGCTGGCCACCTCGCCCTCGCCGTTCAGCTCGGCGATGCCGCGCCGCTCGTCGGGGCCGAGCTCGACGCGGGCGACGTCGCGCAACAGCACCGGCGTGCCATTGTCGGTCTTCAGCACGACATTACCGAGGTCGTTGATATCCCTGAGATAGCCCTTGCCGCGGATGACGTATTCGAATTCGGAGAGCTCGACGGTGCGACCGCCGACATCGGCATTGCTGGCGCGGATCGCATCGCGCATCCGCTGCATGGTGATGCCGCGGTCGCGCATCCGTTGCGGGTCGAGGATCACGTTGTATTGCTTGACGAAGCCGCCGACGCTGGCCACCTCGGCGACGCCTTCGGCCTTGGCCAGCGCGAACTTCAGATTCCAGTCCTGGATCGTTCTGGTGTCGGCGAGATTGAGCTGCTTCGACATCACGGCATACTGGTAGACCCAGCCGACGCCGGTCGCGTCTGGACCGATCGTCGGCGACACGCCGGCCGGCAGCCGCGACGCCGCGCTGTTGAGGAATTCGAGCACGCGCGAGCGCGCCCAGTAGATGTCGGTGCCATCCTCGAAGATGACATAGACGAAGGAGACGCCGAAGAACGAGAAGCCGCGCACGACCTTCGACTTCGGCACCGTCAGCATCGCCGTGGTCAGGGGATAGGTGACCTGGTCCTCGATCACCTGCGGCGCTTGCCCCGGATATTCGGTGTAGACGATGACCTGGGTGTCCGAGAGATCGGGGATCGCATCGAGCGGCAGATGCAGCAGCGCGTAGAGGCCCGCGGCCACCGCGAAGCCGGTGCCGAACAGCACCAGCAGCAGATTGCGCGCCGACCAGGCGATCACGCGGGCAATCATGGCTTGCCTCCATCCATCATCTCGCTTCCGCCCGCCGCCTGCTTCTCGCCGGTCTCGCCAAAGCCCTTGATCGCTGCCTTCAGATTGCTCTCGGCATCGATCAGGAAGGTCGCCGATGTCACCACCGCATCGTCCTCCGCGATCCCGTCGCGGATTTCGACATAGCCGTCGCCGCGCCGTCCGAGCTTGACCTCGCGCGGCTCGAACCGTCCGTTGCCCCGGTCGAGCAGCACGATCTGCCGGCTGCCGGTGTCGAGGATGGAGTTATCGGCCACTGACAGCACCGGCGCCGCGCTTCCGGTGTCGATCTCGGCGTCGACATACATGTCGGGCAGCAGCGCGAGGTCGGCATTCGCCAGATCGATCCGCACCCGCGCGGTGCGCGTCTCCTTGTTGACCTGCGGATAGATCACGCTGATCTGGCCTGCGAAATTGCGGCCGGGATAGCTGCGTGCCCGCACCGTGACCGATTGCCCGACCACGATGTTGCCGAGGTCGCGTTCGGCAACGTCGACCAGCGCCCACACCACAGAGACATCGGCAATCCGGAACAGCACGTCACCCGGCTGCGCGCGCATGCCCTCGATCGCGGCACGCTGCAGCACGATGCCGTCGCGCGGCGACAACCACGGAATGGCGATCGGAACGGTGCGGTTCTTCTCCATGTCGACGATGACGGCCTCGGGGACGTCGAGATTGGCCAGCCGCTGCTTGGAGCCTCGCCCGTAGGGCTCGATGCCCGCGGTCGCTTTCGATGTGATGGTCGCGACATATTCGGCCGCAGCGGACGATATCGCCGGGCTGTAGACCTCCATCAGCGGCTGCCCTTTCGTCACCCGGCTGCCGGTCGTGACGTCGGCGACCTTCTGCACATAGCTCTCGGCCCGCATCGCGATGACGGAGACGCGCCGTTCGTCGAGCTGGATCGTGCCGGGCGCGCGGATCAGGGTGCGGATGCGGCGCATCTGCGCGGCTTCGGACTTCACGCCGCTGCGCTGGATCTTGCCGGGTGACAGCGCGATCGAACCGTCGTCGCTGTCGTCGCCGTCATAGACGGGGATGTAATCCATCCCCATGGAATCCTTCTTCGGCACCGGCGAGGTGTCGGCAAGCCCCATCGGGTTGCGATAATATTTGATCTTGCGCTCGCTGTTCGCGGCCGCGGACTTCGCGTTTGCCGGCGGTTCGGGCTCGCCGGACTGCGCATCGCTCTCCGGGAACACCGGCAGATAGTCGCGTCCGTCGGGCGTCTGCTTCGGCGTCGCCGAGTAGAGCGGCTTGCCATCGGGATCGCGGTAATAGATCGGCGCAGTCGTCTCCGCCGCCTGCACGGCGGAGACGATGGCAGCGGTCACCGGCCGCGGCGGCAGGCCGCGGGCGGTCCATGCGACGCCTGCCGCTGCGGCGATCGCAGCAGCAGCGCCGGCCCATCTCAAGGGCCACATTGCTCGGCGGCTCATTGCTCGGCCGTGACGACGAGCTTATTCTCGACCGAGCCGGTCTCGCCCTGCACCTTGGCGCCGAGCGACAATTGCCAGCGGCCGGCCATGCCGAAGGTCGCCTTGAACCGGTAGGTCCCGGGCTCGGTGCCCGGCATCGGCGTCACCTTGGTGGCCATCTCCTGCATGCCGTCGGGCGCCATGTCGAGTCGGGTCGAGAAGATGATCGCGTCGGAGACGGGTTTTCCGGTGCTCTTGTCGACCAGCCGCACCGTGACGATGCGGTCGGCGCCGGCCTTGACGGTCGGCTGCACCAGTTGGAACTCGTAGTTCTTGATCTCGGCGTGGGCGGGCACATGGGTGAGGGCAACGCCGATCAACGCGGCCACGGCGGCGCGCGCGAGGTGGAAAGACTTCATTGGTGATGATCCTCGATACGTCTGATGAACCGCGTGAGCGGCATGCAGCGACACGCGCGCTATCGGGCGCACGCGTCAGCGATCAGGCACTCTCAGCGCCTGTCAGACGTTGGTTCGAGGCGGATGATCCGGAGGCTTGGCGCCGAGCCCGTCGAGCAGACGGTCGTCGCCCGCCGCAAAGGCGTTTTGCGACGGCTCGCGCGCGATTAGCGACATCGCTCCGCCGGGCGCCGGCAGCGAGACGCTGAGCATGCACAGCGCGAGGAACGGACAATCGTCGCAACCCTTGCTCTTGGTCTGGTCCGGACAGCACGGCATGTTGTCCGCCATCGCCTGCCCCGACACGGCTTCGTCGGACATGGCCATATCGGACATTGCGTGGCCGGACATGGCGTGGTCCGACATAGCCTGATGGTCAGACATCGTCGCCTGCATCGTGGCCGATGCATCCGGCATCATGTGGGCAAACGCCGGCGCCACGGGCGCGAGCAACAGCCCGGCCGCGACGAACAGCAGAATCCAGAGATTGACGAGCCGCCTCACATGCATGCCCGCTTGTCGCACGGATCAGCGGAACCTGCAAATCCGCGCGACTTCACGATCGCGCCAGTGGCGCCGCTGCCGCCTCACGCCTGCTTCAACACCGCCGGATCGACCGGCATCTTGCGCAACCGCTTGCCGGTCGCCGCGAAGATCGCGTTGCTGATCGCCGGCACGATTCCCGAGGTCCCGGTCTCGCCCATTCCGCCGGGCGGCTCGGTGCTCGGCACGATATGGACCTCGATGGCCGGGGACTGATCGATGCGCAGCATCTGGTAGCTGTCGAAATTGGTCTGCTCGACGCGACCGTCCTTCAGCGTGATCTCGCCATAGAGCGCGGCGGTGACGCCGAAATTGATGCCGCTCTGCAGCTGCGCCTGCACCGTGTCGGGATTGACCACGGTGCCGCAGTCCATCGCGCAGACCACGCGGTGGACACGCACCGAACCGTCCTTGGCAACCTCGACTTCGGCAATCTGCGCAAGGTAGCTGCCGAACACGAACTGCAGCGACACGCCGCGTCCGCGCCCCGCAGGCAGCTTGCTGCCCCAGCCGGCCTTGGCCGCCGCGAGTTCCAGCGCCGCCTTGGCGCGCGGCGACTTGCCGAGCAACGCCTTGCGATACTCGACCGGATCCTGCTTGGCAGCCGCCGCCATCTCGTCGATCATGCTTTCGGTGACGAACACATTGTGCGAGGGCCCGACGCTGCGCCAGAACGCGGTCGGAATGCCTGGCGGTTCGACCCGGACATATTCGACGTGGAAGTTCGGGATGTCGTAGACGAGATCGATCGCGCCTTCGGTGGTATCGGGGTCGAGACCGTTGCGGAACGCCGGCGGCGCCCAGCGCGCGATGACTGACGAACCGGCAAAGCGATTATTCCAGGCGACCGGCTTGCCGGACGCATCGAGTCCGACCGAGATCCGGTCGAACCAATACGGCCGGTACATGTCGTGCTGGATGTCCTCCTCACGGGTCCACACCACCTTGACCGGCGCATCGACCTGCTTGGCAATTTGCACGGCGCGGATCACACCATCGACATCGAGCCTGCGGCCGAATCCGCCGCCGAGCAGGTGATTGTGCACCACCACCTTCTCCGGCGGGAGATTCAGCACCTTCGCCGCCACCGCCTGGGCGCGCGAGAGCGCCTGGCTGCCGACCCAGATCTCGCAACCATCGGGGCGCACATGCACGGTGCAGTTCATCGGCTCCATCGCCGCATGGGCGAGGAACGGCAGCTGATAGGTCGCCTCGACCTTGGTCGCTGCGCCCGCCATCGCCTTGTCGGCGTCGCCGACGTTCTGCGCGACAGCGCCCGGCTTCGTGGTGGCGGCTTCGAGTTCGCGCGCGATATCCGCCGTGGCGAGCTTGGCATGCGGCCCCTCGTCCCACTCGATCGTGAGCGCCGCGAGGCCCTTCTTCGCCGCTCCCATGTGATCGGCCACCACGGCAACGGCGTCATCGAGCGTCACGATCTGGCGCACGCCCTTGACGGCCTTTGCCGCCGCATCATCCACGCGCTTGACCCGCCCGCCGAACACCGGCGACTGCGCCAGCGTCGCGACCTTCACCCCGGGCGGCCGCGCGTCGATGCCGTAGACCGCGGTGCCGTTGATCTTGGACGGCGTATCAAGCCGCTTGGCCGGCGTGCCGATCAGCTTGAACTCGGCCGGGCTCTTCAGCGTCACATTCTCGGGCACCGGAATCTGCGCCGCGTCGGTCGCGAGCTCACCGTAACCCAACTTGCGTCCCGAGGCGGCGTGATGCACGTCGCCGTTCTCGGCGCGGCACGATGCGGGCTCGACGTTCCAGCGCTTCGCCGCGGCCGCGACCAGCATCGCCTTCGCGGCGGCGCCGGCTTTCCGCATCGGCAGCCAGGCGCCGCGCATCGCATTCGAATTGCCGGTAGCCTGCACGCCGATCAGCGGGTTGGCGTAGAGCTTGTCGCTCGGCGGCGCATGCTCGAGCTGCACCTGCTTCAGGCCGATCTCGAGCTCCTCGGCGATCAGCATCGGGATCGAGGTATAGGTGCCCTGCCCCATCTCCACATAGGGCATGGTCAGCACCACCTTGCCGTCGGCACCGATCCGGATGAAGGCATTCGGCGCGAAGCCATCGGCGGCTGCGGCCTCGCTCTCGCGGCCCGCGAACGGCAGGCTCACGCTGAGCAGCAGGCCGCCGCCGGCGATCGCACCGGCGCGGAGGAAGTTACGCCGCGACAGATCGGCGGCGCGCTCAGACAAATTGTCGATCAGCGTCATGGCTCAACCTCCCGACTGCGCGGCTTGCTTGATGGCTTCGCGGATGCGGACATAGGTCCCGCAGCGGCAGATGTTGCCCGACATCGCGTCGTCGATATCGGCATCGGTCGGCTTCGGCTTGCTTGCGAGCAACGCGGCAGCGGACATGATCTGCCCGGACTGACAGTAGCCGCATTGCGGCACCTCATGCGCGAGCCAGGCGTCCTGGATCTTCTTACCCGCCGGCGTCTTGCCGACCGCCTCGATGGTCGTGATCTTGGAATCGCCGATGCTGTCGATCGTCGTGATGCAGGAGCGCACCGCGCTGTCGTCGAGATGCACCGTGCAGGCACCGCACAGCGCCATGCCGCAGCCGAACTTGGTGCCGGTCATGCCCAGCACATCGCGCAGCACCCATAGCAGCGGCGTATCGCCGTCGGCATCGACCGAATGACTGGTCCCATTGATCGTGATCTGGAAAGGCATCTGACACTCCTGTCCTGGTTCGAGCCCTCGCACGGATCGGCCCCTCCCGGCGCGATCCGCCACATTCCAAAGCAATCGCGTGCATTCTCGCGCTAATTGCTCACTCGTGGTAATAAATAGAAATGCTATGCCTTAGAAGCGGCGGTTCGATCCGCAGTGAAATAACCATTGGTTTATAATCATGGACCGACTGACCAGCATGTCCGTGTTCGCCCGCGTCGCCGATCTCGGCTCGTTCACCGCGGCGGCCAAGGAGCTGCGGATATCGCCGACCATGATCGGCAAGCATATCCGTTTTCTCGAGGACCGGCTCGGTTCTCAATTGATCAACCGCTCCACGCGCCGGCAGGGCCTCACCGAGCTCGGCCGCAGCTATCTCGATCACTGCAAGCATCTGCTGGTCGAGGCCGAGGCCGGCGACGCGCTGGTCGAGGAAGCCCTGAGCGCGCCACGCGGCAAGCTCCGCGTTGCGACCTCGGTCGCCTTCGGGTCGTACAGCCTGGCGCCGGCGCTGGTCCGCTTCATGAAGCGATATCCTGAGGTCTCGGTCGACCTCGTCCTCAGCGACAAGATGGCCGACCTGCTCGAGGAAGGCCTGGATGCCGCGATCCGGGTCGGTACGCTGACCGACTCCAGCATGATGTCGCGCTCGCTGTCGCCCTACACCGGCGTGGTCTGCGCCGCGCCGAGCTATCTCGCCGAACGCGGCACGCCGATCCATCCAAGCGATCTCGTCCACCATGATTGCCTGCGCTATCCCGGCTGGTCGGACGCACGGCGATGGAGCTTCTTCGGGCCGGAAGGCGAAGTGCATGTCGATGTCGAGAGCCGCCTCACCATCAACAACGCGTTCGGCATCCGCTACGCGGCCCTCGCCGGCGCCGGCATCGTGCTGATGCGCGACGAGCTGCTCGCCGACGATATCGCCGCGGGCCGGCTTCAGGTCCTGCTGCCGAACTACACGACGCAAGCCCGCGCACGGCAGATCCTGTGGCCAAGGAACCGCAAGATGACCCCGAAGCTTCGCGCCCTGATCGACTTCATCGTGG
Organism: Bradyrhizobium tropiciagri; assembly: GCF_001189845.1. Classification (GTDB taxonomy): domain Bacteria; phylum Pseudomonadota; class Alphaproteobacteria; order Rhizobiales; family Xanthobacteraceae; genus Bradyrhizobium; species Bradyrhizobium tropiciagri. The sequence continues at coordinate 177,831 of NZ_LFLZ01000011.1, forward strand.
AGACGTATGGGTGAGACCCGGCGGGCAACTCAACTCGGACAGAGGTGTCGCAAGAATGCGGAAGTTTGCTTCACGAGCCGAGCAGCAAACTCGGTGTCGTCCCTGCGAAACC
>NZ_LFLZ01000012.1 GCF_001189845.1 Bradyrhizobium tropiciagri
CGCCAGGACGACAGTTGTTGTTGGGCGCCCGCCAGCACCTCCCTCAAAAGTTACCCATCCCGTTAACCCCTTGGAAACCATCCTGCGCCACGAATGGACGTTATCTCTGCCATCTGGGGACGCCCATGCTCGCCCGTGACCAACGCACCCCGTTCTCGGACTGGTGGTGGACCGTCGACAAGCTGCTGCTTGTCGCGATCGCCGCGTTGATGCTGGCGGGCGTCATTCTGTCGTTGGCGGCGAGCCCGCCGGTCGCGACCCGGATCGGGCTCGATCCGTTCCATTTCTTCAACCGCCACGTCATGTTCCTGGTGCCGTCGCTGATCGTGCTGATCGGGGTGTCGTTCATGACGCCGCGGCAGATCCGGCGCACCGCGCTGATCGTGTTCGCGGTGTCGATCGCGCTGATCGTGCTGACGCTGCTGATCGGGCCCGAGGTCAAGGGCTCGCGGCGCTGGATCACGCTGCTCGGTGTGAACATCCAGGCCTCGGAGGCCGCCAAGCCCGCCTTCGTCATCGTAGCGGCCTGGCTGTTTGCGGAATCGACCAAACGGCCGGAGATGCCGGCGACCTCGATGGCGCTGGTACTCTTGATGATGCTGGTTACGCTCCTGGTGATGGAGCCCGACTTCGGTCAGACCATGCTGATCCTTACCGTATGGGGCGCGCTGTTCTTCATCGCGGGCATGCGGATGATCTGGGTGTTCGGGCTCGCCGGCGCAGCCGGCGCGGGCCTGTTCGGCGCCTATCTGCTGGTGCCGCATGTCGCCGGCCGCATCAAGCGCTTCATGAATCCCGCCTCCGGCGACACCTTCCAGGTCGACACCGCGATGGAGGCATTCTGGAACGGCGGTTGGTTCGGGCTTGGTCCGGGCGAGGGCATCGCCAAGCGCAGCCTGCCGGACAGCCACACTGACTTCGTCTTCGCGGTGGCGGCGGAGGAATTCGGCATCATCCTCTGCCTGATGCTGGTCGCGCTGTTCGGCTTCATCGTGATCCGCACGCTGACCCGCGCCTATGCCACCGAGGACATGTTCTCGCGCTTTGCGGCATCTGGGCTTGCGATCCTGTTCGGCGTGCAGGCGACCATCAACATGGCGGTCAATCTGCAACTGATCCCGGCCAAGGGCATGACGCTGCCGTTCATCTCCTATGGTGGTTCCTCGTTCGTCTCGCTCGCCTATGGCGTCGGCATGATGCTGGCGCTGACCCGGCAGCGGCCGCGGACCGAGATCGAATCGATGGAAGGCGCCAGCGCGCAGCGCGCCTACGCGTAGGTGACCCTTGTTGTCATTGCGAGGAGCGAAGCGACGACTTGTCCGCCGAAGCCCTGGCGAAGGCGGAAGCAATCCATTCATCCGCTTTGCGGCGCTATGGATTGCTTCGCTTCGCTCGCAATGACGATGTAAAAGGCGAACATGGACAACCCGCCCCTGATTCTGCTGGCGGCCGGCGGCACCGGCGGCCATCTGTTCCCGGCCGAAGCACTCGCCGTGGAATTGATCCGGCGTGGCCTGCGGGTGCGGCTTGCGACCGACGGCCGCGCGCTGCGCTACTCCGGCCTGTTCGGCAAAGAGAGCATCGAGCTCGTGCCGAGCGCGACCGTGCGCAGCCGCAACCCGATCTCGCTGGCGCGGACCGTGCTGATGCTCGGCTACGGCACACTGGTCGCCGCCAATGTGGTGCGCCGGCTGAAGCCTGCGGCCGTGGTCGGCTTCGGCGGCTACCCGACCTTGCCGCCGCTCGTGGCGGCGCGGATGCTCGGCGTTCCCGGGATCATTCACGATGCCAATGCGGTGCTCGGCCGCGCCAACCGTTTCCTCTCCGGCCGCGTCAACGCGATCGCGACCTCGCTGCCCGGCGTGCTCGATCGCGATCCCGCGCTCGCCGGCAAGGCCACCACCGTCGGCACGCCGATGCGCCCGGCGATCCTCGCGGCGGCCGCGGTGAAATACACGGCGCCCGAGGTCAACGGACCGCTGCGCCTGCTCGTCGTCGGCGGCAGCCAGGGCGCGCGGGTGATGAGCGACATCGTGCCGCCGGCGATCGAGCAGCTCGAACCCGCGCTGTGGAGCCGCCTGATCATCACCCAGCAGGTGCGCGAAGAGGACATGGATCGGGTCCGCGCGGTCTACGACCGGCTCAAGATCAACGCCGAGCTCGCGCCGTTCTTCGCCGACCTGCCGGCGCGGCTGGCCTCGAGCCAGCTCGTGATCTCGCGCTCCGGCGCCGGCACCGTCGCCGAGCTCGCCGCGATCGGCCGGCCCTCGATCCTGGTGCCGCTGCCGGGAGCGATCGATCAGGACCAATATGCCAATGCCGGCGTGCTGTCGGAGGCGGGCGGTGCGCTCCGCGTCAGGCAGAGCGACTTCACGCCCGATTGGCTCGCGGCCGAAATCTCGGCCTTCGCCGCGGAGCCCGCGAAATTGACCGCGATGGCCGAGGCCGCGCGCAGGGTCGGCCGGCTCGATGCCGCCGAGCGGCTCGCCGATCTGGTGGCGAAAGTGGCAGGAATTTAGGCCGCTTTCGAGAAATTTTCGGCCGTGGGAAGCCGTGGCCGGGCTTGTCCCGGCCATATCAGTCTTTCATAAGTCGGAGGATTGCCGGGTGAGCCGGACACGATGAAGGTGTTAGCAACATGAGACTGCCGCGCGAGATCGGACCCATTCACTTCGTCGGGATCGGCGGCATCGGCATGAGCGGCATCGCCGAGGTGCTGATCAATCTCGGTTACACCGTGCAAGGCTCGACGCGTCGGATAATTACAATCTCGATCGGCTGCGCAAGAAGGGCGCGAAAATCTCGGTCGGTCACGCCGCCGAGAATGTCGACGGCGCCGACGTCGTCGTGGTCTCGACTGCGATCAAGCGCGACAATCCCGAGCTGATGGCGGCGCGCGCGCGGCGCATTCCGGTGGTGCGGCGCGCCGAGATGCTGGCGGAATTAATGCGGCTGAAGAGCTGCGTCGCGATCGCCGGCACCCATGGCAAGACCACCACGACCACGATGGTGGCGACATTGTTCGATGCCGGTGGGCTCGACCCGACCGTGATCAATGGCGGCATCATCAATGCCTATGGTTCCAACGCGCGGCTCGGGGCTGGCGACTGGATGGTGGTCGAGGCCGACGAGAGCGACGGCACTTTCCTGAAGCTACCGTCAGATGTCGTCATCGTCACCAACATCGATCCCGAGCATCTCGATCACTTCAAGACCTTCGAAGCGATCCAGGACGCATTCCGCAACTTTGTCGAGAACGTTCCGTTCTACGGCTTTGCCGTGATGTGCACAGATCACCCTGTCGTGCAAAGCCTCGTCGGCAAGATCGAGGATCGCCGCATCATCACCTACGGGCAGAATCCGCAGGCCGATGCGCAGCTGCTGGATCTGACGCCGATGGGCGGCGGCTCGAAATTCAAGGTCGCGATCCGCGATCGCAAGTCGGGCGCGACGCACGAGATCGCCGACATCATGCTGCCGATGCCGGGGCGCCACAACGCATCCAATGCGACGGCGGCCATTGCGGTCGCGCATCAGCTCGGCGTGTCCGACGACGTTATCCGCCAGGCGATGGCCGGCTTCGGTGGCGTCAAGCGGCGCTTCACCAAGACCGGCGAGACGAATGGCATCACCGTGATCGACGACTACGGCCATCATCCGGTCGAGATCGCGGCCGTGCTGAAGGCGGCGCGGGAATCCACCAACGGCAAGATCGTCGCCGTGGTGCAGCCGCATCGCTACACCCGCTTGCAGTCGTTGTTCGAGGAATTCTGCACCTGCTTCAACGACGCCGATGCGGTCGTGGTCGCCGAGGTCTATCCGGCCGGCGAGGCGCCGATCCCAGGCATCGACCGCGATCATTTCGCCGCCGGCCTGCGCGCCCACGGTCATCGCAACGTGGTGCCGCTGCCGAATGCGAGCGAGCTCGCGACAATCGTGCACGGCCTCGCCAAGTCCGGCGACCTCGTCGTCTGCCTTGGCGCCGGCAACATCACGCAATGGGCCTACGCACTGCCCGCCGAATTGAAGGCGCTGGGGTGATCGCATGTTCGTTGCTGATCACGAACACCGCCCGTGCGGCTCACCCCTCTCCCTAACCCTCCCCCGCAAGGGGGAGGGAACCCATTCGCCCCTGCGTCCCTGACTCGCGCTAAGAGTCGGAGCGAGGCTGTGGCATCGGGTGAGGTGAGCACGCTGGTCGGGCTCCCTCCCCCCTTGCGGGGGAGGGCTGGGGAGAGGGGTAAGCCCCGGGCGCTGGCGCAAAGCGCAGTGCGGCACGCTCTCAATCCAGCTCCTGCATCGATTGCCGCATCATGACCTTCCCCGATATCACGCCGGACCTGAAAGCCGCGATGCCGGAGCTGCGCGGGCGGCTGCTGGCCAACCAGTCGCTGGCGGAGCTGACCTGGTTTCGTGTCGGCGGCCCGGCGCAGGTGCTGTTCACGCCAGCCGATGAAGACGATCTCGCTTACTTCCTGAAGCGTCTGCCGCACGAGCTGCCGGTCTATGTCGTCGGCGTCGGCTCCAATCTGATCGTGCGCGACGGCGGCATGCCCGGCGTCGTGATCCGGCTGGCGCCGCGTGCGTTCGGCGAGACCGGTGCGGACGGTGATGTCGTCACCGCCGGCGCCGCCGCGCTCGACAAGCGCGTTGCGGAGACGGCAGCGGCGGCAAACATCGGCGGCATGGAATTCTTCTTCGGCATTCCCGGTACGGTCGGCGGTGCACTGCGCATGAATGCCGGCGCCAATGGCGGCGAGACCAAGGATGTGCTGGTGGAGGCGACCGGCATCGGCCGCGACGGCACCAAGCACACGTTCGGCAATGCCGACATGAAGTTCGTCTATCGCAACAGCGGCGTCGATCCGTCTGTTGTCTTCACCTCGGCGCGCTTCCGCGGCAGGATCACCGATGCGGATGCGATCCGCGCCCGCATGAACGAGGTGCAGACTCATCGCGAGACCGCGCAGCCGATCCGCGAAAAGACCGGCGGCTCGACCTTCAAGAATCCGCCCGGCAACAGCGCCTGGAAGCTGATCGACGCCGCAGGCTGCCGCGGCCTCAAGGTCGGCGGCGCGCAGGTGTCGGAGATGCACTGCAATTTCCTGATCAACACCGGCAACGCCACCGGGCACGACATCGAGAGCCTCGGTGAGACCGTGCGTGAACGGGTCAGGCAGACCAGCGGAATTGAGCTGCACTGGGAAATCAAGCGGATCGGGAACAGCTGATGCAGGTGACCATTCTGTTCGGCGGCACCAACAAGGAGCGGCTGGTTTCAGTTGCGAGCGCGCAGGCGCTGCACCGCGCGCTGCCCGACGCGGAGCTCTGGTTCTGGGACGTCGACGACACTGTGCATGCGGTGACGTCCGAACAGCTGCTCGGTCACGCGCGGCCGTTCGAGGTCGACTTCAAGCCTGATAGTCCCGGCATCGCGCTCGACCAGGCGCTCGACAAGGCAAGCGCCGAGCAGCGCGTGCTGGTGCTCGGTCTGCACGGCGGCCGCGCCGAGAATGGCGAATTGCAGGCGATGTGCGAAATGCGCCGCGTCGCGTTCACCGGCTCCGGCTCGGCGTCGTCGCATCTGGCGTTCGACAAGCCGTCGGCCAAGCGCTTCGCCGCGATCGCAGGCATCAACGCGCCGCAGGGTATCAGCGTCGAACAGATCGATGAGGCATTCGCGAAATACGGCAAACTGATCGCAAAGCCCGCCAAGGACGGATCGAGCTACGGGCTGATCTTCGTCAACGCGCAGCAGGACCTCGTCGCCGTCCGCAACGCGGCCAAGCACGAAGACTATCTGATCGAGCCGTTCGTCTCAGGCGTCGAGGCGACCTGCGGCGTGCTCGAGCAATCCGACGGCAGCGTGTTCGCGCTGCCGCCGATCGAGATCGTGCCGGCGGAGGGGGGCTTCGACTACACGGCCAAGTACCTCCTGAAATCGACGCAGGAGATCTGTCCCGGCCGTTTCGCGCCCGAGGTCAGTGCCGCGATCATGGACCATGCATTGCGGGCACACCGCGTGCTGTCCTGCACCGGTTACTCGCGCAGCGATTTCATCGTGTCGGCCAATGGCCCGGTCTACCTCGAAACCAACACGCTGCCCGGGCTCACTGCGGCGTCACTGTACCCTAAGGCCTTGAAAGCACAGGGGATCGCCTTTGCCGACTTCCTGAGCGACCAGATCGAGCTCAGCCGCCGCCGCGCCAGGCGTTAAGGCCATCTGGGTAGGGAACCCGCCCGACTCGGCCGGATGGAACCCGGCGCTGTTGCTAAAATGCTAACGGGTTCGCGGCAAAGTACTCAAAGCGTTGATCAAAATACACTCCAGGCTGAACTCATTTACCGTTTGTTTACCAGGAAGCCCGAAGGTTAACGCTGGCGGCGCATGTAGCGCTTGGCTGCCGGGGCGTGAGCTGTCGCGGATTACCGCTTCGAGGATCGCAACCAGGGAACAGGGGGCCACTCTAATCCCACCGGTCTAGCCGAGACGTAATTTGTGCCGGGACCCGCGGGGTTTGCGGGCACAACATGTGACGAGCTCGTGCAATGGATGGTGCAGGACGCCTCACTCGATCGGTGCGATCGCTGGGGCCTCAAGCTGACCTGAGAGCAGCCGCTATTGGAGCGGCGGTGCTGCTGCGCGAGTATATCGGCGCCCATCTCGCTCGCCGCAGACGGCGTCCCGCCAAGCGGCCGCAGGTGATCGATCGCGAGCCGCCGAATCGCTACATCCAGATGGTCGAGCGCTATCTGCCGCGCCGTATCGGGCTGGTCGCGACGCTCGCGATCCTGTTCGGCAGCCTGGGCTTCGGCATCGTTCGGGGCGGCCATGTCGAGGAGTTCACCACCGCGCTGAGCGACACCCGCAACGCACTGGCCAATTCAGCGGGCTTCCGCATCACCACCGTCGGCATCAACGGCCGCAAGCAGCTGAGCCAGGACGAGGTGCTCGCGATCGGCGGCGTCAATGGCCGCTCCTCGCTGTTGTTCCTCGACGCCGATACCGTGCGTGCCAAGCTGAAGGCCAATCCCTGGATCGCGGATGCCACGATCCTCAAGCTCTATCCCGGCCGGCTGCAGATCGACATCGTCGAGCGCACCGCCTTCGCATTGTGGCAGCAGAACGGCCGCCTGTCGGTGATCGCCTCCGACGGCGCGGTGCTCGAGCCTTACGTCACGCGCCGCTTCCTCAATCTGCCGCTGGTGGTAGGCAAGGGGGCTGACACCCGCGCCCAGGACTTCCTGGCGCTGCTTGACCGTTATCCGCAGGTGCGTTCGGTGACCAAGGCCGCGATCTTTGTCGGCGAGCGGCGCTGGAACCTGCGCCTCAAGGACGGCCTCGACGTCCGCCTGCCGGAGAACGATGTCGGCAATGCGCTGGCCGCGCTCTCCAGGCTCGACAAGGACGAGAAGCTGTTCTCGCGCGACATTGTCGCCGTCGACATGCGGCTGCCCGATCGGCTGATCGTGCAATTGTCGGAGGAAGCCGGCAAGGCGCGTGACGATCTGTTCAAGGACAAGAAGTCCAAGAAGAAGCCGGGTGACTCCGCATGACCGGCCTCGATCGCAATCTGACCCCGAAGACCCGCCCGATGCAGAAGCGCACCGCATGGTAGCTTCGCTCGACGTCGGCTCCAGCAAGATCGCCTGCATGATCGCGCGGCTCAAGCCGTCGCCGCCGAACGAGGCGCTGCGCGGCCGCACCCATGCGGTCGAATTGATCGGCTACAGCCAGATCCAGTCGCGCGGCGTCAAGGCCGGCTCCGTCGTCGATCTCGCCGAATGCGAGAAGGCGGTGCGCCATGCCGTGGCGCTGGCCGAGCGCATGGCCAAGGTCCGTGTCGAGTCCGTCCTGCTGTCGGTCTCCGGCGGCAGGCAGCACGGCCAGCTGGTCGAAGCCGCGGCCGATATCCGCGGCGGCTCGGTGACCCCTGACGATATCAGCCGCGTCACCTCGGCCGGCATGCGTCACGCCGCCGGCGCCGGCCGCACCGTGCTGCACGCGCTGCCGGTCGGCTACGCGCTCGATGGGGTCAAGGGTATCCGCGATCCCAGGGGCATGGTGGCGCGCCAGTTCGGTGTCGACATGAACGTGGTGACGTCGGACGCGACGGTCGCCAAGAACCTGATGCTGGTGGTCGAGCGCTGCCATCTCAACGTCGAAGCCATGGCATCGAGCCCCTATGTCGCGGGCCTGTCGGTCTTGACTGATGACGAAGCCGACCTCGGCGCCGCCGTCGTCGAGATGGGCGCGGGATCGACGACGATCGCGACCTATTCCGGCGGCCGCCTCGTGCACGCGTCGGGATTTGCGCTCGGCGGGCAACACATCACGATGGATCTTGCGCGCGGCATCGGCGCGTGCATTGCGGATGCCGAGCGAATCAAGACTTTATACGGCACGGTGCTGACCGGCGGTTCGGACTCGCGCGAGCTGATGTCCGTTCCCACTGCAGGCGATGATCGGGAGACCCCGCAAATCGTATCTCGCGCCACGATTGCGAACATTGTCCGGCATCGCGCCGAGGAGATTTTTGAAATGGTCCGTGACCGGCTCGCGGATTCCCCCTTTGCGGCAGAGCCGAGGGCTCGTGTCGTGCTCAGCGGCGGCGCGTCGCAGCTGACCGGGACCGTCGAGCTCGCCACCCGCATCCTGAACCGCCAGGTCCGCATCGGCCGCCCGCTCGGCTTCGGCCGGCTGCCGAACGAGGCGAAGGGCGCCTCGTTCTCGGTGCCGACGGGCCTCCTGGTCTATCCGCAATACGCACATCTTGAACATGTCGAACCGCGGCGCACGCGGCAACTCAGGACAGGGACAGACGGTTACTTCGGAAAGGTCGGACGATGGCTTCGCGAGGGCTTCTGATGACCGCACCCCGGCTCATTGCATTTTCACCAGCTCCTGCGGCCAGCGGCCGGGACGAACCAACGCGCGCATAATCGAGAGAGGCAACCATGGCACTCAATCTGACACCCCCTGACATCAGCGAGCTGAAACCGCGGATCACCGTCTTCGGCGTCGGCGGCGCGGGTGGTAATGCCGTCAACAACATGATCACCGCCGGGTTGCAGGGCGTCGACTTCGTCGTCGCCAACACCGACGCGCAGGCGCTGACGATGTCGAAGGCGCAGCGCATCATCCAGATGGGCACCCAGGTCACCCAGGGCCTCGGCGCCGGTTCGCAGCCCGATGTCGGTGCCGCGGCCGCGCAGGAAGTCATGGACGAGCTTCGCGATCATCTCACCGGCGCCAACATGGTGTTCGTCACCGCCGGCATGGGCGGCGGCACCGGCACGGGCGCTGCGCCCGTGATCGCCAAGGCTGCCCGCGAGATGGGGATCCTCACCGTCGGCGTGGTGACGAAGCCGTTCCACTTCGAAGGTCAGCGCCGGATGCGCACCGCCGAGCACGGTATTTCCGAGCTCCACAAGGTGGTCGACACCCTGCTGATCATTCCGAACCAGAACCTGTTCCGGGTCGCCAACGAGAAGACCACCTTCGCCGACGCGTTCGCGATGGCCGACCAGGTGCTGTATTCGGGCGTCGCTTGCATCACCGACCTGATGGTCAAGGAAGGCCTGATCAACCTCGACTTCGCCGACGTCCGCGCCGTGATGCGTGAGATGGGCAAGGCGATGATGGGCACCGGCGAGGCAACCGGCGAGAAGCGCGCGCTGACCGCCGCGGAAGCCGCGATCGCCAACCCGCTGATCGACGATAGCTCGATGAAGGGCGCCCGCGGCCTGTTGATCTCGATCACGGGCGGCAAGGATCTCACTTTGTTCGAGGTCGACGAAGCCGCAACCCGCATCCGCGAAGAGGTCGATGCCGACGCCAACATCATCGTCGGCGCCACCTTCGACGAATCGCTCGACGGCATCATTCGCGTCTCCGTGGTCGCGACCGGCATCGAGCAGGCCGCGATCGCCTCCCGTGCCCAGGCTCCCGCGCAGCAACAGGGCGGCTCGCCCGAGAGCCGGCTGGCCGACCTGACCGCCCGCCTGCGTGCCGACAATCAGCGCATGGCCGAGCGCGCCCAGAAGCTGGAGCCGCCGACCGGCGTGACGGTTGCTCCGATCGCGGCTCAGGCCGCGGCGCCCCAGCAGCGTCCGGCGGTCGAGCGCGCAGCACTCGCGGCGATCGCCGCCGCGGTTGCCCCGGACAGCGCATCGGCCGCCCAGGCGCCGATGCAGCCGGCCTCTTACGGAGACGTCACGGTGCGGCCGATCGCCCAGAAGCCCACGCTGTTCCCGGATCACGAAGCGGCCCGGGCCGAGCAGCACGAGCCGATGCCGCCCGAGACCTTCATCCCGCAGGCGGCGGAGCGGTCGCCAGTCCGTGCCCCGCGGATGCCGAAGTTCGAGGATCTGCCGATGCCGGCGCAGGCCGAGATTCGTCAGGCCAGCGGGGATGGTGAAGCGGAACACCCGCAGAAGACCCGGCTGTCGCTGCTGCAGCGGCTGGCCAATGTCGGCCTCGGTCGCCGCGACGAAGAGACCGAGCCGCCGATCGCGGCCCGCGCCTCGGGCCCTGCGATGCCGACGATGCCTCCGCTGCCTGAGCGCAAGCCGGCTCGCAGCGTCGCCCAGCAGATCTCGGCGAACGAGCAGCCGGTATCGGAATATGCAAAGCGCCCGGCCCCGCAGGGATTGGACGCCCATGGCCGTCAGGCCCCTGTTGCTCCGGCGCCACAGGGCGACGACCATCTTGATATCCCGGCCTTCCTGCGCCGGCAGGCAAACTGAAGTTTGTTACAACCTTGGCGATGAAGAAGGCCTCGGCGGGGAACCGCCGGGGCCTTCTGCCTTAGACGGGCATGCAGTTGTGCTCGGTGAACAAGCAACTGATTTTAAATGATTAATTATTCTTTCGGTGGTCAGATGGCCACTCGCCGAGGGCCGTTTTCGCTGCCGCAATTTGGTTAACCTTGGGCGTGAATGCGGCGGAGATGGGGTAACAATCGGTAAAGAAGCGTGAGTTGGCGCGGTTTAGGAAATCACTATGGTCTGCCGTGACTTGGGGAGCTCAAGCGAGTCGGCCTTGGGGAAGTTTGGCCACTTGAATTGAGCGAAGTCGGGTAGTGGGCATTATCGAATGAAGTTCAGCCGTCAAACAACGCTTCGGTCGCAAGCCACCGTGACTGGCGTAGGCGTTCATTCCGGTCTTCCTGTCAGTCTCACGCTGGGACCTGCACCTGTTGATGCGGGTTTTATTTTTGTCCGCACCGGTCTCGATGGTGCTGACCGCGAAGTCACCGCCACCGCCGACGCCGTGATCGCAACCGAGTTCGCGACGGTGCTGGGTGACCGCGAAGGACCGCTGGTTTCGACCGCGGAGCATGTTCTCGCCGCGCTGCGCGGCATGGGCGTCGACAACGCCACGATCGAAATCGACGGATCGGAAGTGCCGATCATGGACGGCAGCGCTGCGGCGTTCGTCGCGGCCATCGACCAGGCCGGCATTGTGACCCAGCCCGCCGTCCGCCGTTTCATCCAGGTGCTGAAGCCGGTGCAGGTCAAGATCGGCGATGCGATGGGCGAGCTGCGTCCGTTCGCCGGCGGGTTCCGCGCCGAGGTCGAGATCGACTTCGCCAACAAGGTGATCGGCCGCCAGACCTACACCTTCGATCTGTCGCCGGAAGGCTTCCGCCGCGACGTCGCGCGGGCCCGGACCTTCGGCTGCATGAATGACGTGGCGCGGCTGTGGGGCGCAGGCTTCGCGCTCGGCGCCTCGTTCGACAACACCGTGGTGTTCGACGAAGCCCGCCTGCTCAACGTCGAGGGGCTGCGCTATGCCAACGAGTGCGCCCGCCACAAGGTGCTCGACGTGATCGGCGATCTCGCGCTGGCCGGCCTGCCGTTGCTCGGCAGCTACCGTTCGGTCCGGGGCGGTCACAAGCTCAACAATGCGGTGCTGAAGGCGCTGCTGGCCGACCGTAGCGCCTGGCGCGTGGTCGAATCGGAGACGGCCCGGCGGCCGGTCCGCGGCCATGTCGAAGCCGGTGCAGGCACCGTGGGCGGCCTCGTCGCCCCGGCCTACGGTCCGGACGTGTCCTGATCGCCGCAGGCGGCTAGGTCCCAATTTCCGTAATAACCACAGCAGGCTGTGCGCTTCGCCGGGTCGCCTTATTCCCGGCGGATTGGCTCCCTATTCGGTTGGTCGACGGTCATTTTTCGGTTAAACAGGCCCGCGGTTGCTTGATACGGCGCCAACGGCACGAGAGATATTGCATCCATGACCGCGGTTCATGGGTGGAGTGGGGTCGCCGTTAACCGCATCAAAGGCGTCAGGTTTTACAATTCATGTCGGCAATGCGTATGGCGCTCGAACCACGCTCCCCTTCTGACGTCTCCGGCCTGACCAAGGCCGCGCGCACGCTGCGTTTTGCAGCGGGCCTGATCGTGCTGGCACTGCCGCTCTCAGGCTGCGGCACCGGCGCGCTGTGGGACAAGTTCATGTCCAAGGACGATACGTTCGTCGATGAGCCCGCGGACAAGCTCTACAATGAGGGCTTGTACATGATGAACGAGAAGAAGGACCTGAAGGCCGCCTCGAAGAAGTTCGAGGAAGTCGACCGTCAGCACCCCTATTCGGACTGGGCGCGCAAGTCGCTCCTGATGTCGGCCTATTCGTATTACCAGGCCGGCGACTACGACAGCTGCATCGGCTCTGCGACCCGCTACGTGACGCTGCATCCCGGCAGCCCGGACGCTGCCTACGCCCAGTACCTGATCGCAGCATCGCATTTCGATCAGATCCCGGACATCTCGCGCGACCAGGGCCGCACCGAGAAGGCGATCGCCGCTCTCGAAGAGGTGGTGCGCAAATATCCGACCTCGGAATACGCCACCCAGGCCAAGAACAAGATCCAGGCGGCGCGCGACCAGCTCGCCGGCAAGGAAATGGCGGTCGGGCGCTACTACATCGAGAAGCGCGACTTCACCGCCGCGATCAACCGCTTCAAGACCGTGGTCACGCAGTACCAGACCACCCGCCACGTCGAAGAGGCGCTCTACCGGCTCACCGAGGCCTATATGGCGATCGGCATCGTCGGCGAGGCGCAGACCGCAGCCGCAGTGCTCGGCCACAATTTTCCGGACAGCCGCTGGTACAAGGACGCGTATAATCTAGTAAAGTCCGGCGGTCTCGAGCCGAGCGAGAATCAGGGATCCTGGATCAGCAGGACCTTCAAGAAGATAGGTCTCGGCTAGGAATTGTCCTCGCATGCTGGCCCGTCTGTCGATCCGTGACATCGTCCTGATCGAACGGCTTGATATCGAATTTTCCCGTGGCCTGGCGGTGCTGACCGGCGAAACCGGCGCCGGCAAATCGATCCTGCTCGATGCCTTTGCGCTGGCGCTCGGCGGCCGCGGCGATGCCGGACTCGTGCGCCACGGCGCCGAGCAGGGGCAGGTCACCGCGATGTTCGATGTTCCGAAGGGGCATCCGGCGGCTAGGATCCTTGCCGAGAACGGCCTCGACGACACCGGTGAGATGATCCTGCGCCGCGTGCAGCTCGCCGACGGCCGCACCCGTGCCTTCATCAACGATCAGGCGATCAGCGTGCAGACCCTGAAGGCGGTCGGTGCCGTCCTGGTCGAAATCCATGGCCAGCATGACGAGCGCGCGCTGGTCGACGCCTCCACCCACCGCCAGCTGCTCGACGCCTTCGCCGGTCACGAGAAGGACGTCGCGGCGCTGGAGGCGCTGTGGGATATCAGGCGGACCGCCGGCACCGCGCTCGACGAGCATCGCGCCGGCATGGAGCGCGCCGCGCGCGAGGCCGACTATCTGCGCCATGCCTCGCAGGAATTGAAGGCGCTGGCGCCGAAGGAGGGCGAGGAGACCGAGCTCGCCAACCGTCGCACCACCATGATGCAGGGCGAGAAGGTCGCGACCGATCTGCGCGAGGCGCAGGAGGCGATCGGCGGCTCGCATTCGCCAGTGTCGGCGCTGTCGGCCGCGGTGCGGCGGCTGGAGCGGCGCGCTGCCTATGCGCCTGCGCTGATCGAACCCGCAGTCAAGGCAATCGATATTGCGATCAATGCGCTGGAGGAGGCCGACCAGCATCTTCACGCCGCACTGGCGGCGACCGATTTCGATCCGGCCGAGCTCGAGCGGATCGAGGAGCGGTTGTTCGCGCTGCGCGCCGCTTCGCGCAAATATTCGACGCCGGTGGATTTGCTGGCCGCGCTGGCGACGCAATACGCCGGCGACGTCGCGCTGATCGATGCCGGCGCCGACCAGCTCAAGAAGCTGGAAGCGGCCGCCGCCGAAGCCGACCAACGTTATGCGGCTGCGGCTGCAAAACTGTCGGCGGCGCGCACCAAGGCGGCCGAGAAGCTCAACAAGGCGGTCAATGCCGAACTCGCGCCGCTCAAGCTCGAGCGCGCGAAATTCATGACCCAGGTCGAGGCCAATGCCGCCGCGCCGGGGCCAGAGGGTATCGACCGTGTCGAATTCTGGGTGCAGACCAACCCGGGCACCAAGCCGGGGCCGATGATGAAGGTCGCCTCCGGCGGCGAGCTGTCGCGCTTCCTGCTGGCGCTGAAGGTCGTGCTGGCCGATCGCGGTTCGGCGCCGACTTTGGTGTTCGACGAAATCGACACCGGCGTCGGCGGCGCGGTCGCGGACGCCATCGGCTCGCGGCTGGCGCGTCTTGCCGGCAAGGTGCAGGTGATGGCGGTGACCCATGCGCCGCAGGTTGCGGCCCGCGCCAGCCAGCATCTCCTGATCTCCAAGGACGCGCTCGATAAGGGCAAGCGGGTCGCCACCCGCGTCAACGCGCTCGCCGCCGACCATCGCCGCGAGGAGATCGCCCGCATGCTGGCCGGCGCCGAGATCACCGCCGAGGCGAGGGCCGCCGCGGAACGGCTGCTGCGGGCGGCGAGTTAGTTCGCCGATGGCCATCAAGGCGAAGAAAGCGCTGGTCGACGTCGATAAGCTCACCAAGGCCCAGGCCAAAGTCGAGTTGATGCGGCTTGCGCTCGAGCTCGAAGGCCACGACAAGCGCTACTATCAGGACGATGCGCCCAGCGTCACCGATGCCGAGTACGATGCGCTGAGGCAGCGTTACAATGGGATCGAGAAGCGCTTCCCTGAATTCGTCACCGCGGAATCGCCGTCGCAGAAGGTCGGCGCCGCGCCGTCGGGGCGCTTCAAAAAGGTCCGCCACTCCGTTCCGATGCTGTCGCTCGACAATGCGTTTGCGGAAGCCGACGTGGTCGATTTCGTCGGACGCATCACGCGCTTCCTGAAATTGCCTGATGACAAGATCGATTTCTCGGCCGAGCCGAAGATCGACGGGCTCTCGATGTCGCTGCGCTACGAGGGCGGTGAGCTCGTCACCGCAGCGACACGCGGCGACGGCGCCGAGGGCGAGGACGTCACCGCGAACATCCGCACGCTGGAAGATGTGCCGCAGAAGCTGAAGGGCCGCAACGTGCCCGAGATCTGCGAGGTGCGCGGCGAGGTCTACATGACCAAGAGGGCGTTCCTGGCGCTAAACGAGCGACAGAAGGCCGCGGGCGACACCATCTTCGCCAATCCGCGCAATTCGGCCGCGGGCTCGCTGCGGCAGAAGGATCCCGGCATCACCGCCTCGCGGCCGCTCGGCTTCTTTGCCTATGCCTGGGGCGAGATGAGCGCGATGCCGGAGGACACCCAGACCGGCATGATCCACTGGTTCGAGCGCTGTGGCTTCAAGACCAATCCGCTGACCAAACTGTGCGACTCGGTCGAGGAGCTGATCGCCTTCCATCGCAAGATCGAGGAGCAGCGCGCCGAGCTCGACTACGATATCGACGGTGTCGTCTACAAGGTCGACCGCATCGACTGGCAGGAGCGGCTCGGCTTCGTGTCGCGCACGCCACGCTGGGCGATCGCGCACAAATTCCCGGCCGAGCGCGCCATGACCGTGCTGCGCGATATCGAGATTCAGGTCGGGCGCACCGGCTCGTTCACGCCGGTCGGCAAGCTCGAGCCGGTCGGGGTCGGCGGCGTGATCGTGCAGAACGTCACGCTGCACAACGAGGACTACATCAAGGGTATCGGCAACAAGGGCGAGGTGTTGCGCGAGGGGCGCGACATCAGGATCGGCGACACCGTGGTGATCCAGCGCGCCGGTGATGTGATTCCGCAGGTCGTCGACGTCGTGATCGACAAGCGGCCGAAGGGCGCCAAGGAATTCCATTTCCCGAAGAAATGCCCGTGCCCGCTGCACACCGACGTGGTGCGCGAGGAGACCGCGACCGGCGAGGAGGGCTCGCGGCTGCGCTGCAGCGGCGAGTTCGCCTGTCCGTTCCAGAAGATCGAGCACCTGATCCTGTTCGTGTCGCGACGGGCGTTCGACATCGACGGCCTCGGCGTGAAGCAGCTGCAATATTTCTTCGACGAGGGCTGGGTCAAGGAGCCCGCCGACATCTTCACGCTGCCGAAGCGCAACGCGAAGCTGAAGCTCGAGGACATCGAGGGCTACGGTGAAACCTCGGTGCGCAATCTGTTCGCCGCGATCGACAGCCGCCGCAGGATCGGGTTGGAGCGCTTCATCTATGCGCTCGGCATGCGCCATGTCGGCGAGACCACGGCGCTGGCGCTGGCGCGCGGCTACGGCTCGTGGGACGCATTCCACGAGGCCTGCCTGAAGGTCGCCAAGGGCGACGAGGATGCGATCGCCGAGATGGATGCGCTCGACCAGATCGGCGACACCGTGATCAAGAGCATCGCGGACTATTTCGGCGAGAGCCATAATCGCGGCATCGTCGAGCGGCTGACCACCGAGCTCGATGAGATCGTCGACGCCGAGAAGCCGAAGAGCAATTCGGTGGTGGCCGGCAAGACCGTGGTGTTCACCGGTTCGCTCGAGAAGATGACGCGCGACGAGGCCAAGGCGACCGCCGAGCGGTTGGGGGCCAAAGCTGCGGGTTCGGTGTCGAAGAAGACCGACTATGTCGTCGCGGGGCCGGGCGCCGGCTCGAAGCTTGCCGAAGCGCAGAAGCACGGCGTCCAGGTACTGACCGAAGACGAGTGGCTGAAGCTGATCAGGGAGTAGGGCGCGAGCGCGCGCCTCACATCATCCCCTGCTCATCCTCCTCGGCCTGCGCGATAAGTTCCTCGCTGACCACCACGTTGCGGCGCGGCACGACGAAGATCATGGTGCAGGCGCAGGCGATCGAGATCGCAAAGATTGCCGATGTCAGCGGCAATGTCGTGGTCGAATGGCCGCCGAGATAGGCGCCGAATTGCGAGATCAGCGAGCCGATGCCCTGTTGCAGGAAGCCCATCGCGCCCGAGGCGGTGCCGGCGGCTTCGGGGCGGATGCTGATGGCGCCGGCGGCCGAATTGGCCATCACGAAGGCATTGGCGACCATCACGATCATCTGGGTGCCGAACAGCCAGAGCGGGGCCTGATTCAGCCCGGCAAAGCTCCAGATCAGGTTCAACAGGCTGCCGCCGAGCTGCAGCGCGAGGCCGAACCAGATCAGCTTCTCCAGGGAGTGCCGCGGCGCGAAGCGCACGCACAGGAGATTGCCGATGAAGTAGCCGAACCCCGTCATCGCGAACCACGCGCCATATTCGGCGCTGCTGCGGCCCATCTGGGTCACCACGATGTAGGGGCCGCCGCCGGCGAAGGCGAAGATGATCTGCGAGGCCAGCACCTGGCACAACAGATAACCGACGAAGGCGCGGCTGCGGATCAGCTTGCCGAGGTCGCCGCGGAAGCTGGAGCTGTCGGTGCGGTCGCGCCGGGTTTCGGGCAGCGCCAGCGCGATGAAGATCGTGGTGACCAGCGACGCCGCGGTGATGAGATAGAGGATCGCACGCCAGCCGAACGTGGTCTCCAAGAGACCGCCGGTCAGCGGGCTCACCATCTGCGCGATCATCAGCGCGGCGACGACGAGGCTGATCATGGCACCGACCCGCTCGCGCGGATAGAGATCGCGGATGATGGCGCGGCTGATCACCATGCCGCTGGCGCCGCCGAGCGCCTGGAAGAAGCGCGCCGCGATCAGTTGCGGCAGGGTTTCGGCAAACACCGATCCGATGCCGGCCACCACCATCAGGCCGAGGCCCGAAAGCAGCACCGGGCGGCGGCCGAACTTGTCGGACAGCGGTCCCATGATCAGCTGCGACAGCGCGATGCCGACCATGTAGAGCGACACGGTCATCTGTGCTATGGAAATGTCGCGGCCGAAATCGGTCGCCAGCACCGGCAGCGCCGGAACCAGCATATAGAGCGAGATCGGCGCGACGCCCGTCATCACGACGAGCATCAGCAGCATGACCTTCGATGTCGCGATGTTGTCTTTAGCCGCGCCGGGCGGCTTGCCCATCACGCCGTGCATTCAGGTCCGATCCAGCATTATGCAAAGACTGTAGCGCGCCCGTTCGCGCGGAATACGGGTGTTTCGGCATACGCCCATGCGATTTCGGGAGACGCCGCGGTGATGTTTCGTCCCGCGCAATAAGGCAGGCGATGTCCCCATACATTCCGCTGTCGTCCTCCGCGAAAGCGGGGGACCCAGTATTCCAGAGGCCGTCGTTGTTGAGCCGATGGGCCGCGGCGTACTGGATCCCCCGCTTTCGCGGGGGATGACACCGAGTGTGAGGATGACGACCGCGGATAAACGGGCGGACGCCGCTACTTCAGCGGCGCCGTGGCCTCGTCGAGCCACAGCTTGGTGGCATTGTCGTCGAGATGCGGGCGCACCGTGCGCGCGACACGGGCATGGTAGTCGTTGAGCCAGCTCAGCTCGTCCGCGCTCAGCATGCTCACCTCGATCAGGCGGCGATCGATCGGCGCCAAGGTCAGCGTCTCGAAGGCGTTGACCGGCTTCTCGGCGCCGGCGATGTCGGTGCCGATCACGAGCTCGAGATTCTCGATCCTTATGCCGTAGCGTCGGTCTTGTAGTAGCCGGGCTCGTTGGACAGGATCATGCCGCGCTTCAGCGGCGTGGTGCCGAGCTTGGAAATGCGCGCCGGCCCTTCATGGACGCTGAGATAGCTGCCGACGCCGTGGCCGGTGCCGTGCTCGAAATCGATCCCGGCCTGCCAGAGATATTGCCGCGCGAAGCTGTCGAGCTGCGCGCCGGTGGTGCCGTCGGGGAAGATCGCGCGGGCGATCGCGATATGGCCGCGCAGCACGCGGGTGAAGCGGTCGCGCATCTCGTCGGTCGGCTTGCCGATCGCGATGGTGCGGGTGACGTCGGTGGTGCCGTCTTCATACTGCGCGCCGGAATCGATCAGCAGCAGATCGCCGGGGGCGATGCGGCGGTTGCTCTTGCGCGTCACGCGATAATGCACGATGGCGCCGTTCGGCCCGGTGCCGGCGATGGTCGGGAACGAGACGTCTTTCAGTGCGCCGGTCTGGCGGCGGAACGTCTCCAGCGCCTCGACGGTGTCGATCTCGGTGAGGTGGCCGGAGGGTGCCTCGCGGTCGATCCAGGCGAGGAAGCGGGTCAGCGCCACCGCGTCGCGCTGATGCGCCGTGCGGGTGCCCTCGATCTCGGTGAGGTTCTTGACCGCCTTCAGCAGGCTGACCGGATCGCTGCCGCGCACCGGCTTGCCGCCGGCGCCCGCGATCAGGCGGCTGAGGGCGTCGGCCGCGGTCGCGCTGTCCAGCGCAATCGAGGCGCCGCGCCTGGCGAGCTCGGTGAGCTTCGCGGCCAGCGCTGCCGGTTCCTCGACATCGGCGGATTGCTCGAGATGGTCCCGCGCAGAGTTGGACAGCTTGCGGTGATCGATGAACACCAGCGGCCGGCCGTCCTTCGGCACCAGCGCGTAGGACAGCGGCAGCGGCGTGTGCGAGACGTCGGCGCCGCGGATGTTGAAGGTCCAGGCCACCGCGTGGCTGTCCGACAGCACCAGCGCATCGACGCCGAGCTTGTTGATCTCGAGCCGGATCCGCTTCAGCTTCTCCGCCTCGATCTCGCCAGAGAATTGCGTGCCGTGGATCGTGACCGGGCCGACCGGCGGTGCCGGCCGTTCGTGCCAGATCGCATCGACCGGGTTGCCGTCGACGCGACCAGCTCGGCACCGGCCTTGGCGCAGGCCGCCGCCAGCCGTTCGGCTGCCGCAGAAGTGTGCAGCCAGGGGTCAAATCCTAGGCGGTCGCCGGCTGCCAGGTGCCGGGTCAGCCAGTGCTCCGGCGGCGGCTCGACCAGCGGCTCGACCTGCCAGGCCTTGGCGTCGACCTGCTTGGCGGCCTGCAGCGTGTAGCGCCCGTCGACGAACAGGGCAGCTTCCCGGCCCAGCACGATCGCGAGCCCGGCCGATCCGGTGAAGCCGGTCAGCCAGGCAAGCCGCTCCTCGGATGCGGCAACATATTCATTCTGCTGCTGGTCGGCGCGCGGAACCACAAATCCCGTCAGCTTGCGCCGCGCCAGTTCCTCGCGCAGCGCGCTTAAGCGCGCGGCCAGCGCGACGCCGCCTTCGGGCTCTTCGAACGTCTGGAAATGGGCTTCGAACATCGCCTTCGCACTCTCTTCGGGTCGAGCATGATCCTCGCGCAAGCGCAGTCAAGCTGACCATATTTTTGGCATAACTTCTGCTTGAAACATGGCATAGTAGAACTGACCGGACGATGTCCACTGCACGTCGTCGGTCAAGCGTACGGGGAGTGTCCAGGAGTGTCTCAACTCAACGGTGAGGAGATGCACGATGCCTGCATTCACGTTTGAGAAGATCTCGCCGCCGGTGCCCCCCGGCCCGATCGCGCCGGTCGAGCAGAAGCCGCGTGGCGTCATCGTCCAGATGCTCGATCGCTTTGTCGAGGCGCGTGCCAGGCGTGCAGCCGCTCAGGACAAGGTCGAGACGGCCGGCCGCAATTCCGCAGCGCCCGAATAACCAGCCCGCAGATCGCACTTACTGTTCGAGGTCGGAGGCCTTCGTCACGGTCGCGTTGACGACCCGTGTGCCGTCGAGTTCGCGCACGATCCGCTCAGCGGGGCCGACGATACCGAGGTCGAATTCGCGCTCCGGCGTCAGCAGCGTCATGCGCTGGCCGACGATGACGACGACGGTCATGTCGAGCGTCTCGCCGGATATCGCCCATTCCCTGAGCTCGCTCCGAAACGGCTCCCGGCGCCAGGCGTCGGGGAAGCCCGGATCGCAGCGGACCTCGAGACCGTCTTCGGACGTGGTGAGCACAAGCTTCGACCGCGAGGGCTTCCAGTGCTCTTCCAGCAGCTCGTTGACCAGCCAGACGCAGCTGAACGAGCGGCATTCCGCGGGCCGGTCCGGATAGATCCGGCAGCCGCGCCCGGGCGCGCAATGCGGACACCATGCGCTGGCCGGCTTCGCCAGTTCCTCGATCGCCATCACCTTGCAGCAGAGCGTGCAGTCGCCGCACTGTCTGCCGGTCGCGGTCACGTCACCTGACCGAGCGCAGCAGCAGGTGCTCCAGCCCTCGATCTTCAGATGCCGCAGCGGCACCAGCCCGCGCGCGCGATAGGCGGCGATCACCGCCGGCGCCTGGTGGGTCAGCAGGCCCGAGAGAATGACCTGCGCTGACGACGCGAGGTGTCGTACCATCGGTCCCGCCAGCTGGCGCAGCGGATTGGCGAGGATGTTGGCGAGCACCAGATCGAACGGCCCGTCCGCGGCAAAGCGCGGCGCGGCAAAGCCTGTGGCACGGATCACGTCCACCAGATGCCCTGCGCCGTTCAGCCAGGCGTTCTCCTCGGCCACCCGCACCGAGGGCGGGTCGATGTCGCTGGCCAGCACCTTGCCATGCAGCGCCTTGGCGGCGGCAATCCCGAGCACGCCGGTCCCGGTGCCGAGATCGAGCACACGGCGGGGCTGATAGGCCTTCAGGACGTGGTCGAGCAGCAAGAGGCAGCCGCGCGTGGTGCCGTGATGGCCGGTGCCGAAGGCGAGCGCCGCCTCGATCTCGATCCCGAGCTTATTCGGGGGGATCCTGTGCCGATCATGCTGGCCGTGGACGACAAAGCGGCCGGCCGCGACTGGGACCAGGTCCTCCAGGCTCGCTTTGACCCAATCCTTGGCCTCGATGGTGTCAAATACCAAAGTCGATGCGATATCCTGCCGCACCACGTGGCCGACCAGCTCGCGCAGCAAGGTCTGATCGGGCGGCGCGGCAAAATGGACGGTGACGTCCCAGCGGCCGTCCGGCCGCTCGAAGGCCGCAAAAGCCGCCTGATCCTCGAAGAACAGCTCGGAAAGCGCGTCGACCACGCGTTTTGCGGTCGTTTCGTCTGTGAGGGTGACGCTGGCGCGGTGTGTGGGTGGGGTCATCGGAGGCCGTTAGCGCGGTTTTTGTTAAAAATTCAACCCGGATTCAATCGAATTTCGCGAGAATTGATAGGTTCCCGATTCAGACAACCTTAGATGTCGCCGTACTAGTACGGAGGCGGAACTCGGGATTTCCCTTTCGTTCCAAGGCATCACAACCAAGGGCAGGGCTGCAATGAAGGTATTTTTCGTTAGGTTTATTCAGGATGAATCCGGCGCGACCGCCATCGAATACGGACTGATCGCGACCGGCATCGCCATCGCCATCATCGCTGCGGTGAACGGCGTCGGCACGAATCTGAGCGGGACGTTCAGCACGATCGCCGGTTCCCTCAAGTAATTTCGCCGACTGCGTTCTCGAGCAAGCACCGGGCAATGACGCCCGGTGTTTTCTTTTTGACCGGCTGTCCACAGGGTTCCGCGCACCTTGTCCACCAGCGATCAAGCGCGTTGTCCCCGGGGTTGTCGGGCTCTGTTCCACAGGCAGTCCACCGGGATGTTCACCGGCCTTTCCCATGACGGGATACCAGGTCTGACCACGGTCGACCCACAGTTTCTCAACAGACCTGTCCACAGCTTGCTGCGCCCTGGCCCTGGTGCCGCGGTCCGCGTCAGGCGAACAGCGCGCGATGGTCGGCCAGGACGGCCCGCGCGGCGTTGTGACCGGGCGCACCGGTGACCCCGCCGCCGGGATGGGCGCCGGAACCGCAATGGTAGAGACCGCGGAGCGGTCCGCGGTAGTCGGCATGGCCGAGCATGGGGCGCGCGGAGAACAGCTGGTTCAGCGTCAGCGCGCCGTGAAAGATGTCGCCGCCGAGCAGGCCGAACTGCCGTTCGAGATCGAGCGGGGACAGGATCTGGCGGCCGATCACGGAGCCCGCGAAGCCGGGCGCATAGCCGTCAACGGTTGCGATCATCAGGTCGGCGACCTCGTCGCGATGGTCGTCCCACGATTTGCCGCCGGGCAGTTGCGGCGCGACGTGCTGGCAGAACAGGCTCGCAACATGCTGGCCCGGCGGGCTCAGGCTATCGTCGAGCGTCGAGGGGATCAGCACCTCGACGACGGGCGCGCGGCTCCAGCCGAAGTCGCGCGCATCGTGCCAGGCGCGATCCATGTAGCCGAGGCTTGGCGCGATGATGATGCCTGCGGTGAGGTGATCGCCGGGGCCGGGCAGTGCGGTGAACGAGGGCAGGGCGCTCAGCGCCACGTTCATCCTGAAGGTGCCGGACCCGTTCTGCCAGCGCGAGATGCGCGTGCGGAATTCGCCCGCCAATGCGCCCGCCGGCACCAGGCGCGTGTAGAGCAGCTTCGGGTTGACATTGGAGACGACATATTTGGCGCGGACCGTCTCGCCATTGTCGAGGATGATGCCAGTGGCGCGATCCTTCTCGACGATCACCTCGCGGACGGGTGCATCGGTTTCGATCTCGACGCCATGGCTGCGCGCGGCACTTGCCATCGCCTGGGTGATCGCGCCCATGCCGCCGATCGCGTGGCCCCAGACACCCTTCTTGCCGTTCACCTCGCCGAACGCATGATGCAGCATCACATAGGCCGAGCCGGCCGCGTAGGGGCTCGCATAGTTGCCGACGATGGCGTCGAAGCCGAACAGCGCCTTGACGAGATCGTTCTCGAAACGCTCGTCGAGCATCTCGCCGGCCGAGCGCGTGAACAGGTCGAGCAGGTTGCGCTGCTGCTCGAGCGACAGCCGCCGCAGGATGTTGGCGGTGCCGAGCGCGTTGAAGGCCTCGCTGATTGCGCCGATGCCAAACCCCTCGACGAGGTTCGGCGGCGCGCGCAGCACGAATTGCCGCAGCACGTCGGCGATGGCTTCGAGTTCCCTCGAGAACTCGCCGATGGTGGCCGCATCCTGCTGGCTGAGCTTTGCGACCGACTGCTGGGTGCGGCCTTCGCCGGTCAAAAGGTAACTGCCGTCGGGCGCGGGGAGGAAGTTCTGCGCGCGGCGCTCGACGATCTGAAGGCCGTGATCGGCAAGTTTCAGGTCTGCGATGATTTGCGGGTTGAGCAGGCTCACCGTGTAGGCGGCGACCGAATTGCGGAAGCCCGGACAAAACTCTTCGGTGACGGCGGCACCGCCGACCACCTTGCGGCGCTCGACAATCCTGACCTTCAATCCGGCCATCGCGAGATAGGCGGCACAAGTGAGGCCGTTGTGCCCCGCACCGATGATGACGGCATCAACTTCATGATTGGACATGGCGCTTCTATAGGCTGAATGTCCGCATCTCACCACTGCCGGCCGCGGCAGGTCACAAATCCGTACCGATCCGGATACGATAGTTCGGCCGCGATTGTGCGGGCCGTGAGCCGCCAGCAGGACGAGGAGAGCGCCTCGTTCGTTTGGCGCCGCCAAGCAGTGGAGCGCAAATGCCGTTTGTTTTTGATCAAACTGAAATCGAGTGGCCCGACGACGAGTCCGATCCACCGCCGCCGCGCCCAAATCAGTTCGTTTACCTGCCGCCGCCCGAATTCGGCGGAGCGCGGGAGCCGGTCCATTTCACACTCGACATTCCGCCCGAGCCGCTGGTGCCCGGACCGGTCGCGCCGGTGATCACGCGGCCGAGCCTTTGGGATCGCTTGTGGGGCCGGCGACTGCCAACCGCGCAGGTGACGCCGGCAGTCAAAGCCGCCGCGGAGGTGTGGGCGGCCCGCGAGGTGTTCACCCGCCAGCGGCTGATCGCGGTGTCCGTACCGGCCCTGCGTGAACTCGGCGTGCAGCGGCTCTATTGTCGCTATGACGGCGGCAACGACGAGGGGTTTTCGTGGCTCGACAGCGCGACGCTTCATGATGGCACACGTGTCGACGCTGATGCGCTCGCGCAGCGGCTGACCGAACAACGATTTCTTGACCGGCTGGTTGCGAGGGGCGTGATGAACCGGATCGACGGCACCAGCGAACGCGACCAGATCGCGTCCTTTGTCCGCGACTGGATGTGTACGGAGTGGGCGACCCTGCTGCTTGGCCGCGGCTACGGCACCGGCGAGTACGTCATGTACGGCGCCTTCGTCGTCGATCTCGACGCGTTGAGCGTGGTTGACGATCCCAGGGCCGACCCGGTTACGAGCAATATCGAGATCGCGAGGTAGCCTGCGATGGCGCATCCCTATCATCATGCGGTCCGTTCCGCGCGCCTGTTCGGCGGAACGCCCGAGGACTATCTCGCGATTCACGACTGGTTCGACGAGAGCAAGGCGCATCTTGCCGACGTGCGTCACCGTGCGCTGCGCCATCACAGCGAGGGTATCTTCCTGTGCGAGGCGATCTTCGGCGCGACGCTGACGAACAGCGCCGGCAAGCAGATTCCGGTGCGCACGGTCGGCGAGCAGCATGTCAAGGACGATCTCGGCTGGATTCCCTCGGTCAAGGATTGGTTGCAGCACATCGAGCTGCAGCCATGGATGGGGCGAACGCCGTTCCGGCCACAAATGGAAACGTCCGCACCGGCCGCGGAAGCGGAACACGAGGCCGGCGACATCAGGATGACGTGAACGGTTCAAGCAACCCGGTGGGCGTGTTGCCCGCTGCCTGGCGCTATGATTCAATGCAATGCATGTGCCCGGTGTTGATCTGCCGGATCGTGACCGGGAGTATTCATGACGTCTGAGCCGTCCGCATCGCGAAACCGGCTGGTGCTGGTTGTCTACACCGCGGCGATCTTCGTCAGCGCCCTGTTGCTGTTCTCGGTGCAGCCGCTGTTCACCAAGATGGTGCTGCCACGGCTCGGCGGCTCGCCGGCGGTGTGGTCGGTGGCGATGGTGTTTTTCCAGTCGCTGCTGCTCGGCGGCTATGCGTATGCGCATCTGTTGATGAAGCTGAGCAGCCGCGTCGTTCCGGTCGCGGTGCATCTGGTGCTGCTCGTCGTCGCGCTGCTGACCTTGCCGCTGACGATCAGGAGCGGCTGGGGCGAGCCGCCGACCTCGGGCTATGCGGTCTGGCTGCTCGGCCTGTTCGCGGTCTCGATCGGCCTGCCGTTCTTCGCGCTCGCCGCCAACAACCCGCTGCTGCAGGCCTGGTTCGTGCGCACCGGCCACCCCAGCGGGCCCGACCCGTACTTCCTCTATGCGTCCTCGAACATCGGCAGCTTCCTGGCGCTGCTGTCCTATCCGGTGCTGCTCGAGCCGATGTTCACATTGCGCACCCAGAACCTGATCTGGACCTGCGGCTATGGGCTGTTGATCGTTCTGATCGCGGGGTGTGGCGTGTTGTTGCTGCGGTCGCCGGCCAGTGCCGCCGCACTCAATATGCAGGTCGACGATGACAACGCGCCGGCGCCGCCCTGGGGCTTGCGGGCGCGCTGGATCTTCCTGGCCGCGGTGCCGTCGGGTCTCCTGATCGCGGTGACGGCGCATATCTCGACCGACGTCGCGGCCGCTCCCTTGCTGTGGGTGCTGCCGCTGTCGCTGTATCTGTTGACCTGGGTGCTGGTGTTCCAGTCGCGGCCGCTGCTGCCGCACAAATGGATGCTGCTGGCGCAGCCGCTGGCGATTGCCGGCGTCGTGATCCTGCTCGCGTTCGGCGGCGAGCAGAACCTGCTGCTGACGCTCGGCGGCCATCAGCTCTGCTTCTTCATCATCGCGATGGCCTGCCATGGCGAGCTCGCGCGCACCCGTCCCGCCGCGAAATACCTCACCGGCTTCTACGTCGCGCTGTCGTTCGGCGGCATGGTCGGCGGCCTGTTTGCGGGCCTGATCGCGCCGTTCACCTTCTCATGGATCGCCGAATATCCGATCCTGCTGGCGCTCGCGGCGCTGTGCCGTCCGCCCGGCGGCGCGGAGCGGCTGCCGCGCTGGAGCGCCTGGTACTGGCCGTTCCTCGCGATGCTGGCGGTCGCGCTGATCGCGCCGAGCTATTCGGCCGGCGACATCTTCAACTGGTTCGACGACCATCGGGTGTGGATCATCGGCGCCGTCGGCGTGCTCTCGGCGCTGCTCGCGCTCGCACTGAATGCCAATCGCTGGAAGATCTTCGCTACCGTCGTCGTCGCGCTGGTGGTGCTGCGCGCCTATCCGTCGGACGATGGCCGCGTCGAAACCGTGCGCAGCTTCTTCGGCGTGCACAAGATCGTGGTGACGGCGAACGGGCAGTATCACGTGCTGATGCACGGCACCACGATCCATGGCGCCGAGAAGTTCAAGAACGACGACGGCACGCCGGTCACCGGAAAGCCCGAGCCGATCAGCTACTATTACAAGGACGGCGGCATCGGGCGGGCGATCACCGCAATCCGCGCGCGCAAGGGCGCGCCGCTGAAAGTGGCTGTGATCGGGCTCGGCTCGGGGACGCTGACCTGCGCCTCAGCGCCCGGCGAGGACTGGCGATTCTTCGAGATCGACCAGTCGATGGTCGATACCGCGCGCGATCCGAAATATTTCACCTACATCCAGAGCTGCGAGCCGAACCTGAAGCCTGTCATCGGCGACGCGCGGCTGACCTTCGCCAAGGAGCCGGACGCGCCTACGATCTCATCATCGTCGACGCCTATTCGTCGGACGCGATCCCGATCCATCTCGCGACCGAGGAGGCGATGGCGATCTACAAGGAGAAGCTGGCGCCGCAGGGCGCGGTCGTGATGCACGTCTCCAACCGCCATCTCGAGCTTGCCAGCGTCGTGGTCGGCATTGCCGACGCCAACGACATGAAGAGCTGGGTCTACAGCGAGGATTCCGGCCGCGACAACGAGTACATCTTCTCGACCTCGGTCGTGGTCTCCGCCCGCGAGGACGCCGATGTCGGCAAGCTCGCGTCATCAGACGTCTGGATCGAGACCGATGCCAACGAGAAGCAGCGGGTCTGGACCGACGACTATTCGAACGTGCTGGGGGCGGTCTATCGGCGCCTGCGCGACGGCGAGCAATAGGGCTGATCAGCCCGACAATATATCTAGATATCTAGCCGTCCACCACTAGCAGCTTCGCGATCTGCGGCTTGACGATTGCGGCAAACACTGCGGGTTCGTCGAACGCCCTCGCGGAGAGCATCGCTCCATGGACCGATGCCATCAGCATCTGGGCCTCATCTTCCGGCCGCTTGTCCAGCCGGAGCAGGCGCTGTTCTGCGCCGGCCCGCAGCACCGAGGTGAGCCATGCCGCGAGATGATGGAAATGGGCGCGGACGCGTAAGGCGACTTGTTCCGGCAACATCGGCATCTCGCCGGCAAGCATCGCACAGACGCAAAAGGGCAGTGACCCGTCTCGAATGCACGTCTGCCAGAAGGCCACGTAAGACTGCAGCTGGTCGGCCGGGCTTGCCGACTGGCCCTGAAGAGCCTTCAGGCCCTGCTCAGTCTGCTGCCGGTAGCGATCAACCAGCGCCGAAACCAGCTCGGCCTTGGTCGGGAAGTGATGGTGGATGCTCGCCTTCCTGATGCCGATCGCATCCGAGATGTCGGCATAGCTGAAGCCGTTGTAGCCCCCCGCAACGATGAGGGACTGCGCGACATCGAGAATTTTTCCAGAAGTCGAAATCATCACATTCATGTCAGGCCTACCTTCCAGTAGGTAAATTGCCGAGATATTTCAAGACTTTCACCTCACAAGGGGGCGTTTCCGGCGCAGATTGACTTGATTTCATTGACTACCTACTAGTAGGAAGGTAAGCAAGGAGTCTGTCAATGCAAAGCCACGTTCCGACCCAGTCCGCCTGGTTGCGATCCTATTATCTCGGGCGCGCGATCTTCTCGATCGCCTGGGTTGCCGCCGCCGTTCTGTTCAGCGCGCAAGCCGGGCCCGCTGCGTTTCTGCTCGTGATCTACCCGGCATGGGACGGCGTTGCCAATCTGGCTGACGCCCGGGTCAACGGCGGGCTGATCGCCAATCCATCCCAGACCTTGAATATCGTAGTCAGCGCGATAACCGCGCTCGCCGTGATCGTGGCGGTCGGCCACAGCAGCTATGCCGTTCTCGCGGTATTCGGAGTTTGGGCGATCCTGTCGGGTGTGCTGCAATTGTTCACCGGCGCCAGGCGCTGGCGTGACTATGGCGCGCAATGGGCGATGATCCTGAGCGGCGCGCAGTCGGCGCTCGCCGGCGGCTACATGATCAGCCGATCGCTCGGCACCGTGGCGCCGACGATTCTGGACGTCGCTCCCTACGCGGGATTCGGCGCGTTCTATTTCCTGCTTTCCGGCATCTGGCTCGTTGCCACGGCCTATCGCAGCGCGCGTGCATAACGCACGGCGGAGCTAGACCGGTGCCGGCGGGCGCCAGCCTGCTTCAACGCAGCGATTACTTCTGCTCCGGTGGCGCCGTATTCTCCTGCGGCGCCGCCGCCGCGGAGGCGGGTGTCGAGGCGGCTAGCAGCGGCATGGCCGGCGTGCTCTCGCCGGCGTCCTCGTCGAGGAACTGCTCCACGCCCGCCTGGATCGACAACTTCGCACTCTCGGGGCCGCGATCGCTGAGGTCGTTGTGGTGGAACACGGTTCTGACCACCTTGATGCCGAGCCTGGCGCAGGTCTCCTCGTCAGGCACGACGCCCGGATCGGCCTTGAACACCGGGTCCCTGGAACGGAACGAGAGGATCTTGATCTTGCTGTCGGTGATGAAGGGGACCCGCAGATTGTCCAGCGTCACGACCTTCTTGACCAGGTCGGGATGCTGCTTGGCGAAGAACATCGAGATGTCGCCGCCGTTGGAATGACCGATCAGCGTCAGCGCGCGATAGTTCGCGTTCGGATAGAGCTTCTTGAGCTCGTCGATCGCATACATGATGTTGAAGACGCCGCGATTGTACTGCATGCGGCGTCCGACATATTCCTCGCCCACCTTGGTCACCATCGGCGAATCGGTGTCGAGATCGTGCTGAATGCTGACCACAAGGTAGCCGCGTGATGCGAACACGTTGGTGAGGAACGAATACTCGGTGTTCTTGACGGTGTTGCCGTGGCTCAGGATCGCCACCGGCAGCTCGATCATCTCGGCCATCGCCTGCATTTGCCGGTCGCGGCGAACCGCCACCTCGACCGTGACGTTGCGGTCGTCGCGCAGCACATCGTGGAACGTCAGTGTCGTGTGACGGATCGCCCATCTGTCCGTCGTGAAATAGCCGGCCATCGCCACGATGCACAGGCAAAGGACAACGAAGCCCCGTTTCATTTTGACCTCTGATACTGCCTACGTGACCCGCGCTTCTCGCCCTGATTTCACCGGGCATTCCGCTTGAATCGGCCGTCCGAGGCCAAGGCGGGCGCTATTGCCGCCGAATATCGGGCTAATTTTACAATCAGATGACAGCGCGACGACGGGCCACGGCGCAGGACGTCGCGTGCCCTTCGAGGCGGTCACAAGCGGGTGAGGAGGCTTCGGGACCTGGCGGCGCGCGATGGCGCCGCCGCCGGCGGCTCAGGCGCGCGTCTCAGTCCTGATAGTTGCTGCCGTAGAAGTCGCGCTGCCGCGGGTAATACGGCCGCGGCTGGTAATAGCCTTGCGGCGCCGCCGCGTAGCCCTGGTTGCCGTAGTATTGCTGCTGGCCATAGGCCTGCGCGTCGTAGACGCGGCGGCTTGACGGCGGCGCCGGGTAGCGCTGCGCGGTGGAGCTGCCGTCGGCCGGATAGATGTAGCCATCGTCGGCGCGGGCCTGCGCCGGATATTCGCGCGGCTGCGGTGTCAGGACGACAGGGTCGCCGGCGGCGGCGGTGCCATACTGCCCGTCATATTGCTGTGGCGCCGAGCGGGCGACAGCGGTGCCGTTGCGCCCGCGCGGATTGCGCGCCAGCGCGACCTGGGACGAACCGGTCAACGTCACGGTGGTGTTGAGCACGCCTTCCTTCTGGACCAGCGCGTAGAGCGTCGTTGCGTTGTCGCGCGACAGCCGCACGCAACCATGCGAGGCCGGCGTGCCCAAGCGGTTCACCGAGTCGGTGCCATGAATCGCGTGCCCGATCTTGGTGAAGAAGATCGAATGCGGCATCGGCGCGTCGTCGAATTCCTTGGAGTAGTGATCCTCTTCCATCCGGAAGGCGCGGAAGCTGCCGTTCGGCGTTTCGCGCGACGGGATCCCGGTCGAGACCGGCCAGTGATAGCGCGCGACGCCGTCGACCGCGACGGTCATCTGCTGGTTGTCCTTGTCGATGGTGATATCGACCTTGGCCTGCGCGGCGCCGGCCGTGAAAAGCATCGCGGAAACGAATGCAATGAGGAACGAACGCATTTTACCTTTGGCCTCCAGGCCTGATCGCAAAGCCGCGGCTCTCCGTCCCCGGCAACCAATATGCATGGAATCCGAATTTGGTTCCAGTGACGGTCCGGTGCATCGTTAATCCCGCGCGCGGCGCAAACAAGGCCGAAGGCAGGCCTGCCCGTCACGACAGGCTGACATTTTCGCGAGCAGCCGCGACCACGGCCCCCAATTGGTCGCCGACGCGCAACTATTTGGCCGCATGAGCGTTTCACAATCCCGCCCAGCGGCGCGTTCGCGTCGCGCATCAAGGAATCCAGATGAACAACACCAAGGTTAAGACCGCGGCCGTCGCTCCCGCCGGCCTCTCTGCACGGCTCCTGCTTGCGGCCGCAGCCCTCGCTTTGGCGCTGGTCGCAGTCCCCCATGCCGGCCATGCCCAAGGCATCGTCCGCGGGGCCCATGAAGGTGCCTATGAGGGCAACCGGGTCGCCGGTCCAGTGGGCGGCGTCGTTGGCGGTGCCGTCGGCGCCGGGGTCGGTGGCGCCATGGGTGCGGTCAAAG
Organism: Bradyrhizobium tropiciagri; assembly: GCF_001189845.1. Taxonomy (GTDB): domain Bacteria; phylum Pseudomonadota; class Alphaproteobacteria; order Rhizobiales; family Xanthobacteraceae; genus Bradyrhizobium; species Bradyrhizobium tropiciagri. The sequence goes on from NZ_LFLZ01000012.1 coordinate 31,954, forward strand.
GCGTGTTCGGCATCCCGGATCGCGGCTACCGCCGTGGCCACCGCTGCCGCGGCTATTATCGCCACGGCCATTTCCATTGCTATTGATTGTTGGGAGCCTGTAGCCCGGATGGAGCGAAGCGAAATCCGGGTTCTGCAGGCCTGGCGATAAAGGTCCCGGATTGCGCTTCGCTCCATCCGGGCTACTGAAGCCTATTCAGTTCTTCAGCCGATATCCCGTCCGGAAGATCCAGGCCACGATCACCATGCAGGCGACCAGAAAGGCCGCGGTCATGCCGAGGCTGAGCCCGACGCTGACGTCGGCGATCTCGTAGAAGCTCCAGCGGAAGCCGGAGATCAGATAGACCACCGGATTGAACAGCGTGATGGTGCGCCAGCCCGACGGCAGCATGTTCACCGAGTAGAAGCTGCCGCCGAGGAAGGTGAGCGGCGTCACCACCAGCATCGGGATCATCTGCAGCTTCTCGAAGCCGTCGGCCCAGATGCCGATGATGAAGCCGAACAGGCTGAAGGTGACCGCCGTCAGCACCAGGAAGGTCAGCATCCACACCGGATGCTGGATGTGCAGCGGCACAAAAAGTCCGGCGGTCGCCAGGATGATCAGGCCGAGGATGATTGACTTGGTGGCGGCGGCGCCGACATAGCCGATGACGATCTCGAAATAGGAGATCGGCGCCGACAGGATCTCGTAGATCGTGCCGGCGAATTTCGGGAAGTAGATGCCGAACGAGGCGTTGGAGATGCTCTGGGTCAAGACCGACAGCATCACGAGGCCCGGCACGATGAAGGTGCCGTAGCTGACGCCTTCGACCTCGGTGATGCGTGAGCCGATCGCGGCGCCGAACACCACGAAATACAGCGAGGTCGAGACGACGGGCGAGACGATGCTCTGCAGCAGCGTGCGCCAGGTGCGCGCCATTTCGAACAGATAGATGGCCTGGATTGCGCGGTAGTTCATGGCGCCCTCACTAGCGCTCTGATTTCGAAGTTCGCATACATTCGCGGAGCCCCCGATGCGAACTTCGAAATCAAGGGAGCGTTAGAAAATTGATGATTCTGGTGCGGCATTGGAGTTTGAAGTTCCTATGAAGAGGGTGCGGCAAAACTGATAGGAACTTCAAACTTGCCGCACCAGGCTGACGAAGATGTCCTCAAGCGAGGATTGCCTGGTATCGAGATCGGAAATGCGGATGCCGGCATTGCGCAGATCGTTGAGCAGGCTGGTGATCCCGGTGCGATCGCCCTTGGTGTCGTAGTCGTAGGTCACCGCATGGCCGTCGTCGGATAGTTCGAGGCTGTAGGCGGCAAGCGCAGGCGGAACGGCATCGAGCCTGTTCTGCAATTGCAGCGTCAGCTGCTTCTTGCCGAGCTTCTGCATCAAGGTCGCCTTGTCCTCGATCAGGATGATCTCGCCCTTGTTGATGACGCCGATGCGGTCGGCCATCTCCTCGGCTTCCTCGATGTAGTGCGTGGTCAGGATGATGGTGACGCCGGATTGCTGAAGCGTGCGGACCACTTCCCACATGCCCTTGCGCAATTCGACGTCAACGCCGGCGGTGGGTTCGTCGAGGAACAGGATCTGCGGCTCGTGCGACAGCGCTTTCGCGATCATCACGCGGCGCTTCATGCCGCCTGAGAGGGTGATGATCTTGTTGTCCTTCTTGTCCCACAGCGACAGGTCCTTCAGCACCTTCTCGATGTGGTCGGGGTTCTTTGGCTTGCCGAACAGGCCGCGGCTGAAGCTGACGGTCGCCCAGACCGACTCGAACGCGTCGGTGTGCAGTTCCTGCGGAACCAGCCCGATCATCGACCGCGCCGCGCGATAATCCCTGATGATGTCGTGTCCGCCGATCGAAATGCGGCCCTCGGTCGGATTGGCGATGCCGCAGATAATGCTGATCAGCGTGGTCTTGCCGGCGCCGTTCGGTCCGAGCAGCGCGAAAATCTCGCCCTTGACGATATCGAGATTGATGTCCTTCAGCGCCTTGAAGCCGGAGCCATAGGTCTTTGAAAGATTGGATACGGAAATGATCGGCGACATCGGGGATCGGAAGCGTGAGGGAAGGGCGCGCGCGGATTGGAGCCCGGGCGAGGGCGTGATGCGGGTTCAGCCCAGATAAGAACGCATATTCCGTTCTGCAATCACCCGCAGGGGCAGAAAATTCGTTCTGCGGTGTGGCGGAAAGGCCGCGCTAATGCCGCTTCGCCGGTTTTGCCGGCTTCTTCGCGGCCGCCGCCGGTGCGGGGTGTGCGGGCGGCTCGTCGGCGACCTTCGCGACCAGCAGGATCTGCACCTGGTTGTTGACCGGCGCGTTGGGACGGGCGGGGTCGAGCAACTGCTCTTCGCCGAGCCCGACCGATTGCAGGCGCTTGGGCGCAATCTTGAAGGTGTTGACCAGGATGTCACGGATCGCGTCGGCCCGCCGCTGGCTCAGGATCACGTTGTTCTCGCGCCGGCCGGTCGATTCGATGTGACCGACGATCAGGAAGGTGTACGGCAGCAGCGAGGAGTGCGTCAGCGCATCGGCGATGCGCCCGACGGTCTGGTAGGAGTCCGGCAGCACGATCGGCGTGTCGACGTCGAACGCGATGTCGGCATTGAACGCCGGCAGGTTGTTCAGGTCGGGCGCGATCGGCGGCCGCTTCGAGGGCGGCGGCTCGTTCTTCGAGCGCGACTTCGATCGTTCGGCAACCTGCTGGCGCAACGCCGGGACGTCGATCTCGGCAGCCGTCTCGAAATGGTTCAACTTGGCGATGACGTCATCGCGCGTGATGGCGGTCTGCGCATGCGCCGGCGCGAGCGGCATCGCCAGCAAGACCAGCGTGCCCAGCAGGCCGAGATCGCGCAAGCCTCGGCGCATCATTGATACCCCGCGTCATTGATCGCCTGGGCGCAATTGCGGCTGAGGCCCTTGGCGCCGACGAGGCAGGGCACCGATTTGCTGGTCTCCTTGGTCGAGCCGCCGCAAACCTTGACGATCTCGCGGGTGCAGGCGTTGGCAACCGTCACGCGCGCCGCGATCCGCTTCTGGATCGCATCGAGGGTGGAGAAGTAGCTCTCCTTGCACTGCGGCGAGATCACGTCGCGGTTGCGCGACAGGCATTCCTTGAGGCGGTTGGAGTCGAGGTTGACGCCGCGGCAGTTGGCGGTGATGTCGGCGCCGCAGGCCTTGGCGAGTGCGGCTGCCGAATCGCCAAAGCTGATCGTCTCCGCGACCGCCAGCGACGGCGCAGTGAGCGCGACGACAAAAAGGAAAAACCCACCCCGGACCATGGAGCCATCTCAACCCATGAATTCAACTGGGGTCAAGGGCTACGAACAGAGAAGGCTGTTCTGTCACGCCCGCTCCACAAAGCTGTCGACCACCTTCTTCTCGCCGGCCTTTTCGAACGCGATGGTCAGCTTGTTGCCGTCGATCTTCACCACATGGCCGTAGCCGAATTTCTGGTGAAACACCCGATCGTCCAGCGAAAATTCCGACGTCATGCCCGTGGACTTCGCCACCAGCTCGCCCTCGATCACCATCGGACCGCGCTTGGTGCGACCGAAGCCTTCGGAGGAAAACGAGGATTGCCGCTCCTCGAAGCCGCTGCCGCCGCTACGGCCCCCGCCACCGCGAGTGCGGTTGGCCTGGGCGCGCTGCCAGCCCGGGGTCGAATAGCTCGAGCCGAATGATTCGAGGTTGTCGAAGCGCGAGGCGCCGTAGCCGCCGCTGCCGCCCCAGCCCGATCCGCCCTTGGATTCGGTGATCTCGACATTGTGTGCCGGCAGCTCGTCGAGGAAGCGCGACGGAATCGTGGTCGACCAGGTGCCATGGATGCGGCGGTTGGTCGCGAAGTAGATCTTGGCGCGGCGGCGGGCGCGGGTCAGCCCGACATGGGCGAGGCGGCGCTCCTCCTCGAGCCCGGCGCGGCCCTGTTCGTCCAGCGTGCGCTGGCTCGGAAACAGGCCTTCCTCCCAGCCCGGCAGGAACACGTTGTCGAATTCGAGGCCCTTGGCCGAATGCAGCGTCATCAGCGACACGGCCTCGTCGCCGGCCTCGCCGTCGCGGTCCATCACCAGCGAGATATGTTCGAGAAACCCTTGCAGGTTCTCGAATTCCTCCATCGACCGCACCAGTTCCTTGAGATTGTCGAGCCGGCCCGCGGCGTCGGCCGAGCGGTCCTTCTGCCACATCTCGGTGTAGCCGCTCTCGTCGAGCACGATCTCGGCGAGCTCGGTGTGAGACGTGACCTCGCGCTGGGCGCGCCAGCGGTCGAACTGCATCACGAGATCGCGCAAACTCCCGCGCGCCTTCGGCTTCAATTCGTCGGTCTCGACCACGGCGCGCGCCGCCTCGAACAGCGGAATGCGGCGCTTGCGGGCATGGTCGTGCAACAGCTGCACGGTGGCATCGCCGAGCCCCCGTTTGGGCACGTTGACGATGCGCTCGAAGGCGAGATCGTCGGCCGGCGAATTGATGGTGCGCAAGTACGCCAGCGCATCGCGGATTTCGGCGCGTTCGTAGAACCGGGGGCCGCCGATCACGCGGTAGGGCAGGCCGAGCGTGACGAAACGGTCTTCGAACTCGCGCATCTGGAACGAGGCACGGACCAGGATGGCGACGTCGTTGAGGTTCTCGCCCGCGCGCTGCAACTCCTCGAGCTCCTCGCCGATCGCGCGCGCTTCCTCTTCCGAGTCCCAGGAGCCGGTGACGGTGACCTTCTCGCCGTCGACATCCTCGGTGCGCAGCGTCTTGCCGAGCCGGCCTTCATTGTGCGCGATCAGGTGCGAGGCCGCGGCCAGGATATGGCCGGTGGAGCGGTAATTGCGCTCGAGGCGGATTACCTTGCGCCGGGGAAATCGTGCTCGAAGCGCAGGATGTTGTCGACCTCTGCCCCGCGCCAGCCATAGATCGACTGGTCGTCGTCGCCGACGCAGCAGATGTTTTTCAGCGGCGCCTGAGGTTCACCGTCATTCCGGGGCGCACCGCCAGGTGCGAACCCGGAATCTCGAGATGAGTCCTCTTTACCTCTGGATTCCGGGTTCGCATCTTCGATGCGCCCCGGAATGACGTGAGAGTCGATTGGCCCCGGAATGACGTCGGAGAGCGGCAGGCCCGGCCGCGACGGCGCCTGCGACAAGAGCCGCAGCCACAGATACTGCGCGACGTTGGTGTCCTGATATTCGTCGACCAGGATGAACTTGAAGCGGTTCTGGTATTGCCGCAGCACGTCAGGATTTTCGCGGAACAGCCTGATGTTCTCGAGCAGCAGGTCGCCGAAATCGGCGGCGTTGAGGATCTTCAGCCGCTCCTGATAGGTCGCGTAGATCTTGCCGCCCTTGCCGTTGCCGAACGAGGCGGCTTCGCCCGCCGGCACCTGCGACGGCGACAGGCCGCGGTTCTTCCAGCTGTCGATCAGCCCGGCCAGCATCCGCGCCGGCCAGCGCTTGTCGTCGATGTTCTCGGCCTGCAGCAATTGCTTCAAAAGCCGGACCTGATCGTCGACGTCGAGCACCGTGAAGTTGGATTTGAGCTGCACCAGCTCGGCATGGATGCGCAGGATGCGACCGCCGATCGAGTGGAAGGTGCCGAGCCACGGCATGCCCTCGACCGCCTGGCCGAGCATCTGGCCGAGCCGCAGCTTCATCTCGCGCGCCGCCTTGTTGGTGAAGGTCACCGACAGGATTTCCTGCGGCCGCGCGCGGCCCTGGCTCAGGATATGCGCGATGCGCGTGGTCAAGACACGCGTCTTGCCGGTGCCGGCGCCAGCGAGCACAAGCACGGGACCATCGAGCGTCTCGACCGCCTCGCGTTGCTCGGGGTTGAGGCCGTTGAGATATTGCGGACCGGCGGCCGCCCGCGCACGCGCGGCGATGCCGCCAGCCGCGGGCTGGTGCTCGGGAACGCCGTGATGGGGCAATTTGCTCGGCTCGGTCATTGGCGAATCGTCTCGGCCCCACGATGGCACCGTGGGACGGTGAAGGGGAGCCTTCTTAACAGGGATTGAAGGCCATATAGGGCCTGATCGGCTGTTTTGACAGGTTTTGTCCCGCGCGGCGGGAACGGTTTTGGCAGCAGTCTACCGTGAGCTTGGTTCCTGAAATCGGCGAAAATTTCGCGGTTTCGGGCTCAGGAACCAGCGTTTCGCTGCTGGTTTGTTTCCTCAAGCCATGGCGCCGGGCGAGAGGCGGCGCGAGGAACCAAGCAGAGGTTGGATCATGTTGAGCTGGGTCGTCACTTTCCTGATCATCGCCCTGATCGCGGGCATTTTGGGCTTTGGCGGCATCGCCGGTGCCTCGATCGAAATCGCCAAGGCGATCTTCTTCATCGCCATCATCCTGTTCCTGGTGACGGCGGTGGTCGGATTGGCGCGCGGCCGCACGCGAGTCTAGCGAGGCGGCTTTCTTCTGGCGCGTTTTCTTCACGCGAACCGGCGGCTACTTCGCTTGAAAACGCGATGTTACTTCTTCGAGGGCATCGCCACGTTGCGGCCGATGCCCTCGGGACGCGGCACGCCCGCATAGCTCTCCACGATGGCGCGGGTGCGGGCGCGGATGTCAGGCGGAAACGGCGCCACCTTGCGCGCCTCCATGTCGATGTGCAGCGTGAGGTTCTCCGAGGTCGCGGACAACCAGCCCTCGGTGGCATGGCGCAGCTCCTCGAATGTATGCAGCCGCTTCTCGTCGGCGCCGAGCAGGAACACCGAGACCTGCACGGGATCGCCGAGGTGAATTTCCCTGATGTAGCGGACGTGGCACTCGGCAGTAAAGGTCGAGCAGTGCCGCTCCTTCATGTAGGCGGGCCCGATGCCGAGCTGCAGCCACATCTCGTCGATCGCGCGGTCGAACATCACATTGTAGTAGGCCATGTTGAGGTGGCCGTTGTAGTCGATCCATTGCGGGTCGATCTGCATCACGGACGATTTGAACGGGGCTGGTGGAAGCGGCATCTCGTTCGTGGCAGTCACTGAAGTCATCTTCCATCCCCGGTTCGTTGGCGTGCGAGCATGAACTTTTCTGTGACTCCCGCGACCACTTTTTCAAGTCAGGCTCTCTTGACCCCTTATACAAGCTTTGCCACGGTCGGCTAAAGCCGGGAGGAAAATTGACGTGGCGACAACGATTTCGAGCAATGTGACGCGACCTGAGCCGCAGGCCCTGAAGAGCGCGATCGACGCGCTGGCGGCGCGGTTCGGCAACCGGCTCGTCACATCGCAGGCGGTGCGCGAGCAGCACGCCCATACCACCACGTGGCTGCCGACCCAGCCGCCGGACGCGGTCGTGATGGCGCAGGAAACCGCCGACATCCAGGACGTGGTGCGGATCTGCGCCGCCAACCGCGTGCCCGTCATCGCCTTCGGCACCGGAACCTCACTGGAAGGCCAGGTCAACGCGCCGGCAGGCGGCGTCTGCATCGACCTGCGCGACATGAACAAGGTGCTGGAGGTGCATGCCGAGGACCTCGACTGTGTGATCCAGCCCGGCGTAACGCGGAAGGCGCTGAACGAGCACCTGCGCGACCAGGGCCTGTTCTTCCCGATCGATCCCGGCGCCGACGCCTCGCTCGGAGGCATGACCTCGACCCGCGCCTCCGGCACCAATGCGGTGCGCTACGGCACCATGCGCGAGAACGTGCTGGCGCTGAAGGTGGTGCGCGGCGACGGCGAGATCATCACGACAGGTACACGCGCCAAGAAGTCGTCGGCCGGCTACGACCTGACGCATCTGTTCGTCGGCGCCGAGGGGACGCTCGGCATCATTTCCGAGCTGACCATCCGTCTGCGCGGCATTCCCGACACGATCGCGGCCGCCGCCTGTTCGTTCGAGACGGTGCGCGGCGCCTGCCAGGCCACCATCCTTGCGATCCAGACCGGCATCCCGGTCGCCCGGATCGAGCTGCTCAATGCCGCGCAGGTGAAGGCGTGCAACAGCTATTCCAAGCTGTCGCTGCCGGAGACGCCGCTGCTGCTGCTCGAATTCCACGGCAGCGAGGTCGAGGTCGCCGAGCAGTCGAAGAATTTCCGCGACATCGCCGCCGAATGCGGCGGCGGCGACTTCACCTGGACCACCAAGCCGGAAGACCGCACCAAGCTGTGGCAGGCCCGGCACGACGCCTATTGGTCGGTCAAGGCGCTGCGTCCCGGCGACAGCATCGGCGTCGTCGCCACCGACGTCTGCGTGCCGATCTCGCGGCTGGCCGACTGCGTCACCGAGACCGAAGAGGATCTGAAGCGGCTCAATCTGCTGTCGCCGATCGTCGGCCATGTCGGCGACGGCAATTTCCACTGTTCGCTGCTCTGCGACGTCAACGACAAGGAGGAGATGGCGCGCGGCGAGGAGTTCATGCACCGCCTGGTCGAGCGCGCGCAGTCGATGGACGGCACCTGCACCGGCGAGCACGGCATCGGCCAGGGCAAGCAGAAATATCTGAAGGCCGAGCTCGGCCCCGAGGCGCTCGACGCCATGCGGGCGCTGAAGCAGGCGCTCGATCCGCAGAACATTTTCAATCCCGGAAAGATCGTTCCTGCCGTCTAGAGCGTTTTCGAGCGAAGTGGACCCCGGTTCGCGCGAAGAAACGCGTCAAACAAGAATCTAGAGCTTCGGTTCTGATCCAATCAGAACCGAAAATGCTCTAGCCCAGTCGGATCATTCCTGCCGCAGGACGTTGCGATGTGGTTGTTCAACAAGACCAGGCGGAAGGATATCTGGGACGATCCGGTCGAGCAGCCGCTCGGCGACATCGAGGCCGCGCAGAGGATCCGCGCGATCTGCCGCGATGCCGCCGGCTGCGCCGAGGCGGTCGGTTCGCCCGACAAGCGATCACCGAAGAACCAGCAGATCGAGCGCGATCGCTACGAGCGCGCCGCCAAGGTCGCGATGGAGACCGCGATGAAGATCTCCGACGAGCTGGTGCGCGATTCCGCGGTGCGCGAGATCGTCGGTCTCTGCATGAAGGCCAACAACATCAAGACCGGGCGGGCGCTGTTCCGTGCCATCCATGCCGGCTCGATCAAGGCGGAGGTGCTGAAGGAGCATCCGACGCTGGAGGACGAGGCGTCTTGAACGGGACGGGCTCGTCCCCGTAGCCCGGATGGAGCGCAGCGCAATCCGGGGCTCTATCGCGTGTTGATAAACTGTCCCGGATTACGCTTCGCTTCATCCGGGCTACGCACTGCGGATCGCATCAGTCTCTAGCCCTGGCCGAGTGTGCGGACTGCTTCATCGACACTGCGGAAGACGTGGTCCCGCGGCAGGACATCGTAGAGATTAAAGCGCTCGAACGCGTTCTGTGCGCGTGTGGACTCCAGCCGCGCCACCGCCACCGTCACGCCGTCACCGCGGCATTCGCGGAACAGGTCGCGCAGCGCCTGCGCTGCGGTGAAATCGATCTCGATCATGCCGCTGGCCTCGATCACCAGTAGCTGCGGCTTGGGTGTCGACGCTCCGACGGCCTTGAGCACGCCGCTTTGGAAGTCTTCGGCGTTGAGGAACGACAACGGCGCCTGCAGACCGACGACGGCAATGCCGGGCTTGCGCTCGCCGGTGACGTGCGCGCCCGCCGGCCACCAGATCGTGGTGCCGGGGACATGGACGAATTCCACCAGCTGGCCCCGCGTCGTGGTCCAGATGCCGTGCAGCAGCGACAACGCGATGCCGACGGCGACGCCTTGCTCGATCGGCAGCACAATGATCGCGGCTGCCGTCGCCACCACCAGCAGGAATTCATAGAACGACTGGCGGAGGATCTGGACGATCTGCTTCACGCGAATGATGCGCAGCGCCACGAACAGCAGGACGCCACCGAGCGCCGCGTCGGGCACGTGCTGCAGCAGTGTCGCGCCGAACGCCAGCAGCGCGAGCACGATGGCCGCAGCAAACAGCCCCGAGAGCTGCGTGCGTCCGCCGGTCTCGGACACGATGCCGGTCCGCGGCGGACTGGCATTGACGGGGAAGGCGCCGAACAGGCCGGCGAGCAGGCTGCCGGCACCGGCGCCGAGGAAGTCGCGATCGACATCGGCCGGCTTGTCCGGATCTGACAGGAACGAGCGCGTCGTCGCCGCGGTCTGCACCATGACGACGATGGCGATCAGGATCGCCAGCGACAGCAATTTGATCCATCGCTCCGGCGCGATGTCCGGAAGCGATGGCTTGGGCAGCGACCCGGGCACGATGCCGACCACCTTGACGCCCTTGCTTTCGAGATGGCCGGCGATGACAGCGATGGTGGCCACGACAAGGCCGATCAGTGCGCCCGGAATCCGCGCGCTGATCTTCTCCGATCCGGCCACCAGCGCCAGCACGCCGAGGCCGATCGCCAGCGTATAGGCATTGGTCTGGCCGATGTTTTCGGCGAGGGCCCCGAGCTTGTAGAGCGTCGGCCCGTCCGGCGTGGTCAGGCCGAGCACGCCGGGCAATTGCGAGACCAGGATGTGGACGGAAATGCCGGCGAGGAAACCGACCGTGACCGGCGTCGACAGCAGATTGGCGATCCAGCCGAGCTTGAACAGGCCGCCGGCTATCATGATCGCGCCGACCATCAGCGCCAGGGCCATCGCCAACGATTGATAGTCGGGCGAGCCCGCGGTCGCCATCAGGGCCAGGCCGGCCGCGAAGATCGGCGTGATCGTCGAATCGGCTCCGCAGGACAGGAAGCGGTTGGCGCCGAGCATCGCAAAGCCGAGCGAGCCGGCCATGAAGGCGAAGAAGCCGATCTGCGGCGAGAAGCCGCCGAGCCGCGCGGTCGCCATCTGCTCGGGGATCGCGATTGCGGCGAGGGTCAGCCCTGCTATCAAATCCCCGGGCAGGTTGCTCGGCTGAAAGCCGGCCAGCGAACGGAAGATCGGCCAGCTGGCGCGTGTCGCGGGGGTTTGGGCCATCGGTCTCCGACTCATCTGGCGGCGAAGGGACCGGAATAGTCGGCCATCGCGTGGCCAAAAGCCAGCGGACGCGCGTGTGCGGCGCGAAGAGCCTAAAGCGTTTTCGAGCGAAGTGGATACCGGTTCGCGTGAAGAAAACGCGTCAGAACAAAAACTAGAGCGCCATTCCGATTCAATCGGAACGGCGCTCTAGCCGATATTCTGCAGCGCCGGAAAGGTCTCCAGCAGCCAGACGCTGACACCAGACACCGCGCCGGTCAGGAAGCCGATGCCGGTGACCACCATCAGCACGCCCATCACGCGCTCGACGGTGTCGAGATGGCGCTTCATCCGCGCGAACACCGAGGAGAATTGCTTGACCATGAAGGCGGCGAGCAGGAAGGGGATGCCGAGCCCGGCGGAATACACCGCAAGCAGGCCGGCGCCCTTGGTCACCGTGGCCTCCGCGGCCGCAATCGAGAGGATCGCAGCCAGGATCGGGCCGATGCAGGGCGTCCAGCCGAACGCGAACGCGAGGCCCATGACATAGGCGCCCCACAGCCCGACCGGCTTGGGTGCGGTGAGCCGCCCTTCGCGCATCAGCAGGCCGATCCGGGTGATGCCGAGGAAGTGCAGGCCCATGATGATGATGACGATGCCGGCCAGGATCGAGAGCTCGGCCGACCAGGCGCGCACCAATCCGCCGACGAACGATGCGCTGGCGCCGAGCGCGACGAACACGGTGGAGAAGCCGAGCACGAACATCAGCGCCGCCGTCATCACCGCGCGCTTGGAGGCCGCGGTGGCGCCGTCCTGGTTGACCTGCTCGATGGTCGCCCCGGTCAAATAGATCAGATAGGGCGGCACCAGCGGCAGCACGCAGGGCGACAGGAAGCTGACTAGGCCGGCGATCAAGGCGGCCGGGATCGAGACGTCGTGCATCAAGGGACCTTCGCAGAATAACCGTTCTGTCTTGGCGTCTACGCAGCCAACAATCCAGAAGTTTCGTCGCTAAAGCCTTCAACTATGGTCACAGGCCCGTGTCCGGCGCATTGGCGGGAGCGGCACGACGGTGCGGCGCTCGAAATGCGGCCAAGGTTTGCCAGCTCGCGGAAAATGGCGCTATCGTTCGCGGATTGCGCGGCCGATCCACGGGAGAGCGGCATGAACGAGCACGATTTCGAAAGGCAATTGAAGGGCCGACGGTTTCCAGGAAATCGAGCGTCAGAAGCTTGATCCGCGCCCGGGCAAGGGACGGCACCGGCATCATTTCGAGATCCGCGGCCTGGTGATCTCCGGAACCTTCGTTGTCAGGCAAACCGGCGAACCCGTCGTCTATCGCTCCGGGCAGGTATTTTCCGTTGCCGAGGGCGAATTGCACGATGAGTGGATCGAGGCCGAAGGCGCCCACGTTCTGGTCGGCCGGAAGTTTTCCGAGGGCAGGGCCTGACGAGCTTGTGACGCGGTCGAATGCGAAGCTGCGTCCTCGCCCGGCTCGTCGCCTCCGCTAAAGCTTCGGCGCGTCGGGGATGCATGGCCTCGTCGAACTCGTTCAGGATCGCGCCACATACTCACTGTCGTCCCGGCGAAGGCCGGGACCCATAACCCCAAATGCTGCTTGTTGCGCGATGCTGGAACGACGAGTCCCACCTGCAACATCCGCCGCGGCGTATGGGTCCCGGCCTTCGCCGGGACGACGATGTGGAGAGACAAGTGCGCTCATCACCGCTTGCGCCTAGCCGGCGCAGGCGGCGTCTCGAATTCCCGGCCGCGAATCCGCACCAGATCGTCGGCGGAATGCGCCAACAGCAACACCGTCGCTTCGCGCGCGGCCTCCGCATCGCCGGCCGCGATCGCATCCAGCACTGCGCGGTGCTCGCGCAGCGCGCGCGGGCGGTGCGAGCCGGGGGCGGCGATCGTAAAGCTCTGGCGCAGGGTGATCTCGAACATCTGGGCGATCGGCCAGAAGAACTCGTTGCGGGTCGCGAAATAGATTGCCTGGTGGAACTTGATGTCGGCGGCGACGAAGTCCTCATTGGTCTTGGCCGTGTCCATGCCGTCGCACCCGGCGCGGATGCGGGCGATGTCGTCTTCCCCGGCATGGGTCGCCGCCAGCGCCGCGGCGGCGGGCTCGACCGCGGAGCGCAGCTGGAACAGTTTTGCCAGATAGCGATCGATCTTCGCCGTCTCCAGGTGCCAGCGCAGCACGTCGGGATCGAGCTGATTCCATTGCTCGGGCGGCCGCACCCGTGTGCCGCTCTTCGGCCGCGACTCGATCAGGCCCTTGCCGGTGAGGGTACGGATCGCCTCGCGCACCACCGTGCGGCTGACGTCCATCATCTCGCAGATCTGCATCTCTGGCGGCAGCGTCTCGCCGACGCCGATCTCGCCGCGGACGATGCTGCTGCGACCCGGTCGGTGACCTGGCTGTGCACGCTCCGGCGCAACGCGTTGAATGTCTGGAACATCGGATGCCTCGCTGGGGTTGGTGCCCGCGCCGCCGCCGAGCCGCGCTCTTGCACAACCGCATTTCATTTGTCATACATTATGACAAATGGTCTGCCAAGCTCGCGCCAGCCAGCGTCGCAGCCACAACAACGATCCGTTCCTGGGGAGGAGCACCACCATGACGTCGATGCGCGTGAGCCGCCGTATTGTATTGCGGTCATCGGCCGCTGCCGCAGCGTGGCTCGTCGCCGCGCCCGCCACCATCGGCCGCGCGCAAGCTGCGACCATCAAGATGCGGTGCTCGTCGTCGCTTCCGAACGACCCCAAATACGCCAACGGCCGCGTCTACTACGACAATTTGGTCAAGAGCCTGAAGGCGAACGGGCTCGGCGAGCAGATCGAGGTCACGTTCTTTCCCGACAACCAGCTCGGCCAGGAGATCGACGTCATCAACTCGGTGAAGCTCGGGGTGATCGACCTGATGGTCTCGGGCTCGTCGATCTCGGCGAACCTCGTGCCGCTGGTCGGCACGTTCGACCTCGGCTACCTCTTCACCAGTTACCAGCAGCAGACCAAGGCGTTCGACGCCGGCGCGGCGAAGCCGATCGAGGATGCGCTGCTCAAGGGCGCCGGCATCCACATCATCGCCTGGGCCTATAATTTCGGCGCACGCAGCGTGCTGGCGAAGAAGCCGGTGAAGACGCCGGAAGATCTCGCCGGCCTGAAGATCCGCACGCTGCCGAACCCGATCATCACCGAATGCCTGCGCCTGATGGGCGCGGCGGCGACGCCGCTGGCGTTCGGCGAGATTTACACGGCGCTGCAGGCCGGCGTGCTGGACGGTCTCGAGCATGATCCGCCGACCATCCTGGCCAGCAAGTTCTACGAGACGGCCAAGCATTACGCGCTGACCCAGCATATCTTCTCGCCGCTCGCGGTCTATTTCAGTGACACCACCTTCAACCGCATGGCCCCCAAGCTGCGCGAAGGCTTCCTTGATGCGGCGAAGACGCCGCGGCCGACACCCGCGCGCATGGGCTCGCGGTGGAGAAGGAGGCGCTGGCGAGCCTGGTGGAGAAGGGCGTCACGGTGGTCGAATGCGACAAGGAGGCGTTCCGCAAGCGCGTGCTGCCGCAGACCGACAATTTCATCAAGGCACGGCCCGAGGCCAAGGCCGTCGTCGATCTGATCCGCGCCACCCAGGCCTGAGGTCGGCGCATGTCGGTCGCCGCGATTGCGACGAGAAGCAGCTCTGATCGGATCACCGCGCCGTTGCTCGCCATCAGTGACGCGATCGCCGCGATCCTGCTCGCCGCCGATCTCGTGGTGGTCTGCACCTCGGTGCTGGCCCGCTTCCTGTTCAATGCGCCGGTCGAATGGTCAGATGACGTCGCCCGCGGCCTGATGGTCGGGTCGAGCTTCTTCGGCGCCGCGAGCGCACTCGCACGCAGCGAGAATCTCGGCGTCGCCTTCTTCGTCGACATGCTGCCGCCGGGCGTGCGGCGGGTCGTCGACTCGGTCGGCGCGCTGCTCGTCACCGTCATTGCCGCCTATGTCGCGTTCAACGCGATCAAGATGGGCTGGCTGACCACCGGGCAGACCTCGGGCTCCGGCCTGCCGCTGGAATGGACGTTCTATCCGATGGGCGTCGGCGCGGCATTCATGACGGTCTTCGCGTTCGAGACGTTCTGTGGCCGGCCGTTGCGCGACATGGTGGCCGGCATCATCACGACGACTGTCATCGTCGGTCTCTATCTGGCCTGGGACGCACTTGCGCAGTCATCAGTGCCGTCGTCGCAGACGCTGATGCTGATCGGCTTCTTCCTCACGCTGTTCGGCGGGCTGCCGATCGGCTTTGCGCTGGCGCTCGCGGCGCTGATCTTCATCTGGGTCGAGGGCACGCTGCCCGGCGTGATCTTCGCCCAGCAGATGGCGCGCGGCATCGACAATTTCGTGTTGCTGGCGATCCCGTTCTTCATCCTGGTCGGCTATTTGATGGAAGCCAACGGCATGTCGGTGCGGCTGATCGAACTGTTGCAGCGCGCGGTCGGGCGGATGCGCGGCGGGCTCAACGTCGTGATGGTGATGTCGATGGTGCTGTTCTCCGGCATCTCCGGCTCCAAGATGGCCGACGTCGCAGCCGTCGGCTCGGTGCTGATCCCGGCGGCACGCCGCTCGCGGCAGAATCCGGGCGGCGCCGTGGCGCTGCTCGCCGCCTCCGCGGTGATGGCTGAAACCATTCCGCCCTGCATCAACCTGATCATCCTCGGCTTCGTCGCCAATCTCTCGATCGGCGGCCTGTTCGTCGCCGGCATGCTGCCCGCCGTGCTGATGGCGCTCGCCCTGATCGCGGTGTCGATCGTGTTCGGCAAGCGTCCGGCCGCGAACGAGGAAGCCGAGCCGCGCGCCGCGGTCTCGGGCTTGTGGACCGGCGCGATCGCCTCGTTCGGGCTGATCTTCATGATCTTCTTCGGCTTCAAGAGCGGCTTCGCAACGGCAACCGAGATCTCGGCCTTTGCCGCGGTGTACGCGATCGCTGTCGGCAGCCTCTTGTTCCGCGAACTCGGCGTGAAGAGCCTCGCGCACTGCTTCGTGCAATCGGCCGTTCGCTCCGGGCTGGTGCTGTTCATCGTCGCCGCCGCGCAATCGCTCGCCTTCATCCTGACGCTGCAGCAGGTGCCGCACGCGGTCGGTGAGCTCATGCTGGCGATATCGGGCAGCCATGGCGTCTGGCTGTTCATGCTGCTGTCGATCCTGGTGCTGGTGGTGATGGGCTCGGTGCTGGAAGGTGCCGCGGCGCTGATCATCTTCGGCCCGCTGCTGCTGCCGGTCGCGGTCAAGCTCGGCATCGATCCGCTGCATTTCGGCGTCGTGCTGGTGATCGCGATGGGGCTCGGCTTGTTCGCACCGCCGCTTGGTCTCGGCCTCTACGGCGCCTGCCTGATCGGCAATGTGCCGATCGAGCAGACCATCAAGCCGATCGCGGGGTATCTCGGCCTGCTGCTGTTGTGCCTGCTGGTGATCGCCTTCGTGCCGGCCATCAGCACGGCGCTGCCGCATGCCCTCGGCTATTAGGGGAGACACTCATGAAAGTGCTGCTCGCCCATACCCCGCAGATGCGCCGCGACTATTACGGCGAGCGTAGCCTGAGCGGCCTGCGCGCGGTCGCCGACGTCAGGCTGCACGACGGGGACGAGCCGCTCAACGCCCCGTCATTGGTCGAGGCCGCGGCCGATGTCGACATCATCGTTGCTGATCGCATGACGCAGGGGCCCGGCGACATCTTTCCGCTTCTGCCGAAACTGCGCGCTTTCGTGCGCTGTGCGGTCGATATCCGCAACATCGACGTGGCCGCGGCGTCCGCCGCGGGCGTGCTGGTGACGCAGGCGAGCGCCGGCTTCATTCAGTCGGTGGCCGAGCTCGCGCTCGGCTTCATGGTCGATCTGTCGCGCGGCGTTTCCCGCGCGACTGCGGCGTATCACGCCGGCGATGCGCCCGAAGTGGTGATGGGCCGCCAGCTTGCGGGAAGCACGGTCGGCATCATCGGCTATGGCAGCATCGGGCGCTATCTGGCCGGGATCGCCAAGGTGCTCGGCATGAACGTGCTGGTCGCCGATCCCTTCGCGGCGGTCGATGACGCCGCGATCACGCATCTGCCGCTCGACGACCTGCTGGCGCGCGCCGATTACGTCGTCTGCCTCGCGATCGCCAACGCACAGACCGAGAATCTGATCGGGCGGGCCGCATTGGCGCGGATGCAGAAGCATGCGTTCTTCATCAACCTGTCGCGCGGCAATCTCGTCGACGAGGCGGCGCTGGCGGAAGCGCTGCGCGACGGCCGCATCGCGGGTGCGGCGATGGATGTCGGCCGGGCGCCCGACCAGATGCCGACGCCGGAGCTCGCAAAGCTGCCCAATGTGATCGCAACGCCGCATGTCGGCGGCCTGACGCCGCAGGCGATCGAGCATCAATCCTCGGAGACCGTGCGCCAGGTGGCGAAGATCGTCGCCGGCAAGGTGCCTGTCGGTGCCGTCAATGCCGAGCACTGGACGCGGCGGCCGCGGCTATGAAAGTTCAACAAGGCGCAATGCCGTCCGCGGGGCTGGACAAGAGCTTCGCATCCAGCCCAAACTTGCGCCCGTCAAACCGCGGCCGCTGAGCGCGCGGACAAGCAATCAACGGACGTCCCGCAACAAACGACGGGCGCCGAGAGGGAAACAGGGAGAGCATCACATGGCCATGTCACGCCGTGACGTCTTGTTGGGCAGCGCCGGTGCATTGGGCGCCGCATCATTCTCCTTCCCGGCCCCTGCGATCGCACAATCGGAACCGATCAAGATCGGCTGCCTCGCAGCGATCACCGGCCCGAGCTCGCGCCGACCGTCGGCTTCAACCGCGGCGTCAACTTCGCGGCCGATGCCATCAACAGTGCCGGCGGGGTCAAGGGGCGCAGGATCGAGCTGGTGATGCGCGACACCCAGGGCGACCCGACCAAGGCTGTCAACGCCACGCAGGAGCTGATCAGCCAGGCCAAGGTGCACGCGATCTGGGGGCCGCTGAATTCGGGCGAGGCGCTGGCGACGACGCCGATCATGGCGCGTGCCAAGATGCCCGATTTGCACCCCTGCGTCGTCGAGACCCTGATCGATCCGGTCAAATACCCCAACGCGTTCCGCATCGCGCCGTCGAACAACCAGTGGGACGACGCCGTGCGCAACTATTGCCTCAAGATCCTCAAGGTGAAGAAGGTCGCCGTGATCGGCGACACCACCGGCTATGGCGTCACCGCGGTCGGGGCGTCGGTCGCGGCGTTCAAGAAGGACGGCGCCGAGGTGGTTTATCAGGCCAATGTCGATGCCACGCAGCCCGACATGACGCCGGACATGCTGCGCGCCAAGAACGCCGGCGCCGAGGCGATCGTGGTGTGGAGCGTCTCGACCGGCATGGAGGCGCGCATGTTCAACACCCGCGCCGCGATGAACTGGGACGTTCCCTTCGTCGGCCATCCCTCGATGGCGTCGGGCGAGCTCGCGAGCCTGGTCGCCAAGCCGGAGAACTGGAAGAAGGTCTATGCGATCGGCTACAAGAGCTGCAGCTATGACAGCGCCGGCAAGCTGCCGCCGAAGAGCGAGGACCTGGTCGCGCGGCTGAGCAAGGCCAATGTCGCGCTGAACGACACGCTGCTGTGGTGGGTCGCCGGCGGCATCGATTGCATCGAGCTGATCGCCAAGGCGGTCGCGGAAAGCGGCTCGACCGACAGCGCCGGCATCATCAAATACTGGAATTCGCTGTCGACCTATCCCGGCTATTTCGGCAATTACCGCTTCTCGCCGACCGAGCATAACGGCTATCTGACCGAAGAAATCGTGATGTCGGAATCCTCGACCGCCAAGAACGGCACCTTCGCGCTGGCGCCGGGATACACATAGAAGGGCGAGGGCGCAGCCGATGCTGGCCTCGATCCTTGCATCCGGTCTCGCGGCGGGCGCGATCTACGCGCTGGTCGGCGTCACCTACAACACGATGTTCTCGACCTCGCGGGTGATGAGCTTCACCGCCGGCCAGCTTGCGATGCTGGGCGGCGTGTTCGGCTCGATGTTCACGCTGAAGCTCGGCTTGCCGATTCCCGTCGGCTTCGTATTGACGCTGCTGTGCTGCGCGGTGATCGGGATCGTCACCGAATTCGTCGCGGTGCGGCCGGTGCTCAAAAGCCTCGACCAGCATCTCTACGTGCTCTCGACCCTGGCGGTCGCGCTGATGATCCAGCAGGTCACGGCGATCAAATGGGGCACCGAGCCGCAGCCGTTCCCGCGCGTCGCAGGATTCGGCGAGGGCGTGCTGGATGAAAAGTTCTGGCTGCCGGTCGTTGCCTGCGCCGTCACCATCATCGGCCTCGAATATCTCTACCGCCGCACGCTGGTCGGCCGCGCGTTCCTCGCCATCGCGGAGGACAATTTCGCGGCACGGGCGCTCGGCCTGCCGGAGCGCAATCTGCGCGTCGCGAGCTACGCGCTGGCAGGAATGGTCGGCGGCATCGCCGGATTTTCCGGCGGGCAGCTACTGCTGGCGTTCTTCGCCAATGGCGCGCTGCTCAATTTCTACGGCTTCGTGCCGGTGGCGTTGGGCGGACTCGGCAACAACAGAGGCGCGATCATCGGCGGGCTGGCACTCGGCCTGTTCCAGCAGGCGGCGAACTTCCTGGTCGGCGGCATCTTCTCCTCGGTCGCCGTGTTCACGCTGTTCATCGTGGTGCTGCTCGCCGCGCCGCAAGGGTTGTTCGGTGCCTCGACCGCGCGGAGGGTGTGATGAGCTCGGTCGCCGCCGCTCCACCCCGAACCGATAGGGGCGCATGGCGCGCCGCGCTGCCGCACATCCTGCCGTTCCTCGGCATCCTCGTGCTGGCCGTGCTGCTGCCCTTCGTCAGCAATGATTACTGGGTGCTGATCGGCACCCGGATGGCGATTTACTGGGTGCTGGTGTCCGGCCTCAATCTCGTGGTCGGCTTTGCCGGCCATCTCGCGATCGGCTATGTCGCGCTGCTGACGCTCGGCGCCTACACGACCAGCGTGCTGGTCGCCGGCAATGTGATGCCGGCCATCCCGGTGTTTGCCGCTCTGCCGATCGCCGGCCTGATCGGTGCGATCTTCGGTGTGATCGTCGGCCTGCCGGCCTTGCGCCTGCGCACTTTCTATTTCGCAATGTCGACCTTGGGCTTTGCGACCATCGTGACGCAGATCGCGCTGGCCTGGCAGAGCGTGACCGGCGGCGGCATCGGCATTGCCGGCCCGGAATTCCCGGCCCCATTCAACACGCCCTGGGGCTTCTACGCCCTCTGCATCGCGTTTGCCGCGTTCACCACCTGGATGAGCGCCAACGTCGCGCGCAGCCGCTTCGGCCGCGCTTTGATCGCGGTGCGCGACGCCGAGGTCGCCGCCGAAGCCAGCGGCATCTCCAAGCCGAACATGCTGGTCGCGATCTTTTTGTTTGCCGGCGCGCTGGCGGCGATCGCCGGCGGGTTGTTCGCAACCCTGCAGACCTACATCACGCCCGATGCGTTCACCTTCGATCTCTCGGTGCTGTTCTTCATCGCGATCCTGATCGGCGGCCGCGGCTCGATCCTCGGGCCGATGCTCGGCACCATCATCCTGACCATCCTGCCCGAGATCGCGGCGCCGCTGGCGTCTTGGTCGACCTTCCTCTACGCGGTGCTGCTGCTCGTGATCGTGCTGGTGATGCCGGGCGGCATCGCGGCGCTGCTCGATTTCCGCAACCGCCGTCCGCTCGCCAGCAACCGCGCCATCGTGCCGCGCCCGGCGGCGCTCGCCGACATCGTGCGCCGGCGCGATGGCGGCAAGCCGCTCCAGCTGCGCGGCATCGCGCTGAGCTTCGGCAATGTGAAGGCGATCGACGGCCTCGACCTCGATGTCGCTCCGGGACAGATCCATGGGCTGATCGGCCCGAACGGCAGCGGCAAGACCACCACGCTCAACGTGATCTCGGGCTATTACGCCGCCAAGGCCGGCACCATGACGCTCGGCGACGAAGTCTTGCCCGCGGGCCAGCCCGTCAAGCGCGCCGCTTGCGGCATCGCGCGCACCTTCCAGACCCCGCGGGTGATCGGCGAAGCCTCGGTGCTGGAGAACGTCATGATCGGCGGCTCGATCGAGGGCAGGGCGAATTTCGTCGAGGCGATGCTGGCGCTGCGGCGTAACGGTGCCGACGAGCGTATGCTGGCCGCGAAGGCCCGCGCGCTGCTCGGCGTCGTCGGCCTCGAGGCGCTCGCCGAGGTGCGCGCCGATCGCCTGCAGCACAGCGAGCTGCGCTTCATCGAGATCGCACGCGCGCTGATGCTCGATCCGGATTTCCTGCTGCTCGACGAACCCGCGGCGGGTCTCTCCAACGACGAGATCGAGCGGCTCGCCAGCCTGATCAAGGCGGTCTGCGGCCGCGGCACCGGCGTGCTGCTGGTCGAGCATCATGCCGATCTGATCTTCGACATCTGCCACCAGGTTACCGTGCTCAATCTCGGCCGCACGCTGGCGGCGGGAACGCCGGCGGAGATCCGCGTCCACAAGGAGGTCGTCAGTGCTTACCTCGGCGGCTGAACCTCTGCTTGACGTGCGCGCACTGGAATCCGGCTACGGCAAGATCCGCGTGCTGCACGGCATCGACATGACGATCGCCGCCGGCGAGGTCGTCGCGCTGCTCGGCCCCAACGGTGCCGGCAAGACCACGCTGCTGCGCGCGATGTCGGGCCTGTTGCCCGTCACTGCCGGGCAGGTCCGGTTCGGCGGCCGCGACATGACCAACGCCACGCCGCGTGATGCCGCGCAGGCCGGGCTCGTGCACGTGATCGAGGGACATCGCGTGTTCACGCAGATCTCCGTGACCGACAATTTGCTGCTAGCAGGCTACGACCTGCCACGCGGGGAACGCGCCGTGCGGGTCGAGGAGGCATTGTCGTTCTTTCCCGAGATCGCCGAGAAACGGCATGAGCGCGGTGGCGCGCTGTCGGGCGGGCAGCAGCAGATGCTGACGGTGGCCCAGGGCCTGGTCCGCCGCCCGCGGCTGTTGATGCTCGACGAGCCGTCCGCGGGGCTGTCGCCGGTGCTGGTCGATCGCGTCCTCAACGTCATCGGCCGGCTGCGTGCGCAGGGCACCTCCGTGCTGCTGGTCGAGCAGTTGCTCGAGAAGGCGCTGGCCTGCGCCGATCGCGTCTACGCGCTGGTGCAAGGCGCGATCGCTTTGGAGGCTGCGACCTGCGAGAGCGACCTCGCACACCGGCTCGAGCGCGCCTATTTCGGCCATGAAAGCCACGCGCTCGCGTAATGCGATCGTTCCAGTTTCTTCCGAGCCGGGTGCCACTGTGGCCAGCGGTCGATCGAACGCTTGCTAGCGGAAGTAGGTGAGGAACTCCGTCGAATCGATCGGCCTCGCAATGGACGGCTTCTCGGTCCTTTCCGGGTTCTCTTTCACGACGTACATGTCGATGAGCTTCGCGCCGGAGAGATTTCGCTCCACCATCGCGCCGGTATCCGTGTTGATGGCTGACGCGCCGCAATCGTGGAAGACCACCGTACCGTAGTCCGGGAGCTGCAGCGGGGTTGGATTACCGGGGAGGGCCGACCTCTCCATCACCCATTCCGCCGTTGCCCCGGGAATCTTGAAGGGTTGCCCCAGGCGGGTCAGGGGAGCAGTTTGAAAGAACTGCACGGAGCGACTGGTCGTCAGGTTCGTGATCACGAACGACACGCCGGTGCGATCCGGCGCGACCTGCATGAGGCACATGATCAGATCGCCGGCATGAATCTTCGGTGACACAAGCGTGATGGGATGTGCCTGGGCCGGGTCGCCCCTGACCCACCATTGCCACCACGCAAAGAACGACGTCGTCGGACTGCCCGCACCCATACCAGGGTCGATGTTCTGCGCGGTGCCGATTTGCGGCAGCGTCGATCGGTAGTACCGACGTTGTCCGTCAAAGCCGATCCACGCCGAGCTGTGATATATTTCGCTGGCGCGGCCGTTCGCAGGCTGAGTTGGCGTCGGCACCTGAAACTTTCCCCAGAGCGACGAGAAGATAGTGCCATCCCTCGGTGTGATGTAGGCGCCGGACCAATTGAGGCTGCTTTCGCGCCGCGGCGATTGATCGAACGATCGGCGCAGGCCCGCGGTGACCGGGGAAAGCACCTGGAAATCGAACGCCTCGAACGCCACCGTCGGACTAAACATCTTCTGCCAGAATGCATACTCGGCCGGCTGAAGAACCGGGTCGGGGCGTCTCGGAAAGCCGAGCGCCCTCAACTCGTCCTGCGAGGCGACCAGGGCGCGAAATCCAGTGGGGGGAAGAACGCTGGTCGTCGAATCCGCGATGACCTTCTTCAGGGTCTCGGGGTCGTATGTGGGGCTCCGCCCATCCCGGGTGCTCATTGCCATTCGCCTGCGGCAGCCGCGATTGCGCTGTCAAACATCGGCACGGTGTTCGGTGTCAGAATGGCGGTGTCCAGCAAATCGGCAATTCTGGCGCCGCCTTCCGAATCCTTCGGATAGTGCACACCTGCAATCTCGCGGTTTCGGGCGATCGAATCCGCCAGAATCGACAGGTCGGATTGCAATACGGCCTGGTCGGCTGCGGACATCGCCGCCGCGGCGAACACCCTGAGCATGCAGTTCTTCATGAAATGCGCCTGGGTGGAATGCCCGCTCGGCCAGGACGAGTGGCCGGGGACCTGGATCGGCGGCAGCAAGGCAGGGCAAATCTGCGACGGCCGCGGCAAATCATACTTGTCCTTGAAATACAACGCCGCAAAGGACCCAATCAGACTCGCGATGTTCAACAAGCGCCAGGTTTGCGTGTGCGAGCCGGGCCTGGCGGTCAGCACGGCCAGAAAATCCGTGAAGAATTCGACATCCTGCGAGAGGATCAATCCCATGGCATCCGGCCGCTCATCCCGCGCGGCGAGCACAAGGTTGTCGATCTGGGTGGCGTAGTCAGTGACCAGGTCGGTCCGAATCTGCGTGAGGGTGGCGTCAGCGTCGATGGTCGCTGCCCAGCCGGGGACGTTGGCGATGAACTGATGCAAGACGCGCCACGCGTACCAGTTTGCAGACCATTGTCGGCTGCCGAAATGCGCCGGCGGCGTCCGGCGCAATGTGCCGAGCTCGTTGGTGCCGGAGGGGTCAAGCCGCGTGACGAACGGCAGATCAACGCGGTCTGAAATAAACCAGCCACCCCCTCCGAGGTTGCCGGTGTTTCCCGTATTGCCGGTGTTTCCCGTATTTCCTGTGTTGCCCGTGTTACCTGTGTTGCCTGTCATTGACGTCTCTCCCTCTTTCGGCAGCCTCGTCAGCAGTACCAATCAATCAGGAAGCCCCGCCGATCGCAGGTGGCCGAGCCAGGTGTCCAACGCATCGCCGCGAAACGGACAGTGCGGCGCGTAGGACGAAATGCGGAATCCGGGTTGAATGTCGAGGTAGCGGCGCGCCGCCTCCGCAGCTTCTTCACGGCGGCCCAGGGCGCCAAGCGTGACGATGAGCAGGCGGTGGTTGAAGCGAATAAGTCCGTTGCGGTTCAGGGCGCCGCGCACCCACTCCAATGCCTGCTCATAGTCGCCGTTCACGTAGTGAGCCTGGCCGAACAATCCCTCGTGCCAGAACGAGCGTGCGTCAAGCGGCGAGAGCCGGACGCCCTGTTCGCCCTGACGCAGGGCGGCAGGGCCGTCACCGAGAAAGCCGGATGTCGCGCTCGCCATGGTCCAGGCCATCGCTGAGCTCGGGCCGGCGGCGATCGCGCGGTCGAGGGCTATCCTGGCACTTTGAAAGTCATGCAGCAGAAATGATTGGACGTGACCATACACCGCAAGCGCGAATGCGTCGTCACCGCCCCGATCGATCGCCTCCTTGGCATATCTGGCACCGGCGATGACGTCACCCTCGGGATCCGGCGATCCGATTTCCCCGATCCGGAACACGTACCACAGCGCGACGTAGGAATAGGCCAACGCAAAATTGGGGTCGTACGAAATGGCTTGCTCGAGCAGGCCCCGCGCCCTGGAAAACGAGTCGTAGTCCATCCGGTACAGCAAATCGAGCGCCTGCAGCACGAGATCGTACGCAGTCAGATTCTGCGGATGCTTGCGCATTGATCTCATCAGCTCACGCTCGCGAACCTGCGGCGCGATTTGTCTTACGACGTTGATGGCGATCCGATCCTGAAGCGCAAACAGTTCGCGAAGGTCGCCTTCGTGCAAATCCGAACGAATGACTTCGCCCGACTCGGCGTCGCTGAGCTCGGTCACGATACGGACCGAGGTCATCGTCCTCTGAATGCCGCCATAGAGGACATAACGAACCCCGAGCCGACGCCCGATCTCGCGCACGTCGACGTTGCGGCCGCTGAAGCCGAGGCTGGACCCGCGCGATACGACAAAAAGCTCCTTGAGCCCGGCAAGGCCGCGGATGATGTCGTCAACAACGCCGTCGGCGAAATAGCCCTCTTCTGGAGTAGCGAGGTTCATTCGGAACGGCAGCACGGCAATCGAGGGGCGAGGTTCCCTGCCTACCGGGGCTTCGCCAACAAGCTTCGCGGGCTGCATGGAACGGTGGAGCGCATAGACGCGGACGGGCCGACCCATGTTGCGAAGATGCAGATCGCCGAGATCGACCACGCTGACGTCGAGGTCCTGGCCGATTTGCTCTGCAACGGCGCCCGATATCACGACGCCGCCCGCCTGCGCATAGTTCTGAAGGCGTGCCGCGATGTTCACACCCTCGCCATAGACATCATCTTCTTCAACGATGATATCCGCGGCATTCAGCCCGATGCGAAAGCTGATGCGTTCGTCAGCCGGCATTCCGGCCGTATTAACGGCCAGAGCTTCCTGCAGCGAGAGAGCGCATCGCGTTGCGTCGCGCGCGGTATCGAATGTTGCAAGGAAGCCGTCGCCGGTATTCTTGACGATCCTTCCGTTCTGCGCCGTGACGCCCGGGGTGAGAATTTCCGAGCGCAATTGCATCAGCCGGGTATGGGTGTTTTCCTCATGCGCCTCCATCAGGCGCGTATATCCGACCACGTCTGCCGCAAGGATTGCCGCGAGACGTCGGCGAACTTCCGGGACCGATGGGGTCATCATATTATTGATACTTCTGCAAATTTTACTGATACGCGACGAAAATCCGGCACAAGAAAAGGACGTCAATGCGAAAAGAATATCGTCATCAAGATCATAAAGGAAGCTTCATCCGGCAGGGTATGCAGGGTGTGCCAACCGAGCGGGCGAGTACAGTATGAGATTTGCAACCTTTGAGAGGGCGTTCGCGGATACGCAATCGCGTTTCCTCCCGACGGCTGGATATGATGCGGACCAGCTCTGGAGCGCGGCGTTACCGCTGGAGTGATCGTCATCGTCGT
Source organism: Bradyrhizobium tropiciagri (assembly GCF_001189845.1). Lineage (GTDB taxonomy): Bacteria > Pseudomonadota > Alphaproteobacteria > Rhizobiales > Xanthobacteraceae > Bradyrhizobium > Bradyrhizobium tropiciagri. Next base: position 58,150 of record NZ_LFLZ01000012.1, read on the forward strand.
ACCCGGCGCCGCCCGTCGTTCGATCGCGGGGGCTCGGAATTCCGGCAGACAGCAGAAGGTCAGTTGACATGGCGAAGGTGTTCGACATCGCGCGCAAGTTCTGCCGCATCAGGCCTGACTGTCTATGAATTGCTTCACACAATTTGGATCGTTGACTGAGCGAATTGACGCGGTTCGGCGGAATACCCGCCCTTGAAGCCGCCGTGTCGGTCCATGGGGCTTGACCGTCGACGGACGCGGGCTGAAACAAGCATTCGCACTCTGACCCTCGCAGCGAAGATCCCCCATGCGGCTTCCCTTCTTCTACGGCTGGATCATCGTCGCGGTGACCTTCGTCACCATGGCGATCGGCGTCAACGCGCGGACGGCATTCTCGCTGTTCTATCCGCCGATCATCTCCGAGTTCGGCTGGGAGCGCGGCATCACCGCGGGCGCATTCTCGTTCGGCTTTGTCGCTTCCGCGATCGCGAGCCCGCTGATCGGCCGGCTGATGGACCGCCGCGGGCCGCGCGCGGTGATGGAGCTTGGCGTGCTGCTGATGGCCTCGGGCCTGCTGCTGGCGCCGTTGACCACGCAGCCCTGGCATCTCTATCTCACCATCGGCGTGCTGGTCGGTTCAGGCAGCGTCTGCCTCGGCTATTCCGGGCAATCGCTGTTCGTGCCGAACTGGTTCATCCGCCGCCGCGGGCTGGCGATCGGACTCGCCTTCGCCGGCGTCGGCATCGGCTCGGTGACGTTGCTGCCGTGGGTGCAGCACATGATCGAGCACACCGGCTGGCGCACCGCCTGCACCGCGATGGGGATCGTGGTGCTGGTCGTGCTCGCGCCGATCAACCTGTTGCTGCGCAAGCGGCCGGAAGACATCGGCCTGCAGCCGGACGGCGATGCCGCGCCGTCGGCGACGTCGGCCAGGCCGGCATCGAACATCGTCGATCCGGGGTGGGCCGGCACCGACTGGACGCTGCCGCGCGCGCTGCGCACCGCGCGGTTCTGGTGGATCGCGATCGGTTATTTCTGCGGCCTGTACATCTGGTACGCGGTGCAGGTGCACCAGACCAAATTCCTGCTCGACATCGGCTTCAGCTCCAACGTCGGCGTCTGGGCGCTCGGCGTCGTCAGCCTGCTCGGCATTCCCGGCCAGATCTGGCTCGGGCATTTGTCCGATCGCATCGGCCGCGAATGGGTGTGGGCGATCTCGTGCTTCGGCTTCGTGATCTGCTTTGCCGCGCTCGCCGCGCTGAAATACTGGCCGAGCATGGCGCTGATCTATCTCATGGTCTTCACGCAGGGCGCGCTCGGCTATGGCCTGACATCGGTGATGGGACCGGTGGTGCTCGAGATCTTCCAGGGCAAGCATTACGGCAGCATTTTCGGCACCGTGATGCTGGCCGCGCTCGCCGGCGGGGCCGCCGGCCCGTGGATCACGGGACAGCTCTATGATCTCTCGGGCAGCTATACCAGCGCGTTCCTGCTCGGCATCGCCGTCAGCCTGCTGTCGGCGCTGGCGATCTGGCAGGCTTCGCCCCGCAAGGTCCGTGCCGTCGCCGGGCAAATGCACAAGGTCGCGAGCGCGGCCTGACGCTTCAGGCGGATGAAACGCCGATCGCCCGCTGCAGGTCGGTGATCGCGCGCAGGCAACTGTCGGCGGGCGTGGTCTCCGGATCGATCAGGCGGTGCAGGCGGAAGCCATCTTCCAGCGCCAGCACGATCGCGCCGGTCCAGTCCGGATTGAGTCTGGCGTTCCTGCCGCTGTTCTTCTGCGCGGTCTCGACGATGTCGGCGATCAGCTTGCGCCGCGCGCGCAGCCGCTTGGCGAGTTCGGGCCGGCGCTTCTCGGCGCGCGCCACGAACAGGATCATCTCCATATGCAGCAGGGGCGAGCGCCCGAGCGGATCCTGCCGGCTGCGATCCACGGTGCGCAGTGCCTCCAGGAAGTCGGCGAGGTCGCTGTGCTTGGCGAGCAAATCGAGATTGCGCCGGATCGATTGCTCGACGTGATCCTCGAGCATCGCGAAGATCAGCTCGTCCTTGCTCTTGAAGTTCGAATAGAAGGCGCCGCGGGTGAAGCCCGCCGCGGCCGCGATCGCCTCGATGCTGGCGCCGCCGATTCCCTGTTCCTCGAACACCCGCGCCGCTGCCTCGAACAGCTTCTCGCAGGTGTCGTCCCGTGTCGGTCTGGTTCGAACCCTTGACATCGGCTCATTTTAGGGCAGAATGCAACTCGATACAAGAGTGTATCCAGTTGCACTCGACAAAACCAGAACGACCGCACCCGTGTTGATGCGGTCTTGAGGATGACACCAAGGCGCGCCAAGGTGCAGGCACCGGGGCCGCGAGCGAACGAGGTCACCATGAACGAGCAAGTTCAGCCGGCCAGCGGCGATCCGCTTTTCAATCCACTGGCACCCGAATTCATTCGCAATCCCTATCCGTATTATGAGCGGCTGCGCCGGCTCGATCCGATGCATGTCAACGCGCATGGCGCCTTCGTCGCCAGCCGCCACGCAGAGGCCAGCCTCGTGCTGCGCGACAAGCGGTTCGGCAAGGATTACGTCGAGCGCTCGATCCGTCGCTACGGCCCCAAGATCATGGACGAGCCGGTGATCCGCAGCATGAGCCACTGGATGCTGCAGCAGGATCCGCCGGATCATACAAGGCTGCGCGGCCTCGTCGTGAAAGCGTTCACCGCGCGCCGGGTCGAGGACATGCGTCCGCGCATCCAGCACGTCGTCGACGAGACGCTCGATCGCATCATTCCGCAGGGGAAGATGGACCTGATCGAGGACTTCGCGTTCCGCCTGCCGGTGACGATCATCTGCGACATGCTCGGCATCCCGGAGGAGCATCGCGAGGCCTTCTACAACGGCTCGCGCGACGGCGGACGCCTGCTCGAGCCGGTGCCGCTCTCGGCGGAGGAGATCAAGCAGGGCAACGCCGGCAACGCGATGGCGGCGATGTACTTCCACCAGCTGTTCGAGCTGCGCCGCAAGCAGCCCGGTGACGACCTCACCACCCAGCTGGTGCAGGCCGAGGAGAACGGCCAGAAGCTGACCAACGAGGAACTGACCGCCAACATCATCCTGCTGTTCGGCGCCGGCCACGAGACGACCGTCAACCTGATCGGCAACGGCCTGCTCGCGCTGTTCCGCAACCCGGACCAACTCGCGCTGCTGAAGGCCAATCCGGGCCTGATCACCAACGCGATCGAGGAGTTCCTGCGCTACGATTCCTCGGTCCAGCTGACCGGCCGCGTCGCGCTGGAAGACATCGAGGATCTCGGCGGCAAGCGCATCCCGAAGGGCGAGAGCGTGCTGTGCCTGCTGGGCTCGGCCAATCACGACGAGGCGGTCTATCCCGACCATCCCGAAAAGCTCGACATCCAGCGGCCGAACGTGAAGCCGCTGTCGTTCGGCGGCGGCATCCATTTCTGCCTCGGCGCCCAGCTGGCTCGGATCGAGGCCGAGATCGCGATCTCGACGCTGCTGCGCCGGATCCCCGACCTGCGGCTCGATGACGCGGAAAATCCGGAGTGGCGGCCGACCTTCGTGCTGCGCGGGCTGAAGCGGCTCCCGGCGAGCTGGTGACGTTCCGGATCAGCGGCAGGGCAGCGTTCCTGCCGCGACGGCCGGAGCGCACGCACGCTTGAACGGAAATCCACATTCCATCCGACGTCGCAGCGGTAAAGCCGCTGTGACTTCGCCATACTTGTCTCTATATTTGGGTTGCTCCGGCCAAGGGTTGGCAAAGGGTTCAGCATAAGGAGGCTGCCGCGGAGCGGGCTCAAAGGGAGACACCGTGCAGACGACGCTGCTCGGCCTGGCAATCGCCTTCATTCTGGCACTGGTCGCTGCGCTGGTCGGTCCGTATTTCGTAGACTGGAACCAGTTCAGGCCGCAGTTCGAGGCGGAGGCGTCCAAGATCATCGGCGCGCCGGTTCGCGTCGCCGGCAATCTCGACGCGCGTCTGCTTCCCGCGCCCTCGCTGCGGTTGAAAATCGTCACCGTCGGCGGCGCCAACGACGTGGGCAAGGTCCGGGCCGCCAATCTCGACGTCGAGTTCAGCCTGAGCTCCCTGATGCGCGGCGAAGTGCGCGCGAACGAGCTCACCATCAATGGCCTGTCGCTCGATCTCGGGCTCGACCCGAAGGGGCGGATCGACTGGTCGCCCTCGAGCGGGACCTTCAATCTGGCGTCGCTGGCGATCGACCGTCTCAATCTGACCGGCCGCGTCGCGCTGCACGATGCCGCGAGCCGCAGCACGCTCGAGCTGAACGACATTGCCTTCAGCGGCGATGTCCGCTCGCTGGCCGGCGCGATCCGCGGCGACGGCAATTTCATGTTCGACGGCAACCGCTACCCGTTTCGGATCTCCTCGGGGCAAAGCGCTGATGGCAGCGGCACCCGCCTGCACTTCAACATCGATCCCGGTCAGCGGCCGGTGTCCGCCGACCTCGACGGCATCCTGACCTTCGAAGCCCGCGCGCCGCGGTTCGAGGGCACCGTGACGCTGGCGGGCACGCCGGGCCAGCGGGGCGGCAGCGACATGCCGCCCTGGCGGATCGCCGCCAAGGTCAAGTCGGACTATTCGGCGGCACGTCTCGACCAGGTCGAGGTGAGCTATGGCGCCGAGGACCGCGCGCTGAAGCTCGCAGGCAATGGCGATCTGCGATTCGGCACGTCGCCGCTGCTGCGCGCCTCGCTCGCGGCGCGGCAGCTCGATGGCGACAGGTTCGCCGCCAAGGATAGCGGCAAGGACAGTGGCAACGGCAATGTCGAGCCGGTGCGCGTACTGCCGGCCATGCGTGCGGTGTTGTCGGGTCTTCCGCAAAGCCCGATACCGGCGCAGGTCGAGCTCACGTCCGAGCAGGTCATGCTCGGCGGCCGCCCGTTGCAGGACATCTCGGCCGAGCTGCAATCGGATGCGAAATCATGGACCGTACGCCGGCTGGAGTTTCGCGCGCCGGGATCGACGCGGGTCTCGATGAGCGGCGCCAGCGCGCAAGCCGGGGTCGCGAACAGCTTCAAGACCGCGCTCAACATCGAATCGTCCGATCCCGATACGCTGATGACCTGGCTGCAGGGGCGGGGCGACATCGCCTATCGCAGCCAGAAGCCGCTCCGCTTGCGCGGCGACGTCACGGTGTCGCCATCAGGCTTTTCGATCGACGCCATGAAGGCGGAGATCGAGGGCGGCGCGCTCGAGGGCCGCATCGCGGTCGCGCATCGCGAGGCGACCAGCGGATCGAAGGTCGAGGCACAGTTGAAGGCGGAGCGGCTCGATCTCGATGCGACCGCGGCCTTCATCCGCTCACTGGCTGGTCCGCAAGCCGAATGGCCTGACGAGGCGCAGCTGTCGCTCGACGTCGGTCGCGCAATCTCCTCCGGGCAGGAATTGCGGCCGCTGCTGGCGAAGATCGCCTACAGCCCGAAGAGCATCGTGCTCGAGCGCGTGAAGATCGGTCAGCCCGACAACGTCACGCTGGACGGCAGCGGCAATTTCGACCGCGCCAATTCCACCGGCAAGCTCGCGGTCGACGCGACCGCCGCGTCGCTTGGCCGGCTTACGGCTGTCGTTCAGCCCTTTGCGCCGGCGCTTGCCGCGCGGCTCGGCGTGCTTCGTGCTGATGGCGGTCCGGTCCGCGCCAAGCTCGCACTCGACCTCGGCAAGGGCAAGGCCGCGGATCGCGTCAGCGCGCGCGCGACGCTCGATCTCGACACGCGGCAGCTCAAGGGCAATACGGTGATCTCGGCGACGCCGACGGTCGCCGCGATCCGCGCGCTGGATCTCGACGCGCTTCGCCGCAGCGACGCGACAGCCGAGGCGAAATTCTCGGCCAGCGAGGGCAATGCGCTGCTGGCGCTGCTTGGGCTCGACCATGCGGTCGCAGCCGGCGCGGGCGCGACGCAATTCGAAGGCACGGCGAGCGGCGCGTGGGGCGCGCCGTTGCGGCTCAAGGCCCGGCTCTGGGGCGCGGGGCTCGACGCGGATGCGGAAGGAACTGCCGAACCGTGGACCAAGGACGCGCCGGCGAGAGCAAATCGAGCGTCAGCCTCCGTGTCCGCAGCGCCGACATCAGTCCGCTGCTCAATCTGAAATCATCCGATCCGGTAGCGAACATCCGCCTGTCATCGAAGCTAACGCTCGCGGGCGACAAACTGACCTTCGACGATCTCGACAGCATCGTCGCGGGTTCGCGGCTGCGCGGCCGACTGGCGCTGACGCTCGGCGATCAGAAAAGCGTCGATGGTGAAGTCGGCCTCGATCAGATCTCGCTCGCGCCGATCTTCGTTGCTGCGATCGGCGCAGCCGGGCACGATGCGACGGAGCCGCTCGGCCAGGGGCTGACGAGCGCCTGGCGCGGCAGGGTCACGTTCGAAGCGCTGCACGGTCTGCTGCCGGGCGGCGCCGAGCTGCAGCCGGTCAGCGGCACCATCAGGTCGGACGGGCAGTCCCTGACCTTCGACGGCATCAAGGGCAAGATCGGCGGCGGCGAGGCGAGCGCTTCGATCGATGCGCGACAGGGCGTCAATGGACTCGCCTTGAATGCAAATGTGCAGTTCTCGGGCGTCGACGCTTCGGCCTTGCGCTATCGCAGTCTCGCGATGCCCAAGGGGCGTGCCGCAATGCAGATGACGTTGTTGACGCAGGGCCGCAGCGCTTCGGCGCTGATCGGCGCGTTGTCCGGCAGCGGCGCCGTGACGCTCGATGGGCTGAACCTTCCAGGCCTCGATCCGCGTGCGTTCGACGTCGCGATCCGCGCCAGCGATTCCGGTCAGGCGACCGACGATACGCGGTTGAGGCAGATCGTCGAACCGGCGCTGGCGGCAGGTCCGCTGTCGGTCGCCTCGGCGCAGATTCCCTTCAACATCCGCGACGGCCGCATCCGGGTCGGCGCCACCACGCTCGCGGCTGATGGTGCCAACGTCATCCTTTCCGGCGGCTACGACATTCCGGCCGACCAGGCCGACATCCGCGCCGCGCTGGCATCGACGCAGGTCGGCACCGCAAACAGCCACCCTGAAATCCAGCTGCTCGCCGTGGGCACGCCCGACGGATTGTCGCGCAGCATCGACATTGCGGCGTTGTCGTCGTGGCTCGCGGTGCGCGCGATCGACCGGGAGACCAGGCGGCTCGATGCGATCGAACGCGGCGAGCCCGCGCCGCCGCCGACCCCGGCGGCCCTTCCGCCTCCCGCCGCGCCGGCGCTGATGGGTCCAACTCGAATTCGGCGGGAGCGCCTTCCGCCAACTTGCCGGCGCCCGGCCCCGATCCGCGCCGCGTGCCGCCGAAGCCGAAGATCGTTGCGCCGCGGCCGCCGGCTGTCCCGCCGGTCGCCGCCGCGCCCGTCATTGCGCCGTCTGCGCCGGTCGTAAGCCAGCCGCAGCTGGCGCCGTTGCCGCCGCCGATCGAGGTCAAGCCGGCGCCCGGCGCGGCCAGGTCGAGGCCGCTGCGGCCGCCATTGTCGCTGACGCCGCAGGTCGCCAATCCGCCGCCACGGCCGGCGATGCAGAACTAGAAACGCGCTTTCAAGCGAAGCAGGCGCCGGTTCGCGTGAAGAAACGCGTCGGACGACGCGCCGGCTCACGATTGGTGCTGGAGAATATTGATCAACCGGCCGAAGGGATCGCGGACGAAGAAGCGCCGCACGCCCCACGGCTCGTCCGCCGGTCCGTACTCGATCGCGATGCCGGCAGCCTGCATCCGGTGCAGCGCTTCATCGAGGTCGTCGACCTCGATCGAGAGATCAGGCACCGGCGTGCCGGAGCCACCTTCGGAAGCGAAGCTGATTTGAACCTGCATTGTTTCGGATGAGCCGTAAGTCGCAACCCAACCGAAATCCATCAGCGGCTCGAGGCCCAGGATGTCCCGATAGAATGACTGTGCTGCCGCGATGTCAGATGCGGCAACATTCGCGACAATGCGACTGACCTTCATGCTGAAGTCCGCGCCGCGGAACGACCGTCTGTTGCAGCGACGGTCGGTGAGGGCCGTCAGGCCTGCTGGCGCGTGTCGACCTGCTGCGGCCTGACATCCGTCGGCACCGCCGGAGTGGCGCGCGAGCGGAAATAGTCGAGCACGAAAAGCCGGATAGCGGAGGACAAATTGCCCTGCTGACGGTTGCTGTCGATCTCGCCGACCAATTCAGACAACGTCATGTTCCGCAGACCGGAAATCTCCTTCATGCCGTTCCAGAAGGCTTCCTCGAGGCTGACGCTGGTCTTGTGACCGGCAACGACGATCGAACGCTTGACGACGGGAGACTTCATGATGCGTCTCCACTGTCGATACGCTTCGGACCCAGGAGGTGCTGATCGAGCGCACGCGCGCTGCGCTCACCGAGAAATTCGTCACGCGCTCGTTCAGATTTGGTGCGACCGAATAGCGCACGATTGGCTTCGGCCTGCTTCGCTGCTTGTTCGCGCTCACCGCGCTTCTTGAATCGTTTCAAGTTGACCACGTCGCCCATGCTCGTCGTCCTCATCGTCCCCAAAGCGGAATTGGTGATGCATCGTGACGAAAGCAAGAGCGATCGCGCTGCGCGCCCGGCTCGATACCCATCCCGAATCCCCGTTTGACGCTTGTGATAGCATCAAAGAATCCATTTCGCTCTGCGAAAACTAGACGTCTGTACCATGCGCCAGCGCAGAGCTGATAGGCAACTCGCCTTAGTCTTTAGGCGTTATGATCCATAATTATATCACGCGCGCTGACCGTAATTATCCGGACATTGCGCGTCGTCCGCTCAGCCGGGGTGTGTCATTTTGTCCGGCTGCACGAGGCGATCAAATTCATCCGCGGACACAAATCCGAGCCGCAAAGCCTCTTCCTTCAACGTCGTTCCGTGCGCATGCGCGGACTTCGCGACCTTCGCTGCATTATCGTAGCCGATCTTCGGCGCGAGCGCCGTCACCAGCATCAGCGAGCGCTGCATCAGCTCGTTGATGCGCTTTTCGTCGGCGCGTATGCCGACAACGCAATGCTCAGTAAATGAGCGGACAACGTCGGACAGCAACTGAATGGAATTTATCATACAATATGCCAACACGGGCTTGTACACGTTGAGCTCGAAATGGCCCTGGCTGCCGGCAACGGTGATCGTGGTCTGATTGCCGAACACCTGGCAGCAGACCATGGTCATGGCTTCGCACTGGGTCGGATTGACCTTGCCCGGCATGATCGACGAGCCCGGCTCGTTCTCCGGCAGGATCAACTCGCCGAGGCCAGAGCGTGGGCCCGAGCCGAGGAAGCGGATGTCGTTGGCGATCTTGAACAGGCCGGTCGCTACCGAATTGATTGCGCCATGCACCAGCACGTAGGCGTCGTTGGAAGCGAGCGCCTCGAACTTGTTTGCGGCGCTGGTGAACGGCAGCCTGGTAATCGCGGCGACATGCTTGGCGAAGGCGCCGGCGAATTCCGGCTTCGAGTTGAGGCCGGTGCCAACGGCAGTGCCGCCCTGCGCGAGCGGAAACAGCTCTTTCACGGCGGTGTGCAGCCGCGCGATGCCGCTCTCGACCTGCGCGGCGTAGCCGGAGAATTCCTGGCCGAGCGTCAGCGGTGTCGCGTCCTGGGTGTGCGTGCGTCCGATCTTCACGATCTTGGCGAACGCCTCCTGCTTCTGGTGCAGCGCCTGATGCAACCCGGTGAGGGCAGGGATCAGGTCGGCGATGATGCGATCAGCTGCCGCGATATGCATCGCGGTCGGAAACGAGTCGTTCGACGACTGGCTCATGTTGACGTGATCGTTCGGATGGATCGGCTGCTTGGCGCCGAGCTCGCCGCCGAGCATCTGGTTGGCGCGGTTGGCGATCACTTCGTTCACGTTCATGTTGGTCTGCGTGCCCGAGCCGGTCTGAAACACGACCAGCGGAAAATGATCGTCGCGCTTGCCGTCGATCACTTCCCTGGCGGCGCTGATGATCGCGTCGGCGCGGCGTGCATCGAGCTGGCCGAGTTCGCGATTGGTCTCGGCCGCCGCGAGCTTGACGATGGCGAGTGCATGAATGATCGCGATCGGCATCCGGTCGTGGCCAATCTTGAAATTCTGCCGCGAGCGCTCGGTCTGCGCGCCCCAGTAGCGATCGGCGGCGACGTCGATCGGACCGAAGCTGTCGGTCTCGCTGCGGGTGGCGGCGTTGGATGGTGTCGTCGATTGAGCCATGAATGCTCTCCGTTGCGTCATCGGCACGTGATCCGGCATGACGCCGGGGCTCTCCGCCGCGGCAACGCCAAAGCGGCCGCGCGAAGACACGTTCATGCAGAAGATAATCCGGGATGACGATCTGTCATCCCGGCTCCTGCACGCATCCTACAAGGTCGAGGATCGATCTGCGTTTAGATTATTTCTTGCGGAAGCGGTCCAACCGCACCACCTCGGCGCCCTCGCTGGGCTTCGCCGGCTCCTGCTCGGTCTCGGCCGTCTCGGTCTCGACCGCCGCCCGGGCAGCCGGTGCGGGAAGGGGAGCGGCCGGTGCCGTCGCGGGTGGAGCTTCCTCGGACAGCGCATCCGAGACGTCGAACCGCAGGTCGAACGGTGCCGACGGATCGAGGAAACGCGTCACCGCCGCGAACGGCACGTTGAGCCGCTCGGGAATCCCGCCGAACGACAGGCCGACCTCGAAGCGGTCCTCGGTCACCACCAGATCCCAGAACTGGTGTTGCAGGATGATGGTCATCTCCTCCGGATACTGCGCGAGCAGCCGGGGCGACAGCTTCACGCCGTCGCCGTGCGAGAGGAAGGTGATGTAGAAATGATGCTCACCCGGCAGGCCATGTTCGGCCGCGTCGGACAACACCCGGCGCAGCACCCCGCGCAGCGCGTCGCGCGCCAGCACGTCATATCGGATGTGATCGGTCGCCATGGTGATCCTGTCGCTTCGAAAATAGCCGGTGTGGCTCGCCGGATGATCCGACTCGCCCGCTTTGGCCCCATGCTACCTCGCCGGGAGCCGGAAATCAGTAGGGCTGGCAGCTGAAATAGGGGGCGGACGCCCGATCGGAAATAAAGTGGAGGCTTCTGTTGCCAGGTGCCTCCGAACCCCGCCTAACGGAGCTTAACCCGTTAGGACTTTAAGATGGTCTTTCAAACTGCGTTACGCAGCCTGAGCAACCGGAGCAAAGTTGTCGTTGGCAACTATTGCATTGGCCCGATGTCGGCGGAACCATACCGAGAAAAAACACGCCCTTTACGCCCTCGTCGATCCTATTTCGCCCCCGCCAAAAGCCACCGAAAACGGCTCGAGATGGGTTTTGGTGGAGGCGCCGGGTACCGCCCCCGGGTCCGAATGGTTTATTGCGACGGTCATTTATTTCCATAGCCGGCGAACCGGCACCCCCAATATAGCGGCAAAGCGATAGAAAAACAGAGCCGATTCAGACCCTTTCCGCTGTGAAAACACGCCGATTTGCGTTGGCCGGCCTCCTGACGCCGTTCTAGATTTGCCCATGCCCCCGGAATCCCCGCCGGTTGCCACCCCGGCGCCGGATGCCTCCGCACCGTCCCCAGCCCTGCAGCCGGGCCTGCTCGAGCTGTTCCTGGCCTTTGCCAAGATGTCGCTGGCCGGCTTTGGCGGGGTCCTGGTCTGGGCCCGGCGGGCGATCGTCGAACAGCACCGCTGGATGACGGCGGAGGAGTTCAACGAGACCTTCGCGCTGTGCCATTTCCTGCCAGGTCCGAACATCGTCAACCTGTCGGTCGTGTTCGGCTCGCGCTTCCGCGGCATCGCTGGCGGGCTGGCGGCCTTTGCCGGGCTGGTCGGGCCGCCGATGGTGATCGCGACCATCCTTGCCGCGCTCTACGCCCGCTACGGCGACGTCGACGTGCTGCGCCGGACGCTTGCCGGCGTGGCCTGTGCCGCGGTCGGGCTGTTGTTCGCTGTCGTCCTCAAGATGATGATGCCGCTCCTGAAGCGGCGTGATGTCACAGGCCTCGTCATTCTGGCCGCGGTTTTCGTCGCGATCGGACTGATCCGATGGCCGTTGCAGATCGTGCTGCTGGTGGCGATCCCGCTCAGCCTCGCGATCACGATCCTGACCCGCCGCATGGTGAAGGCATGAACTCGGAGTCCAACCCGATCGCGGCGCTGCTCTGGACCTTCGGCCTGATGTCGCTGTTTGCGGTCGGCGGCGCCAATTCGGCGATCCCCGAAATGCACCGCGCCGCCGTCGGCGTGCATCACTGGCTGACCGACAAGCAATTCGCCGACGTATTTGCGATCTCGCAGCTCTCGCCGGGGCCGAACGTGCTGATTGTGACGCTGATAGGCTATTCTGTCGCAGGCGTTGCCGGAGCATTGGCTGCAACGGTTGCGATGTGCGGACCGACGGCGCTGCTTGCCTATTATGTGAGCCGTTTCCTCGATCGTTCGCGCGATGCGCGCTGGCCTGCGATCATCCAGGCGGCATTGGTTCCGCTGTCGATCGGCCTGATGGCCGCCTCGGGCCTGATCGTGGCGCAGACATCAGACCAAAGTTGGATCGCAGTCCTGATCACCATTGTCGCAGCTGCGCTTGCTTTTGCGACGCGGATCAATCCTTTGTGGATGTTACTCGCCGGAGGTCTCTTGGGTTTTGCTGGCGTTGTCTGACGAAAATCGCTAGCAAGGCTTTTGGTCAACGCACCGCAAGCCAAGCCATTCAATCAATACGGGCGGGACAGCCCTGACGGGGGGAAGCGAAGTCATGAGCGATACGCCGAGCGAGGCGCCGGTCAAATCGATCTTGCCGAAATGGGTGCGCGGCCCGCAGGACTTTGTCGGCGGGCTCGCCATGATGGCGGTTGCGCTGTTTGCCTTGTGGGCTTCCAGCGATTTGCAGGGCATGCACGGATTTTCGTTCGGCGCCGGAACCGCGCCGCGGATGTTCGCCGTGCTGCTGCTGTTGCTCGGCGGCGCCGTCGCGCTGATGGGAATTCTGAAGGACGGTCCGCACATCGCGGCGTATTCCTGGCGCGGACCGCTGTTCGTGTCGGCGGCAATCGTGTTCTTCGCATTGGCGATCCGCCCGCTCGGGCTCGTCGTCTCCGCCTTTGCCGCCTTCCTGATCGCGGCGATGGGCTCGCATGAGACGAAATGGGTCGAAGCCATCATCGTCGGCGCCTGCCTGACAGTCGGCTGCGCGCTGCTTTTCCCCTATGTGCTGGGACTTCCGATGCCGATGTTCCCGCGTTTCCTGATCCAGTGAGGGCGTGATGGAACTGTTTGCCAATCTCGCCCACGGTTTCGTGGTTGCGTTCTCGCCGATCAATCTGCTGATGTGCCTGATCGGTGCGCTGGTCGGCACGCTGGTCGGCGTGCTGCCGGGCATCGGCACCATCGCCACCGTCGCCATGCTGCTGCCGATCACCTTCGGCCTGCCGCCGGTCGGTGCGCTGATCATGCTCGCCGGCATCTATTACGGCGCGCAATATGGCGGTTCGACCACCTCGATCCTGGTCAACATTCCAGGCGAGGCGACCTCCGTGGTCACCGCGCTCGACGGCCACCAGATGGCCAAGCAGGGCCGTGCCGGTCCGGCGCTCGCGATCGCCGCGATCGGCTCGTTCTTCGCGGGCTGCGTCGCGACCGTGCTGATCGCCGTGCTCGGCGCGCCGCTGACCAAGCTCGCGCTGGCGTTCGGCCCGGCCGAATATTTCTCGCTGATGGTGCTTGGCCTGATCTTCGCCGTGGTGCTCGCCAAGGGCTCGGTGCTGAAGGCGATCGCGATGATCGTGTTCGGCCTGTTGCTGTCGATGGTCGGCTCCGACATCGAGACCGGCGCCTCGCGCATGGCCTTCAACATCCCCGAGCTTGCCGACGGCCTCGGCTTTGCCACGGTGGCGATGGGCGTGTTCGGCTTCGCCGAGATCATCCGCAACCTCGACCATGGCGCGGAGATGGACCGCAACCTGGTGCAGCAGAAGATCACCGGCCTGATGCCGACCAGGAAGGACCTGATCGACTCCTCGCCGGCGATCCTGCGCGGCACGGTGCTCGGCTCGATCCTCGGCATCCTGCCGGGCGGCGGCGCGGTGATCGCGTCGTTCGCGGCCTATACGCTGGAGAAGAAGCTGGCGAAGAATCCGTCGCGGTTCGGCCGCGGCGCGATCGAGGGCGTGGCGGCGCCGGAAAGCGCCAACAACGCCGCGGCGCAGACCTCGTTCATCCCGCTGCTCACGCTCGGCATCCCGCCGAACGCGGTGATGGCGTTGATGGTCGGCGCGATGACCATTCATGGCATCGTGCCGGGTCCGCAGGTGATGCAGAAGCAGCCCGACCTGGTCTGGGGCATGATCGCCTCGATGTGGATCGGCAATCTGATGCTGATCATCATCAATCTGCCGCTGGTCGGCATCTGGGTCCGTCTGCTGCGGGTGCCGTACCGGCTGATGTTCCCCTCGATCGTGGTGTTCTGCGCGATCGGCATCTACTCGGTGAACAACGCGCCGGTCGATGTCGTGCTCGCAGGCGCGTTCGGCCTCGTCGGCTACTGGTTGATCAAGCACGATTTCGAGCCGGCGCCGTTGCTGCTCGGCATGGTGCTGGGCCCGCTGATGGAAGAGAACCTGCGTCGCGCATTGCTGATCTCGCGCGGCGACTGGAGCGTATTCCTGTCGCGGCCGCTGTCGGCGGTGCTGCTGGCGATTGCGGCGGGTCTGTTGGTGCTTGCCGTGCTGCCGACCTTGCGTGCGAAGCGCGACGAAGTGTTCGTCGAGTCTGAGGGCTAGAGCATGATCCGGAAAAGTGTGAAGCGGTTTTCCGGATAGATCATGCTCAAACAAGGAGCGCCGGCCCTGCGTCGGCGCGCCGCAGGCGGAAGTCGAATCGACTCGCGATGTCGTCTCATGAAATGAAAATGCCGGCCGATTTGGCCGGCATTTTTATTGGTCGAACGTTCCCGGGAGGAATTGAGATGATGTCCATTCGCTCGCTTGCGGGCGCATGCCTTTCGGCATTGGCCGCGCTCGGCGCATTCGCCGTGCCGGCGTCCGCGCAGACCTATCCGACCCGCACCATCACCATGATCGTGCCGTTCGCAGCCGGCGGTCCGACCGACGTCATCTCGCGCATCGTCACCGCGCACATGGCGCAGACGCTCGGACAGAGCATCGTCATCGAGAACGTGGTCGGCGCCGGCGGCACCACGGCGACGACGCGTGCCGCGCGAGCCGCCAATGACGGTTACACGCTGATCACAGGGCACATGGGCACGCACGCCGCATCCGTGCCGCTCTATCCGAAGCTTGCCTATCATCCGGAGAAGGATTTCGAGCCTGTCGCGCTGCTCGCGGGCACGCCGATCCTGATCCTCGCCCGCAAGGATTTCCCGCCGAAGGATCTGAAGGAGTTCGTCGCCTACGTGAAAGCCAATGCCGAGAAGGTCAACGCCGCGCATGCCGGCATCGGTTCGGTCTCGCACGCCTCCTGCGAGCTGTTGAACTCGATCCTCGACGTCAAGCCGGTCGGCGTGCCCTTCAACGGCACCGGCCCGGCCATGAACGCGCTGGTCGCCGGCCAGGTCGATTACATGTGCGATCAGATCGTCAATGCGGTGCCGCAGATCAAGGCCGGCACCATCAAGGCCTATGCGGTCGCGACCCCCGAGCGCAACCCGTCGCTGCCTGAGGTGCCGACCACGACGGAAGCCGGCCTGCCGGCGTTCCAAGCACAGGCCTGGAACGCGGTATTCGCGCCGAAGGGAACCTCGCCCGCGATCGTCGCGACGCTGAACGCGGCGGCGATCAACGCGCTCGACGATGACAACGTCCGCAAGCGCCTGCTCGACCTTGGCAGCGTGATCCCGGCGCCCGCCAACCGCACCCCGGAGGCGCTGGCTATGCTCGTGAAGAACGAGATCGCGAAATGGACCCCGGTGCTCAAGCCGGCAAGTTAATCCAGCGCGATCAAGCGGATAGGCGAAGGGCGGAACGCGAGTTCCGCCCTTGTCGTTTGCCGGGGGAGTGTTCATTTTTCAGGGTATAATCGGTGCGTTCAGCCGAATCGGCGTGTCGGCCGGCGGCCTCGGCCGCTAAGTTCGCCGTTCTCTCGAAGCTCCGAAAAGACCGCCATGAACCAGTATCACGACCTGCTCGAACGCATCCTCGCCGACGGCGCCGAAAAGCACGACCGCACCGGCACCGGCACGCTGTCGATCTTCGGCCACCAGATGCGCTTCAACCTCTCGGCCGGCTTCCCGATGCTGACCACCAAGCGGCTGCCGCTGAAGGCGATCGTGCACGAGCTGCTCTGGTTCCTCGCCGGCGACACCAACATCAAATATCTCAACGACAACGGCGTCACGATCTGGGACGAATGGGCCGATGCCAATGGCGATCTCGGCCCGGTCTACGGCTCGCAGTGGCGGTCCTGGCCCGCGCCCGACGGCCGCAGCATCGATCAGATTTCGAACGTGATCGAAATGATCAAGCGCAATCCGGACTCGCGGCGGCTGATCGTCAGCGCCTGGAATCCGGCCGAAGTCGACAAGATGGCGCTGCCGCCGTGCCACTGCCTGTTCCAGTTCTACGTCGCGAACGGCAAATTGTCCTGCCAGCTCTATCAGCGCTCCGGCGACGTCTTCCTCGGCGTGCCCTTCTTTGCTCATGTGACAGATTGCTATGATCAAGCGATCAGCTATCAAGATATTGATCTGTCTAGTGAAAACGTAGGCCGGAGAAGTGTGCGGTTATCATAGCGAAATGTGACGTTCGCGAGTTCGTTGTTGAGTTCTTTCCTTGGTGCTCGGCTGCGCTCATATGGAGGAAAAGTTGACGTTGTTTCATCCAGAAGACCAGTATCTAGAATTGTTGCGAACGCTTCTGCATCGGGGTGTAGCGCGAGAGGATCGAACCGGCGTCGGTACGCTGTCGATCTTCGGCCACCAATTGCGATTTGACCTGTCGAAGGGTTTTCCGCTCCTTACGACCAAGCGAATCTACTTCAAGGGGTGTGTTCACGAACTGCTTTGGTTTCTCAGCGGTGAGACCAACGTTCAATATCTGCGCGAGAACGGCGTAACGATCTGGGATGAATGGGCAGACGAGGATGGGAATCTCGGGCCGGTATACGGAAAGCAGTGGCGCGGTTGGGAGGCGAAGGATGGTCGCATCATCGACCAAATTTCTGACCTGGTCCGCGGCCTAAAGGAAAATCCGAACAGCCGCCGGCTCCTGTTTACAGGATGGAACGTAGGAGAGCTTGATCAGATGGCTCTACCTCCGTGCCACATGACGTATCAATATTACGTCGCCGAGGGTAGACTGTCCGGAGTCGTGTTCCAGCGGAGTTGCGACGTCTTTCTGGGTTTAGGTTGGAATCTGGCAGAGGCAGCGCTGCTGATTCATATGCTGGCACAACAAGTCGGTCTTGAGCCTGGCGAACTGATTTGGATGGGCGGCGACGTTCACCTATACAAGAACCATGTTGAACAAGCTCGGCTGCAATTAACCCGCGAACCCCGACAATTGCCGACGCTTCAGATCAAGCGGCGTGCGAATTCGATCTTCGATTATCGATATGATGACTTCCAACTGATGAACTACGATCCCCACCCAAATATTGCCGCGCCAATTGCCGTGTAATGCTGGATGCCCAGTCAGGTCTCAGCGATTTCTTACCTGGGCGACGGTACGAATTTCGCCTGAGGCGCTCCCACCGCGACGGGGCGCTCTACTCCGCCGCGTATTCCTCGACTATTTCTTGGAACGCGGCGCCGTACGCTGCGCCCGCAATTGGATCCCACGCTCGACATCACTGGCAACGGCGTAGCCGCCGCTAATAAGCTCTCCTGCCTGAGAGACGAGGCGTCCAATAAAATTCCGCAACACGCCTCGTGCCACGAGATGGCGAAGCAGAACCAGGGCTAGGTTGGACGAAGATTTCTCGTACATAGTCACCTCAAAGCGGAACAGGCGGGGAAATCGGCGCCTCGCCGCGCTGATCGTATTTTCTCGTCTTCGCCAACACGATATTCCGAAGATTGTCAAAACGTTGCTATTTCTGTTGAACGAGCGCATTCTATGCGAAGAGTCGCTTGTTGTTGGACCTAAGCGTGAAAATCTCAAAGGCTTCTGCTTCGAAGGGCATCCACCTCAGCATCGTGAAATCGGTTTGCAAGTTTCTACGAGTGTGCGAGGCAGCAGGAAAACTTCCAATCGAACGAGGCGTGATCAATCGTGCGGCCGTTGCACGACGCTTCGATATTCCTTACGCCGCAACCCGAGTTGAACCACTCAGATCTATCATCGATCAATACGATACGCGCCTTTCGAAATTAGGCAGCGTTGCCTCCAAGTTTGATCTAGAGGTGCCGAAGCTCCGGCGATACTTGAAAGAGTCCTTTGCAAAAGGGAGCATCCCTCTTCGAGGGACGAAGGTCGACCGTGCCGCGATCGTTTCGCTATTCGGAATTAACGCAAACGCGTTCAACCGGCATCTCGGACTGAAGGCGTTGCTCAGCGAATTCGACGATGCAATCGGCGAAGCAAAGCTGAAAGGGTCCAAGTATGACAATTATGCGGACCCGCTAAGAGCCTTGGTTCAAGACTACCTTTCCGATAAAAGTCCCGTTCCATTGTACCTGGGCAAGCTCAATCGTGCGGTCATTGCGGACCGGCTCGGACTACCAATTGGGGCGCTAAAGCTATCGGCCAAGTTGGCCGGAATCCTAGAGAACGCCAATACCGAGATTGCTGCTCGAGTCGCGCCCTTCCGTACGGGCGACAACCGAGGACGCATCTGTCTGTTTCATCCAAGCCTTGCACTCCAGATTGATCGACACAAGCGAACATACGACTTCAGCGAGCTCTCTGAAATTTATTCTCACGATCTTGCGGTTCGCGTGCGCGACGCGTTTTTGGTCCATTGTTCAAAGCTCCGTAGCGCAAAGAACTCGTATCGTGCCACGCTCTATTTTCTGAGGTTGGTAGCAGAGTCAGAAGTCGCTGGTCCTGAAATCGTTGTTGCACTCAACCGTGCGGCGTTGCCCGATCGCGACACTTTCGAGCAGATTTGCCAAGACTGGAGAATGAAACGTGTCTCCGATCTAGAGGGGAGAAAGGAAACGACTGCGTCTAATGGGATCAAGTGCGTCAACGGAGTTCTGAAATATCTTGCTTTGGCGGGGATCGTGCCGCGCATCAATCGCCTGAAGCCAATCGCTGGTGCACGCCGCAAAGCAAAGCCACGAAAATCGTTAGCAGAATCCTCGCGCCAGAGGTTGAGGCGGGTCGCTCAAGACGCGCTCCTGCGAATTGCAAAAGATCGCAAGGTTGAAATTTCAGCTTCCGAGGAGAATGAATTTCTGAGTGCCTTGGCGGAAGAAGCTGCTCGGCGAGATGATCTCCCCGACGACACCGTGTCAGCGATCCGCATCATTCTTTCCGAGAGACTGACCGCCATCCGCAACTGTGCGGAACAAGACTTCTTGAAATGGGAACGATTCTGGTCTGAAGGTCAGGTACTTGTTCTGAAGACTCCACCCCGGTCAAGTGACTTGGTTGGCCGTTTCCACGATGGCGCAGAAGATTTCGTTGGGACGACCGGTCTTGGGGATTTTCTGGCTCTCGTTGACGAGCAGTGGAATGGCTGCGCTCCTCGACGACACCATCATAGCAGAGGACTGATCCATCGCCTCTATAGGCGGCATGGGGGTTTCTCCGAGATCGAGCACCGGCTCAATCCACATCCAAACGCCGTTATCGCCGCAATCGTCATGTATCTTGTTGATAGCGGAGCAAATACGTCAACGGCGCGAACGCTCGAAATCGATTGTCTTGAACCATCGCAATTGCCCGGCCATGAGCGCGTCACTGGGTTCAAGGCGCGAAGCAAAGGGAAGCCCATTTTTATCGATTTGGCGGTCAAGAATCCCCAGCATCAACCTACAACGGTGATGGCCTTCAGGAAGCTGATTGAGATGACGGCTCGATACCGACGGAATGCAGCTGTCGAGGACCGGAAGGCCCTATTTCTTGTGAGACCTCAATCGAAAGTCATTGCGCTGAGTGATCATCGCCTCTCGGATTGGTTTAAGCGCTTCTGCGAGCGCCATGAAGAACTGAGGGGATTCGGATTTCTTCCCTCCATGATCAGACCATCGGTGCTCCTTGATCTTGCGCTACGCAAGGACGGAAGCTTGATAGCTGCACAGTATAAGGGGCAGCACGCGTCTGGTTCGACCACTGGCAGTTACGTGAACAAATATCCGATGCTGCTCCTGTATGAAGAAAAGATGAAGTTCTTCATGAATCAGTTTCAGGCAACGGCGGTTGCGCAAGTTGCGATGGCCGCTCAGCGGCTAGGCATCAGCTCAGATGCCGTCCAAAAGCTTCAAAACAATGCCGTACGGAATGGCCTGGGGGTGCTTTGCCTGCTGCCACGAGCCGGCATTCAGCCAGAGGTTAACAAGGGCGATATATGTCATCTGCCGGAGCGATGCATCACGTGCGCGGCCAGCATTGTCGTGCCGGAACCAGAAGCAATAGCCGATATGATCGTCTTCAACGAGAGCTTGCGTCGGGAGCAGGATCGGTTTGTGGCTGGGCAGGCCGAGAAGTGGGAACGGCTCTGGCTCTCCTGGCTGGCCTTCACAGACGTTGTTCTGTCAGAAATGGCGCGCGGCCCGCAAGCGAGGGTCTTGAGCCGTGCAAAAGCGTTGGTTGAACAGCGAAAAGCGAACTCCACATTCGAGCCGATGCGTCCCTGGTGACACGGCGGGGGGCTGATTCTGATCTACCGGCCGGTTGGCATAAACCACCTGTCTGCCCGAAGTCGACGACAATTCGGGCACCAAGTGGCTGTAGTCGAGTTGTTCATTTCCCGAATCTCAATCGGGTATGTGCCTAGACATCCCGGACAGGTGAATGTTGCGCCGGAAAACGGCTGACCAAAAAGCAAGCGGGCTCGCAATATCGGAAAACTGTATCCCTTCCCGAGCCGGTTCACTGCTTTCAAGCCTGCGTTTGCGAGGACCAAGACGTCCTCTCTTACCGGGTGCTCCCAAGACTCCAAGACCTCCATCTCCCAAACGGACATAGCTGTGAGGAGCGGACGGAAGGCGCGTCGCAACTCGTCGGGAAGATGCTTGAGCCAAACGGCGTATGCGGCCTCCGCTTTGGTTCTCGAGTCCAAACTGTAGAGGTCGTGAAATTGCTCTTTCGCTTGGTATGCGCCTTCTAATTTGGGGTACGTGGCAAGCAACTGTTGTAAAACAGGCCGCATTGCTGGCGTCAGCTCGCAAGAGCGCTTGGTCAACAAGTGCCAATTGAATATCAAATTCAGCCGGGCTTTGCGCTCAAGGCGGTCCGACAGTGCTCTCACAGCAGCGTCGAACGATTGGTCTGCGATCGCAAGAATGTGTCGCCTGCTTACCATGATCGAAGTGCGAGGCAATATCGAGCGGATCGTCTCGCGATAAGACTGTCGCATTTCGATCGAGACGATCCGTATCGTCTGGCGCGAGTTTAGCTGGTTCAGCCAGCCTGCGAGAGAACGCGCTCCCTTTTTCTCCAGGAGATCGACTACACAAGATCGTTCCAAATCCGCGAAAAGCAGCCTAGGCTTGTCGAGCGCCGAAACCTCGGAGATTCCGAGCTGCCGTGGCGCGGCTGATAGCGCGTTCTGACTCAGCTCTCGTATATGCCTGGAAGCGACGAGACGGATCGTTTTTTCGTCGACCCCAACATCTCGCGCAATCTGCGAGAAGGGCTGACGAACACATTGGCGTTGTATGTGATCGAGGCAACGCCTCAGCATTCGGTGTCGATCATCCACGTCGGGCAACGGCTGCAGAGAGGTAGCACCGCACGCCTTGCAACGGTAGCGCCGTCGCCTAACGACGATCGTCGTCTGTTTCCCGTGAATGGGCGCGTCCCGGAGGGTAGTCGTCTTCGAGCCGTGTCTAGCGAGTGGCCCGAGAGCGCCGCATTTCGAGCAATTCTCCACGATTTCCGAATACGTACCCGAAGCGACATAGATGTCGCCGTGTTGTTTGACATCCTCGATCGTCCATTGCGGCATGTACTCGAAGCTCGGCATGCTCCTAGATCCCTGAATCCTGTCTGTATATCAACCCCGTTCGCTGCTCTCCCGAAAGCTTGTGCATACCCGAATTCGGGTGGCGGTATTTTGCCTGCCAGGCGAGGAACAACACGATATTCCGCAAAGCGATTCACAATAGACGAATCGACGTCAACACGATAATCCGGAGAAGGATGCTTGGCTTCCTGAGGAATTGTCACTGGGGCCGCTCAACTTGGTTTGAATCAGGGAGGCGAGCATGGAAGCGAGCGTGACGCAACGCCGGCGTGACACGGCGCCTTATAGAGCCTCGAGCATTCGCCGGGACGCAATCGTTCTGGAAGGAACTGCTACCTGGCTCGACAACAGGAGGGAAGATCCCGTGTGGATCTTACCTGAGCCGAATGGTCCGCGACGTAACAAGAGGCGAGAACTTCGATTTGCTTATCGCCTGCCGGACGGATCACTGCTGACTGCTCCAGAGAATGATCATCTCTATAGAGTGACGAAGGAATATGCGGTCCTCATCCGGGAGGGACCGTTTGCGATTTCCGATAGGTTATCTGTCGATCTCCACGCGACTCTCGTTAGCAATTTGATGTCCGTCGTCGGTTGGATGCGACTGAACGGAATTGCGGCGTTTGAGGCTCTGACCGCGTCTGATATCGAGGATCTGTCCTTGAGCGCTGCTTACGGAGTGGCCACGCAGCTCAACGCCTTCGAGCGGCTTCGCAACACATTCGTGCGATTGATCAAAGAGGGAAAGCTTGAGGACCTTTTTCGGAGTAGGCCTCTTAGCCGGGTAGATCGTTCGGCCGTGCTTCGCGAGGCGGCGCTGCCCGACACCTTTCTGACCAACAGCGAAACCAGGAAAGTAATCGCTTGCGTTGAAGCAGCGGTGAAGGCGGGAGAGCGGGGAGATAAGCTGACCGCCGCCTTGCTATCTCTCGAGAAACCCAAGAGCAAGCCCGTGACGCGTACAGAGCTCGAGCGTAAACTGCGACCGCTTGCGGACCTTTGGGCAGCTCGATCTCTCCTGAAAGGGGACAAACTGACCGTTGAGCCCTTTCCCGAAGGTCTCGGCCAAATCGTAGCAGGCCTAGGAGTAGAGGTCGGCCGGACGCCGACGGTACCTGTACGACAAGCGATGGAATTGGTCGACGCGTCGATACGCTGGATGCTTGACTACGCAGATCCCATAATCGCAGCTCACGAGACCGCTCTCCTTCTGCGAGACATGGCCCGGTTCGATATTTCCGATGCTGTTAACTTGGCCGTCGGGCAGATGGATAATGTTCCCGGATCTGCTACGCCCTTGGCATTGATCGGCACGGTCCGGAATCGAAGTGGCAATCCGCTAAGCATCACACTTCCAGATGCAGTTAGATACTTGGCCACGGCTTCGCTGGTGATCATCGCCACGTTTAGCGGTCGCAGGATAGGTGAAGTCCTCGGATTGACCTCGAACTGTGTGCACGGGAATTCCAAGGATGGGTTCTGGATCAGGACCTACATCGAGAAAACTGCTCGTCGAAAGGAACTCACCCCATGTCCGGCCCTTGTCGCTACCGCCGTTGAGACGCTCGAGCGCCTGAGCTTTCGTGCGCGTGGCGGGGATCCGGACGCAGAAATCTGTCGTTGGGCAGCGATTGACGCGAACGACAAGGGCCAAACCCGTACCCTCAACCCAATTGCGGACTTGAACAACTTCGCAGCTGTCGTCGGCATATCGGTGACAAAAAATGCGAGCGTGTGGCACTTTACGCCACATCAATTTCGCCGGTTCTTCAGCATCGCATACGTTTGGCGATACCAGTTGGGGGACCTTGGTGCGCTTTCTCATCATCTGCGCCACACTGATATCGTCGCGACGAGACGTTATGTAACCGAGGCGGCCGCGGGATTATTGGTCGAGGAAGAGGGAGAGTTTACTAAGGCGATTTTGCGCGAGGCCGCCTCTGGAGAACGCAAACTTGGCGGAGCTTCGGTGAGAGATTTCAGCGCATCGTAGAGCGTTGGAAATCGGAAGTTCGGATCGTCATGCCGGACCGGCTGAATAGGTGGATCGACAATTTCGTTTCGGAGACGCAAATCCTTCTGAAGAGCAATCCTTGGAGCTACTGTGTTTGTCCAGAAACGGCAGAAGGAGCGGCGCACGCCAATTGTCGAAGTTCGGATCGGGATCCTGAATGTGCGCGGGGCGCCGACCTTGCAAAAGCTGCGCCTCACGTTTGTTCAGGATGCTTCCACAACTGCACCGATCCGATATTTAGGCCCTATATGGAAGAGGAGATTAGGCTGGTCCGGCGACGGCTCAAAGATCCGTCGTTACCTGCTCTTGCGCGAAACGCAGAAAAGAAGCGGCTCGCTAACCTTCTCGACTACCTGGAAGCGGGTTTCAAGGAATAGTTGAGCTATTCGAAATGGGAAGGATTACGTACCCGGGAACTGTACTTGAGCGTCTGAATAGAAAGCTCTTGGTTCTGAGAAAGCTTAGCAGGGGCTCGGGGCTCCCAGTCGGTACTTATGTGCCACGCAGCCTCAGGGACTTCGCTCGGTGGCATGATGAGGAATTCGGACTCTATCCGGTCGGGAGTCCGAATGAAATGACGACGACCCACCCTCGCTATGGCCAAATCGCCAGCAGAGCGCGGCGGCTGCTTACCGAGATCCACTCCAAGCAAAAGGCACGAGTTCGGCGCCCAAAGCTCGGCGAGCGCTGTGCGATGCTCCAAGTTGAAGTTGACAGGGCGAGAGAGAGGGAGAGTTCGTTAATGAGCCAGTTTCACGTGATGCAGGATCAAATAGATCAGTTGAAAAAGCAGCTGGCGAGTTCCAATTCCAGGAAGGAGTATCTCGCGACGCAAAACTCACTCCTGACGAAGCGTCTCTCGGAACTGCAATCAGTAGCCGTCATTCATGTTCCGTCTTCAGAATCGGATTAGGTGTTATCGATATCGAGTAACGAATGGCTCGAATTCGCGACGAAATTGATCGAGAAGCACGCCTTCCCGTTGTCGAGATCCGATTGTCCGATGACAGTTGCGTATTAGGAGGTGCTTCTAGACCCGGAATCCCGACTCTTCGTCTGCGGGAGACGGGTTTCATACTCACCGAACCCTCGAACTGGCTAAGAGGGCTCGTTCTGCGGCGCCAAAAGGCTCTCAGCACGGTTCTTGAATATGCGAAAATTCTACGCGAGTGGTTTGACCGCCTCGACAAGCGGGCCATGCTCCGTCTCGACGAAGGATTCCGAATGGAATTTCACCTACATGGTAGAACCATCGTTGATGACGCGGACTTGATTGAGTGGCGAGATGCGATGGAGACCGCCGGGATATCCCCAACGCGGATAAACAAAAAGATCAGCTGTGTGTTTCAATTCCTGGTCTGGTGTCAAGATAGCGGATGTGTCGCGGGGCTCTACGCAGTCGGGGAGATGCTGGCCGTCTCAGTCGAGGAGCATGTAACGCGGTCCAAGAATGGGCGAGGTTCGGTTCGAAAGAGGTCGCCGTTGCTTCTGCCCAATAGGCGCCAATCCTATCGTCATACTCCAAATCAGCTCGAGATTGAGGGGCTCCATGCCGAAGCGGCGCTTGCCGAGCACGCGGTGAGAAACTCGCTCATGTTGAGTGTGGCCGAGGAGGCCGGGCTTCGACGCGCAGAGATCATCGGCATGCTTGTGCATGACATTCCTGCTCTTGAAGTCATCGAGGCGCTCCAAGCGTCAGGCGAATTGCACCATATGTGGGTCAGAGACACCAAGCGCGGCAAGCGTCGGAAGGTACCGATGAGCCCGCATCTGCTCCGTACGTTGTTCGAATACATAGCGATTGAGCGCGAAGATCTCTTGGCTCGGTATGCGGGGCGCAAAGAACAGCCCGAAAATGTGTTTCTGTCGGACAGAGGTCGACGATTCCACCCAAATGCGGTGTCCAACCTATTTGGCCAGTTGTTTCGGAAGGTGGAGATCAAGAACGCGTCGCTGCATCGGCTCCGGGCCGTATTCTTGACGCGGACCGTGGCCCGATTTCTCGGCAAAACAGACGAACATGGAATACCCATCGCCGAAGCGACCATCCTACTCAAAGCGGCAGAGTACGCCGGTCACAGCAGCGTAGAGACACTTAGACCGTACCTAACAGCACTGATTAAGGCGAGGATAGACGGGGCAACTGGGACGGACCTGGTTGATCTCGAAGACAAGAAGCGTCTGCTACAGCGCGACGTCAAAATCCTGGAAATGAGATCCCGCGAACTTCGACAGAAGTGAATCGGAGAGATCGGCCGATCTCAATTCGAAAATGGTCAGTCGGGATCGCGAGATGGTCCGGTTGCGCAACATCCCAACATCCGGCCCTTGCATCTCGTGGAAGCTAACAGTGCCTCCGATGACGATGGCAGGACCCGGATATCTCGTGCCGCGAAATTGTCGCCCGGGGTGCCACGTTTGACCGCCAAAGCCGGATGGCACGGAGAAACACTCGGATTTTAATTAGCGGTATTCCGACCCGTTGCGACAGATGAGCCTCGCGACTTGTCTGGTTAGCGCGTACCTAATCTGATCACACAAATTGTGGCCGATTCTCAGCCGCTTCGGTAAGCGCCTTACCGGGCTCCTCCATCAATTCGCTATCGCGGATAGGCGGCAGCGCGCGGCGTCCCAGTCAACATCACCATATCGCAACTAGTCCCTGATCGTGTGATCGGTGGCCCAGCCCGCCCATGGCTTACGCCGTCGCTTCTTCTCCATATCGCAAGACTTGAACCTTTTCTAACGTGATCAGCCCGCTCGTCATGATGCCATCGAGCACGGGCAGGAAGCCGTTGATGTTTTCCTCGCTGTCGACGATCTCAATAACCAATGGCAAATCTTCAGAGAGGCGAAGGATCTTGGTCGTGTGGAGCCGGCTCGACTTGCCGAAACCCATAGGGCCGCGCAACACGGTTGCACCGGCCAGATGTTGTTCGCGCGCCTTCAGGACGATCGCCTCGTATAACGGTGATCCGTTACACTGATCGTCCTCGCCGATAAATATCCGGAGCAGGACCGCCTGCTTCGGAATTTGCATCATTAGCTCCCCTTCAAGCGGTTAAGTCGGCTCGCGATTGTGTGCCCCAACCATACTGAGACCAGCCAGGCGATCGTGGAGGCGATAATGTACACCAAAGCCGTTTGCTTCATTCCCGAATGGAACAGCTTGAAGGTTTCCAGGCTGAAGGTCGAGAACGTTGTATAGCCCCCGCAAAAGCCGGTCATCACGAACT
Organism: Bradyrhizobium tropiciagri; assembly: GCF_001189845.1. Classification (GTDB taxonomy): domain Bacteria; phylum Pseudomonadota; class Alphaproteobacteria; order Rhizobiales; family Xanthobacteraceae; genus Bradyrhizobium; species Bradyrhizobium tropiciagri. Next base: position 85,410 of record NZ_LFLZ01000012.1, read on the forward strand.
GGCGTTGCCGCGCGCTGGCGAAGAGCCTTCCTTCGGGACCAGTCAATGTAGCGTAAAAGCCAATGATGAAGGACCCGGTGGCGTTGATAAACAGCGTGGCCCATGGAAACTCTGTTCCTGTCTGCAGAGCCACCGATACAAGGAATCTTGCCAGGCCGCCAACCACAGCCCCTGATGCCACATAGACGTAAAGAATCCCAGTATTCCATCGGTCGGCTGTCGTTGAATTCGATTTGCGAAGCATGTGGCGAACTATGTCAAGAGCCATTCACTGAGCGAAAACCCGCATGTCACCGCGGAAAGGCAGAGCACCAGCGAAAGTAAAACGTTGCTGACCGCGCGCCCGGTTTCGCCATCACGGGCCAGCGAAAGCGTCTGCAGGCTGAATGATGAAACCGTCGTATAGCAGCCAAGAAAGCCCGTCACGGCAAACAGCCATGGATTGGTCGACGCCATCAATGATGATTGGTCCGTCGCTAGAGCACCCAAGATTCCGATCAAGAAGGCTCCGCTGACATTGATGATCATTGTGCCCCACGGAAAAGTCTCGCCCACGTTTCGTGCGACGACGCCCGAGATGAAGTAGCGTGCACACCCCCCGAGTACACTGCCAATCACAATGCAAACAAAGCCACTCAGCACGTTCGATGTCCTCCTTGCAGCCTGTTATTTCCGCTCAAGATCGATGTCTCTGATGATCATGTGTATTCTAGCAATCCCCATGCCAACCGCCTGCCAGATCGCGACGATCAGGATCAGAACAGCGAGAAGCAGTAGGATGGTCGATTGCTCCGGAGCAGCGACACCTCCGCTTTCTAGCGCGAACTTGATGCCGCTCAGAAGCAACAGCGCAAAGATCAACCAGATAACCGTATAGCCGTCGGCCCACCGCTTGTGGAGCTTGATAATCCGAACTGTATCTGGGGTCATGGTAACACCTGTTGGTTCGACGTCTGCTGATGCAGTTTCCAGTTCCGGTTGCCTCTTCGCAAGCCGTCACATCGGCGGGCTGCCGAAAAAACGGCTTCAAGAACCCAAAGTGATAATGTTAGCTGCAAGCTGCTGCCCCTATGCCACTGTACCGCGCGGAGAATGGCGGCGCCCTACCCAAGCAAAAACAGGAAGGGCACTCAGTTGCGCCACGACACAGAACGCGATCACGCTAGGGACTGAGAAGTCGTATAGAACACCTATGATGGCGCTGCCAATAAACCAGGCGAAACTATAGCCGGCCGTGAACATGCCGAACGCTGACGCTCGCCTGTGAACCGACACCATGGGCGCGACAGCGGCAGGAATGATGGACTCGTGAACGCCCATGCCGAGGCCCCAGATCGCAGCTCCTAGCAACGCGGACCAGAAGCTACCGAGAAAAACCAGAGGTGCAAAGAGAGCCGAAACAAGCGCGAGCAGGATCAGCACCGCAAACCCGAACCGGTCGAACAATCTCCCGAGAATGAGAGATCCGGTGCCGCTCACCGCCATCGCGACGGAATAGAAGATAGCGATCCAATTTCCGGGAACCACTTCAGCGCGGGATAGATGGAAGGCGATCAGGGGGTAGTCAGCGAACCCAGCCGCAACCAGCGCCGCGCCGAACAGGTAAATCCAAAAAGTGCGCGGCATCCGCGTGGTGCCAGGATTGGAGGGGTTCGTTTCCATATCTTCTGGCTTCGGATAGAGCCAGCGGGCGATCAATACGAGGCTCAAGTTGATGACGGCAGGGATGAGCAGAACCGCAAATGCCTGAGTGTAGCCGTGACCTTGGGCAAGCATTACCGCCATCGCAAGCGGCCCGAACATCGCTCCAAACTGATCGAGCGCTTCGTGTAATCCAAAGGCCCATCCGTAACCACCAGCCTGCTTGCCGGCGTGCGAAAGCATCACGTCGCGTGGCGGATTCCGGATCGCTTTTCCAATTCGCTCGAGAACGATCAATGCGGCGGCAGACGGCCAATTGGAGGTCAGCGCCACGCAGGTACGGATGCCATCTGGATGGCATAGCCAAGGATGGTGATCGGCCAATAGCGCCCGGTGATGTCGGCGAAACGGCCGGAAAGCAACCGAAGGCCGTAGCCGAGCAGTTCGCCAAATCCAGTGACAATCCCGACGACCGTCCCACTGGCCTGTAGAGACGCGAGGTAGGGACCTATGATGCTCCGAGATCCCTCGTAGGTGAAATCCGCGAAAAAGCTCAAGACGCCGATCAAAATTATGAAGTAAATCGCGAGGCGTCTGGACTGGCCGGCGGTGCTCATAGCATCACCCCCGGTCGCATTTGCTTGCTGCGCCGACGATCAAACCTTCGAAACTGGACGAATCGTTCCACATGACGGACTCCCAACAAGGCTCACCTTGCAGGAGGCATTGGCCCATCGGGCGCTTCCGGCGAACTCCACCGCCGCATCATTTATAGTACCGCCGCTTGAACCGGGACACGGTCACTCAGGCGCTTCATTCCAACATAGCGCGCGAGCGCGTTCTTTTCAATCGGCGGTGTAGGCCCCGGACCGCCGGGAAATCTCGCTACGCCGCGCGCTCATTGAAGCGCCGTCCTGCAAGTCCACAATACGCAGAGTCGCGTACTCGGCTCGACGAACCGGGCCATAAGGTGCTCGCGCTCGCCCGGAGTTTGGCGCCTTTCCAGCCATCACTTAGTTGCTTTTGCAGTTGCAGAGGCCAGAGTTGCAGGGACAGTCAGGATGCCTTCGTAACGTGAAATGCTTGCTCCTCTTGATCGCTCCGCACCCTCTCTCTAGCTTAGGGATGGCGGTGGAGTTCGCCTTTAATAGCCCAAACGGCCGATGACTCCTGGTTCTGTGCGAACTCAGGGAGAAGTCCATGCCGGATCCTGATCAGAACCAAGAGAAGAAGCTCTCCAGCGCCCTTTCGAGCTTGACGGCCCTCCATCGCGACTGCGGAGGCGTTCTTGAGGTCGTCGCAATCGGTGAACGCGCGATACCTGCATTGAAGGAACTCCTGTTTGAAAGAGAGCCAAGCGGCCTTTACCAGGTGCGATGCCGCGCGGTCCAAGCACTCGGGATGATCGGCGCTTTCGACGTCATAGAAGAATTCCTGCGGCGGTCGAAGCCTGCCGACGATCCTGTTGAGCGGGTCGGGGATGATGCCGTGATCAGTGCGGCAGCGCTTGCCATGGCCCGAAAAGGCGATTTGAGAACTTTTACAATTCTCCGCGGACTGGCATCGCGGCGCCCGCTGATTGGCGTAATCTCGGCGCTCGCCTCTTATCAGAGGTGCGAGGCTGTCCCGGTCCTGATCAATGCATTAGGCGAGGATGAGTGCCGGCATGCGGCCGAGAGCGCTCTCCTTTCCCTCGGATCGAGGATTGGGCGACAGTTGCTGGAGGCCACGGATTGCTTCAAAGTATCGGAGCCTTCTTTCGTTGTTGGGCGACATATCGCTCAAGCCCACGCACGCAGATAGGCTCCGATGTTTCATCAACAATGCAGACCCGCAGGTGGCCATACTCGCATGCCGTGCCGTTTTGCGAAGCGGATCGGAAGATCAGCGCTCAACGGCTCGTGCTCGGTTGATGGAGTTGCGGTTACGCACGTCATGGTTCGAGCGACTCCAAATTGATCAAGTTCTCTCCTCGGCGGGAGGCAACAGCGATCAGGAGAAGACGTAAGCGTCTCATCTCGTCATCGGTTGGGTTTAGCGTCGCGGCCTCACTGCAGCGTTACCAGCACCTCGGCGTCGATCATGCCGGCAGCCGGAGCTTTGCGCTCCCTTCTTCTAGAAAGGGCTCGCGTAAGCCGCGCCAGGCCCCAAATCCCGCTCGATTCCGAGCAACCTGTTGTATTTTGCGAGTCGCTCGCTACGCGAGAGCGATCCCGCCTTGATCTGCCCGCCACCCATGGCCACCGCAAAATCCGAGATGAAGGTGTCTTCTGTCTCACCCGACCTGTGCGAGATGATATAGCGCCAGCCTGCATCCCGGCACATTTGAACAGCCTGGATCGTTTCCGTGACAGTTCCGATCTGATTGAGTTTGATCAGGACCGCGTTTGTGGCGCTGCTCTCGATCCCCTTCCGAATGAATCGCGGATTGGTCACGTACAGATCGTCGCCGACGATCTGTAATCGATCGCCGCAGCTGGCGGTTTGCCGACGGAAACCTTCCCAATCGTCTTCGCCAAATCCATCCTCGATCGAAACAATCGGATATGTCCGGGCCAGGCGATCATAGAGATCCAGCAGTTCCGCGCTTGAGAAAGTCATGTTGCCAGATTTTGCGAAGACGTATTTGTCATCTTTCGCGAATGAGCTTGCGGCGGGGTCAAGCGCAAGCGCAACTTCAGGACCGGGTCGCAAGCCTGCTTTTCTGATCGCGGCAACGATCAGTTCGCAGGTTTCCTCGATTGTTCCCAAGTTGGGGGCGAAGCCGCCCTCGTCGCCGACCGCAGTCGAATATCCGGCCTTGTGCAGCAGTTCATGCAGAGCGTGGAAGGTCTCCGCTCCATAGCGGAGCGCCTCGGCGAAGCTCGGCGCACCGTGAGGAACGATCATGAACTCCTGGAAGTCGAGGGAATTTTGCGCATGACGACCACCGTTGATGACGTTCATCATTGGTACGGTCAATCTCGGCACCGAGGCGCCAGCGAGATATCGGTAAAGCGGAACGCCCGAAGCTGCCGCTGCAGCGCGCGCAACCGCCATCGAAGTGCCGAGGATCGCATTGGCCCCCAGACGAGCTTTGTTCTCGGTACCATCCAGTGCAACCAATGTCGCATCGACGGCGTCCTGCGGCGCGGCCGCCTGGCCGTGGAGGTGATCCTGGATAATCTGATTAACGTGCGATACCGCTTTGCGCACCCCCTTGCCGCCATATCGCGAGCTATCTCCGTCGCGAAGCTCAAGCGCCTCGTGCCGTCCGGTTGATGCACCCGACGGAACGGAAGCCGTCCCGGTGCAGCCGTTGTCTAACGTGGCAACCACGCGGAGCGTCGGATAGCCGCGCGAGTCCAGTATTCCGAAGGCATTCAGACTTCGGATGGCGGTGGTCATTGGTTCAATCCCGGAAAATGGTTGAGAACTCGCCGATGACATCGAGGTAAAGTTTGAACGGCGCGGCCAGGCCGGCGATGTCTTTCGTCGGCACCCATCGCCAAGCGTCGAGCTCAGAGTCATCTCCTGCAACGTTGATGTCTGTATCGGCACCGCGAAAGACCATCACGACCCATTTTTGACGCTGTCCTTTCCAGCGCCCGGACCATCTTTTAGGTACAAACTCGGATGGGACATCATATTGCAACCAATCTCTGCTCTCGGCGAGCAGTTCGGCGTTGTCCGTCCCGACCTCTTCCTTGAGTTCCCGGAGAGCAGCCTGTTGTGGGGTCTCTCCTTTTTCGATGCTACCCTGAGGCATTTGCCAGACGTCGGGCTTCAGGTCCGGCCTCCTGCCGACAAACACCTCACCACGCTGGTTCAGCAATACGATCCCGACGCCGAGACGGTATTGATTCCGCAGCGCCATTTCCGCGGTCTTCTGATCAGTCATGTTGCAGTCTCTTCAACGTGGCATCCACATATTCACCGCAATCGAAACGCCGACGAAGACCCGAAAGCAGTGCGCATTTTTGTCGCCTGCGCGAGCTCGCACAGACGCCGTGATGGGCGCACCGATGCCCGCATCTCGATCTAGATAGGCTCGCCGATAGTGCCGGTAGAGAACTTGCCTGTACTCGATGATCTCCCCGAGTATCGCGTCTGGAACGAAATAGTAGACGCGCGTCGTGAGGACGAGCGCGAGTTCCATCAGGTGACAATAAGAGTAGTTTGCGAGACCCCGCCGTCCGAGACCGATCTTTCCGAAGGGAATGCCAAACTTGCGCAGCGACTTGATGTACTCATAAAACGTGCTGCTAGTGGCCGCTCCCTGGAATCCAAGGTTCGCCATCGCCCACACGGCTTCGCCGTGGCGCAGCCTTATGCGCCGAATCGCCTTTGCGTTGTCGGCCCCAACCCTGGGCCTCGTGCGAGCTGGCGAGGCGCCCATCTATCCTCCTGACCAAATCGCTGCAGCCACAGCACTTTGGTTTTCGCGCAAATTCCCGGAGCATATCCCGCTTAAAGAGGAGTTGACCGGGTTGCCTCAAGCATAACGCGTTAGGCGCCATGAGGAACCAGCGATGAATGATCGCGTTGAGGAATCGGAATCGCGGACCGATGCAACGGCCTCCCAAGAAACGTCAGCGCTTCCCTTACGCCGCCAATCGCCCGGAATTCCCATGGTGCCGACTTGCTAACCGGCAAATCCCGGTTAGAATTAGGGTAGATTCAGGGGATGGGGTCCCCCCGTAACCGCCGCTGAGGCTGATGACTCCTACTGGACGCTTAGCGTCGGTAGGAGCTTGGCTGCCTTCCTTCCGTGTCAAGCATCCAGACGATCTCCGTCTGCCCGAGGCCTCCTCGGGTGGGCATGTCGATTGCGAATGGAGAATCTGGTGCGGATGCTGCTCTCCAATTTGCGCTTCACGGCTTCTGTTCTCGCGGCGGTCGTTGTCACGGCCGTCTTCGCGTTCCTGTTGGATGCGGCGCTGGAGATCGTGCTGAGCATGCTTTTCTTGGGTCTTGTTACGGCAGTGGCCGAATACGTCATCGCATCGCGAGATCGCCCCCTTTCTTGAGGGCTGGGAGCGTGGCTTCAAAAGGACATCGCTAATGACCGGAGTATGGGCACTTGCTGCATTGTGGTTAGGTCTCGCACTGATTGCGAGCCTGCTATCGATCTGGCTTCGTATCTCGACGGCCCTTTCAGAGATCGTCGTTGGGACGATTGCGCAGTTGATCATCGGGGCCGCGATCGGATCTGCTGTCCTCGGCACGGATGAATCCTGGGTCAAGTTTCTCTCGGGTATCGGTGCCATTGTCTTGACCTTTCTCGCAGGTGCGGAGCTTGATCCCGTTATCTTCAAGCTCAAGTGGAAGGAAGCGGCGGCCGTCGGACTTGCGAGCTTCGCTTTCCCGTTCATCGGCTGCGCAGCCGCCGCTCACTACCTCCTCGGCTGGCAACCGATGCCTAGCTGGCTTGCGGGCGTTGCGATGTCGACCACCTCGGTCGCCGTTGTCTACGCCGTCATGATTGAGTTCGGCTTCAACACCACGGAGTATGGCAAGACGGTCCTAGCCGCGTGCTTTGTCACAGATCTTGGCACGGTGGTCGCGCTTGGCCTGATTTTCTCACCGTTCACAATGAAGACGTTCATCTTTCTCGGCGTCGGTGTCGTCGTGTTTGTGATCCTCCCTTGGCTGACGCCGCGCTTCTTCCATATATACGGCGGGCGGCCTTCGGAGCTTGAGACGAAATTTCTTCTGCTCTGCTTGTTGGGAATGGGTGCGCTCGCAACCTGGGCCGACAGCGAGGCTGTCCTGCCGGCTTACCTCATCGGGATGGTATTGGCTGGAACGGTCGGCAAGGATCATGCCTTGGTGCGGCGCTTGCGAACGCTGACCTTCGGATTATTGACCCCCTTTTACTTCATCCGTGCCGGCTCGTTCGTATCGATCCCGGCGCTGATAGCCGCACCGGCTGCTTTCATCTTTTTTCTGGTGGTCAAGATCGCAACGAAGATCGTTGGCGTCTATCCTGTGACGAAGTTCTTTGGATCTCCGAATAAGGAAGCGATGTATACGACGCTTCTGATGTCCACGGGCCTCACCTTCGGAACGATCTCTTCGCTCTTCGGTCTGTCGCACGGGATCATCAACCAGGGCCAATATTCCGCGCTGGTCGCGGCGGTGATCGGCAGCGCAGTAATTCCGACAATCATTGCCAACGCGTTCTATCTGCCTCATCACTTGTTACCGGAGCCGGAGTCCCAGCAAGCTGAAGAGGAGGCTGCAAGGCAGCTTAGGCCTGCGCGACAGGCCAAATAGCAGGAGAGTCCGATGTTCAGGAAGATACTCCATGCCAATGACGGTTCCGAACACGCCTTCCACGCGCTTGTCTTTGCCATTGCGTTGGCAAAACAAAACAACTCGGAACTTCACATGATCTCAGTGGAAGAGATCGACTATATGCCCGAGTTTGTGGAAGAGGTGCGGCAGGAGACTGGTACGGCGGCGCGCCGGTATCATGGCGTCGTCCAGCGAGCGAGAACTTTAGCCGGACAGAGTCAGGTGACGCTACACACCCACGTCGTCGCCGGACATCCGGTCCGCGACATCGTCGATTTGGCCGGCAGGATCGAAGCCGAACTCCTGGTTATAGGAGCCACCGGCCATTCTGCCCTCTATGAGCGTCTGATCGGCAGCCGCGCCGATCGTATTGTTCAGCTGGCTCCCTGTCCGGTGCTAGTGGTGAAGTGAAGCGGGACGGTGTGAGAGCGGAGGAGCCGAAGCAGGCGATCAGAAGAAGCTTACGCGCGCTGGCGGTCCATTTGGCACCGCGGCATGACTGCCGGTCGGCATGGCGAGCGCGGGCTGGCCAGGATCCGGACGTGTCAGGTTTCTTGTCCTATCGCGTTCCTTCGTGCTGCAATGAAGCCGGGACAAAGAGCTATTGTGTTGGTCATTTGGCTTGCAAGCGCTCAGGGTTTTGGGTGACGCTGAGCGGCGATAAGCGGCATCTAGGGCCGAGCTGTCTATGGTACTTTGAGTATCTGACCTCGATCTTGGTTTGCGGCCCGTCTTGATACAATTGCGATGGGGTCTAGATATGCAGCTCCCTCGAGACGCGGTCTTACTGAGGATATTCTTCGGCGAAGAAGACAAGCACAACCATCTGCCCCTCTACGAAGCAATCGTGCTGAAAGCACGGGAAATGCATTTGGCTGGTGCAACAGTAATGCGCGGTTGCATCGGATATGGTCATTCGACGCGACTGCATACGAACAAGATCTTGCGATTGTCCCAAGACCTGCCTCTGGTGGTCGAGATCGTAGACAGCCAGTCGAAGATTGATACCTTTCTTCCTGTGCTGGACCGAATGATGACCAGCGGCCTGGTTACGCTCGAGAAGGTGCAAGTTCTGCAATACGGCTCCGAAATGATGTCACCCGCCGTTCAGGCTTGACGGGCATTAAAGCCAGTTTTGGCCGGGCGGCGGACGAGCTCAGATCTCGCCGCGCATCACGAACGATTGCCCAAGAGGATGCAAGCTGTCCACCCGGTAGATAGACGTCGTTGGCCATTCAGCTGGCCGCTCTTCGCTTGCCGGCCGCGCGAAGCGAGGCGCAGATCACGATCGCAAGACATCCGAGGAAGAGAAGACCACCGCCGAAGAGGGGATTATCCGGTATCAACCAGACTACGACGGCTACGACCGTGACGAGAACGATCGTCGCGATCGTGAGCATTGCGTCGGCCAAAAACATGCCGACGAGTTCCATGATGACTTCGACGAAAATGCTCATGCGGCCATCGCCTTTGTAGGTGAGCGAAGAAAGGAAACGGTGACGAGTGCGACTCCGAGAAAGGCGGCCGCGAACGCGATCAGCGCCAGATCTTGGCCCGGCCACTCGACGCCAAGCCCTTCGCCCGTCCAGAACACGCCGAACGCCGACAGCATCACGCCGACCGCAAATTTGAGCGTGTTCTCGGGCACTCTGGCAAGCGGCTTGTGGACGGCCACACCGACGGCCAGGACCGTTAAGCAAGCGCCGAGCGCCCCCAGCGCGGCGGGCCAGAGCAGTCCCTTTCCGGAGCCGACGGCGATCACGATGAAAACAACCTCTAGGCCTTCAAGAAGCACAGCCTTGAAGGCGGTGAGCCCGGCGATCCAAGCCAGGGAGGCGCCGCGGTTTCCGGCCGCCTCAGTCAATTGCGCTGACTCCGATGCGAAGATCGCTTCCTCGTCGTGAAGCGGGATGATACCGGCCGAACGCAGGATCGCCTTCCGCAGCCAACCCATCCCGAACAGGAGCAGCAGCACGCCGACGATAAGTTGCAGAAGTCGGATCGGCACATGGCCGAGCAACGGGCCGAGCAACACGATCAGGGCGCCCAGCAGAACGAGTGCTGCTGCCGCTCCGAGCGAAGCAGCGCGCCAACCCCGAAGGGTCCCGACGGCCAGCACGATTGTGAAAGCCTCGACGACCTCGACTAACGAGGCCAGGAAGGCCGAGCCAACAGCGGAAGCGGCGACGCTCCACGAAATGTCATGCATGACGGACGTCCGATGTGTAGCAAATACAACGTTGTCTTATAACACCTGTTGTGTATGCTACATACGAGAATCTGGACTGACAGCTATGCGAACATTCGACGACAGGCTCGCCGACCGCCAAGGCGATATGAGTACCGCCGAGCAACGCGTTGCGCGCTTCTTCGGCGACAACCGAGCCGACGTGCTGATGGCCTCGGCGGCGGAGCTCGCGACGAAAGCGGGCACCAGCGACGCCACGATCATACGGACGGCCAAGGCATTGGGCTTCTCCGGGCTCGACGAGATGAGAAGGACGCTCGCCGACGAGATGCGCACCTCGCTACGCCGGCGGCGCGCCTTACGCGGACGCTCGGGAATGTCGGCAAGGACTCCTCCTCCGCCTTCAACATCATGCTCGACACGCACCTGCAGTCGCTGGAGAGCCTTCGCCAGACTGTCTCGCCACAGCAGTTCGAGACGGCGATCAAGCACATCGTCGCCGCTCGTCGAGTCCTCGTCTTCGGGCTCGGGCCCTCGAGTGCGATCGCGACCTACTTCGTCGTCCAACTTTCCCGCTTCGGCATCGAGGCGACGGCCTTGACGAACACCGGGCTTCTCTTCGCCGACGATCTTCAGAAGCTGCGCCGCAACGACCTGGTCGTTATCTTGGCCTACGGGAAGGTCTATCCGGAACTCGGCGCTCTTCTGGACGAGAAGAACGAACGCGGCGCCAAATCTATTCTCCTGACGGACACGCTCGCCACCAAGCTTCGGCCCCAGGTCGATCTGGTGTTGCAGGTGCCTCGGGGTCACGCCGACATGCTCAGCACACACACCGCCACCCTGGGTCTCATCGAAGCGCTGCTGGTCGGCGTCGCGGCGCGTCGACCGGGCGAGACCGTCGCCAGCCTCGAGAAACTGAATGAGATGAGGCGCAAGCTAACCGGCAAGACCATGAAGCTGCCGACCAAAGATGGTCGGTAGGGTCGTGTCCGGACCGGATCCACGCGCATCGACCTGGCCGGCCGGCGGGAAGGCTCAGGCAGGCACTTACCGGGCAAGGGCTGTTCAAAGTCTCAAGGCCTTCGGTACCGTGGTGGGCGTAGCCGCCGCGCTCGTCGGCGCATGGGCCGGATATCTGCGCCTGTCGGGCAACTTCCACGTCGTCCAGCAGGGTGTGATGTATCGTTCCGCCCAATTGAGCGGGGATCAGTTCGCAAGCCGTATCCGGGATAACGGGATTCGTTCGATCCTGAACCTGCGCGGCAACAATGCCGGGACTCCGTGGTACGACGACGAGACGGCAGCGAGCGCTGCCGCCGGCGTAATGCACGTCGACTACGCGATCTCGGCGAGGCGTGACCTCTCCGACCGCCAGGTTCGCGACATCGTCGCGCTGCTCCGCGAGCTGCCTCGCCCCATCCTGATCCATTGTGAGGCCGGTGCGGATCGCAGCGGGCTTGTTTCCGCCATCTACGAATTGGCCTTCGGAAAGCAGCCGGCTGACGAGGCCGCAAGGCAACTTTCGTTCCGCTTCGGACATTTTCCGTGGCTGGGCAGCCAGACCGTCGCTATGGACCGCACTTTCGAGCGGATCGTGTCGGAAGGGCTCGCTGACAAGACGACCGACTAAGGAAGCTGACTAGGCGCGCGACGATGCACCGACCGAAAGACCACCTGCTCGTCCTTACACGGCACGGCCAGAGCGAAGGCAATCTCCGTAACGTTTTCACGGGCTGGCGCGACCTGCCGCTGACCGAACAGGGTCGCGAGCAGGCGATTGCGGTCGGGAAGCATCTGCGCGAGCGCGGCGTCGCCCTTGATGCTGCGTTCTCCTCGGCGCTCGGCCGAGCACGAGACAGTTGCGCCCACACCTTGCGGGAGATGGGCCTTGCCGCTATCCCAGTACGCCGCGATTCCGCTCTGAACGAACGTGACTACGGAGATCTGACCGGCCTCGACAAGAACGAGGCACGCCGGCGCTTCGGCGCGGAGCAGGTCCAGACGTGGCGACGATCGTACGCCGTCGCGCCTCCGGGTGGCGAGAGCCTTCGGGACACGGTCGCTCGCGTACTGCCGTTCTATATCCGGGAGATCCTGCCCGCCGTGCTGCGCCATCGGGGCGTTCTGGTCGTCGCCCATGGCAACTCGTTGCGCGCGCTGATCCTGGCGCTCGAAGGTCTTTCTCCGGACGAAATCGCCCGCATCGAACTGGATACGGGCGAGACGCGCTTCTATCTTCTGAATGATTGCGCCGAGATCCGGTCGCACGGCGTCTGGCACTAGCTCCTCGTTCACGGTAGACGAACATGACGAGCAGAATCGTTGCAGAACGATGCGGGTGATCGCGAACCCACGTAAATCAGTGCGCCCCGATGTAGGTCAGCAACCACCGGAATGCAACGAACGCAGCTACGGCCGAGACGACAAACCAGGCCGCATCACGACGATCGTCGAGCCGGCGCATGGCTTCCCGCCTGCTGCGGCACGACGAACAGGCTGACGATGATCAGCACAGCGAAGGCGGCGGAAAGCGTAACGTCGTTAATGCCGAGACCGCCGTTCGCCGCCGGTTTGTCCAACGAGTTGGCGAGCGTCGCTCCCAGCGGACGCGTCAGGATGAAGGCAGCCCAGAACAGGAAGGTATGGGACACGTCGGTCAGGTAGTACAGGGCCGCGATGACGACGAGCGCTGCGCCTATCAACAGGGCGCTACCGTTGTAGCCTAGGCCTGTGGAGTCAGCCATCCAGTCACCGAGCGCTGTGCCGAGTGTCTGCGAGAACATGATCGTGGTCCAGTAGAAGGCCTCGACCTTCGGTGACGTCACCGTGTTGATCGCGACCGATCCCATTGTCCGATACCAAAGCGCGAGAGTGGCGATCACCAACGAGAAGAGCAGCAATGATCCTCCGAGATAGCCGATCCCCAAGGAACGGTCGCACAGATCGGCCATGGTCGTGCCGGCGAGCGTCGTCGCCACGATGACGCACCAATAGAGCGATGGATAGAAACGTTCCGCCCGGATTTGCGCGACGACCGCCACGATCAAAAGCATGCCGAAGATCGCCGTGGATGCGAGATATCCGAAGCCCTCCGTCTGCGAAAGCGCATTGCCGCCGACTTCGCCGAGCGTGGTCGCAAATATCTTGATGATCCAAAATCCAAATGTCAGCGCCGCGACTTTGCTCTCGGCGCCAGGATGCGAATTATCCATGCGTTGGCTTTCTCTTCGAGTGCTGCGAGTTGCTCCAGTACAACCGCGACAATCCGGTTTCTCGAGAGCCAGACTTAGGCCTGACTTAGCCGCCGCATCACAATGATGTGTCGATTTGTGCCGATGTGCGAAGCAGATCTGTATGGCTGGCGCATAGCAGTGGGAGGAGCGGCGCCCGGACTGAAGGTGTCTTCCTGATCTCTGACGGTATCTGAAGCTCTGTGCCAGTGCGAGCCGTGTCAATCTTGATTGCGCACGCGGCGCGCGATCCAGCCGATAGACTCCGATAGGTAGCGGAATTGAACGAGAGTTCACTTTATTCAGTGAGTTAGAAGATCGCGCGTGCACAACGTGCGCACTGGGAGATCTAGAAATATCTATCGAGCGCAAGTGTCGGCTGTCAGTGTTCGGTCGATCGCGAGGGGCTACCCGATCCGTAGTCGCGACGAAAGTGGCATCCGTAGGTCTGAGGCGCTCTCCGCTAATCCCGCCTTGCGGTGCAAGCTCTGACATTTCAGGTAATGATTGCCGTTGGCGAGCTGAGGAATCTCAGGCTGCAGAGATCACCCACCATTTCAGTTAGGAAAGCGGCTGCGTCTCCGAGAACACATCAACGATCTTGTTTGTCATGCCGTCCACGATCAGCACCTGGTCCTTCATCTTCACGTACGTGTAGTCACGCAGCTCAGGCATTTGCGAGAGAACCGGCGTCGGCAACGATTGGGCCTTAACTCCCTTTGGAATCTTGGCGCCAACAGCAGGGGTGAAGTCCTTTGCGGATTTGGTGGCTGCAAGCCGGAATTCCACCTCGTTGTGTTCGGTCAGCACGGCCTTGCGAATTTGCTCGCGCTGCGGGTTTGAGAGGTTGAGTTTCGGTAACGATGGATTCTGCGGCACCTTGGTGCCGTTGCTCAGTTCAACCGCGCCTTGTGCATTCTGTTGCGCCGACGAAAGTGCAGTGCAGCCGAGCATGATTGCCAGTGCGGCGACGATGGTGGAGCTCCTCATGGGCTTCATCCTTCTGCGGATGCTCTGCCCTTGGAAAGTAACTGAGAGAGTTTTCCTCCGTTCCTGACGAGCCTTCCCTGCCCGAGCATTTCACCCGCGATCGGCTCAGGTTCCAAGATCGGGAACCAGCGAGCGCTCAGGTCAACATCGCGAGAGCTGTGAGGCGGTTCACACCCTGGTGTCCTGCTTGGCACTAATCAGAGCGCTGCAGGATATCGCGGCACGATATTGCTGGATTTCAAAGCGGGAGATTTCGCATGAAGCTTCTGATCATTGTCTCTTTCACTGCCACCGTTGGTCTGCTTGCTGCTCTGACCGGCATCCCACACTCCGGCTGGACGACCGGGCGTACCGGTACAGCAAGCACGTCGATATTGCATGACATGCAAAGCGCCCGCAGCATGGACAATTTGCCGGCCGAGGATTTCGAAGATCGGTCATTGGTGTATCCGAGGGAAACCAAGCGCTGATTGGAAGCGGCGCACGGCAAGCTTTATAGGCCCCAAAAGGCAGCCGGGACGAACTGATCGCCCGCCACCAGACCAAGCGATTGCAGTTCGCCGCGATGAGTGTCTATTTCAAGAATGGCGAGGAGAATCGCCAGCACGATCGCGGTAAAGATGAGCTCCGGCGATGCTTTGGCGGGCACACCCTCACGGTGTGGCGAGATCGCATTGCGAAGCAATCGCCACAGAGAGATGAGATGCAGATACGCTTTTTGTCGTATTTGCATGACGTCATCCTTGACGTGTCACCGCCGAGCATAGGATCAGGCTATATCCGGTTCAAGCGAGAACGGCCGTTGCGGCATTGAGTAGCAGGTGCATTTGCCTCCTGCGATGCAGCATTGAACCGGGCAACTGCTGCCAACGTCGACGCGAGTAGCGAGTGCGAATGGCCCATGGAGCCGCCACCAGTCTAAGCATGACCGCCGCTCTGCTGGCGCTTCTTGTTGTGTCGGCGCAAGCGCAATTCGCTGGTCACGGCGGGCCGGTACGGGCAATTGCGATCTCCGGCGATGGCAACAGCCTGCTGTCGGGTAGCTTCGACACCGCCGCAATCCGATGGTCGCTGAAGACAGAAGCTGCCGAGCAGGTCCTGCGCTTCCACTCGGATGCGGTGAACGCGGTTGCCTTTCTGAAGGATGGGCGAATGGTGACCGCCGGAGCGGATGCGAAGGTCGCGATCTGGACGCCCGGCAGGCAGCAGCCGGACCAGGTTTTCGAGGGCCATACCGCACCGGTCGTTTCACTCGCCGTCTCGCCGGACGGCGCAAGGCTGGCTTCCGCCTCCTGGGACCACACGGTTCGCGTCTGGTCGCTGGGCGATGGCGCGCAGCAGGTTCTGGACGGGCATTCGCAGCAGGTCAATGGCGTCGCATTCACACCCGATGGAAGATCTCTGGTGAGCGTCGGATACGATCGTGAGCTGAGGATCTGGCCATTGGCGGGCGGCACTCCAAACGTCATTGCGCTGGGATCACCCCTTAACGCCGTGGCAGTCACGCCTGACGGCGAGATCGTCGCGGGTGGTGCCGATGGGAAGCTGCGCTTTCTGACGATGGAGGGCCACGAGAGCGGCGAAGTGCAAGCTGGGCAGAGGCCTGTTGTCGCGCTGGCAATCTCTCCGGACGGCACGTCGGTGGCGGCTGCGGGAATTGGCGGTAGCGTTGCCTTGATTGATCGCAAAGCGCGGACCATCGCGCAAACGCTGGCCGATCCCGGTTCGCCCGTATGGTCGGTCGCGTTCTTGCCGGACAGCGCGACATTGCTGACCGGCGGCGCAGACGGCAAGGTCCGGCGTTGGAACGCGCGGACCGGCGCTGCCGTCGGCCCGTCGCAAGCCGCGCCGAGCGATCCGCTTGCCGCCTATGCCGGAGATCACGGCGCCGAGGTGTTTAGGGCGTGCGTTGCCTGTCACACTCTGTCGGAGAAGGACGCGCAACGGGCTGGCCCCACGCTTGCGGGCCTGTATGGGCGCAGGATTGCGTCGTTGCCAGGCTATCGCTTCTCGGACCCTCTCAAGAGCATGAACATCGTATGGACGCCCGAGACGGTGTCGAAACTGTTCGAACTCGGTCCGAACACCTATACGCCCGGCACAAAGATGCCGGAGCAGCGGATCGGATCTGCGGAGGATCGCAAGGCGCTAACCGACTTTCTCGGGCGCGCGACATCGAAATGACGCATCTTGGTGAAGGTCTAATACCCGGGCCATTGCTCGACCGGAAGATCCGTTAAATTCGGACGGTTCTTGAGCATGGCGGAGACGTCCATGTTGGGATGGTCCTTCATTGCCTCCGTGACGCAATTGTTGACGTATTTCCGGCGTGAGAGCCACTTGATCTTCTTGCCCTTCGCTTCCGCCTTGCAGGCCACGATCGCCCGCTTGAGGACGGTCTTGTCGGCCTTTGATACGGCAGCCTCGGCCGGCACAGCCTGCATTGCAATGGTACCAACAAACAACGCGGTCACGAAGAATCTTGCGTTCGTGCAACGAAACATAACGCGCTCCCCGTTTGTTACTTATCGATTGATTACCGTTCGTAGTCTCCGGCTAATCCTTGTTTTCTCGCTGGCGTAAATAATCATCCGTCGTCCGGGGCGGAGCGCGTTCCGGAATGTCGTTGAACGGATCGAACTGCTGCTCGCTCATGACGACGACGCGGCAGTCGGCGCACATCCTGACCACGTCCAGCCGCTTGTCGCCCGCGGGATACATCCAGTGCCGGCCCTCGAGCTTCGCCGCGATCTTCTCGATCGTGCTCTTCACGCCGAAGGGCGTGCCGCAGCGGATGCAAAGCGCTGGCTCTTCTTCCCTGATGATGCGGGCTGGAGCGGTGGCGGCGCGGAAGTCGATCTGCGGCTTCAAGGTGATGACCTTTTCCGGGCAGGTGCTCTGGCACAATCCGCACTGCACGCAGGCATCTTCGACGAATTTGAGCACGGGACGCTCGGGATCGTCGCGGAGGGCGCCGGTGGGGCAGGCCGAAACGCAGGCCAGGCACAGGGTGCAGCCATCCACATTGACACTGATCGCTCCGAGAGGCGCGCCTTCCGGCAAAGCAATCACGTCAGTCGGCGCGGGCGCAACGCGGTGCAACTCGCGAAGAGCGAAACGAAGCAGGTCGCGCCGCTTGCCTACCGTCTTGAAGGTTGCGGGAGTCTCTGCGGCCGGCGCGGGCTCGATGGCCCGCAGCACGTCTCCCAGCACATCCGGATCATCCGTTTCGATCGTTGAGACACGTTGGCCGGAAAATCCAAGCCCGGCAACAATCGCATCAGCCATCGCTATGGTTCGGCGAAGACCGGCGAAGTCGTGACGCGGTTTGGCCCGTAGCAGGAAACGGATTGCCGCCGTGCCATAGGCAAAGGAGGCTGCAATCGCTTCGAGGCCGACTTGCGTCACCTCGTTGACGGTGAACGGCAGCACGTTGGCAGGAAGCCCGTCGCCGTGGCGGGCGAGAGCATCAATCAGTGCAGTGCCTTGTTGGCCATCGTGAAACAGGATAACCGCATTCGAGCCGCCGGCTTCACGATAGGCCAGCAGCGTCGCGCGCAATTTGTGAAGCAGGGCGTCGGCCGGTGGCAAGGCGTAGGTCGCTGCGCCCGTCGGACAGGCCGCGGCGCACTGCCCGCAACCGGCGCAGACCTCCGCATTGATCCTGACATGATCGCCATCCGGGGTAATCGCCCCGGTCGGGCAGAGATCGAGGCATCGATGGCAACCCGCCAATTTCGAGCGCGAATGGACGCAAATCTCGGGGGTGAAACTGACGTATTTGGGTTTGTCGAAGCTGCCGACGAGGTCGCGCGCCCTCAGCACGGCACGCAGCATCGCAGCCGGATCTCGCGGGTCGGCGCGGAGATAGCCGTCGCGCAGCTCATGGGCGGAGAAAAGCGACGTTCCGCCGGAGAGATCAAGGACGATGTCGCAGCGCGATGTCAGGTCGTTGCGCGGAGCTTCGAAGACGAGCGCGTTGCGCGAGGAGGGGCGCGGGGCCGCATAGTCGTCGACCGTCAGCTCGAACGCTCCCAGATAGCCGCTGGCGCTGCGGATAGTTCCCTTGACGATAGGGAACAACGTCGTTGACGGCGGCATGATTTGCGCTCGCCCTGTGATCATGACCGTCACGTCGAGATGCTCGGCAAGCAGTCGGCCAGCTTCAATCGCCACTTCGTCGCGGCCGTAGATCAGGACCACCCCTCCGCTCGACAGGGTGACAAACGGAAAATCCGGCATAGCCTCCGACGCCGCTGCAAGCAGAGCTGCCATTTTTGGGCCCGCCTTCGCTCCCTCGGCCGACCAGCCGGCCGTCTCCCGAAGGTTGACGAATTCCATCGTCCCGGCACGCTCCTTCGCTTCCTCGCCAAACAGCGCCGCCTCCTGGGTGCAGCCGACGATGAGTGGTCCATCCGCCTTCGCCGCGTTGCGAAAATGATCGAGCTCAGCACGGCAGAGCTGCCGGAATCCGGCGATTTTGCTTTTGCGGCATCCACGCCTGATCGCGCCCGTGTCGAGGCGCATCGTGTCCTCGCACGAGCAGATCAGGATCGCTTTTGGCGGTTCGGACATGCGCAGCCGCTTACCTCACCGAGAGGCAGGGAACGATCGCGAGCAGACTCGCGTCAATCCTTCTGCTCGATTAAGTTATTCTCACGAGAACGGAAAAGGAAGCTGGAGGTCCGACTGACACCGACAGCCCCCCTGCGCTCTGCGGTTTCAGAGCCCATCGATCTGCCGCCGCCATTCACGCTGGTGAGGCTGCGCGAAGGTCGTGACGCCTTTGCCCACGCAACCGATATCGCCACAGCGAGTGGGGCAGGTACGCTGACCTATGTCGGACGGTTCGATCTTGCCGAGTTCGCCGTTGTGCTCGAACCGAGCGAGCCCCTGCGCACCGCGCGCCGCGCCTTCTACGCGGGAATGGTGGCGCTGACCGATGCCTTGCGCGCCTTTGCACCGCCGAAGAAGGAGGTCGCAATCGACTGGCCCGATGCAATCCGAGTCGATGGAGGCCTCGTCGGTGGCGGGCGGCTTGGCTGGCCGCGATCGGCGAAGGAGGGCGAGCCGCCGCGCTGGCTGGTGTTCGGCGCCATGATCCGGACGGTTGCGATGAACGACACAGAAGCTGGTGTCTATCCGCTCGCTTCCGCATTGGATCAGGAGGGATTTGGTGAGGCCAGCGCGGTTCAGGTCACGGAAAGCTTTGCGCGGCACCTGATGCGCGTTCTCGATTGCTGGCAAGCGGAAGGGTTCGACGGCATTGCACGCGAATTCCTCAGCCGGCTGTCCCCTGAACCGGGAATCTCGCGTTCGCTCGCCGACAACGGCGATCTTGTCACGCGCCGGATCGGAACGAAAACGATCGGTCGGCAGGACCTGAGAAAAAGCTTGCTGTCGCCGTCATGGTTCGATCCCGACCTCGGAGGACCGCGCCGGTGAAACTCTTGCGCACCATCGCGCTCGATCCGTCCGACACGTTCGTGTTCGACGTGGCGGCGGAGCCGGGAGATTGGGCGGTTTCGGGCGCATTTCGCTTTTGCGATCAGGATCCGGCGAAGCTGTCCGGCAAGGACCGCTCGGCGTTTCGCAGCGGCTTTCTCGGCGTGCAATCCTGGGGCTGGTCGACGCTGGCGCAAATCGTCCCTGCGACGGAGGACGAGCGCCGCGCCTTGGTGGAGCTCCTTGCGAAACAGCTGGTGCAACGATTTGGCGCGCCGGATCTCGCAACCGCGCACCTGGCCGCGGAGGAAGAGGTTGCCTTTGTGCAGTCACTTTGCACCCATCCCGTCAGCACGCTGATCGCGGTTCACCGCTCGGCAGGCGATGGCGAGGTCCGCGAGTCGTTCCGCAGGTTGCGACTGCGGGAGGGGCAGCGTCACGGCAATGCGTTCTCGTTCATGGAGGTCGAGGATGACATCGAGCCCGACAAAGATCTCGATCTTGCGAAGATCAGCGCGGAGCCGTCACAGCGATGAGGGATTTCTGGATCGCTTGCGGCCATCATTTGCTCGATCGAAATGCGGGCGGCTGGCTCGTGGTGACTGACCAGTTCCTGAAGGCCTATTTCGTCCGCCCCGAATTGGTGCCGCCGGACGATGCCTGTGAGACCGAACGCAGGCTGCACCGGGAGCTGCTCGCTGACACGCGCCGGGCGGTTGCGGCGGAAGAGGTCGCCGCGATCGTCGATGCGGATGCGCGGGAGAATTGGCAGTTTGTGCTGGCGTTCCGCGACCTCTTGCTGCGCGAACCCACGCTGGAAGCGGCTTACCTTGCGCTGGTTCGTTCAGGATCGATTAACCTGCCGCCACTGTTCCTGAACCAGCTCGTGCACGTCATCCTGCGCAACGCACTCGATGGCTGCGAGGACCCGTTCGTGCTGCGCGCGGCCGAGTTGTTCTTCCGGCCTCAGCGCATTGTGCCGCACGAGCAGTCATTGCTGTTGGGGGACGAGGAAGTCGTTGGCGGAACAAACCCGACGCCGGCGTTGTCGCTGATCTCCATGCTGGGGGGCACGACCGGAGCTGAGGTCGACGTCCTGAGCGATGGGAATGCCGACAGCTACTGGCATCGCAGCGATCAGTTCGATCTTGCGCTCGATCTGACCAGCGGAACGCGGGGGCCGGCTGCGCTCGCGGACGTCATGAAGCTCTGGGTTTCCCATCTGCTTGGAGTTGATGTCGCAATCGAGCCGCTGTCCGCGCTGCGCGATGCGAAGCTCGCCTGGTATGTTGGGCTCGATGAGGAAGCCACCGGGATTGGCGACCGGCTGTGGCATGGCGAGACGCTCGACGATGGAACGATGACGCGCGTGCTGGCATTGTTCCGGGTGACCTTTGCCGACGCACATCTGGTCGTCGACGCGATCGGGCGCGAGGGCATCTATCTGATCCTGGCAATGAGCCCCGATCGGCTTGTGCGGATGAAGCCGCAGAATCTGTTGACGGGCCTGCCGATCAAACACCTGGAGGCTGCGACATGAACTCAGCCGCGCAGCCGTTGTTGCGAATGCCGCTCGGCGTCCTGGTCGAGCGGGCAAGGGCGGAGTCCCCGTGGATCGATTTTGTCTGGCGTGGCACCGGCGTGTTGCCGGATGAGCCTGACATGGCGCCGTGGACCGTCCTGCGGGAGCAGGAGGGAACGACGCTCTACTATGCCGGCAGCGCGATGGTCGATCTCTATCGTTCGGAAACAGCGCGCTACCGCGACAATCTCGCCAGCGGCGATCCCTGCGTCTGGATCGTATTGACGCCTGCCGAGGGCACCTGGCCCTATAGTGTTTCGGCCGTCACCGCGGATCCGGCGGAAGGGGAGGCATTCACCGAAGCGGGAGCCAATCTGGTCGAGGCGGTGCCGATGCCTGAAGTGCTGCGGGAAGCGATTGAAAAGTTCATCGCCGAGCACCACGTCGAGACGGAGTTCGTCAAGCGCGAGCGGCGTCGCGCTGATCCGGAGGTGCTGGCGCGGCGTCACCACGAAGGTGGGCATGAATGAGCGACGAGCAATTTGACGAGCATTTTTTGGCGCGCTGGTCGCGCCGCAAGCAGGAGGCGAAAGCCGATCACGCCGGGTCGGCGCCGGACCAGGCGGCTGAGGCGTGTGCGCCGGCGCCGGCAGACGCTGCGTCGGCGGGGCCGGCGCTCCCCGAAGTCGATCTTTCGAGCTTGCCCCCCGTCGAATCGATTGATGCGGCGACCGACATCACGGCTTTCCTGCGCGAGGGTATTCCGCAGGAGCTGAGCCGTGCGGCGCTGCGTCGTGCCTGGAGTGCCGATCCCGCGATCCGCGATTTCGTGGGGCTGGCGGAGAACGCCTGGGACTTCAATGACCCGAACGCCATGGCCGGCTTCGGTCCCCTGGACTATTCGGCCGAGCAGGTTGGCGCGCTCGTCCGTCGTATCGTCGGGGGGACGGTGGAGGCGGTCGAAAGCCTGGCCGACCCGCCCACCAAAGCGGCCGACGGGGGAGCGCAGGTGAGGACAATCAGCAATCCTCAACCGCTCCCGGAGCGCGCTGTCGAGGAATCGTCGCCCGATTCTGCTGCACCGCAACCCGTGCCTGCGAGTGAAGAGACTTCTATTCCGCGCCGCACACACGGCGGGGCGCTGCCCAGGTAAACCGCCCAAGTCGACTGCGACTAAATGCGATAGCTTCAAGCTATGGCTGTCATTGACCGCTTCCCAACGCGCGCCGTAATCTTTCATCCGCAACGCAATTGGCCCCTGGGACGGAGGTCGGCGTGCGCGATGTGGGACTTGAACGTGCCATCGATGCCGCGGGCGGCGTTGCCGAGCTTGCCCGGAAGATAGGTATTGCCCAGCCCTCAGTGTCGAACTGGAACCGGGTGCCTGCTCAGCGTGTGATCGCGGTCGAGGCCGTAACAGGCGTGTCGCGTAAGCTGCTTCGTCCCGATCTCTACAACGAGCCGATGGGTGACGCAGTCGATCCGATCGATGCCGCGCGCGCTCGGGAATACGCGCTGCTTGCGAACCTGCTTTGGTCCGCGCCGTCGGCCGCATTGCTTGGGCAGATCGCGCAGCTAGAGGGCGATGCGACGCCGCTCGGGCGCGCCCACGCAGCGCTTGCCGATGCCGCGTCGGTTGCCGTCGCATCCGAGGTCGAACGCGAATATTTCGATCTGTTCGTCGGCCTCGGTCGTGGCGAGTTGCTACCTTACGCGTCGTATTACCTGACCGGCTTTCTCAACGAACGTCCCTTGTCGCGCCTGCGCGACGATCTGGCTCTGCTCGGCATCGAGCGGACGGAGAACAATTTTGAGCCGGAGGATCACGCGGGGACGTTGTGCGAGATCATGGCGGACCTTGCGGCAGGGCGCCTTTCGGTATCGCCGGACGCACAGCGCGCCTTCTTCGAAAAGCACGTCTCGCTCTGGATGGGACGGTTATTCGTCGACATGGAGAAGGCGGAAAGCGCCAGATTCTACCGGTCGGTCGGGACGCTCGGGCGGGTTTTTCTGGAAATAGAAGCCGAGGCTTTCACGT
This sequence comes from Bradyrhizobium tropiciagri, assembly GCF_001189845.1. GTDB lineage: Bacteria > Pseudomonadota > Alphaproteobacteria > Rhizobiales > Xanthobacteraceae > Bradyrhizobium > Bradyrhizobium tropiciagri. The sequence continues at coordinate 108,746 of NZ_LFLZ01000012.1, forward strand.
ACGCCAACTGACCGGCACCGCTGGTCCAGGAGTCACGCGATGAGAGATGAGAGGAAAATGACGGCCGGCCGCCGCGACTTTCTTCGCAAGGTCGGAATCGGCACCGTCGGGGCGGGAGCGACGCTTGCCGCACCCTTGATCGCGCCGGCGCAAGCGGACAGCGAGACCGACGATGAGAAACGCAAGGCGCGCTACAAGGAAACCGACCACGTGAAGGCCTATTACCGCGTCAATCGTTACCCTGGTTGATGGAGGCGGCCGTGCTGATCAAGAGAACACAACAGCGTTCCGAAATCGCCTCAAATGGGTCCATCGCGGCAGGTTTGTCCCGGCAAAGGAGTGGTTTCGACCGTCGCACTTTCCTGCGCCGCTCGGGCCTTGCTGGCGGTGCGCTCGCCGCGTTGAGCACGCTGCCGCCCGGCAGCGTGCGGACGGCAAAAGCGGCCATGGCAGGTCCGCTCACATCCGGGGCGACGGTGCGGAAGAGCATTTGCACGCACTGTTCGGTGGGATGCACCGTGACCGCAGAGGTGTTGAACGGGGTCTGGATTGGTCAGGAGCCGAGCTGGGACTCTCCGATCAATCGCGGATCGCATTGTGCGAAGGGCGCGTCCGTGCGCGAACTCGTGCACAGCGAGCGCCGGCTCCGCTATCCGATGAAGCTGGTGGATGGACAGTGGACGCGCGTCTCCTGGGACACCGCGATCAACGAGATCGGCGACAAGCTGTTCGAAATTCGCGGGAGGTCCGGTCCCGATTCCGTTTACTGGCTCGGATCGGCCAAGATGACCAACGAAGGCTCCTATCTTTTCCGCAAGCTCGGCGCATTCTGGGGCACCAACAACACCGACCATCAGGCACGCATCTGCCACTCGACGACCGTCACCGGCGTGGCCAACACCTGGGGCTACGGTGCGATGACGAACAGCTACAACGATATCCGCAACGCCAAGACCCAGATGATCATGGGCGGGAATCCGGCCGAGGCGCATCCGGTCTCGTTACAGCATCTGCTCGAGGGCAAGGAGCTTCAAAGAGCAAACTTCATCGTCATCGATCCGCGCCTGACACGGACCGCGGCCCACGCGACCGAGTATGTCCGGATGCGGCCAGGCACCGACATCCCGGTGCTCTATGGCATCATGTGGCACATCCTGCAGAACGGCTGGGAGGACAAGGAGTTCATCAGGCAGCGGGTCTACGGGTTCGACGACCTCCGCAAGGAGGTGGAGAAATGGAATCCGGAGGAAGTCGAGCGTGTCAGCGGCATTCCCGGAGAACAGCTCAAGCGTGTCGCCAAGATGTTCGCGACGGAAAAGCCGTCGACACTGATCTGGGCCATGGGTCAGACCCAGAAGACGGTCGGTACTGCCAACGTGCGGGCGAGTTGCATCCTGCTTCTGATGACTGGAAATGTCGGTGGACCGGGCATGGGCGCCAACATCTTCCGCGGCCACGACAATGTGCAGGGAGCGACCGACGTCGGGCTCGATATCGTCACGCTGCCGTTCTACTACGGCCTTGCCGAAGGCGCTTGGAAGCACTGGGCACGGGTTTGGGAAGTCGACTACGACTTCCTGAAGTCGCGCTTCGACTCCAAGCAGCTCATGGAAGCTCCAGGCATTCCGCTGACCCGCTGGTTCGAGGCGGCGACCCTTCCGAAGGAGCAAGTCGCGCAAAAGGACAACGTGCGGGCGGTGTTCGTGCAGGGACATGCCAGCAACAGCATCACGCGCGTTCCGGAGTCCCTCAATGGTCTGAAGGCACTCGAGCTGCTCGTCATCGCCGACCCGCATCCGACCACCTGGGCATCGCTGGCGGTCGAAGCGGGACGCAAGAACGGCGTCTACATTCTTCCGGTGGCCACGCAATTCGAGTGCAAGGGGTCGCGCGTGGCCTCGAATCGCTCGCTGCAGTGGGGAGAGCAGATCGTCAAGCCGATATTCGAATCAAAGGATGACCTCGAAGTCATCTATCTGATGGCGAAGAAGTGCGGCCTTGCCGACCAGATGTTCAAGAACATCAAGGTCGAGAACAATCTGCCGGAGGCTGAAGATGTCTTGCGTGAGATGAATCGCGGAAGCTGGTCGACCGGCTACTGCGGACAGTCGCCCGAACGTCTCAAGGCGCACATGAAGAACCAGGCCAAGTTCGACCTCCTGACCATGCGGGCGCCCAAGGACGACCCCGAGGTCGGCGGCGACTATTATGGCCTGCCGTGGCCGTGCTGGGGCTCGCCCGAGGTGCGGCATCCGGGCACCCCGCTGCTCTACAATACCAATCTGGCTGTGATGGATGGCGGCGGTACGTTCCGTCCGCGCTTCGGAATCGAGCGCGAGGAGAAGCTGCCTGACGGCACGACGCGGAAGGTGAGCCTGCTTGCGGACGGTTCCTATTCCAAGGGCTCGGAGATCACGGACGGCTATCCGGAATTCACGCTGGCGAGCCTGAAGAAGCTCGGCTGGGATAAGGACCTCAGCGAGGCGGAGATGGCCACCATCACCAGGATCAACTCAGCCAATCCCGATGCGGTGTCATGGTCGCTCGACCTGTCCGGCGGCATCCAGCGCGTGGCGCTCAAACATGGCTGCGTGCCTTATGGCAACGGCAAGGCGCGCATGAACGCGTTCGGTCTGCCTGACCCCATTCCGGTTCATCGCGAACCGATCTACACGCCGCGCGTCGATCTGGTCGCGAAATATCCGACGCTGCCCGATGCCAAGCAGTTCCGGATGCCGAACATCGGCTTCTCCGTGCAGAAGGCCGCGGTGGAGAAGGGGATCGCTAAGCAATTCCCGCTCATCCTGTCCTCGGGGCGTCTCGTCGAATACGAGGGGGGCGGCGAAGAAACACGCACCAATCCGTGGCTTGCCGAATTGCAGCAGGACATGTTCATCGAGATCAATCCCACCGACGCCGCCGATCGTGGCATCAAGGACGGCGGCTGGGTCTGGGTGACTGGCGCCGAAAACAATTCGCGCGCCAGGATGAAGGCGCTCGTGACCGAACGCGTCGGCAAGGGGGTCGCCTGGATGCCCTTCCACTTCGGCGGCTGGTTCGCAGGCAAGGATCTGCGCGGCAATTATCCGAAGGGCACCGATCCGATCGTGCTCGGTGAAAGCGCGAACACGATCACCACTTACGGATACGATCCGGCGACCGGCATGCAGGAGCCCAAAGTCACCCTCTGCCAGATCGCAGCGGCATAAGGAGCAACGACCATGGCACGTATGAAATTCCTCTGCGACGCCGACCGTTGCATCGAATGCAATGCCTGCGTCACCGCCTGCAAGAACGAGCACGAGGTGCCCTGGGGCATCAACCGGCGCCGCGTCGTCACCATCAATGACGGCAAACCTGGTGAGCGTTCGGTCTCGATGGCCTGCATGCATTGCACCGACGCCCCATGCGCGGCGGTGTGCCCGGTGAACTGCATCTACACGACGGCAGACGGTGTCGTGCTTCATTCCAAGGACCTGTGCATCGGCTGTGGTTATTGCTTCTACGCCTGCCCGTTCGGCGCGCCGCAATATCCGAAGGTCGGCAACTTCGGCTCGCGCGGCAAGATGGACAAGTGCACGTTCTGCGCCGGAGGGCCCGAGGCCGACGGCAGCAAGGAGGAGTACGAGAAATATGGCGCAAACCGTCTCGCCGAAGGCAAGTTGCCGCTCTGCGCCGAGATGTGCTCGACCAAATCATTGCTTGCCGGCGACGGCGAAATCATTGCCCAGATTTACAAGGAGCGTGTGATGAAGCGCGGTTACGGCTCTGGCGCCTGGGGCTGGAAGACCGCGTATCGCGAGACGATCGAGTCTTGAAAAACCGCATCGCCAGCGATCACCCACTATCGGGAGGAATTGATGGTGTGTCTTGCGCGATTTGCCCGGCTCGTCATTGGCACGGGCGTGCTGCTGCTGCTCATCTCCGCGGCTTCACCGTCCGGCGCCCAGCAGGTCAACCCGACGGCGAGCTCAGTCAAGGAGCAGCAGCTCCTCCAGGAACTGAACCGGATCCAGGGACGCGTCAGCATTCCGGACCAGCGCTCCGGCGTGCTTGAGCAGCCGGCAGGCCGTGAATGGCGTGAGTTCCGGAACGTGACGCTGCACTGGATAGGCGGTATCGCCATTCTTGGCATGCTTGCGGCGTTGATCATCTTCTATCTGAGCCGCGGCATGGTGCGGCTTCAGAGCGGTCGTTCGGGTCGGACCCTTGTGCGTTTCAGCTCATTCGAACGCTTCGTGCACTGGATGACGGCGACCTGCTTCATCATTCTCGCGCTTTCGGGATTGAACATCACCTTCGGCCGTACGCTGCTTCTGCCCTTGATGGGTCACGAAGCGTTTTCCGAATGGTCGCAATGGGCGAAGTATGCGCACAACTATTTGAGCTTTCCGTTCACGATTGGCGTCGTTCTGATCTTCCTGATGTGGCTCGCTGGCAATCTCCCGAATAAGGTGGATGTCGCGTGGCTCAAGCGCGGCGGCGGCATCGTGGGTCACGACCATCCGCCGGCCTATCGTTTCAACGCCGGCCAGAAGGCAATCTATTGGGTCGTTGTCATCGGCGGGGGCCTGGTGGCAGCCACCGGATATGAGCTGATGTTCCCCTTCTATCTATCGGGTATCGAAGGGATGCAGCTCGCGCAGGTCGTCCACGCCACCGCGGCGATGCTGTTCATGGCTGTGATGCTGGCCCACATCTATATCGGCACGATCGGTATGGAGGGTGCGTTCGAGGCGATGGGTAGCGGCACCGTCGACGTCAACTGGGCGAGGGAGCACCATAGCCTCTGGCTCGAAGAGGAGAATGCGCGGACCGGCGCAAACGACGCGCGAACTCAGCCCTCTGCCGCGGAGTAGGTGGCGCACGCAGCCCGAGACGTTTAGCGCATCCCGCTAAAGCCGCACGCCCGTCGTTGCAAAGGCCTGTTGGACCGGCTCCTGTAGACCGTTTAGAACCGCGGCCGCGAGCACTGCCAAGACGATGGCGGCCGTGCAGGCGAGCAAGAAGGACTTCATCGCTGTTCTCCCAAAAGCCGGGATGTTGTGAGCTTACACAAAACGGCTCTTCGCGGATAGCGTTGTGATGCCATCAAGTAGTCCTGGCTCGAAACGGTCGTAGAACAATCCCGTCCTTGTGCAGGGCACAATGTGCGCACCGGCGAGATCAAAGCTGCTTCTTGTCGTTGACGGTATCGCAAGAATTCGAGTGCGATGGGCCATTTTGACTTCAGTCGCACAGCCGCTTAGTCGATTGCCTCCAATACTTCCCGAGTAGTGGGAACAGTCGCTACCGCGTGGTTTGGCGTAGGTTTGGGTGTGCCGATTCTACGCTTCCTTTCATCGCCGGGCACTCTCCAAAGCTATGACTTCCACTTAACCTGATCCGGGGCAGACTTTCATCCTGCTTCAGCCAGGTGAGTATTGTGGCGCATTGCAGCGTGCAGAAAGGTCGGAGGTCGGTGGACCAAAGCTTCAGTCGAAGGAAGGCGGCTCTTGGCGCAAACCAGACCTTCGGCCGGTGCCGTATGTCTCAGAAGGTGTCAATCGGCTTGCCCCGCCGCGATACGCGCCTCGCGCTTCCCGAACCATTCGAAGGCCTGGCTAATCTGGAGCGTGGTTTCTGCTGATTTCGTGCCGCGGTAGGGGCCGCTTCCGAAGGAATTGTCCTGCTCGTACGACAGATCGGGATTCAGCAGCGCTCCGGCCTGAATACGCTGGCCGGTGGCGATGCCCACGTCGCGGTCAGCGGCAGTTAAACGGGGGCTGGCGACGAGCGCGCGCGCCAGCGCGCCTCTCATCGTGAGGGTCTGCGAATACGACGCACATGCGAGCCACGGGCTGGCTAGAAATGCGGCCGCGCACGCAAGACGCGTGACTGTCTTGACGAACATGAAGAGCTACCTGACGAACCCAATCGATCGAGCGCTTGCGCTCCGAAGACGCGTTCAGACCAGGCGTTTGGGCGGTGGCGTGTCAAGCCGGGGATGGTCTTCCAGGACGAACATCGGCGTCGTAAAGGCCGGGGCCATTGGCTTCGCCTGCGGCGCCACGATCAGCACCAGTGCCGGCAGCAGGAGAGGCACGCAGGTGTAGCAATGATCGACTACGGTGACGGATTTCTTGGTCCCTGGGTCGGCCTTTTCCTGGGCAACGTCCGCAACGACCTGACCGGCGACTTCCAGCGTCTCCTCTGCACAGGAAATCTCTCCGCCAATTCCGACCAGGACATAGGCCATCGCGAGGAACCCTGTCAGGAACCCCCGCAGAACAGATAGTCTCCGCCCGCTTTTCCGCCTCATATGCTCACCGATAGCAAGGTTCGGCTGGTGGTACCATCATAAACATAGAGTTTTATGCGGCCGAACTGCTATCGCAGACGCGGAGTGGCTGGGGTCCAGGGAGAGCATGATTATGCGAATTGTCGTGATCGTTGCCGCGCTCGTCATGGGGCTTTTTGGCGGTGTCCAAGCCGAGGAGCGTTCGATCACTGTCGCATCGACGACGTCGACCGAACAATCAGGTCTGTTCGGGTATCTGCTGCCGCAGTTCTCGAAGACCGAGGGTATCAAGGTGAAGGTCGTCGCGGTCGGCACCGGCCAGGCGTTGGATATCGGCCGCCGGGGCGACGCCGACGTGGTGTTCGTCCATGATCGGCCGGCAGAAGACAAGTTCATGGCCGAGGGTGAGGGCGTGAAGCGCTTCGACGTCATGTACAACGATTTCGTCATCGTCGGACCGAAGGCCGATCCTGCGCACATCGCCGGCGACACGGACGTTGTCGACGCCCTACGCAAGATTGCAGCCGCAAGGGTACAATTCATCTCGCGCGGCGATCATTCCGGTACCCATGAGGCAGAACTGCGGCTCTGGAAACAGGCGGGGATCGATGTCGCCAGCAAGGGCGATTGGTATCGCGAGATCGGACAGGGCATGGGCCCGGCGCTGAACATGGCCGCCTCGTCAAATGCTTATCTGCTGTCCGATCGCGGCACCTGGTTGTCATTCAAGAACCGCGGCGATCTGGCAATCCTGACCCAGGCCGACAAGCGGCTGTTTAATCAATACGGGGTCATGCTGGTAAATCCGGAAAAGCATCCAACCGTGAAGGCAAAGGACGGACAAGCCTTCGTCGACTGGCTCATCTCACCGAAGGGACAAGAGACCATCGCCGGTTACAAGGTCGGCGGTGAGCAGCTATTTTTCCCCAACGCGTCCCATTAGGAGGAACGCGACCGTCGAGACTGCCACGCTAAGGGCCAGCAGGATCAATCCGAGCCCGAGCGCCAGCGGTAGATCGCCCTTGCTGGTTTCCAGCGCGATCGCGGTCGTCATTGTCCGTGTGAAGCCCCGGATGTTCCCGCCCACGATGATGATGGCGCCGACCTCGGCGATAGCTCGGCCGAAGGCGGCAAGAAAAGCCGTCAGCAACGAGGCCCGGCCCAGGGCGAACAGCAGGGCGACGCTCCGGACGATCGATAGACCGTCAATACGCGCCAAGTCGCCATATTCGGCCCACAGCAGCGTCGACGGCCGGTGTACCAGGGCGACTACGATCGGCGTCGCCAACAACATCTGAGCGATCACCATGGCCGTCGGCGTGAACAGTATGCCGGCTGACCCGAGCGGCCCCGACCGAGATAGCAGTAGGTAGAGTACGAGACCCACGACCACCGGCGGAAGGCCCAGGAATGCGTTGGTGAGCACGATGATGGCTTGCCGCCCCCGGAAACGAGCGATGGCTAACCAGGCTCCGATCGGCGCACCAATCAGCAATGCTACGACGCTCGCCGTCAGGCTGACGCGCAGCGATAGGGCAACGATACCGAGGAGTTCTGGGTCAGCCTCGCCAAATAGCGCCAGTGCAGCGGCTATGGATCGCGTGAAGTCGCTCATTTGCCGGGGCGTTTCAACGCGGTCCGTAGGCAACCGCGCCATCCGCGGCGGACCGAAGACTTCTGGGTGTGGTTTGGGGGAGGCCTTGGACGCAATTCATGGGTTGGAACCTACCACAGTCAGGAGCGGCCCGGTCGCGTTCCGTAAGCACGCGCCGGGCCTGACCAGACCGCAGGGTTCAGTGGTGCCCGCTCCTCAATCGAGTAGAGCTAAATTTTAACGGCCTTTTACCCAATGCCTAGCTTCCGAGGGCTGGCTCGCGCGACCCGCCTCTTGCCGCGATCGTCCCGATCTCCCTGAGGTTCGACGCCAGCCGATCCTGAACCTCTTCGGTCGTCATGCCCCAAACTCCAGCAAGGCCTGAAACGACTAATGGGATATCTGACGGTGTAAAAGGACGGCTGCCAATTTGCACGAAAGGACCATCGCTTTCAGTAAGAACGCGGTCACGCGGCAGCGCCGCCAATATGGCTCGTCCACGTTCAGAGCGGGTCATAGGCAATCCGACGGAAAACCAGCACCCTTGATCTGCTGCGCGCCGCATCTGAGAGGCGGAGCCAGTAAACCAATGAAGGACTGGAATCCCAGCATCGGGCTGCCGTGCAAGGCTTTCAAGGAGGGGCTCGACGGCAGCTCGGCTGTGGAGTGATAGCACCCGTCCGCCAGCTCTGGCTGACATAGAGAGCACGCTTTCGAAAACACGCTTCTGCACTGCAGAATGCATTTTGAATTCAGCACTTCCATCTAGACCTACTTCGCCGACGTAATCCGTTTCCGGCAAGAGGGCCTCGAATAGCGCCAACTCGCGATGCCGTTCGTGAGCGACCTGCGGATGCAGTCCGAGCGCAGTACGAATTCGGGAAGCTCCTTTAGCCAGACGCAATGTGTTTCGCCAGGCCTTTGGAGTTGTTGTGACAGATAGGACGTATGCGCGGCACAGCGAGGTCTGGCGAGTGACTTCGACTGGGTCAGGATAGAGGTCGAGGTGACAATGAAAATCGATCAAGGGAAGCCACTCGCGCGCAGAAAGTTGCCAAGCTCGCTGATACCACGCGTGAATACGTCGACGCACGCGAAACGTTCTTGCTCGTCTTCAGGCAGTGGTCCTGCTTGTATGACCCAAGGTTCCATTCGGGCGGTGCGCGAACGAGAGACTGCAGTCAAAACAGAGATGAGGTCGTCACGAATCTGCGGATCGTTTGCGATCTTCTCAAGATCTGGCTCGCGATAGTCCGTGTCATCAGCAATTGCGGCCGCGTGAAACGCAGCTCGACGGATCAGGCACGGTACGCAGTGACCACACTGCTTATTCTTCCGCTTCCATTTTCCGCATGAGACCGTGCCGGCAGCCGCTAGTGCGAAGTCAGCCGTCGTTGTTGCATGCCGTGCCATTATTTCTCCCTTCGTCTGATGCCGCAGCGGATTGCTGATGACGACGGGAAGACCGACCCCTTCCATGATGCGCTGGATCGCATTCAGAAAGAATGGGTGGGTAGTTCTCGTACTATGCGACCCGATGCGGCGTGGTGTCAAAGGGGGATTTAGTGCGATGTGTCCGTTTTCAGGAACAATCAGGTCGACGCGCGATAGTCCTCTGAATTCGGCGATGGCCGTAGCTGTCAGCGCTCCATAGGTCAGAAAATTGAGGCTTCTGGTGCGCATACTAATCTCGGTTGCACCACTCCAAGTCGGATGCGCGTTCGCTGCGAACCGGGGACACGAAGTCGGCAGGAAGGTTGCGACATTGGCTTGGTATTTCCGATCGCCCCTGTAGGCGTGGCTAACAAGCATTGGGCGACGGCCTTCGGAGAGCAGGTCGAGAACTCCAACGTAGCTGTCGAGGCCACCAGAAAAAAGGCAGGCGCATTCTGCCTTCGAAAGGTCGATAAAGATCCTTCGACGATCTCGAATGGCCTTGCTGGGAGGACGAGGACCACCGCGCTTGAACCGTAGGCTCCAGTGGTCTCCGCTCAAGAAATTGAGAGCGTGTTCGAGCATTGAACGTACGGCGTTCCATGGCCTGGGGTCGATCAGGGGAATTGTCAGCTCTAGGCGTCGGCACCACCTATCATCGGCATCGCTTCGGAGCACGAACGTGTCAGCGGCGGTTACCGCAAGACCGATGGTCAGGAAGTCGAACGCGTTGCTCCTGATTCCAAGTTTCAGTCGACTAATCGGATCGAGCAACATTGAGCCGATACGCGCGACCTTGGGCGGCATAGCTCCTTTCCCGTACAGGATGACGTGAACGTCTGAGGCTTTACGAGTAGCCGGCAGACCCGATGCGTCGGCATGGCAGATCACCTTCGTCATTCGAAAGTCTCCCATTCCCGCCAAACTTCCTGCATAGCATTGAGCTGCGCGCGCTCGACATCTACCTTCGACATCCTTCCGACGCCGTTTGCCAGTTTTGGACCTAATTGCCGATCCATCGCGATTTTGATCAGATCGAAAAGTTCATTCTCTGCTTCAATGGTCCGAGCTTCGGACGGGGACCTATTCCAAGCCGACCCGGCATCTTCCGTCACTTGATGAAAGAGAATACGTGCGAGATAATCGACAAGGACTTCTACGATTTGATCCGCGGATAAGGCGCTCGGGTCGAAGATCTCTTCGTCCACTAATACTTCGGTCATCGCCTCATTGATCGCAACAGCAACCCGGTCTGCATCAATGCCCTCGGGCGCCAAAGCCCGTGCAATCTCCTGAACTGCGAGCGTTAGAGGGCGTCCGACAAGCCTCGAGAGGTCCACTCCAACCGAGGCAGAGCCAGTTCCCCCGCCCTGCATCTCGCCGAGGAGCGCAAACAGATTACCGCCGGACGAGTAAGCGGGACCGAAGCGTCTCGGACCAACGCGAGCGCCACCAGTTGCTGTCCTAGCGTATCGGCCTAGCGCAGACTTTAGAAATGAGCCTTTTCCAATTCCTCTGGTATGGTGGCCAAACGCGATCCGAAAGGGCTGAAACCGATTAGGTTCCGGCGTTGGTACTGGCGCGCCAGGCGTGGCATCAGTACCGGCTGGAATGAGTGGTGACTTCCCACCAGCTCCCGCACTAGACGAAGAGGTACCCACGTTAAGCCTCTTTCGCTTTGCCGCTCATCATCGTCATCCATCGTGGTGGCTTCTCGCCGAGCGAACTCACAAACGACGCGAGCATCTTGCCGGCGTCCTCGTTCGCTCTCGCCAGCAGCACAGCACCGCGGAAGTCGTCCCGAGGACGCGACCACTCCGGATTCAACCTCATGCGCCTGATGAGAGCTTCCATAACGGCCCGCTCTTCGGTCGCGATAGATTCGATGGCAGTTTTGGCGGTCGGAGATGCTTCAGTTCGAACTTGTCGCAACACGTCGATTGCCCTCAGCGCGGCCTCTGACATTTTCGCGGCAGTCGCACGGAGCGGGACAGTTTCGCGCGCCAGATAAACAGCAGGCCTCAAGTCCACTTCGCTTAGCGTTGGTTCAAGCGCGGCCCAATCGCGGACGAAGTCAATGTGCTTCAAGATTTCCGGAGGGCATCCTTCGGTCACCTGATCGCCATCGATACGTCCGGATTCAAGAGTGGCAAGAAAGTCAGGTTTTCCTGCAGAGGCGTTGATTGCGGTGTGCAAAGCATCAACAGCCTTTGCATCGGTGCATCGCTCAAAGAGTGCCAACTTGGCGATGACGGATTCATCGAGCTCCATCTTTCGCTTTCGAGCGACCGACGCCCGCATGCGAACGACGTTCAGCATCCGTTTAATGATACGGGGATTGCCGTTGACGTTAGCGGAATACGCGAGAAGAGGAGCCATTCGGTCGGCGAGATCGAGCGCCGAGCGGAGCGTCGTCGGATCGTCCGGCTTGAGGATGGAGAGCACGTCATCGACACCAAATTTGGCATCTGGCTTCCAAGCTTGTCGCAGTTGATCAACGAGAAAAGCTCGGAGCTGCTCCAGCCTATCGCCTTTCGCTCCGGAGGCCTCAGCAAACAACAGCAGCATGTAGGCTCTGACGTCCTGGACGCCGAGCTTTGGGACCCTGATCGGCACCTGGATCAACTTATCGAGGTAGTCCTCGACCAGACGAAGCGATGGGTTCTTGAAATGCGTGGCGACGGCATGACGGACCATGTCCTCGTCTGCCGCGATAACGAAGGCAGTGCGTGGCAAGAAGAGGAAGAGACGTATGGCCTCTAGCGTGTGAATGGTATTCGGAGGCGTGCAGCGATCGATATTGTCGATCAAGACGACTAGGGTCTTGCCGAGACCCGACAGGACCTCGCCGAACTCCTGCCTAAAGGCTACGATCTCTTCGGGTGGACTTTTCTTAGTCTCTGGAGTGATCAAGCCTTCTGACTTGATCTTTGCATCTTTAGCACCTTCTTCGATAGCTTTGACGTCCTCTTCGTTGGCATCACCGGACAGAATGTCCCCGAGTCCTTCGACTCCCTTGCGGATCAAACCGAACGTCGGGACGCCCCAAAAAGCGGCTGCACCTTCAGCGGCATACCCGAGAACCCGGAGTTTGTTGGTGCGCTTGAATAGGCTCCGTGCCTTTTCGCGCAAGCCCTCGGGAGCTTCATCGAGCAACGCTTTTGCGATCACGGACATGAGCGCAGCCCGTGCGTCATCGTAATCTTGGTGTAACCAGGCATCAAACTCGACGAAGAGGAATTTATCCTTGTGCTGGGACAGCTCCCCCCTCATGAGGTTGAGCACAGTGGATTTTCCCGTACCCCAAGTGCCGAAAATTCCGAGGGAGAGAGGAAGCAAGCGCTCAGTCCCCACCATTTCGGCGGCGAGTTCAGCGACCTCGGAAAAATTCAAGTAGTCAACCTTGGCGTCTGCGTCAGCCCACATAGTCCCCTCGATGGGGACGATGTTCTTGATCGGACCTGGTTCATTGATCCGCCGCCTGGTGCCCCCTTTGGAACGAAATTAGTAGCCCAAGAGAGACCCGGCAATCATCGGTTGTGTCGCCTAGAACCAAAGTCTTGTTCAAAGCCGGATCTGTTCACGCGAGGGTCCGAAGGACCACTAAAAGATCGCACTCTTCCTTGAAATTACTTATTTAGTGTAATATAATAAATCAATGTATTACATTTTTGGAGCAACAATGATCACCCCTTCCCAATGCCGGGCTGCGCGAGCTCTCCTTGGTTGGTCCCAGGAAGAACTAGAGACAGCCGCGAGAGTGTCGAAGAAGACGATTGCCGACTTTGAGCGCGATCAACGCAATCAGCAGGCGCGAACCATTGATGCAATCGAAGTAGCCCTGAACTCGGCCGGCATCATTTTCATCCCGCAGAACGGCGGCGGCGAAGGTGTACGAAAGCGAGGAGCAATGCCTCGTCTTTTTCGACGCGATGACGTTGAGCATCGCGAATGGGTCGCCTTTGCGTTCGACTACAAACAGCAACGCTTTACCGGCTTCGTGAGCTATCAGGCGTTGGTAGGCATTGCGCTGTCCAACATCGCGCCGATCGCAGCCTTTGACCGGGACGTGGCGCGAATCCTGATAGCCGCAGCCGACAAGGTGGATAAATCTGACTTCGACCCCGAGGGTCGTGTGCTCTTAACTCGCAACGATCTGCCGCCGATAGAGTTCGACCCGAATGTCGCTCGAAAGACGATCGGCAGAACGAGGCTTCATCTTATCGGACGTCGGAGGTTCACGGCGGTTACCGGCGCGGTAGTGGATCCTATCGACTATAACGGCTTTCGCGTTCGGTTCGGTGACGGTAGCACCAAGACATACCTTAAGCTCCGCGCGGGCGACGGGGATCATGACGCTTTAGATGTTAGCGCCGAGATCGTTGCGGGCTTTTTCATTGTCAGCGAGCGCAACGACTGCCCCTTCTCGGTTGGAGACCGAGTCCGACTGATCCGCGGGCAACAGAGGCCGGAGATTAGTGCTGGCGACATCGGTACCGTCTGTGAGGTCGAGGACTATCCCATTATGATGGGTCCAGCACCTCGCATCCGGGTTGGATTTGGAAGTCACATCACAGCGTGGGAAACCCCGACGCAGTTTGAGATGGCAATTTAGTCGCGAGGCTCGCAAACTCATAGTTGGGTCGAGCTACCTAGCCGCTACCGCTCAGGGGAAGCGCGTCGAATGCTGCTTGCCGTTGTAGTCGGCGATCGGAGTATCGACGCCCAGTAGGTAACCGCTCCTGCCCATGAGCGCGTCATTCACCTCAACGGACTCCGAGGAGACACGAGCACAGCTATCCAGCTCGGATTGACTCAAACTGGACTCCAAGGGAACCATTACCCCTGGGCTGAACATCAAAACCATCTTGCGGCCAGACCGAGACCAAACGGAAACGACAGATCTAGCCAGGGTCTTTAGCGGATGCGTACTACTCGGCAACGCTAGGGGCCATAAGCCACGGCCGTTGCGCGATCCTGGAGGGATCGCTCGTACAGCGCAAATTGTACAACACGACGAGTGCAGCTTGGTGATTCGAGGAAGTTGGCCCGGCCAACCCGACTCTGGCCATAACGCTTGCGCCGGGTTGCCTGGATCATCATGTTGTCTTTGCAGCTTCCTCCGCAGCCCAGGCGGCGACCTTCGCGATAAGCTTCCAAACGGATGTGTTGCGTTCATGCCGAAGAACATGTCCGTCGCGAGTCCAAGGCGGTGTTCCTGCGATTGGGTTCTGTGCTTCAGTGACACGTATCGCATAGTCGCTTACCTCCGATAGGTCACTGATGTTTGCGATATTCGCGATAGCAATCGCGCGAGCGCGCGCCTGGTCGCCGCCTGGCCAGACTTCAATTTTTACGTGTAGCATTTGAGCCTCCGAAAGAAGTGCATGCTGCGTAGATTGGTTCGCATCTTTGTTTTTTTTGCCATAACGTCTGATCAATGACTCAGCCCGCCATGGTGGCGCTCACTCTGCGAAAGCAGCTCCTCAACGGAAATCTCGAGACCATCGGGGGGCACGTCGGCGAAGCAGTCGCACTCGCGATCGTATTGCCGGCATGATAGAATCTGGCGTTCTCCTCCTATCATTCCATGCACAACGCGAACGGCGGCGGCCTTACGTTTCCACGGCGCAGGCTTGCCCTTGCCGTGCCCGGTGCAGGCGGTGATAAGCCAACCCGCGCAGGTGTAGAGCCGTCCCTCGAATCCGCAGGATTCGCAGGTCTGTGCGGATTCAACATATGCACATTCTATCGCGCGTTCGACGGCAGTCCTGGTACACCCAGATAATGCACCTTCCCAAAAGATGTTGAGAACGCCGTACCTTTGCTTGATCAGAGTTACCTTGAGTACGTTGGTTGCATTTTCCTTGAGGGCAGCTCTAATTTCGCTGCAGGCTTGCTCTATCAAATGCCTCCATCCCTCTCCGCATTCTGGCAAGCCGCGCGGCGGGTCGAATAGTTCAGGATACGCCCGAGCGATGTCGGCTCTCCAATCGTCACGCCCTCCGTTTTCCAGATTCGGGTCGATCGCCGTGCAACGTATCGGGAGCCGCGACTCATCTTTCATTCTCAATCTCGATCACCAAGTTTGGGTTGAAGTTTCCGCCTTCGACAGGATTGCAGATCACGCGAGTTCGACCGAACTGATTGTCGAAGGGGGCGTGGACATGCCCGCATATCCAGACGTCCGGCTGGATATGTTCTGCTAACGTCGGAAGGATATCCGATGCGTAGAAGGCGGGGGCCCACCAAGGAGCGATGTTTCGATAGGCATCAACGCACTGACCCAGCGGCGGGTGATGCGTTACAACGACCGTCGGACCGTCGTGCGATGCAACGAGCTCGTCAAGCAGAACCGCCTTTTCACGCGCATGCTCCGCGACCGCATCGTACGGGGTCCATGCTCCTCGTTCGGTTGTTATCGCTCCATACTCACGGGGACGACTCCTCATGTGACTAGCCAGCGCCCGAGCGCGCGCCGGCCACTCGATATCGTTTGCGCCCTCCATCCAGCGACCGGCTAGTGCCCAATCACTCCAGAGCGTCAGTCCGATGAACCGCACTTGCTCGATCTCATGAACAGGATGGTCTGCGCTCAAGATAGTGACGATCTCGCTGTGCGCTTGCGCGTTATGACGATCTGCCTCCTGGCGCATGATTCTGAGGACATCGGAAACAGTGCGTCGGTCGGTAGCGACGCTATAAACGTCGTGGTTCCCTGGAACGATGATCGCAGGTTTGCCGCGCGCAAGTTCAACGATGCTCCGAACCGCCTTCTCAGGTTGCCCTTCCCAAACGTCGCCGGCGCAGATCAACAAGTCGAAGGATTCGTTGAGGGGCGGTAGTTCCCGTAACCCACGCCGTTCGAGGTGGATGTCTGAAATCGCGAGTACGTCCATGGCGGGACTCCGGCTGGGAACAAGCTTGACGGCGTCGCGCGCAGATGAAGGATTCCCACGCGTCCTCAAGAATCAGTGTCAGTTATACTTGACGTATGGTCGCAAACTCGACGCGCGTCAAATCCTCTTACCGCAGCGAGCAGATGCCGCCTCGTACTCAACAGAAGCAATTCGACGCAAGGCAAGCTGAGGAAATCGGCGAGCGTGTTCGAGTTGTTATAGGAAATCAGACGATTACGGGCTTCGCCGAGCAGCTTGGTGTTTCTCGGCAGTGGCTTTACGACATCCTGAATGGCCGAGTGTCTCGCGAAGCTTCTGTTGCGACATTGTCAAGTATAAGCGACACTCTAGGTTATAGCCTGGAGTGGCTTGTGACGGGGAAAGGGATGCCCAATGATCAATGGCAGGAGAGGACGACGCTCGTTGGACGCATCGCGCCCCAATCGGACGCGGAGGGCAAAATTAGTTTCGCCAGAATCGAGGGCGAGTTGGCCTTAGTGCCGGTCTATCTCTTGAGCGGCTTCAAGGCCGATATTGCCCAATTGGGTGTTCTCGCAGGAGACCGCGTCGATCTTGGCCCAATAATTGGCCGCTCGGACGAAATTCTTGTGGATTTGAAAGACCATAAGCTGGTCGATAAGGGTTTATTCCTCGCGCAGGTTGGGGACAGGCTGCTTGCATGTCGAGCGATCGAAGCCCGCTCCGTGTGGCTCTTGAGTCCAACCGAACAAATAAGTTCAGAGACACTGATTGAGGACCATCGAGTTCTGGGTCGCATTCGGCTCGTATGGAAAAGGGTTTAGCATAAGCTAATACGTCGCTTCGCGGCCGCTAAGTTGTATCGGCTCCGGGATCAGCACTTTTCGGCGGCTGCTCAATTTGCCCCCTCTGAGTGATCGCAGCTATTGAATGTGGCGAAGCCTGTCGCGCACGGCCGCTCGCTCGCTACGGCGCTATGTGGGGAGCGCGCTTCGCGAGCGACCTAACAAGCAGTATCGCACACGCTCAGTAGAGTGATCTTAATGCAGCTTTGCCGAACACTGATCGGAATGGAGTACTGACGAACAATCAGCTGGAAAGGTAATAGCGATTATGGCAAATCGGTATCATATGAGAAAACCCTTCAACATCGCCTCGTACGCGCTCCTGACCATGATGGTCGCGCAGGTGACCGGGCTGAAGCCCGGCGATTTCGTCCACTCGCTCGGCGATGCGCATCTCTATTCGAACCATCTCGAGCAGGCGCGGCTGCAGCTGACGCGGCCGACGCGGCCGTTGCCGACGATGGCGATCAATCCCGACGTGAAGGATATCTTCGCGTTCCGCTACGAGGATTTCAAACTCGAAGGCTACGACCCGCATCCGCACATCAAGGCTGAAGTCGCGGTCTGATGTCGCTGACCATCCGCCGCGCGCGGCCCGATGAGGCCGGACTGGTGTTCTCGCTGGTCCGCGAGCTCGCCGACTACGAAAAGCTGTTGCACGAGGTCCATGCCAGCGAGGCCGACATCGCCGAAGCGCTGTTCGGCGAAAGCCCGCGGCTGTTCTGCGACATCGCGGAATGGAACGGCGAGCCGGCCGGCTTCGCGGTCTGGTTCGTCAACTTCTCGACCTTCGCCGGTCGTCACGGCATCTACCTCGAAGACCTCTTCGTGCGTCCGGCGCTGCGCGGCAAGGGCATCGGCAAGGCGCTGCTGGTGCATCTGGCGCAGCACTGCCTCGCCAATGGCTGGTCGCGCCTGCAATGGGCGGTGCTCGACTGGAACGCGCCGTCGATCGCATTCTACAAATCGCTGGGCGCCGAGATGATGGACGAATGGACGATCTGCCGCGTCTCCGGCGAGGCGCTGTCGGCACTCGCGGAAGGGGTGCGCTGATGGAGATCGTGCTCCTCGTTGCGGTCGCCGAGAACGGCGTGATCGGGAGCGGAAACGCAATTCCGTGGCGGCTGAAATCCGATCAGCAGCGCCTCAAGGCGATGACGCTGAACAAGCCCATCGTGATGGGCCGCAAGACGTTCGAGTCCCTGCGCCGGCCGCTGCCGGGGCGCACCAACATCGTGGTGACGCGCGATCCGAACTACCGCGCGCGCGGAGCTATCGTCACGACGTCGCTCGAAAACGCCCGCGCAATTGCGCTTGGTGACGCGCTGCGGCGTTTCGCCACTGAAATTGCAATCATCGGTGGCGCCGAGATCTACGCGCAGTGGATGGGCATCGCCGATCGCCTGGAGATTACCGAGGTCCACGCCCGGCCGGACGGCGATACGCGGTTCGAAAGCATCGATGCGAAGGAGTGGGAGGAGGTCGCGCGCTTGCGAAATCCGGCAGGTCCGGACGACAGCGTCGACTTCTCCTATGTGACATATCGTCGGCGCGGCCAACGTTAACCAATGTTTGCATTGACAATTATGGCCCGGCGCATAGCTCGTCCGCTCAGGAAGCTTGCGTTGTAAGGGCCCTGGCGGTCCCCTATAACCGGGCCGGACATTCGAGCCCGGGCGTCCCGTCCGGACTTGCCGAGGAGATGTTTGATGCCGTGGAAAAATCAAGGCGGGGGGCCATGGGGCTCGGGTCCGAAAGGACCATGGGGCACCGGTCCGCAGTCGGCCGGGCCAAGGCCGCCGGATCTTGAGGATCTGCTGCGGCGCGGCCAGGACCGGCTGCAGCAGTGGCTGCCCGGCGGGCATTTCAGCGGCATGGGCATCGCGCTGGTGCTGGTCGCAGCGCTCGCGATCTGGTTCGCAACCGGAATCTTCCGCGTCCAGTCCGAGGAGCTCGGCGTCGTTCTGCGCTTCGGCAAGTATGACCGCGACGCGCAGCCCGGCCTGCGCTATCACCTGCCATATCCGATCGAGACAGTGCTGCTGCCGAAGGCGTTGCGCGTGAACACGATCTCGATCGGCATGACCCTGATCGACGATCCCGCGCGGCGCGGCCGTTCGATGCGCGACGTGCCGGAAGAGAGCCTGATGCTGACCGGCGACGAAAACATCGTCGACGTCGACTTCACCGTGTTGTGGCGCATCAAGCCGGGCGGGGCGGGCGCCTATCTGTTCAACATCCAGAATCCCGAGGCACCGTGAAGGCGGTTGCCGAAAGCGCGATGCGCGAGGTGATCGGCCGCTCGCAGATCCAGCCGATCCTGACCGGGGCGCGCAACGTCACCGAGCAGAACGTGCAGGAGCTGATGCAGAGAACGCTCGACACCTACAATGCGGGCATCCAGATCACCCAGGTGCAGATGCAGAAGGTCGATCCGCCGGCGCAGGTGATCGACGCATTCCGCGACGTCCAGGCGGCGCGCGCCGACCTCGAGCGCAAGCAGAACGAGGCGCAGACCTACGCCAACAGCATCGTGCCGGGAGCACGCGGGCGTGCCGCGCAGATCCAGCAGGCCGCCGAGGGCTACAAGGAGCAGGCGGTTGCCGAGGCCAAGGGCCAGAGCGCGCGCTTCCTCAAGGTTTATGAAGAGTACAAGAAGGCACCCGACGTGACGCGCGAGCGCATCTATCTGGAGACCATGGAACGCGTGCTCGGCGGCTCCGAGAAGCTCGTTTTCGACGGCCAGGGCCAGAACATCGTGCCCTACCTTCCGCTCGGCGAACTGACGCCGCGGCGTCCGCCGACGGCAGCGCCGGCCACCACCGGCCAGCAGCAGGGAGCCACCCGATGAGGTCCCCTGTCACCGGCATTCTGGCCCTGATCGTTCTCTTCATCGTTCTCGCCGTCGGCTACAGCTCGGTGTTCACCGTGCAGCAGACCGAGCAGACCATCGTCCTGCGGTTCGGCGAGCCGGTCGACATCGTCACCGAGCCCGGCCTGCACTTCAAGGCGCCGTGGAATTCGGTGATCAATGTCGACAAGCGCATCCTCGATCTGGAGAACCCGTCGCAGGAAGTGATCGCTTCCGACCAGAAGCGGCTCGTGGTCGATGCCTTCGCGCGCTACCGCATCAAGAATGCGCTGCGCTACTACACCAGCGTCGGATCGATCCAGGCTGCCAATTTGCAGCTGACCACGCTGCTGAACGCGGCATTGCGCCGCGTGCTCGGCGAGGTCAACTTCATCACGGTGGTGCGTGACGATCGCGAGAAGCTGATGTCGCGGATTCGCGAGCAGCTCGACAAGGAGGCCGACGGCTACGGCATCGAGGTCGTCGACGTCCGGATCCGCCGTGCCGACCTGCCGGAGCAGAACAGCCAGGCGGTCTACAACCGGATGAAGACCGAACGCGAGCGCGAGGCGGCCGAGTTCCGTGCGCAGGGCGACCAGAAGGCGCTGGAGATCCGCTCCAAAGCCGATCGCGAAGCGACCGTGATCGTCGCCGAGGCGAACTCGCTCGCCGATCAGACCCGCGGTGCAGGCGATGCCGAGCGTAACCGCCTGTTCGCCGAGGCCTATGGCAAGGACAAGGACTTCTTCGCGTTCTACCGCTCGATGACGGCCTATGAGAACGGCCTCAAGTCCAGCGACACGCGTTTCCTGTTGCGGCCGGACTCGGAATTCTTCAGATACTTCGGCAGTGCCAGCGGCAAGCCGGCTGAGGCGGCGGCTGCGCCGAAACAGTAAATTCACGACATGGCGGCGGCGCGGACAACGCGCCGCCGTCACTTGAAGAACAACAATCATCGAGCGGGAGGTTGCCATCCGATGAGGTCAATAGCGTTCGGCGACTTCCTCATCGGTCTGGGAATCCTGTTCGTGCTCGAAGGCATCCTGTTCGCGGCAAGCCCCGCCTGGATGCGCCGGGCGATGAAGAGCGCGCTGGCGACGCCCGACAACATCCTGCGCATCGTCGGCATCGGTTCGGCGGTCGCGGGGCTTGTTCTGATCTGGGCAGTGCGCCGCTGAGCCTTGCCTGTTCCATCGCGCAGATCGCGCCGGACTGAACACAATCGTGAGCCTTCCCCAGCCGGTTTTTCGCCGAAATGCCCGGGTGAGATGCTTGCGCCAAATGCCCGTTCGGGCGCACTCTCTGACCACGGGCGCACACCTGCGACCACGGGCGCACACTGCGACTAAGCTAATTTGAACCCGTTTGCCTGGAGAAATTCCGACATGATCGCTGCCAGACCAGCCCTGAGCCGTCGCCTCCGCATGATGGGGGCCGCGATCTCGATCGGTGCTGCGAGCATGCTGAGCTCCGTGCCGGCGTTCGCGCGCGGTCCCGAGGGCATCGCCGACATCGCCGAGAAGGTGATCGACGCCGTCGTCAACATCTCGACCTCGCAGACGATCGAGGCCAAGGACCGGACGATGCCGCAGCTGCCGCCGGGCTCGCCGTTCGAGGAATTCTTCGACGACTTCTTCAAGAACCGCCGCGGGCCGGGCGGCAAGGGTGGTGAGAAGGGCGGCGAGTTCCAGCCGCGCAAGACCAACTCGCTTGGCTCGGGCTTTATCGTCGACACCGCGGGTATCGTCGTCACCAACAACCACGTCATCGCCGACGCCGATGAGATCAACGTCATCCTCAACGACGGCACCAAGATCAAGGCCGAGGTGGTTGGGGTCGACAAGAAGACCGACCTCGCGGTCCTGAAGTTCAAGCCGCCGAAGCCGCTCACCGCCGTCAAGTTCGGCGACAGCGACAAGATCCGCCTCGGCGACTGGGTGGTCGCGATCGGCAACCCGTTCAGCCTCGGCGGTACGGTGACGGCGGGCATCGTCTCGGCCAAGAACCGCGACATCAGCCAGGGCCCGTATGACAGCTACATCCAGACCGACGCCGCCATCAATCGCGGCAATTCCGGCGGTCCGCTGTTCAACCTCGAGGGCGAGGTGATCGGCGTCAACACGCTGATCATTTCCCCGACCGGCGGCTCGATCGGCCTCGGCTTCGCGGTGCCGTCGAAGACGGTGGCCGGCGTCGTCGACCAGTTGCAGAAGTTCGGCGAGCTGCGCCGCGGCTGGCTCGGCGTGCGCATCCAGCAGGTCACCGACGAGATCGCCGACAGCCTCAACATCAAGCCGGCGCGCGGTGCGCTGGTTGCAGGTGTCGACGACAAGGGCCCGGCCAAGCCGGCCGGCATCGAGCCGGGCGATGTCGTCGTCAAGTTCGACGGCAAGGACGTCAAGGACCCCAAGGATCTGTCGCGCATCGTCGCTGACACCGCGGTCGGCAAGGAAGTCGACGTCGTCATCATCCGCAAGGGCAATGAGGAGACCCGCAAGGTCACGCTCGGCCGGCTCGAGGACAATGACAAGGTTCAGCAGGCCAACGCCAAGCCCAAGGACGACACCGCCGAGAAGCCGGTGACCCAGAAGGCGCTCGGCCTCGACCTCGCGGCGCTGAGCAAGGATCTGCGCACCAAGTACAAGATCAAGGACAGCGTGAAGGGCGTCGTCGTCACCGGCGTCGACAACGCCTCCGATGCGGCCGAGAAGCGGCTGTCGGCCGGCGACGTCATCGTCGAGGTGGCGCAGGAGGCGGTGTCCAGCGCCGCCGACATCAAGAAGCGCGTCGACCAGCTGAAGAAGGACGGCAAGAAGTCCGTGCTGCTGCTGGTCTCCAACGGCGACGGCGAACTGCGCTTTGTGGCGCTCGGCGTGCAGTGACGTGCAGTGAAGTGTCGTCCCGGCGAAAGCCGGGACCCATACGCCGCGGCCGTTCTTGTTGAGGAAGTGGTCGACGGCTTTTTGTAAGCAACCGGCATCGGTGGTTATGGGTCCCGGCCTTTCGCCGGGACGACGCCCAGGGTCACCCCTCGACAAACTCGTCCCGGCGATAGCCCTGCGCATAAAGCAGCGCGGTGAGATCGCCGTGATCGATCCGGACCGCAGCCGCGGCCGCGACCGCCGGCTTGGCGTGATAGGCGACACCGAGGCCCGCGGCCTGGATCATGCCGAGATCGTTGGCGCCGTCGCCCACCACCAGCGTATCGATATCGTCGAGGTCGAAGGATTCGGTCAGCTCGATCAGGGTGGCGAGCTTGGTGGCGCGGCCGAGGATCGGCTCGATCACTTCGCCGGTCAGCTTGCCGTTCTCGACCTGCAACTGGTTGGCGCGGTTCTCCTGGAAGCCGACCTTCTCCGCGACCACCTTGGTGAACAGGGTGAATCCGCCCGAGATCAGGCAGGTATAGGCGCCCTGCGCACGCATGGTCATGACCAGCTCGCGGCCGCCCGGCGTCAGCGTGATGCGCTTGTCGAGCACCACGTCGACGATGCTGACCGGCAGGCCCTTGAGCAGCGCCACGCGCTCGCGCAGCGCCGACTCGAACTCGATCTCGCCGCGCATCGCGCGCTCGGTGATATCAGCGACATGGGCCTTCAGCCCGGCGAAGTCGGCGAGCTCGTCGATGCACTCCTGGCCGATCATGGTCGAATCCATGTCGGCCAGAAAAAGCTTCTTGCGCCGGCCGATCCGAGGCTGCACGACGATGTCGATCGGCAGGTCGCCGCAGGCCCGGCGCAGGCGCTGTTCGAACGCCTTGATGTCGTCCCTGCTGGCGTCCTGGCGTTCAAAGGGAATGTCGACGGCGACCTCGTTGAACAGCCACTGCGCCGGGCCGGGTGAGGGCAGCACGGCCCGCGCACCGTCGACGATGGTGGAATCGAGCGCGGGGCTTGCAGGATTGCAGATCAGCGTGGCAACGAGGGACATGCAGGCGCATTCGGGATTGTTGGACAAGGCAGTGCTTATCGCAGGGCCGACCGCCAGCGGCAAGTCGGCCCTGGCGCTTGCGCTTGCGCAGCGGACCGGCGGGGTCGTGATCAACACCGATTCCATGCAGGTCTATCGCGACCTCCGGATCATCACCGCGCGGCCAACGACCGGAGAGGAGGCGCAGGTTCCGCACCGGCTCTACGGCCATGTCGACGCCGGCGTGAATTTCTCCGCCGGCGCCTGGGTGACTGACGCGGCGAGGGTGCTCGGCGAGGCGCGCGCGCAGGGACAGTTGCCGATCTTCATCGGCGGCTCGGGCCTCTATTTCAAGGCGCTGACGCGCGGCCTCTCGGCGGTGCCGCCGATCCCCCCTGATGTGCGCGACGCTGTGCGCGCAAGGCTGGAGCAGCACGGCGTCGAGGCGCTGCATGCCGAACTGGCGCAGCGCGATCCGGTGTCGGCCGAACGGCTGAAGCCGCGCGACCGCACCCGCATCGCGCGGGCGCTCGAGGTCGTCGAGGCCACCGGCCGCCCGCTGCCGGACTGGCATCGCGACGGCCTGCCGCCGCTGCTGCCGCAGGGCGAATTCGACGCGCTGTTTCTCGCGCCTGACCGGGAAAAGCTCTATGCGCGGATCGACGACCGGTTCGGCGCGATGCTCGATGCCGGCGCCCTCGACGAGGTTGCGGCGCTGGCAACGCGCCGGCTCGATCCGCTGCTGCCGGCGATGAAGGCCCATGGCGTGCCGGCGCTGATGGCGCACCTGAAGGGCGAAATCAGCCGGGAGGAGGCCGCCGAGATCGGCCGCGCCGACACCCGCCATTACGCCAAGCGCCAGTTCACCTGGTTTCGCCATCAGCTGCCGGAATTCGAATGGGTCGAGCCGGAGGCGGCGACGGCGTGGCTGGAGAGCCGGGTCGCGTAGCCCGGATGGAGCGTAGCGCAATCCGGGGACTTCCCCGGAGATGACACTGGTCCCGGATTTCGCTCCGCTTCATCCGGGCTACGGCTTACCGCCCGTCAGCCATGCGCGGTCGCCGGCGTAAAAACACTCGCCGAACGAGCGGAACCCCGGTAGAGTACGTAAATCGCGAAAGTGCTTGCCTTGCCTTGACATTCGGGCTTTGGCCGCTATGTTCGCGCAACCTTTGGGAAGACTGGGTCGTATCGTGCGCAACATTATTACCAAGCTGCTTATCGCCGTCGTACCCAGGCACACCGCCGGGGATGGCTAGCTGCCATCCAAATTCGGGCGGTGTGCATGGGGCCTCTGGGGCCCCTTTTTATTGCCCGAAGCCGAACTGACGAGAACTGACAAAAGCCGCGCAAAAACAAGCGCATCCGGAGCGAACCATGACCGACAAGAGCCACGATCCCAATCAGATGACCGGCGCCGCGATGATCGTGCGCGCGCTCATCGATCACGGCGTGCAGCATGTCTTCGGCTATCCCGGCGGTGCGGTGCTTCCGATCTACGACGAGATTTTCCAGCAGAGCGAGGTCGAGCACATTCTGGTCCGCCACGAGCAGGGCGCCGGCCATGCCGCGGAAGGCTATGCCCGCTCGACCGGCAAGCCCGGCGTGGTGCTGGTGACCTCGGGCCCGGGCGCCACCAACATGGTGACGCCGCTGACCGACGCGCTGATGGATTCGATCCCGCTGGTCTGCATCACCGGCCAGGTGCCGACCCACCTGATCGGCAACGACGCTTTCCAGGAATGCGACACCGTCGGCATCACGCGGCCCGCCACCAAGCACAACTGGCTGGTGCGCGACGTCAACGACCTCGCCAGGGTGCTACACGAGGCCTTCTATGTCGCCACCACCGGCCGGCCCGGCCCGGTCGTGGTCGACGTGCCGAAGGACGTGCAGTTCGCCACCGGCACCTATCATCCGCCGCGCAAGTCGGACGTGCACATCTCCTACACGCCGCGCGTGAAGGGCGACGCGACCCAGATCCGCAAGGCGGTCGCGCTGCTCGCCAACGCAAAGCGTCCGGTGATCTATTCCGGCGGCGGCGTGATCAATTCCGGGCCCGAGGCCTCGCAGCTGCTGCGTCAGCTGGTGGAGGCGACCGGCTTCCCGATCACCTCGACCCTGATGGGGCTGGGCGCCTATCCCGCGTCGGGTCCGAACTGGCTCGGCATGCTCGGCATGCACGGCACCTACGAGGCCAACATGACGATGCATGATTGCGACGTCATGCTGTGCGTCGGCGCGCGCTTCGACGACCGTATCACCGGCCGCACCGACGCGTTCTCGCCGGGCTCGAAGAAGATCCACATCGACATCGACCCGTCCTCGATCAACAAGAACATCCGCGTCGACGTGCCGATCATCGGCGACTGCGGCAACGTGCTCGGCGACCTCCT
Source organism: Bradyrhizobium tropiciagri (assembly GCF_001189845.1). Classification (GTDB taxonomy): domain Bacteria; phylum Pseudomonadota; class Alphaproteobacteria; order Rhizobiales; family Xanthobacteraceae; genus Bradyrhizobium; species Bradyrhizobium tropiciagri. Next base: position 134,933 of record NZ_LFLZ01000012.1, read on the forward strand.
GCAGGTGTTCAAGGCGGAGGCGAAGAAGCCCGACATCAAGGCGTGGTGGCAGCAGATCGCGCAATGGCGCGCGCGCAACTCGCTGTCCTACCGTAAGAACAACGATATCATCCTGCCGCAATACGCGATCCAGCGCCTGTTCGAGCTGACCCGCGGCAAGGACACCTACATCACGACCGAAGTCGGTCAGCACCAGATGTGGGCGGCGCAGTTCTACGGCTTCGAGGAGCCGCACCGCTGGATGACGTCGGGCGGTCTCGGCACCATGGGCTACGGTCTGCCGGCCGCGGTCGGCGTGCAGGTGGCGCATCCGGACAGCCTGGTGATCGACATCGCCGGCGACGCCTCGGTGCAGATGACGATCCAGGAGATGTCGACGGCGGTTCAGTTCGAGCTGCCGATCAAGATCTTCATCCTGAACAACCAGTACATGGGCATGGTGCGGCAGTGGCAGCAACTGCTGCACGGCAACCGCCTGTCGCATTCGTACTCCGAGGCGCTGCCGGACTTCGTCAAGCTCGCCGACGCCTATGGCTGCGTCGGCCTGCAGGCGACCAAGCCGTCCGATCTCGACGGCGCGATCAAGGAGATGATTGCGATCAAGCGCCCGGTGCTGTTCGACTGCCGCGTCGCCGCGCTGGAGAACTGCTTCCCGATGATCCCGTCGGGCAAGGCGCACAACGAGATGCTGCTGCCGGAAGAGGCGACCGATGAGGCCACCGCGAAGGCCTTCTCCGGTGGCAAGGCGCTGGTGTGATGATGTCGAGTTCGCGGCAGGCACTCTCTCTTCACCTCGCCCCGCTTGCGGGGAGAGGTCGGATTGCGCGCAAGCGCAATCCGGGTGAGGGGGGGTCTCCGCGAATCCAACTCTCACCGTGTCCGCGGAGATTCCCCCTCACCCCAACCCTCTCAGAGCGAGCGAAGCTCGTCTCGGCCCCGCAAGCGGGGCGAGGGAGCAGACCGCAAGCGGGGCTACCATGTTCGACTTGAACGAACTCGAGCGCGCGCACAGGATCGTCGGCACCGCGGTGCCGGCGACGCCGGCGTATGCCTGGCCGTTGCTGGCCGAGCGGCTCGGCACCGAGGTCGTGGTCAAGCATGAGAACCACACGCCGACCGGCGCCTTCAAGGTGCGCGGCGGCCTGGTCTATCTCGAACGGCTGAAGCGCGAGCGGCCCGATGTCCCCGGCATCATCTCGGCGACGCGCGGCAATCACGGCCAGAGCCTGGCGTTTGCCGCGGGCCGTCACGGGGTGCCGGCGGTGATCTACGTGCCGCGCGGCAACTCGGTCGAGAAGAACCGGGCCATGCACGCGTTCGGCGCCGAGCTTGTCGAGCACGGCGAGGACTTTCAAGCCGCGCGCGAAGAGGCGGAGCGCCGCGCCCAGTTCGCCGGCCTGCACATGGTGCCGTCGTTCCACACCGACCTGGTGCTGGGTGTTGCGACCTATGCGCTCGAGCTGTTTCGCTCGGCGCCAAACCTCGACATTCTCTATGTGCCGATCGGACAGGGCTCCGGCATCTCCGGCTGCATCATGGCGCGCGACCTGCTCGGGCTGAAGACCGAGATCGTCGGCGTGCAGTCGACCGAGGCGCCGTCCTACGCGCTGTCGTTCGCGGCCGGGAAGATCGTGACCACCGAGACCAGCAACACGCTCGCCGACGGCATGGCGACGCGGATTCCGGATGCGGACGCGTTCGCGCTGATCCGTAAGGGCGCGTCCCGCATCGTGCAGGTCACCGACGATGAAGTCGGCCAGGCGATCCGCGCCTACTGGACCGACACCCACAATCTCGCCGAGGGCGCGGGTGCCGCGGCGCTCGCAGCCGCGCTGCAGGAAAAGACCAGGCTCGCCGGCAAGCGCGTCGGCCTGATCCTGAGCGGCGGCAATATCGATTTCGATCTGTTCCGGACCTGGATCGGGACGGATGCAGCGCCGGCCGCCCAGCGGGCGGTGGCGTGAATAGTATGTAAGGGGACGACCATGAACCAGCCCGCATCCGCCTACTTCCTCGAAGAGCGTCACGATCCCAACGAGACGCACACCCTGTCCGTGCTCGTGCAGAACGAGCCCGGCGTGCTCGCGCGCGTGATCGGCCTGTTCTCCGGCCGCGGCTACAACATCGAAAGTCTCACCGTCTCGGAGACCGAGAGCCAGAAACATCTCTCGCGGATCACGATCGTCACCACGGGTACGCCGATGGTGATTCAGCAGATCAAGCATCAGCTCGACCGCATGATCCCGGTCTACCGCGTCGTCGACATGACGCTGACCGGCAGCTCGATCGAGCGCGAGCTCGCGATGGTCAAGGTGCGGGGCGGCGGCGATCACCGCGTCGAGGCGCTGCGGCTCGCGGATGCGTTCCGCGCCCGGGTGATCGATGCCACGACCGAGAGCTTCGTATTCGAGATCACGGGCAATTCGTCCAAGATCAGTCAGTTCATCGACCTGATGCGCCCCTTGGGCCTGGTCGAGGTGTCACGAACCGGGGTGGCCGCGATCACGCGTGGGCCGGAAGGGATGTGAGTCATGTTGGCGCGCGACTGGTACTACACGCAACGGCGGCAGGTCGGTCTCGATACCGCGGTTGCCTCGATCTATGACGTCAGCGAGGACAGCGATGTCCGTGCCCGCCAGGCGCTGACCATGCTCGGCGTCAAGCCGGGCTGGCGGATCGCCGATATCGGCTGCGGCAACGGCGTGCTCGCGACCGAGGCGGCGCTGATGGGCGCCGAGGTCGACGCCATCGACATCTCGCCGGCGATGATCGGGCTTGCCGAAATCTACGCGCGCGACCGCAAGGCGAAGATCCGGACCCAGCCGGCCGGGCTGTTGTCCTTTGCCTATCAGCCGAATTCCTACGATCTCATCGTCAGCGAATTCACGCTGCATCATTTGCCGGACTTCTGGAAGGCAGTGGCGCTGTCGCGGATCTTCAACGCGCTGAAGCCCGGCGCGAATTTCTATCTGCGCGACATGGTGTTCGTCAGCATGCCCGACGGCGTCGATCGCGATGTCGAGGGCTGGGCTGATTTCTCGATCAAGAACCACGGCTTCGAGCGCGAAAGCGTGATGACCCATATGCGCGACGAATACTCGACCTTCGGCTGGGTGATGGAGCGCATGCTGACCGAGACCGGCTTCACGATGGTCGCCGCCGACTACCATGCGCCGCTGCACGGCACCTATCTGCTGCGCAAACCGAAGCCGGACGAACAGATCTAGACAACGCCACAGCCAGAACGAAACCAAAGAAGAAAACAATGAAGCCGGCCGATGTTGGCATCGCCGTCATGGTTGCGGTGATCTGGGGGCTTGCGTTCGTCGCAAGCCGGATCGCGCTCAATGAGTTCTCGCCGGAGCTCATGACGACGCTGCGCTTCGCCATCGCCGCGTTGCCCTGCCTGTTCCTGCGCAAGCCCGATGTCCCCTGGCCGCGATTGATCGCGATCAGCTCCACGCTGTTCCTCGGCCAGTTCCTCGCGCAGGCCTTCGCGATCGCGCATGGCGTCCCGGTCGGGCTTTCCAGCGTGGTGGTGCAGAGCCAGGCGCTGTTCACCATCGCGTTCGCGGCGATCGCCTTCGGCGAGATGCCGACGCGGCCACAGGTGATCGGCGTCGCGATCGCCGCGCTCGGCCTGTTGATGATCTGCGGCACGGTCGGCTATGACTTCAGCGTCGCCGCCTTTGCCATTCTGATGATCTGCCCGATCAGCTTTGCGATCGGCAATCTCCTGCTGCGGCAGGCGCACGCCGCGCCGATGTTCGACCTGTTCGCCTGGCTGTGCCTGTCGGCCGCGGTGCCGCTGGCGGTGCTGACCCTGATCAGCAACGGGCCGCAGCCGACCTGGCAGGCGCTGAGCCACATGTCGCTGACCGGCCTTGCTTGCGTGCTCTGCCTCGGCGGCATCTCGACCAGCATCGCCTACTGGCTGTGGGGCCGGCTGCTCCGGGATTACCCGGCGGCGCAGGTGGTGCCGTTCGCGCTGCTGGTGCCGTTCGTCGGCTCCGCCGCCTCCAGCATCGTGTTCGGCGAGACATTCGGGCCGCTGCGGCTCGCCGGCATGGTCACGGTGATCGGCGGCATTGCCGTGATGCTGCTGTCGAAGCGTCCAAAAGCTCTGCCGAAAGTCGCGTGAGGGCACCATGTCGAACTCGCTGCTGTTCGCCTTTGTCGTGTTTGCCGTCGTGATGTTCTTCACCCCGGGCCCCAACAACATCATGCTGCTGTCGTCGGGGCTGACCTACGGCTTCCGCCGCACGGTGCCCCACATCGCCGGCATCACGGTCGGTTTCGCCTTCATGGTCGGCGCGGTCGGCGTCGGGCTCGGGGCCGTGTTCATCGCCTATCCGGTGCTGCAGACGATCCTGAAATATGGCGGCGTCGCCTACCTGGTGTATCTCGCGGCGGTCATCGCCATGGCCGAGCCGCCCTCGGCCGACAAGGACGACAGGCCCGGCCGCGGCCCGATGACCTTCTGGGGCGCGGCCATGTTCCAATGGATCAACGCCAAGGGCTGGGTGATGGTGATCGGCACCATCACGGCCTATGCGGCGATTGCCGCCTTCCCCTGGAACATCGCGATCCAGGTCGGCCTCAGCCTGATCCTGGGGACGATGTCCTGCATCGTCTGGGCGCTGTTCGGCACCGCGCTGCGGCCGGTCCTGACCTCGCCCCGGGCGATCCGAGCCTTCAACGTGGTGATGGCCATCCTGCTGCTGGCCTCGCTCTACCCGGTCTTCATGGACGCATGATGCCGCACCGCGCCATGCGAGATGGGGGTTTCCCCTGAGGGGGAAAATGCTCTAGACAACGCCGGAAATTCGCGGGCGCCCGGCGGTTCTGACCTTCCGAAAGCCTGATTCATCGGCCGATTTTGGCCCCCTTCAAACGAGGAAACCACGATGCGAGTTTACTACGATCGCGATGCCGACCTGAACCTGATCAAGGGCAAAAAGGTCGCCATCGTCGGCTACGGCAGCCAGGGCCACGCCCACGCGCTGAACCTGAAGGATTCCGGCGTCAAGGACGTGGCGATCGCGCTGCGCAAGGGTTCGGCCTCGGCCAAGAAGGCCGAGAACGCCGGCTTCAAGGTGATGGAAGTCGCCGAAGCCGCCAAGTGGGCCGACCTCGTCATGATGCTGACCCCGGACGAGCTGCAGGGCGACATCTATCGCGAGCACCTGCACGACAACATGAAGAACGGTGCGGCGCTGGTGTTCGCCCACGGCCTCAACGTGCACTTCAATCTGCTCGATCCGCGCGCCGACCTCGACGTGCTGATGATCGCGCCGAAGGGCCCCGGCCACACCGTGCGTTCGGAATATCAGCGCGGCGGCGGCGTGCCCTGCCTGATCGCGATCGCCAAGGACTCGTCGGGCAATGCCCATGACCTCGGCCTCAGCTACGCCTCGGCGATCGGCGGCGGTCGCGCCGGCATCATCGAGACCACCTTCAAGGAAGAGTGCGAGACCGACCTGTTCGGTGAGCAGGTGGTGCTCTGCGGCGGCCTGGTCGAGCTGATCAAGGGCGGCTACGAGACGCTGGTCGAGGCCGGCTATGCGCCCGAGATGGCCTATTTCGAGTGCCTGCACGAAGTGAAGCTGATCGTCGACCTGATCTATGAAGGCGGCATCGCCAACATGAACTACTCGATCTCCAACACCGCCGAATACGGCGAGTATGTCACCGGTCCGCGCATCGTCACGGCCGAGACCAAGGCTGAGATGAAGCGCGTGCTCGCCGACATCCAGGGCGGCAAGTTCGCCCGCGACTGGATGCTGGAGAACAAGGTCAACCAGACCTCGTTCAAGGCGACCCGCGCCAAGCTCGCCCAGCATCCGATCGAGGAAGTCGGCGCCAAGCTGCGCGACATGATGCCCTGGATCAAGAAAGGCGCGCTGGTCGACAAGAGCAAGAACTAAGCGTGGTCTTGTAGGGTGGGTTAGCGAAGCGTAACCCACCGCTCTTTTCACAGCGGCACGCATAGTGGGTTACGCCTTCGGCTAACCCACCCTACGCATCGAAACAAAAAAGGGTGGGCGCGTTGCCCACCCTTTTTCTTCGTTGCGAAAAGGCCGGCGGCGATTATCCCGCCGCCATCGGCTGCTTCTCGATCCGGTTGTGCAGCTGCCAGAACCGCACCGTGCGCTGGGCGGTTTCCAGCGACAGGCGCCGGTAATCGCGCTGCGCGATTTCGAGCGTTGCGTGGTCGATGGCATGCGGCAGCGGACGCTTGCGCAGGATAGTTTCGACCGTCGGCCAGTTCAGCTTTGCCGAGCGGCACGGGATCAGCAGCAGGTCGGAGCGCAGCCCGAGCATCAGGCGCTCGATCATCGCGATCGGCATGTCGTTGAGCACGGCGAGCGCGACGGTGACCTCGTCGAACTTGTCCTGCTCGGCGAACTTGTAGACCGCTACATCATCGAGCTCGTTGAGCTGCTTCATCAGCTTGACCAGCTCTTCGGCGACGCCGTAGTTGCGGCGGGGGGCGGCGGCCTCTTCCTGCGCGATGTCGTTCAGCACCTGGCTGATCTCCTCGCGCGCCCTGGGCGATGCGATCGCGAGCAGGCGGGCGCGCACCGTCTCCTTGGCGCGCTGCAGCAGGTCGCGCAACAGCTTGGCCGGAATGTCGATGCGCAGTCCGAGGATCTCGACCAGCTCGTCGTCGCCTTCGGCGCGGGCGACGATGGTGGAGTAGCCCTTGTCGGAGAACTCCGCACCGGCGTTCTTGGCGAGGCGCCGGATCACCCTGTCCTCGCCGCGGTCGATGATCACGTCGGTGACGAATGCGGGCAGGTTTTCCCGCGCGGAGATCGCGAACAGATGGTCCTGGCCCTTGCTGCTGGCAATCTCGCGCAGTGCGGCGTTTGAGAGGCGGCTGGAGTGGGTCAGCACTTCGCCTGCGACGCCGATGTCGTCGTCCCAGGCAAGGTGATGAATCACATCAAACGGCGCGTAGTCGAGCGGCGCGAGCCGCTTGCTGAGCTCGGCCCGTGCTCGCGTCTCGACGCGCGCCACCAGGAGGCAGAGCACGTCGTCGAACACCTTGACCTGTTCATCGTTGAGGCGGTCGCCGTCGTTCAGGAACAGATCGGTGACCTGCCGCAGCGTCTGCACGCGTTTGGCCGATGTCCCGTCCCGGACCGCATCCTCGAGTTCGGCAATAATCGATTGTGACGCCTGTTGCGCCATCGATGGGCAACCTTGTTTTTGTTGAATGACACCTGTCCGGGCACCATGCAGGGCGCGGTCTTACACCTGCGTTAAGGTGGAACCCGGTGCAAATACGGGGTGCGTTGCCATCCTTAACGGGCCGCGACCAGACTTGAATCAATTCGTGCTTTCGGCGTAGCGGAAGTCGACGCCGATGCGCTTTAAGGAATTGTTCAGGACGATGCCCGGCGCGCGATGGAAAAGATGTCGATCGCTGCGGCGCGCCCGCGCAACTGCGTCGAGCCGAGCGGCTCGACGACAAAATCCTGTTGCGACGGCAGCAGGCGAAGCAGCTCGCCCGATACCAGCAGCGGCCGGCCGGCTTCCTTGCAATGGGCCTGCAGCCGCGCCGTGACGTTCACGGTGTCGCCGAAATAGGCGATCTGCCGCCGCGAGTCCCCGCATTCGGCGATGACGACCGGCCCGGCATGCATCCCGGCCCGAAATGCGGGCACCACGCCGAACGCCTTGCGATAATGATCAGCCCGCTTGGCGAGGCGGTCCTCGATCGCGAACACGCAGTCGAGATAGCGCCGCGACGGCTCGCCGGCATTGGCCGGCCAGGTCACGATCACTTCGTCGCCGACATAGGCGTGGACCTCGCCGCCATGCGCCACGATCGGCGCGTCGATGTCGGAGAAGAAGCGCGTCAACAGCTCCTGCACACGCAGCTCGCCCATCGCCTCGGCCATCGAGGTCGAGCCGACCAGATCGAGAAACAGCAGCACCCGGTCCTCGCGCGCCGGCTGGCGATAGCGTCCAAGCACGACGTTGAGCAGGGTCCGTCCGCCGATCATCCGCACCAGCTCGTAGATCGCTGTGATCGGGATCGACAGCAGCAGGGAGACGCCGATGATCTTCAGGAAGGTTTCGCGGAAAAATTTCGTGTCGATCCCGTGCTCGTTGAGCGCGACCTCCAGCACGATCGCGGCAACCGCGACGGTGACGGCGAGGATTACGGAGCGGGCAAGCAACTCGACGATGAGCGGCCGTTGCCGCAGCCAGCCACCACGCGCGGCCAGATAGAGGTGCGTGGCCCAGACGATCAGGGTGATGGCAGCGCCCTCAATGGCGCTACGCACGTAGTTCGCGACCGACGCCTCGTTGGGCCGATCGAAGGCATAGCGAAACAGCCCGCCGACGAGCAGGCCGACCACGGCCAGAACGATCACAGGCGTCAGGTAGCGCCGCATGGTCCCTCCACGCCCATGAAATATCCCGCGCGGGCGGGGAAGGCCAGCCGCGGCGCGGCCTGACGTGAACGGGATGCACTGCCGCCGCACTCATATATGGTCCGGCTATGGGATCGATCGGAAAGGGAAGGCGGCATGAAATCACCTCTCACGACAGGCGTGTGCAGGCTCGCTCCCCTGGTGGCGGCCGCTTTCATCATCGCCACGTCGCCGGCCTGGGCCGGCGATCAGGGCGATCCCGAGCAATCCTGCGACGGCAGCACCTACCAGATGGTCGAGTGCCTCAAGGGCAAGACTGCGCAGTGGGACAAGCGAATGAACGTCGCCTATCAGCAGGCGCTGAAGGATGCCGCCGGCGACAAGCAGCGCGAGCAGTTGCGCACCGCGCAGCGGCTGTGGATCCAGTACCGCGATGCCAACTGCCTGTATTACGACCTCGGCGAGGGCACCATCGCCCGGCTCGATGCCGGCGAATGCATGCGCAGCATGACCGAAGTCCGGGCCAAGGAACTGGAGAATCTCGGCCATCAGTGAGCCATCTTCCGGAGTCAGGACCGCGGTCATGACCGATGGGAAGAGCCAGGACGAATTGACCCAGCTTGCCGACGAGGCGCTGCGCGCGCAGCCCGGCTGCGAGACCGCGCGCGTGCCGGCGGTCACAGCGCTGCCTGACGCGCAGATCGGGCGCAACTGGGAGATTCCGAATGTCGTGCTCGGCGACAGCCTGATCAGCGACGTCGATCGCGCGGTGCTGTCGGTTCATCGCCGGCTCGGCCGCAAGTTTCATTTGGTGTGAGGCCGCCTGATGTCAGCCCACCTGCGCCTCGCGTGGCGCGGGCCGCGCGGCCATGCTGATCATCCTGAGCGCGAACACCGCGGCGAGCGGCACGAGAAACAGCGCGTAGAGCGGCATCTCCGGGATCCGCTTGCCGAACGAGACCATGAACTGCAGCAGCAGATAGTAGCCGCCGATCAAATGTAGCCTGCGCCAGGCGCGCGCACCGAGCAGCGCAGCCGTGCGGTCGAACGACGTCGCGGTCAGCGCGATGATCACGAGATAGCCGATGCCGCCGAAGATGTAGGAGACGGCGGAGGTCGCGGCCGCGAAGCCGGCCGGATCAAGCATCGCGAATGCTGAGATCGCGACCGCATGGATGGCGTGCGACGCCGCGAAGGTGACGCCGAGATAACGGCGGTTGCGGCGCTGCCAGTGCGTCCAGGCGCTCGGCCACAGCCGCGCCAGCGCTGCGGCGGAGAAGGCGAGGCAGAACAACAGCAGCGAGGTCCGCGCCGTGAAACGGATCACCATCCGCACGCCCTCGACCTCGAACTGGCGCATCGCGGCGATCCAGATCGAAAGCCCGATCAGGGTCAGCGTGAGCAGGCCGAACAGCCGCCAGCCCTCGAACCAGTGCCGACGCGTCGTCATGTCCTGCCTCCCGATGGTGATGTAATCACCAGTTACATTTCGGCATTGCGCGCGGTCAATCTTTGTAATCGGTGCTTACATTCACAAGCGGGTGATGCTAGGGAGCATGATCCGGAAAAGTGCGCAGCGGTTTTCCGAAAAGTCATGCTCAAACAAAGATCTAAAGCGAGATGCGCCGTCCCGCCAAGAGCCCGCCTGCCGGAGGCCGCCCCGCCAAGCCGCGTCCGGCCGTCGCGGCGCGGGTGCTGGCGGCTAAGCCGTATCATCACGGCGACCTGCGCCGCGTCCTGATCGATGCGGCCATGCAACTGGTCGGCGAGGGTGGGCCGGCGGCGGTCAGCGTGCGCGAGGCCGCCCGCCGCGCCGGAGTTTCACCGGGGGCGCCGTTCCGGCATTTCCCGAGCCGTGATGCCCTGATGAATGCGGTGGCCGAGGAGGCGCAGCGCCGCTTCCGCGCCGAGATCGAGGCGGCGCTGGCGGATGCGCCGCCAGGCGATCCGCTCGGCCGCTTCCGTTGCCTCGGGGTCGCCTATCTGCGCTGGGCCATGAAGAACCCGACCCATTTCGAGATCATCTCCAGCCGCCGCTTCTTCGACCACGACCGCTCGGCCGGGGTCTCCGGTGACAATGCGGAGTTGATCGGCCTGACCGAGCGCACGCTGGCGGAGGCATTTTCCGCCGGCCAGCTTCGGGCGCGCGACCTGAAGCAGGTCCAGATCGCCGGCCGCGCGCTGGTCTATGGTTTTGCGCGGATGCACATCGACGGCCATATGCCGCGCTGGGGCGTCGGCGAGGCGGAGGTCGAGCAGATGGCGGCCGATGTCGTCGACCTCTTCATCGCAGGCATCGCCGGCCCGGCTGTGCCTTCAGCCAAGGCCTGAGCCGCGCTGCGCCGGTGGGGCGGGCAAATTCATTGCGCGTTCATGACGATTCAATTACGATTTTATGACACGGCGCAGACACCGGCTGTGCCGTGTGCCTCCTGGCCTTTGCCAGTCAAGGCCGTGGCATTGCGCCGGATAGTATTGCGTCCCGCCCATGGCGCCCGCGCCTCAGCAAAACTCTTCGGTTGCCGCACTGGCCGGCGGTCTTGCCGCGATCGGCATCTGGCGGTTGATGGCGGTCGCCGCACCGCATCTCGGCGCCTTGATCCTGATGTTGCGGACCGAGACCGATTTCGGCTCGCGGCTCTGCTTCCTGCTGACCTGGGGAATCCTCAACTTCCTGTTCATCGCGCTGCTGCGCCGGCCGGCGCTGTCGGGCGCGCTGTCGCTGACGTTGGTCGTGGTGCTGGTGCTGCTGTCGCGGTTCAAGCACGATGTGGTGCAGATGACCGCGAACTTCGTCGACCTGATGGTGATCGATCGCGACACCGCGGCGTTCCTGCTGACGATCTTTCCGAACCTGCGCTGGTCGATCATCGGCGCCGGCCTGGTCACGCTGCCCTTGATGTACGCGTTGTGGTGGCTCGATCCGTTCCGCATCCGCCGCCTGCCGGCCGCGGCCGCCTGCCTTGCCTGCACCGCGGCGCTCTCAGCTTACGCCTTCGCCTGGCCGGATGAAGCCTGGCGCGGCTATTACGACGACGGCTATCTGTCGAAGTTCGCGCGCTCCGGCGTGACGGCGGTGTCGGACCTCGTCGCCTATGGCTTCATGGAGTCGGATCCCTCGGCGAGCGATCAGCTCAAGATGCCGTTGGTCGAAGCCTGCCATCCCGCCGGGCGGCGGCCGAACATCATCATGATCCATGATGAATCGAGCTTCGACATCCGTACCGCACCCGGCGTCAAGGTGCCGCCCGGCTATGGCAGCCAGTTCAAATCCTATGACGGCGTCGAGCGCAAATTCCTCGCCGAAAGCAATGGCGGGCCGAGTTGGTTCACCGAGTACAACGTGCTGGCTGGATTGTCCTCGCGCTCGTTCGGCCGGTTCGCCTATTTCGTCACCCGCATCGCGTCGGGCCGGGTCGAGCGCGGCCTGCCGCTGGCGCTGCGCCGCTGCGGCTACGACACGCTGTCGCTCTACCCGGCGTTCGGCGCCTTCATGAGTGCGCGCAGCTTCCAGACCACGACCGGCATCCAACGCTTCTACGACGCGCATGATCTGCATGCAAAGGATGTCGAGCCCGACAGCTTCTTCTACGACAAGGCGCTGAAGCTGATGGCTGAGCAGAAGACGCTCAGTGCGCCGCTGTTTACCTTCGTCTATCTCGCCGCCAATCATTTCCCGTGGGAGACGAAATTCCGTCCCGAGCTGCTGCCGGCATGGAAGCGGCCGGGTAACACGCCGTCGGTCGATGAATATCTGCGCCGGCAGACCATGAGCGCCGACGACTATGCCGGCTTTGTCGCAGCGCTGAAGAAGAAGTTCCCGGCGCAGCCGTTCCTGATCGTGCGCTACGGCGATCACCAGCCGGAGTTCTCGCCGCAGCTGCTCGATCCCGAGCTTGACGAGGCCGGCATCGGCAAGAAGCTGATGGACTACGATCCGCGCTACTACGCGACATACTACGCGATCGATGCCGTCAACTTCGAGCCGGTGAAGAGCCCGACGGTGATGGACACGATCGATGCGGCCTATCTGCCGCTGGTGATTCAGGAAGCCGCGGGCATTCCGCTCGATCCCTCGTTCGAGGAGCAGAAGGCGATCATGCTTCGCTGCAATGGCGCGTTCTATTCCTGCAAGGACGGCGCGGAAGCGCGCCGCTTCAACCGCCTGTTGATCGACGCGGGGATCATCAAGGGACTGTAAGGCGCAACACGCGTTCTCCGCCGTCATTGCGAGGAGCGTAGCGACGAAGCAATCCATCTCTCCTCGCATGCGGAGAGGTGGATTGCTTCGCTTCGCTCGCAATGACGGGGGTATTATTTCCCCCCGATCCTCTCCCACAGCCAACGCGCCACGGCGTCGGGCGATGATGCTGCATCATTGCCCGATGCGCGCAGGTTGGCCTCGCGCATCTCGGCGATGCCGATCTTGCCGAGCAGCGGCCGTAGCGCCGCCTTGAGCACCTCGTCGTCACGCCGCTTCGGCGACAGCAGTACGATGGCATCATAGGGCGGGATGGCGTGCCTGTCGTCCGCGAGCGTGACCAGGTCGTACTTTGCGATCAGCCCGTCGCTGGTATAGCCCGCGATGACGTCGACCTCGCCGGAGGCGACCGCGGCGTACATGAAATCCGGCTGCATCGTGCGTTGGGCGCGGAACGTCAGTCCATAGGCCTGCTGGATGCCGGCCCATTCCGGCCGCGAGAAGAATTCATAATCACCGGCGATCGACATCGTCGCGGCGCGCGAGGCGAGGTCGGCGATCGAATGGATGCCGAGCTGATCGGCGCGTTTCTTCGGCATCACCAGCGCATAGGCATTCTCGAAGCCGAGCTCGCCGAACAGCGTGATGTCCTGCTTTGCCAGCGTCGTCTTCAGCTCGCTCAGCAGTTCGGCGCGGGGCCTGATGTCGGCGTGGTGGAACTGGTTGGCCCACAGCGTGCCGGAATAGTCGACATAGACGTCGATATCGCCGGCTGCGAGCGCATCGAAGATCACGTTGGAGCCGAGGCCGGCGCGGGTCGTCGTCGGCAGTCCGGCCGCTTGCAGCCGATGCGCCATCAGCGCCGACAGCACATATTGCTCGGTGAACGTCTTGGCGCCGACCACGTAGCGCGCATGCGGACGTGCGAGCGCCGGAACCAGCGTCGCCGCGATCAGCACGGCAATGCCGAGGCCGCCGAGCGCGGCCCGGACGCGGCTGCGATTGCGCAGGCCGTTCTCGATCAGCGCCAGCAACTGGTCGACGACCAGCGCGAGCACCGCGGCGGCAAAGCAGCCGAACAGCACGAACACCCAGTTCTGGGTCTGCAGCCCAGCGAAGATATAGTTGCCTAAGCTGGTCTGGCCGATCGGCGTCGATAGCGTCGCGGTGCCGATCACCCACACCGCGGCGGTGCGGATCCCCGCCATCATCACCGGCAGCGCCAGCGGCAGCTCGACCATGGTGAGCGATTGCCGCGGTGTCATCCCGACGCCCTCGGCGGCTTCCAGCACTGCCGGATCGACGCCCGACAGGCCGGTGATGGTGTTGCGCAGCACCGGCAGCATCGAATAGAGCGCGAGCGCCAGCACCGCGGGCAGGAAGCCGAAGGCGGAGAAGCTGAAGCCCAGCCATGCCGCGGTCACGGCAGTGAGCGCCAGCAGCAGCGGATAGAACAGCGCGAGCAAGGCGAGACCGGGCACCGTCTGCACGATGCTGGCAAGCCCGAGCAGCGCGCCGCGCAGCACCGGCCGGTTGCGGGCGATGATCGCAAGCGGCAGGCTGATCAGAAGCCCGAGCGCCAGCGCGGCGACGCTGACCCGGACATGATTGCCGAGGTAGTCAGGCAGATGCGCAAGCGCCTCGCTCCAGCGTGGATCGCTCATGCCGTGGCGTCCCGGGGCAGCAACGCGCCGAGGCGCTCGGCCTGCCGCCGCGGCGTCCGCAGGAGTTCGCCGACATAGGCGTCGGTGTTGCGCGCAAGCTCCGCGGCGGTGCCCAGGGCGAGCAACCTGCCGCCGCGCATGACAGCGACCCGATCGGCCAGCAGCAGCGCCTCGGTCATGTCGTGGGTGATCATGACCGTGGTCAGGCCGAGCTCGCGATGCAGGGTTCGATAATCGTCACCGAGCGCGTCGCGGGTCAGCGGATCGAGTGCGCCGAACGGCTCGTCCATCAGCACGATGCGCGGCTTCGCAGCCAGCGCACGCGCGACGCCGACGCGTTGGCGCTGGCCGCCGGAGAGTTCGTGTGGCAGGCGGTCGCGATGTTGGGCGCGGTCGAGCCGCACGAGATCGAGCAGTTCGTCGACCCGCGCGGAGATCTCCGCCTGCGGCCAGCCGAGCAGTCTTGGCGTGATGCCGATATTGCCGGCGACGGTGAGGTGCGGAAACAGCCCGCCGCTCTGGAAGACATAGCCGATGCGGCGCCGCAGCAGGATCGGATCGACGCGGCTGACGTCCTCGCCCTCGACGGCGATCTGGCCGCGGTCGGCTTCGATCAGGCGGTTGGCCAGCCTGAGCAGCGTCGTCTTGCCGGAGCCCGAGCCGCCGACAACGGCCAGGAATTCACCCTCGGCGACTTCAAGCGAGACGTCGTCGACCGCCACCACGCGACCATTGTCAAAACTCTTGTCGACATGCGCGTAGGCGATCAGCGGCGTTGCGGGCATTCTCTGGCCATTGCTGGACGACCTCAGATCTCTCACCATCGTGAACGACAGTGATAGCCCATAAAATGGACTTTGACTTGAGGTGCACGCGCCTGCATCACGCGGTTCGCAGGCTGTTCCAGTTGGGCAGGCGAAGCGGGTCAGCCCCCTCGGGGGCTGTGAGCACACATCACACTTCGTTCTTGGGTACGTATTTGCCCATGATGCACTTATAGCTCTGCAAGCGCCAATCGTGATACGGCCCCTTGGCGAGCCAGTCGGCGATGCCGATTTGGGCATTCACGGCGCAGGCGCCCATGGTGATGCCGGATTGGTCGCTGTTGGTGACGACCTTTTCCATGCAGAGCTGAGCATTGCAGAGGATGGCGACGAGCGTAACGAGCATGATGGTGTTTATCCGTAGGATTAACCCGGTCTGAACCGAATCATGCACGGTTCATGCCATTATCAGCGACTTTGGTGCCGCAGCCGGCAAGACCGGGAAAGTACGGCTGAACGAATCGCGCGCCCGCCAACGCGTAGCCGCACGCGCGCAGATACGCTATAATTGCTCCCCAACTACGACGTGAGATCGGGGCGAGTGAGGAACGTTGCGCGGTCGGGGGCTGCATCGATGATGACGTTACCTGAGTTGGCGGCAGGTGCTTTGGAGAAGTTTCTCGCCACCCATGTCAGCCGCACCTTCGGGGCCTCGCAGGCCCGGTTCGGCGAACTGCTGCCGGCTGCCGCGCGCATCGCGCTGGAATGCATCGGCAACAGCGATGCGCTCTACCACAATGTCGAGCATACGATGCTGGTCACGCTGGCCGGGCATGACATCATCCGCGGCCGCGCGCTGCATACCCATGTCACCGCGGAGGATTACACCCACACCATCATCGCCTGCCTGACGCACGACATCGGCTATGTGCGCGGCCTGCTGAAGGGCGATGGACCGGACGGCTACGTCATCGATGCCTCCGGCAACAAGGTCGTGCTGCCGCGCGGCTCGTCGGATGCCGGCCTGATGCCGTATCACGTCGACCGCTCGAAGCTCTATGTGCTCGACCGGCTCGAGGCGGTGCTGCCGCTCGATCGCGAGCGCGTCGCGCGCAACATCGAGGGCACGCGGTTTCCGTCGCCCGAAGGCCAGCAATATGATGACGAGGCGGCGATCGTGCGGGCGGCCGATTTCATCGGGCAACTCGGCGATCCCAACTACATCAGGAAAGCCAACGCGCTCTATCACGAGTTCGAGGAGGTCGGCATCAACCGCCAGCTCGGCTATGAATCGCCGGCTGATATCGTCGACCGCTATCCGCAATTCTACTGGAATATGGTTGCGCCGCACATCCAGGGCGCCATCAACTGCCTGAACATGACGGCAAGCGGCCGTCAGTGGATTGCGAACCTCTACAGCAACGTGTTCCGCGCGGAGCGCGAGGTCACTCTGTCCGGCCCGCAAATCTGACGCAAGGCGCGAGCGCCGCGGCCTTTCAGCACGGCTTGTCCTGCGTTCCCCCGTCGATTGCGGGGCTTCCACATTTAGGCCTGCTTCTTCGTTGCACAGTCCGTGGAAATCGGCGACCTTGCGCCATGGACCTCTCCAACGACCGTGTTCTCGACCGTTTCAGCATGATCTCCCGTTTCGCTCAATTGATTGCGGTTGCCGTCGTCTGCTGGCCTGCGCTCGCGGTGGCCGCCGGCCCGGTCTACGACGTCGACCTGTATGCATTGATGTCCGGCACCTGCCGCAACGTCACCGTCGCCGGCCGCAACTATACCTGCAAGGCGGTGGCCTATTTCCACACACTGCGCGGCCGCTCCGAATTCACCGTGGTGCTCGACGATCCCGCCGACAAGAGCCACATCGTCTCGTTCTCCGGCGAGAGCACCGAGCGCACCCAGGACAATCTGTTCGAGCTTGCGGTCGACCGCATGTTGCTGAAGTCGAGCGACCGTCCGCGTGTCGATGGACTGCCGGTGCCGCTGGTCGAGATGTCGACAGGCTCCTGCCGCCAGGTCGGAAGCTTCGTCACGCGGCAGGTGTCGACCGTCACTTGCGCTGCCACCGACCAGAACGGCAGGAAGTACGATCTCAGTTTCGAGTCGGACGGCTCGCCGATGACGCTGCGCCGGTTGCGGCAATCGACACTGCCGTCGGAGCGGCAGCGGGCACGCCAGATCGCGCAGCTCGAATGCCGGCTCAAGGCGCGTGCCGCGCAGGTCCTGCCGCGGGACACGACGGCCTTCATGATCCGCTGTCTGGGTGAAGACGACGGCAAGCCGGCCGGCGAACAGCGATAGCCGGGCTCGCGCGGTCCGCACCAAGCTGGAGGAGCATTCGATGCGCTTGAAACTCACCATGCTCGCCGCGATCGGCGTTGGCATCGCCGGGCCCGCCGCCGCACAAATGTACGATCCGAATTATCCGGTGTGCATGGAAGTCTATGGCGGCCGGCTGACGCCCGAATACATCGATTGCAGCTTCACGTCGCTCCCGCAATGCCAGGCGACGGCCTCGGGACGATCGGCGACATGCTCGGTCAATCCCTTCTACAAGGGCCCGAGAACGCAGCCCAGGGAGCGGGTCAAGCGACACCGCCAACCGGCCAACTAGCGCGCTCGCGCATCGGCACGTCATCATCGTGCGATGGTCTGCATGGCCGTCGCACCGCCCGCGATGTTGACTAACTCCGGCAGTTGTGGGGAACCTCCCGCCACGACAAGGAGAGACCGATGCGCCTGAAACTGTTCGCGATCGCCGCAGCTGCGGTCGCCCTGGCCGGACCTGCCGCCGGGCAAGCCTACGATCCGAACTATCCGGTGTGCATGCATGTTTATGAGGGCCGGCAGGGCGGAAACTACATCAATTGCAGCTTCACCTCGATCCCGCAGTGCCAGGCCACCGCCTCGGGCCGGAGCGCGATCTGCTCGGAGAATCCCTTCTTCGCGCCGCCGCCGCCCCCGAATCGCCGGGCGTACCGCGGACGGCATCACGCGCGCTGACGCGGGCCGCTCCGGGCACGTCGAACACCGGCCGCAGCACCCGGCCGCTATCCCCCGTCGCGGGCGCCGTATCAGGCAGGCATTAACGAATCTTCACGATAATGCGGGTTCCCATGGTTGACGGCCGCGTTCGGCAAGATCGACACACGCCTCGAATTCGGCCACAACTAACGCGATAGTTACATATTTCATTGCTGGATTCGTCTCGACGGGACGCATGCACCCTCGCCAGGATCGGCCTGGTCGGCAGCAATCAGATCGCGTCAAGACTTGCGAAGGAATTCCATGACTGCAAGCTGGGTCTATTCCCTGGTCGACAGCGGCATCAAGTCCGACATGCTCAACTTTGCTGCGGACGGGGTTTTCACTTACGCCGAAGCCTATGACGTGCTGGCCGATGTCGCCAATCGCGGCAGCGTGACCGCCAATGAGCTGAACTCGCTGCAGGTGATCGCGGCCAATCTGAACAGCGGTCTTTCCACATCGGACTATGTCTCCCATCTTTTCGTCCAGCTCGTTGACGGCAATCCGGCGAACGCCACCTGGACGGGGGGCAGTACGGTACATGTCACGCTAGGCAATCTGCAGGTCGGCACGACGTCGACGCAGATGTCCGAGCTGATCGGAAAGTGGTTCTTGGGAACCGATCTTCCGGATCCGACCTTGCCGCCGGATGCGAACGGCTGGACATTGCAGGGCTACAGCACGGTTGTCGGGCCGTTGTATTCTTCGGCAGGCGCAGCCACCGTCAACGACATCTGTCAGGGAGCCGACGGCGATTGCGAACTGATGTCGGGATTGATCGACGCCGTCGTCTTTCATCCCCAGGTCATGAGTTCCATGATCGTGGACAACGGAAACGGCACCTATGGCGTGCGCTTCTATGTCAATGGTCAGGAGACATGGGAAACCGTCAACAGCGTGTTTCCGATCGTCAGTGGGACCGAACTCGACTATGCCCACAACTACAATGAGCAACCCACTGCAATGTGGGTTGCCTTGGTGGAAAAGGCGTACGCGCAGCTCAGTGCAACGGGGCAGATCGGGCACCCGGCGGTCAACAGCTACAACAACATCTCCGCGGATCCTCCGACCAACGTCCTGGAGAATCTGACCGACGCGATGAGCGTCACCTATTACATGAGCAGCGCGTCCGATTGGTATAGCAACAAGTCCGTCTATATCGCGGCGCTCGCCAGCTACGATGACGTCATCCTCGAGATTCCTTCGACGTCGCCGTACACCTATGACAGCGCCGGAAATATCCAGCTGGTCCCGGATCACGCTTTCGGAGTCGTCGGCTATGACAGCGCGACCGGCAATTTCATCGTTCGCAATCCGTGGGGCAACAGCTATCCCGGCCAAAACTGGGATGTGCAATTCGAAGTATCACTCACCCAGATCGCCAGCGAGGATGGCGACTTCGTCATCGACAATTCCGGCGCCGTCGATGTTGCGCCGACGGTGGTCGTATCCAACATCACCGGCCGCGTGCAAACCTCGCTTGCAGCATCGTCCATCTTCTATGTGACGAGCGGCGGCCTGCCGGTGACCGAGTATGCGCTTTGGGACTCCACCGGTAACGGCCACTTCACCGTGGGCGGAGTGGCGCAGGCGAACGGGGTCGAGATCGACGTCGCGGCCTCGCAGTGGTCCAACATTGCCTATCAGTTCGGTCCCGCGAGCGACCAGCTGTGGGTGCGGGCGTTCAATGGCGTACTCTGGAGCGCCTGGACCCAATTCACGGCAATTCCGGAAGGGCCCGTCGAGACGGTCGCAAACGTGACGGCAGCGCACGGCCAGAGCTTTGCCGTGTCGTCGCTGTTCACCTATTACGACCCGTTCGGCCTCGCAGCCACCGAATACGATGTCTGGAACTCCGGGACCGGAGGCGGCCACTTCGTTCTGAACGGGGTGGCGCTTGCCGCCAATCAGGACAACTACATCACGGCCGCGCAGCTGTCGTCACTGACCTATCAATCGGGCTCGGGCGCAGACAAGCTCTGGATCCGCACCAACGATTCGACGGTGTGGGGACAGTGGTCGAACTCCTTCACCGTCACGGCTCCGGTCGACAGCGGTCCCGTCGCGGCGGTGTCGAACATCGTCGCGCCCCACGGCCAGAGCTATGCGGGCTCGTCTCTGTTCACCTACAGCGATCCGTTCAACAGCGCGGCGACCCAATATGACGTCTGGAACACCGGGACCGGAGGTGGGCACTTCGTCCTGAACGGCGCGGCGCTGTCGGCCAATCAGGACAACTACATCACGGCCGCGCAACTGGCGTCGCTCAGCTATCAATCCGGCTCCGGCATCGACACGCTCTGGATCCGCGCCAATGACGGCACGGTGTGGGGCGCGTGGTCGAGCGCTTTCACCGTCAATGCTCCGGTCGACAGCGGCCCCGTCGAGGCGGTGTCGAACATCATCGCGCCGCACGGCCAGAGCTATGCGGTCTCGGCGCTGTTCACCTACAGCGATCCGTTCAACAGCGCTGCGACCCAGTATGACGTCTGGAACACCGGGACCGGAGGCGGGCACTTCGTTCTGAACGGCGCGGCGCTGGCGGCCAATCAGGATAATTACATCACGGCCGCGCAGCTGGCGTCGCTCAGCTATCAATCCGGCTCCGGCATCGACACGCTCTGGATCCGCGCCAATGACGGCACCGTGTGGGGGGCGTGGTCGAGCCCCTTCACCGTCAATGCTCCGGTCGACAGCGGTCCCGTCGAGACGGTATCGAACATCGTCGCGCCCCACGGCCAGAGCTACGCGGTCTCTTCGCTGTTCGCCTACAGTGATCCGTTCAACAGCGCCGCGACCCAATACGACGTCTGGAACACGGGCACGGGAGGCGGGCACTTCGTTCTCAACGGCGCGGCGCTGTCGACCAATCAGGACGATTACATCACGGCCGCCCAGCTGGCGTCGCTCAGCTACCAGTCCGGCTCTGGCGCGGACACGCTGTGGGTCCGCGCGAACGACGGCACCGTCTGGGGAGCATGGTCGAAAGCCTTTACCGTGACTGCGCCGCTCGATAGCGGGCCCGTCGAGACGGTGTCGAACGTCATCGCGCCGCACGGCCAGAGCTATGCGGCCTCGTCGCTGTTCACCTACAGCGATCCGTTCAATAGCGCTGCGACCCAATATGATGTCTGGGACACGGGCGCAGGTGGCGGGCACTTCGTTCTGAACGGAATGGCGCTGTCGATCAACCAGGACAATTACGTCACGGCCGCCCAGCTAGCGTCGCTGAGCTATCAATCCGGTTCGGGAGCGGACACGCTGTGGGTCCGCGCGAATGACGGCACCGTCTGGGGAGCGTGGTCGAGTGCCTTCACCGTGACCGCGCCGGTCGATAGCGGTCCGGTCGTGACGCCGACCAATTCAAGCGCGCTGTCCGTTCAGGGTCAGACATTCGCGGTGTCCTCGCTGATCACCTATTCGGATCCGTTCGGCAGTGCCGCGACATCGTATGATGTCTGGAACAGCGGAGGCGGGAACGGCTACTTCACGCTGAACGGCGTTGCACTCGGAGCAAATCAGGACAACATCGTCTCGGCCTCGCAGCTCTCCCAGCTTGCGTATCACGTCGGATCCGGCACTGACACGCTCTGGATCAAGGCCAGTGACGGGACCGTCTGGGGCGCCTGGTCCAGCGCCTTCACGATCAGCGATCCCTCGATCATTCCGGCCGGACAGACCCTCGAGCTTGCCTCAGCGAGCGCGGCTCACATCTCCTTTGCATCAGACTCCGGGACGCTCAAGATCGACGACCCCGCCAGCTTCACCGGCACCGTCGCCGGCATGACGGGAGCCGACGCGATTGATTTCGCCAACATCGATTTTGCGGGTGGGCAGACCGTGGGCTTTGCCGGCAACAGCGCGGGCGGATCGGTCACGGTCTCGGACGGCGTCCACGCCGCCAGCATCGCCTTGCTCGGAAACTACATGGCATCCACCTTCGTCGCCGCGAGCGATGGACATGGCGGCACGGCCATCACCGTGCATCCCGATCAGGTCGCCACGCTCGCCCCGCCGCAACATGCGTGAGCAGATCTGCGGCTGCAACGCGCGGCCGCCTGCCTACGCAGGTGTGCCCATCGCATAGGGCTTCAGCACCGCATAGAGGAAATCGTGCGTCGGGGTCGGCACGCCGAGCTTGCGGCCGAGCTCGACCACCTTGCCGTTCAGCCAGGGCAGTTCGAGCCGGTTGCCGCGCTCGAGATCGAGCGCCATCGACGCCTTCATCGCCGGCGGCGCGTGTCCGATGAAGTCGAGCACCTTCGCGAGCGGGTCCGGCGGCAGCGTGATGCCGCTGGCGTTGGCGATGGCGATGATCTCCTCGCAAGCCGATACGAAAAGCGGGCGCAGATCGGGATCGTCGCGCAGCCTGCCGATCGGCTGGCGCGTGACCGCGGTCATGCCGGCATTGGTGGCGAGGCCTACGAACTTCATCCAGAGCTCGGTGTTGATCTGCTCGCTCAGCGTCGCATCGAACCCGGCCTTCAGGCAGAGCTCGAGCAGCGCCTTGCCTCGCGGCGTGATCCGGCCGTCGAGCTCGCCGAAGATCATGCGCATGAAGGTGCCGACCTGGTTGATCACGCCGGGCTTGATGATCGAGGCCGAGATCTGCGCCACGCCGCCCATCACGGCGTTGCGGCCGAGGATCGGGCTCAGCCGGTCGGGCGCGTCGATGCCGTTCTGCAGCGGGATCACTGCGGTATCGGCACCGACCATCGGCTTGATGTGCGCGCCGGCGCTTTCGACGTCCCACAGCTTGACGCAGAACAGCACGATATCGACCGGGCCGACGCTTGCGGGGTCGTCGGTCGCTTGGGTCGGGACCAGATGGGATTCGCCGCGGCCGCCCTGTATCTTGAGGCCTTCGCTGCGCATGGCGGCGAGGTGGGCGCCGCGCGCGATGAAGGTGACGTCGGCGCCGGCATGTGCGAGGGCCGCACCAAAGCCGCCGCCGACACCCCCGGCGCCTACCACTGCGATCCGCATGATTGTCTCCTTGTCTACCGCGTTGGCCCGCAGCCTCGACGATGTTGTTGCAATGCGCAACCCGATTTGCGTGAAAACCGCGTGACCACGGCCTGCGCCATCTTCATGCGTTGAACTTGCCGGCCCGAACCGGTAAGCCATCTCCGAAAATTTCGGGAGGAATCGTGGCGATGACGGAGCCGACGGCGGTCGCGCTTGACGGTGCGACGGTGGCGTTTCGGTTGGCGGATGGACGGGTCTATACCGCGGTCGAGCAGGCCAATCTTGCGGTCGATCATGGCGAGTTCGTTGCCATTGTCGGGCCGACCGGATGCGGAAAGTCGACGCTGCTCAACGTCACCGCGGGGCTGTTGAAGCCCGCCGCAGGAACGGCGCGGATCTTCGACAAGCCGCTGAACGGCCTCAACCGCGACGCCGGCTACCTGTTCCAGGCCGATGCACTGTTCCCCTGGAAGACCGCGATCGACAATGTCGCGATCGGGCTCGAGATCCGGGGCACGCCGCGCACTGAGGCGCTCGCGCGGGCGCAGAAGTGGCTGACCTCAGTCGGGCTCGGCGCGTTCGCGGGCCGGTATCCGCACATGCTGTCCGGCGGCCAGCGCAAGCGCGTGGCGCTGGCGCAGGTGTTGATCCGCGATCCGAAGATCCTCTTGATGGACGAGCCGTTCGGCCCGCTCGATGCCCAGACCCGGCAGATCATGGGCAATCTGCTGCTGGAATTGTGGACCGCCGACCGCAAGGCGGTGCTGTTCGTCACCCATGATCTCGAGGAGGCGATCGCGCTGGCCGACCGCGTCGTGATCATGTCGGCCGGCCCCTCCGCGCGCATCATCGGCGACTGGCCTATCACGCTGCCGCGGCCGCGCGACATCGCCGAGATCAGGATGGAGAAAGATTTCCACGCCCTGCATCGCGAGATCTGGGGCGTGCTGAAGGACGAGGTGATGAAGGGCTATGTGCAGTCGACGCAGGCGGGAGCCGCCTGATGTCGCGCGTCACATTGATGGCCCTGCAGGTCCTGGTCGCGGTCGTCACGCTGGCGCTGTGGCAGGTCTTTTCCACCGTGCCGGTGTTCGGCAAGGTGCTGCTGCCGCCGTTCTTCTTCTCCAACCCGGTCGACGTCTTCAGCCAGATTGTAAAGTGGTTCTCGACAGGGGTGATCTGGAAGCATCTTGCGATCACGCTGTGGGAATCGATCCTCGCCTTCGTGATCGGCTCGGCCGGCGGCATCCTGGTCGGCTTCTGGTTCGCATGGCAGCCGCGCGTCGCCGCGGTGTTCGATCCCTATGTGAAGATGGTCAACGCGCTGCCGCGCGTGGTGCTGGCGCCGATCTTCGCGCTGTGGTTCGGGCTCGGCGTCTGGTCCAAGGTCGCGCTCGGCGTGACCCTGGTATTCTTCATCGTGTTCTTCAATGTCTATCAGGGCGTCAAGGAAGTGCCGACCACGGTGCTCGACAATGGCCGCATGCTCGGCATGAACGAGCGGCAGCTGATGCGCCACGTCTACTGGCCGTCGGCGCTGTCCTGGATGTTCTCCTCGCTGCACACCTCGGTCGGCTTTGCCGTGGTCGGCGCCGTGGTCGGTGAATATCTGGGCTCCGCGGCAGGTCTCGGCTATCTGATCCAGCAGGCCGAAGGCGTGTTCGACGTCGCCGGCGTGTTCGCCGGCATGTTCGTGCTGTCGGCCTTCGTCATCCTGATCGACATGGCGGTGACGGCGGTGGAGAAGCGGCTCCTGGTGTGGCGGCCGACGGCAGCAGCGCGGGACTAGGCCTTCGCAGGCGCAGCTCCATCAGCCCGCGGATCTTCTCCGTCACCTCGGGGTCGATCGGATTGTAGACGATCATGCTGAGGTCGGATCGGCCGTCGACGGCGAAGGCCGAATATTCGAACTTGACCGGGCCGAGGATCGGGTGCCGGAGCTGCTTGACGCCCTCGCCATGGGTGCGCACGTCGTTGTCGCGCCACAGCGCCGCGAATTCCGGGCTGAGCCGGCAGAGTTCGTCGACGAACGGTTGAACCTCCGCCGCAGCGCCGGCACGCATCGCGTCGACCCTGAAAGCGCCGACCACGAAGCGCGCCACGCTGGCCCAGTCGTGTTGCGCGGCACGGACGCGCGGATCGAGGAACATGAAGCGCAGCACGTTGCGCTCGCGCGGCGGCAGAGCGCCGTAATCCGTCAGCATCACCGTCGCGGCCCGGTTCCAGGCGACGATGTCCCAGGTCGCGGTCCTGATCACCGCGGGGCGCGGCTCCAGCGCATCGAGCACGCGTTGCAGTCGCGGCGTGACGCCTTCGCTTCGTTGATAGCGCGCCTCGGGGGTGCGGCCGAGGCCGAGCAGGAACAGGTGCTCGCGCTCGACATCCGTCAGCATCAGCGCCCGCGCGATGCGGTCGAGCACGTCGGCCGACGGCGCGCCGCCGCGGCCCTGTTCGAGCCAGGTGTACCAGGTCGCTGAGATGTTGGCGCGCTGCGCCACTTCCTCGCGGCGTAGCCCCGGGGTGCGTCGCCGCTCCGGCGGAAAGCCGAAGGTCGCCGGATCGAGCTTGCTGCGGCGGTCCTTCAGGTAGGCGCCGAGCAGGTTCTCATGCGCGAGCGGTTCGCTCATCCTGTTAGTCGTTATACCATGATAAGGTCACTACTTTACCAGGATAGCGCGGCGGCCCAGATTTGTCTCCAGCAAAACCTGGAGACTTGCTGATGCGCGTGTTTGTCACTGGAGCCACCGGCTGGGTCGGCTCGGCCGTTACCAATGATCTGATTGCCGCCGGCCACAAGGTGCTCGGCATGACCCGTTCCGACAAGGGTGCGGAAGCGCTCGCCGCCGCCGGCGCCGAGGTGCATTACGGAACGCTGGAGGATCTCGACAGCCTGCGCAGCGGCGCCGGGCAGGCGGATGCGGTGATCCACTGCGCGTTCAATCATGACTTTTCGAAGTTCGCGCAGAACTCCGAAGATGACCGGCGCGCCATCGAGGCGTTCGGCGCCGTGCTCGAAGGATCGAACCGGCCGCTGATCACCACGTCGGGCGTCGCGACCATGGCGCAAGGCCGCGTCGCCTCTGAGGAGGATGCACCGCATCCGCCTTCGCCCGCTCTGCCGCGCATGACCGAAGCGGCCACTTCAGCGGTAGCCGCGCGTGGCGTGCGTGCAGGTGTCGTCCGCCTCGCGCCGTCGGTGCATGGTCACGGCGATCACGGCTTCGTGCCGCGCCTCATCGCCATCGCGCGTGAGAAGGGGGTCTCCGCCTATGTCGGCGAAGGGCTCAATCGCTGGCCGGGCGTGCATCGTCTCGATGCGGCCCGCCTCTATCGTCTCGCGCTCGAACGCGGCGTCGAAGGCGGCCCGTTCCATGCCATCGCCGATGAGGGCGTGCCGTTCAAGTCGATCGCCGAGGTGATCGCGCGCCGCCTGAATATTCCGCTGGTGTCGAAGTCGCCGGAGGAGGCGCTCGATCATTTCGGCTTCCTCGGCAGGTTTGCCGGCGCCGACGTGCCGGCCTCGAGCGCGCGGACGCGGTCGCGGCTCGACTGGCAGCCGCAGCAGGCGGGGCTGCTCGCCGACATCGATCACCCCGCTTATTTCGCGTAAGGCGCGGCGGAGCACGACCATGACAGACGCCATGATGTCGCTCGCCGGCAAGCGCGTGGTTGCAGTCGGAGGAACGTCGGGGATCGGCTTTGCTGTCGCCGCGCTCGCGCGGGAGCGCGGCGCTGACGTGGTGATCGCCTCCAGCAATGCGGCCAATGTCGATGCGGCCGTCGCGCGGCTGCCGGGATCATCGGGCCGCACCGTCGATCTGCGCGACGAAGCCGGAGTGTCGCGCTTCTTCGAACAGGTCGGCGGCTTCGATCACCTTGCGGTCACGGCGGGCGATCAGGGCCTCCCGGCATTCGGCGCCGTGCGCGATCTCGATCTTGGCGTCGCGCGCGAGGCGCTTACCCTCCGCTTCTGGGGTTCGCTCGCGGCGGTCAAGCACGGCAGCCGTGTGATCGCGCCGAACGGATCGATCACTCTGACCGGCGGCCTGCTGGCGCATCGTCCGCAAAGGGGCATGCCGTTCGTGACCGCGGCGGCGGGCGCGATGGAGAGCCTCGCCCGCGGCCTTGCCGTCGATCTCGCGCCGGTCCGCGTCAACGCCGTGTGCCCGGGACTCATCCTCACCGAGCGCGTCAGGCAGATGCCGGAGGAGAGGGTGCGCGGCTATGTGGCAGGCTTGCCGTTGCCGCGTGCGGCCTCGCCGGAGGAGGCGGCCACGGCTTATGTCTATCTGATGTTGAATGGCTACATCACCGGGCAGACGCTTGCGGTGGATGGCGGCGGCCTGTTGGTGTGAGCGGCGCGCTCGGAGCGAGAAGAGATCGTAGGGCGGATTAGCGCAAGCGTAATCCGCCGAAGTCGCGCAACGAAGATGGTGGGTTACGCCTTCGGCTAACCCACCCTACGCACGTTGCTCAGAGCGGGAAGCACCGCATGTAGGCTGCGAACAGTTTTTCGTCGCTGCAGCTCACCAGTCCCGAGGCGATCGCATCGGCAAGATCGAGGTCGCGGTTTTGCACGCGCAGCCAGGCCTGGCTGTCGGCGGTGACGGTCAGGGCCGCCTCTCCGACATGACGCCCCGGCACCACCTGCAAATCCCGGCCCTTGATCGCGACCGTCATGTCCAGCGCGCTCGCCCCGGTGAAGCGCAGATGCGTGACGAAATCCAGGCCGCGCGCCCGGCCGCGCTGAAATCCGAGCGAGAGCGAGAAGATGTAGGCCTGGATGCTGCCGGTATGCCGGCCGGACGTGACATGCTGCATCTTCTTGTGCGGAAAGCGCCGCGTCACCGTGTCCTCGGCGTCGGTATCCGGGAGCACGTAGACGAACTCGTCCTTGTCGATCAGCGGCTGCACCACCTCAGCGAAATGCGCGTCGCGATCGCTGAGGAAGGGCCCGATCACATCTTCGCCGGCCGGACAGGCCGAGATGCAGTAGGCCGCCTTGTAGCCCGGCTTGAACGACAGCGATTGCCAGATGTTCAGCGTCTCGGTGCGGGGCACGCGGGCGCGATAATCCCTGGCGTCCTTCGAATCCGCGACCTTCTCCACCCACTGGGTGAAGTTGCCGAGAAAGTCGTGATAATTGTGGGTGTGGCAGGACAGAAAATCGAAGCCGCCGTCCGGCTTGATGGCGCCGACCGGGCAGGCGGCAACGCACAATTTACATTCCAGGCACGGATTGTAGTCGATCGGATGGTCGTGGGCGTCCACCTCGCATCCGAGCAGGACGGTGCCGAGCAGGACGAAGCTGCCGAATTTCGGGTGGATCACGCTGCGATGGATTCCCATCCGGCCGAGCCCGGCTTCGACCGCGATCGGCTTGTGCTGGACCATCATGATCCTCGGCAGGTCCATCTCCATCGGGAAGGCGGCGACTGAATTGCAGGCCGGGATGCCGTGCTCGTCGAGCGCGCGAACGATGGCACGGGCGGTCTCGTTGACGTGATCGTAGGTGCCGTGGAATTCCTCGTTGGCGACCGAGCGCGACGGCGAGCGCACCGGCTCACGGTTCATGTGGCAGGCGATCGCGAGCAGCGAACGCGTCCGGCCATAGACCTTCCGAATGAAGTCGCGCTGCGGCGCGATGGCTGCACGGTCGAACTCGATGATGCCGACATCGTCGGCGCCGCACTCCCGCGCAATCCGCTTGAGCAGTTCCGATGACACCGGGACGTCGTGGACGTGCTGGCCGCTGCGCGCCCGCACAGCCCTGACCGTGGGGTGATCGTCCAGGCTCATGGTCCTGATCTCCATGAAATGACGATCGTAATATTATGGAGTGACAAGGCGTGAAGCAAGTAAATTATCTGTCGGTCGTCATGTAATGGAACCGGGCGTGCGCTGGCGGCGGCTCACCGTCATTGCGAGCGAAGCGAAGCAATCCATCCCTCGGCATGTGCGGACCGATGGATTGCTTCGTCGCTTCGCTCCTCGCAATGACGGCAGAACTGTAGGGCGGGTTAGCGAAGCGTAACCCGCCGATTTGGCGTGACGCAGGAAGGCGGGTTACGCCTTCGGCTAAACCGCCCTACGCAGCTTGATCAATCCAGCAGCTTGGTATCGTCGGGCGCCTGCGGCGGCGTCTTGATCGCGATTGCCTTGAACGGGCGGCCGTTCGGCTTGGTGCCGCCATGCGGCGTGCCCTTCGGGATCACGATCAGGTCGCCCGGCTTCACCGTCACTTCCTTGTCGCCGAGCCACACCGTGCCGGTGCCCTCGAGGATGAACTGCATCTCGTTGGTGTTGGGATGCATGTGCTTCGGCACATTGCCGTCCTGGATCGACACGGTGGCGCCGTCGGCGGAGACGAATGTCTTGGAGCGGAAGCCTGTCTTGTTGGCATCGCCGAGCCTGTCGCCCTCCATCTCGCCGGTGTGGATGACCTGCGCGGTGATGCTCTCGGCCGCGAGCGCCGGCCGCAGCAGATGGGTGACAGTACAGCCGGCGGCGAAGGCGGCGGCGAGCGACAGCGCGGTTGCAATACGATTCATGAAGGCCTCCCTTGGTGTTTCCCTTGAAGTATTCTTGGTGGTTCTATTCTTGGTGCTTCTTCGGCGTTTTCCTGTATCCACGATGCTATGCCGTGGCCGCAGGCTTGACCAGATACCGGAAAGTCGCCTTCTCAAGGCAGGCCTGCTCCTCTATCTTGCCGGCCAGTCGAACGGAGGACGTCATGAACAAATGGCTTGGCAAACTTGCCGGAACGCTGCTGGCGCTGACCCTGACCACGGGCCTTGCCGCGGCGCAAAGCAAGATCACCATCGCGGTCGGTGGCGGCGCCTGCCTGTGCTATCTGCCTACCGTGCTGGCCAAGCAGCTCGGCGAATATGACAAGGCCGGGCTCGCGGTGGAGCTGGTCGACCTCAAGGGCGGCTCGGACGCGCTGAAGGCCGTGCTCGGCGGCAGCGCCGACGTCGTTTCCGGCTATTTCGACCATTGCGTCAATATCGCCGCCAAGAAGCAAGAGATGCAGGCCTTCGTGGTCTATGACCGCTATCCCGGCCTCGTGCTGGTGGTCTCGCCGAAGCACACCGGCGAGATCAACTCGGTCAAGGATCTCGCCGGCAAGAAGGTCAGGGTCAGCGCGCCCGGCTCCTCGACCGACTTCTTCCTGAAATATCTGCTGAAGAAGAACGGCCTCGATCCGTCCGGCACCGCCGTGATTGGCGTCGGCCTCGGCGCCACCGCGGTGGCTGCGATGGAGCAGGGCCAGATCGATGCCGCTGTGATGCTCGATCCCTCCGTCACCGTGCTGCAGGGCAGCCACGCGGACCTCAAGATCCTCAGCGACACGCGCACCCAGCACGACACGCTCGCGGTGTTCGGCGGCGAATATCCGGGCGGCGCGCTCTATTCGACCACCGCCTGGGTCAACGGCCACGACAAAGAGGTGCAGGCACTGACCAATGCGATCATGGCGACGCTCGCTTGGATTCATTCGCATTCCGCCGAGGACATCATGGCCAAGATGCCGGAAGACCTCGTCGGCAAGAACAAGGAGCAATATCTGGCCGCGCTGAAGAACACGATCCCGATGTACTCGGAAACCGGCAAGATGGATCCCAAGGGCGCCGAAGCGGTGCTCGCGGTGTTCAGCGAGGGCTCGCCCGAGGTCGCGAAGGCCGGTATCGACGTCACCAAGACCTACACCAACAAATTCGTCGATCAGGTCAAGAAGACGACCGGAAACGCGAAGTAAACGCGCACGGACCATATGGAGTCTCCACTCATTTGCCGCGTCACTGCGCTCGACCTCGCATTGGCGCGGCGTGCCTGGCCGTTCGCCGACGAGCGGCGCGCCGAGATCGACGCGCATTTCGCCGAACAGCAGCGGCTGAACCCGAACCTGTGGAACGGCCGCGTCCTGCTCGGGCGCGATCCGGTGTTT
The DNA here is from genome assembly GCF_001189845.1 of Bradyrhizobium tropiciagri. Classification (GTDB taxonomy): domain Bacteria; phylum Pseudomonadota; class Alphaproteobacteria; order Rhizobiales; family Xanthobacteraceae; genus Bradyrhizobium; species Bradyrhizobium tropiciagri. The sequence goes on from NZ_LFLZ01000012.1 coordinate 165,901, forward strand.
GCCGGTGCGCGGCTCAGTGCGAGCTATTTCGAGACCGATTTCGCAAGCTTCCTGGCCTGGCGCGATTGGGGCTTTCCGGACAAGGAGGTCTTCAACGGTTTCGGCATGGGCGCGCTGCTCTCGAGCGACGGCGCCTTCGTGTGCGGGGTGATGGGCGAGCAGACCGCGAATGCCGGACGGATCTATTTTCCCTCCGGCACGCCCGATCTCGACGACATCAGGGGCGACACGGTCGACATCGCGGGCAGCGTGATGCGCGAGCTCGAGGAGGAGACCGGGCTCAAGCCGTCGGATTGCCGCGGCGATGCCGACTGGCACTGCATCTACACTGGCGTCGCGCTCGCGATGATGCAGATCCTGCGCGTCGACATGCAAGCTGACGCGCTACGCGCAAAGATCGAGGACAACCTTTCGCGCCAGCAAAATCCCGAGCTCGCCGGCATCCATCTGGTGCGCAGTCGCGCCGATCTCACCCCCGCCATGCCGCGCTTCGTCACCGCGTTCATCGAGACGCAGCTGCCGGCATAGCCTTGGCCTCCGCTGCTGGAGGCAGGCCGAACATCGCAAGAGCACGTCCCAAATCGACGCAAATGACCTGAGCCGGACCAACCGGATCACGAGTTCGAATCTGTCCGGACGCCATTTCGGAACTTTTGCCACGGCTCGATTGGAACGGAGCGCCGTTTATCGCATTCATTTCTCAGTGGTAATTGCAGACTTGCCAGGCTTGTGATGCTGTACACGGCACCGATCGCAGTGCCGGGGGCGCCACACGTGATCGTCATCGGGAATGAGAAGGGTGGCTCAGGAAAGACGACGATCGCGATGCATCTGGCTGTCGCGCTTCTGAAACAGGGTCAGCGGGTCGGCACCATCGATCTGGACAGCAATCAAAGGGCTCTAACGCGCTACATCGAAAACCGGCGCATCTGGGCCAACCATCGGCGGATCAAACTCGAAATTCCGCTGCATCGTTGCGTCCGGCGTGCCGAAGGCGCGAAGCTGGACGACAATGAGGCTGCCGAATTGGCGGCTTTCGGGGAGGCGGTCTCCAGCCTCAGGGGATCTCTCGATTTCCTGGTGATCGACACCCCTTCAACGGATACTTACCTGATGCGTCTCGCCCACCTCGTGGCGGATACGCTGCTGACGCCCGTCACCGACAGCTTTCTTGACCTCGGCACGCTGGCCTCGACCGATCCCATCACGCACGAGGTGACGGGAACCGGTCACTATGCGGAGTTGGTCTGCGACGCCCGCAGGCGACGCCTCCAATTTGACCGGAGCCATACCGATTGGGTCGTCATCCACAACCGCTCATCGGCGCGCCGGCTGGTGCGGCGGAGTCTTTCCCAAGCAGGAACCAGGCTGGCGTTCAGGCATCTCGGAGGTTGTTCCGAGCGAAACGTGTATCGCCGGTTCTCCGCTTCCGGGCTCACCGTCCTCGATGCACTGGACGAAGCAATCCTCGGTGAGCGGCCGGATCGGTCGCACCGATTGGCTCAACAGGAGATGTGTCATCTCATCGAGATGTTGAGGCTGCCGATCAGCGAGCGCGCACGCCGGAGGGCCGCGGCGCGCGCGGAGTGGTTTGTGTCGGCACATACGCCGCTTGATACCGGGGACCTGCTGGTTGATGAAATTGCCGATCCACTGCCGGAGTAACGGCGGATCATTCGGCCACTTCAACGACCATCTCGACCTCCACGGCGTTGTTGAAGGGAAGACCAGCCATCCCGACAGCAGATCGCGCGTGTTTGCCGGCTGCCTCGCCGAAGACCTCCACCATCAGATCGGAAAAGCCGTTTATGACTTTCGGCTGATCTCCAAGGCCGTCGGCGGAATTGACCATCCCGAACACCTTGACCACGCGCTTGACGCGATCGAGGCTTCCAAGTGCGACGCGTACCTTCGCCAACATGATCAGGCCGACCTGGCGGGCGGTGTCATAGCCTTCCTGCACGGTGAGGTCCTTGCCAACCTTGCCCTTGTACTTCCAGTCCGCGGCCGGAGTGTTCCCTGCGAGGAAGAGCAGATTGCCAACCCGGACCGCATCGACGTAGTTGGCGACCGGTGTCGGAACGGGCGGCAGGGTGATGTTCAACTCCTTCAGCCTGGCCTCGGCGGACGGTGAATTCTGCGCCACCGCACCCGACGAAGCAGCAATCCACGCTCCCAATCCAAGTACGCACGCACCCAACCACGAAATGAGTCTCGCTCTGCAAAGCATGTGAGTCATGTGTCGCCTCCTCCAATGACAATTACTTCGCAGCCCTCAGGATAAGGCAGAAACAGCAAAGCTGCCTTCCGTAGTTCTCCGGTCTGAAAAGTCGTCGACACCGTTCCGCCGAAACTTTGCGCAAGCCTGCGCCGTGGCGACGCAGCCATCGCGCTTGACATCATCGGCCGCTCCCCCTGTGATAGGGCGGCACGATAAAAAAATGCAGTGCACAATCTCTGGGGAGGGATGCATGCCGGTCAGGAGGGTTGCCCGCTGGCTCGCGGGTCTGTCTGTCGCCGTCGCGACGCTCGGCGTGGCCGCACCCGCGCAGGCGCAGGACAAGAAGATCAAGATCGGCGTGATCTTCGATTTGACCGGTCCGCTGGCCGGCGGCGGCTCCGAGCTGCAATATACCGGCGTCAAGATTATGCTCGACCATTACGCCAGGACCGGCGTCGAGGGGTACAAGGTCGAGGCGGTCTACGCCGACGCGCAGAGCAAGCCCGATATCGCTATCAACGAGGCCGTCCGCCTGCTCGAGCAGGAGAAGGTCGACATGGTGATGGGCTTCTTCTCCTCGGCGCAATGCGTGCCGGTGGCGGCCCGGGTCGACCAGATGAAGAAATTCATGTGGATCACGACCTGCATCTCCTCGGGCGTGTTCGACGGCAAGAACTACAAATACGTGTTCCGCCCGCAGGCCGCCGGCAACCAGTACGGCATGATGACGACCGACTTCATTGCGCAATATTCGCTGTCGAAGTTCGGCAAGGAGCCGAAGGACCTGCGGGTTGCCATCATCCATGAGGACGGCGCCTATGGCGTCGACGTCGCCAAGGGCAACGAGGCCGGCGCGAAGAAGGCGGGCTTCAACGTCGTGCTCAAGGAAGGCTATTCGGCGACCGCGCCCGATCTGTCGGCGCTGGTCACCAAGCTGAAGCGCGCCAAGCCCGACGTGATCTTCCACACCGGCTACAATCCGGACATCACCCTGCTGTTCCGCCAGGCCCGCGAGCAGGGGCTGAAATTCGGCGCGATCGTCGGCCACGGCGCCGGCTATGGCGTCTACGAGAAGCTGAAGGAAGGTCTCGGCGCCGACGCCAACTATCTCTTCAACACCGACCCGATCTCGATCTGGCTTGCCAACCAGAAGACCATGGACCCGAAACTGCCGCCGGTCATCAAGATGGTCGGCGAGGAGTTCGACAAGCTCAAGCCGGGCGTATCGATCCGCTCCGCCCATGTCGGGATCGGCGCGGCCAACGCCTATGTGTTCCTCGACGACGTGCTGCCGCGCGCGATCAAGAAGTATGGCGGCGTCGATCCGGATGCGCTGCGCAAGGCCGCGCTCGACACCGACATTCCCGAAGGCGGCACCATGCTCGGTTACGGCGTGAAGTTCTACGGCGAGGGCGAGCAGTACGCCGGGCAGAACGCGCGCTCGTTCCCGGTGGTGCTGCAATATATCGACGACAAATCCTATGTGGTGTGGCCGAAGAGCCAGATGCAGCGCGAGACCGAGCTGCCGCTGCCGGCCGGCACCACCTACAGCTACAAATAGCTCGCTCGCGAAAGGGACGCCGTGCTCGCCGTAGAAGGCCTGGTCAAGCGGTTTGGCGGCTTTCGCGCCGTCAACAACGTGTCGTTCCGCGTCGAGGAGGGCGAGATCCTCGGCCTGATCGGCCCGAACGGCTCGGGCAAGAGCACGATCTTCAACATGCTCTCCGGCACCTTGCCGCCGACCGAGGGCTCGATCCTGTTCGACGGCCGCGAGATCGCGGGCCTCGCCCCGCATCGGATCATCGTCGGCGGCATCGGCCGCACGTTCCAGATCCCGCGGCCGTTCCATCGCCTCAGCATTTTCGAGAATGTCGTGCTCGCCGGCTTCTACGGCCAGGGCCGTCACAGCCGCGCCAAGGCCGAGGAGGCCGCCGAGCGTGCGCTGGCGATGGTCGGCCTGCCGACCGATCGCCATGCCAGCGTCGAGGGCCTCGGCGCTGCGGGATTGAAGAAGCTCGAACTGGCGAAGGCGCTCGCCACCGGTCCAAAGCTGCTGCTCGCGGATGAAAGCCTCGGCGGGCTCGACGAGGCCGAGATGGACCAGGCCGCCGACATGCTGCGCCGAATCCGCGACGAACTCGGCATCACCATCATCTGGGTCGAGCACATCATGGGTGTCTTGATGCGCGTGGTCGATCGCGTGATGGTGCTGGATCACGGCGAGAAGATCGCCGAGGGACTGCCGGCGGATGTCGCCGGCGATGCCCGGGTGATCGAGGTCTATCTCGGCACCGATGCGGACGCGAGCCTGGCGGCTGCGGCCGCGGCGCAGGCGCGCCGCCGGATCGGGGCGTGAGCGGCATGCTGGAGCTGAAATCGATCGATGCGGGTTATGGCAGCTTCCAGGCGCTGTTCGACGTCAGCCTCGACGTCAAGGCGGGCGAGGCGGTCGGCGTGATCGGCCCGAACGGCGCCGGCAAGACCACTTTGATGCGCATTATCTCCGGCTTGATCCGCCCGATCAGGGGCACCATCGCGATGGAAGGCGCCGACGTCGTCGCGACGCCTGCGCACCGCATCGTCAGCCTCGGGATCGCGCATGTGCCGGAAAACCGCCGGCTGTTTCCGCGGCTCACCGTGGCGGACAATCTGAAGATGGGCGCCTACATGCCGGGCGCCCGTGCGCACTATGCCGAGCGGCTGGAGTTCGTGTTCGAGCTGTTCCCGCGGCTCAAGGAGCGCCTGCAGCAGATGGCCGGCACCATGTCGGGCGGCGAGCAGCAGATGTGCGCGATCGGCCGGGCGCTGATGTCGAACCCGAAACTGCTGCTGCTCGACGAGCCCTCGGCCGGGCTCGCGCCGGTCGTGGTGCAGCAGGTGTTCGAGCTCGTCAAGCGCATCCGCGCCTCAGGGCTGACGGTGTTGATCGTCGAGCAGAACGTGCAGCAGGTGCTGCGCGTGGTCGATCGCGCCTATCTGCTGGAAGCCGGCAGCATCCGCGCCGCCGGCACGGCAGCTGAGCTCGCGGCCAGCGACACCATCAAGCAGGCGTATCTCGGGGTGTAGGGGATGATGACGATATCGGAAAGTGTTGCGGCATCGGCGGTTCACCTCTCCCCTTGTGGGAGAGGTCGATCGCATCGCCAGATGCGATCCGGGTGAGGGGTTACGCTCTCTCGTGGGACCTGTTGCCCTCACCCGGCGCT
>NZ_LFLZ01000013.1 GCF_001189845.1 Bradyrhizobium tropiciagri
CGGCGCGCGGCGGACGCGGGACGACGGGTTCGGCACGCGGCGGCAGGCGCGGCGGCATCGGATCAGGCCGTGGTTCGCCACGGTCGGGCGTGAAGCCGGTGAGCGGATCACTGCGGCGTTCGGCGATCGGCGGCGGGGGCCGGCGCAGCTCGTCGGCGAAAGAGGGCCGTGCCTGTCGCGGCGGCAATTCGGGCTCGGGAAGGTCGAAATTGTCTGACCGGGCGGCCTCGCTCTCGTTCCAGGCAGCATCCGGCAGCGGCGCCACGCGCGGTGGCGCGGCATCGGTTGCGACGGCCGGGCGGCTCGACATCTGATCGCGGCCGGGCATGGCGCGCACGATGTTCGGCTCGACCACGATGTCGGTGGGGCCACCGATCATCAGCAGATGCTCGATGTTGTCGCGGCGGACCAAGACCAGGCGACGGCGGCCGTCGACCGCGGCAGCGTCAATCACCGCCAGGCGGGGCATGCGGCCGCGATTGGCGTTGGCGCCGAGACGGTTTCCAGCGAAGCGGCGGACGAGCCATGCGGTGACGCCGATCAGCGCCAGCACGACGACGAACGCCAAGACGAATGTAATGACCTGCATATTGGAGTCCCCGGCCATCTTGGCCTTCCTCAGCTTCCGCCATCAACGAGCGCGGATTGATAGGTGCGGTTTTACGCAGCGAATCGCGCCCGAGATTCGCCTTATTTCTTAATTCCCAGCGGCTTGCAGCCGGCTGTTCTATTAATAAACCAAGAATCGCTTGTCCCAAAACGACTTCTCAGCGCCCCACGCTGTCTCGGTTTGTGCTGGTTAACGCAGCATTCGTGGCGAAAATGCGCTCGCCGGCCGTAGTTGCGGCGTTCTCCACGGATCCATCCGGCATTTTAACCACCCGTTAACCATGCACCGGGCAAATTCTGCCTACCTCGGGAGGTCCCAGAGGTTAACGGAGCCGCGGCGATGGCCATGAACGATCTCCCGATCCTGTCGGCGTTGCGCAGCAAGATGCAGTGGCACCAGGAGCGCCAGCGGGTGCTCGCCGAGAACATTTCCAATTCAGACACGCCGAACTTCCGGCCGCGCGACCTGGTCGAGCCGAAGTTCGACAAGGGCGGCGCCACCGTCGGCGGCGGCATGGGGACGCTGCCGATGATGCAGACCAGCGCCACCCACATGGCGGCCTCCGGCGCACCCGACACCTTCGACAATGATCGCGGCAAGAGCGGGTTCCAGACCCGCCCGGCCGGCAACGCGGTCAATCTCGAGGAGCAGATGCTGAAAGTATCGGCCAACCAGATGGACTTCGCAGCCGCCACGTCGCTCTACAGCAAGAGCCTGCATCTGCTGAAAACCGCGATCGGCAAGGGTTAGGCCACTTAAGGGCGGCAGGAGGATCCCATGGCAGATGGAACAAGCGATTTCGCCCGCTCGATGAGCATCGCGACCTCCGGCCTGCGCGCGCAGGCGGGGCGGATGCGGGTGATCTCGGAAAATATCGCCAACGCCGATTCGACGGCGCAGACCGCCGGCGGCGATCCCTACCGCCGCAAGGTCCCGACCTTCTCCTCCGCGCTGGATCGCTCGCTCGACGCCCAGGTGGTGACACTCGGCCGGATACGCCCCGACCAGTCGTCGTTCCGCATCAAGCACGAGCCGGGCAATCCCGCGGCGGACGCCTCCGGCAACGTGAAGTATCCGAACGTCAATTCGATGGTCGAAATGACCGACATGCGCGACGCCCAGCGCTCCTACGAGGCGAACCTCAACATCATCAGCGCGACGCGGCGGATGATCCAGCGCACGCTCGACATCCTCAAGTCCTGACGCAGCAAGAACAGGGAACGTAACTCATGGCTACCCCGACAGTCGCCGCCAACGCCTACGCCAGCCTCGCGAAGATGATGGAGCGCGGCGGCGCCGAGAAGGCCGGGCAGGCCGTCGCCGGCCCGTCCTTCAGCGCGCTGCTGAAGGACTCCGTCGGCAGCGTGCTCGAAGCAGGCAAGAAGTCCGACGCGCAGACCATGGCGATGGCGTCCGGCAAGGCGAATGTGATGGATGTGGTGACGGCGGTCGCCGACACCGATGTCGCGGTGTCGACGCTGGTCTCGGTGCGCGACCGCGTGATCCAGGCCTATGAAGACATCATGAAGATGCCGATCTGACGTCGCTTGCGACGTCATCCCGGGGCGATGCAAAACAACCAACAGCGAGAACAAACATGACCGGCCCTGAAACTCTCGACGTGGCACGCGATGCGATCTGGACCATCGTGATCGTGTCGTCGCCTTTGATGGTGGTCGGCCTCGTGGTCGGCGTCGTGGTGTCGCTGTTCCAGGCGCTGACCCAGATCCAGGAGCAGACGCTGGTGTTCGTGCCGAAGATCCTCGCGATCTTCGTCACATTGCTGCTGGCGCTGCCGTTCATGGCGGACTCGCTGTCCAGCCACATGATGCGGATTTCGTCGCGAATCATCGGCGGTTGATGCACTAATGCCGCGGTCATGCGCATCGATGTCTCCCTGCTGCCGGCGCTGGCCGCAATCTTCGTGCTGGTCTTTGCGCGCGTGGGCGCGATGGTGATGCTGCTGCCCGGCTTCGGCGAGAGCAACATCCCGGCGCGGGTCAAGCTGTCGATCGCGCTGCTGCTGACGCTGATCATCCTGCCCCTGCATCGCAATGCCTATCATGTCGACCTGACGTCGATCTCCTCGCTCGGCGTCCTGATGGTGCATGAGCTCATCATCGGCATCGTGCTCGGCGCGACCGCGCGGGTGACGCTGTCGGCGCTCAACGTTGCGGGTTCCGTGATCGCGCAGCAGCTCGGCCTCGGCTTCGTCACCGCGATCGACCCGACCCAGGGCCAGCAGGGACAGATCATCGGCAACTTCCTCACCATCCTCGGCCTGACGCTGCTGTTCGCCACCGACAGCCACTATCTCGTCATCGCGGCGCTGAGCGAGAGCTACCGCATCTTCTCGCCGGGCGAGATCATGCCGACCGGCGACGTCGCGGCGCTTGCGACCAACGCGTTTTCGGCGGCCTTCAAGATCGGCCTGCAATTGTCGGCGCCGTTCCTGGTGTTCGGCCTCGTCTTCAACATCGGGCTCGGCGTGCTGGCGCGGCTGATGCCGCAGATGCAGGTCTACTTCGTCGGCGTGCCGCTCTCGATCATGGTCGGCTTCCTGATCTTCGCCGTCGTGCTCGCGGCGATGATGAACACCTATTTCGACTACTTCAACGGCGTCATGCGCCAGCTCGCTCCGATGAACTAGGGGAGAGCCTATGGCCGACGATACCGAAGACAAAACAGAAGACCCTACGCAAAAACGTCTCGACGAAGCCCTTGAGAAAGGCGACGTCGTCAAGAGCCAGGAGGTCAACACCTGGTTCATCATCGCCGGCGCCACGCTGGTGCTGTCGACCTTCTCGGGCTCGATCGGCGGCGGCATCTTGATGCCGCTGCGCAATTTGATCGCCAATTCGTGGATGATCCGCACCGACGGTGCCGGCCTGCTGCAACTGACCCAGACGCTCGGCTACGCCGTGGTCGCCGCGATCGGCGTGCCGTTCCTGATGCTGGCGCTGGCCGCCGTCGCCGGCAACATGATCCAGCATCAGCTGGTGTGGTCGGGCGAGCAGCTCAAGCCGAAATTCTCCAAGATCTCGCCGGCGGCCGGTTTCAAGCGGCTGTTCGGCAAGCAGGCGGTGGCGAACTTCCTGAAAGGCCTGTTCAAGCTGATCGCGCTCGGCGTCGTGATGGTCATGGTGCTGTGGCCCGACCGGATGCGGATGGAATCGTTCCTGCGGGTCGACCCGGCCGAGCTGCTGCCCGCCATCACCAGCATGACTGTGCACCTGATGGCGGCGGTGGTCGCGATCCTCGCTGCGGTCGCGATCGCCGACTACTTCTTCCAGTACCGGACCTGGTACGAGCGTCACAAGATGTCGCTGCAGGAGATGAAGGAGGAGTTCAAGCAGTCGGAAGGCGACCCGCACGTCAAGGGCAGGATCAAGCAGTTGCGGGTCCAGCGCGCCAAGAAGCGCATGATGGCGCAGGTTCCGAAGGCCTCGGTGATCATCACCAACCCGACCCACTATTCGGTCGCGCTGGCCTACGACCGCAGCATGTCGGCGCCGATCTGCGTCGCCAAGGGCGTCGACGTCCTCGCGTTCAGGATCAGGGAGATCGCGAAGGAGCACGATATTCCGATCGTGGAGAACGTGGCGCTGGCCCGGGCGCTCTATGCCACCGTCGACATCGACAAGGAAATCCCGGTCGAGCACTATCATGCGGTTGCCGAAATCATCGGCTACGTGATGCGGCTGCGGCGCGGCCTGTCCGGCCTGCGTCAGTAAGGGGCGGAAAACCGCCTGAAATGCGCGTAACTTGCGAAATTGCCGCCTGATGGACTTGCGTTTTCGGGTCCGATTCAGGCACTCAGGGGCAAGGTGGCCGGCCGGTCGCCTTCGTGATGCAGACGAGCCATGTCTCTCCAGATGACCGCCGATAGCAACGATCCTCCCGCGACCGAGCCGTTCGTGGCTCACGGGCCAGCCCGGCGGAGCGGCAGCATCCTGCTGGTGGTGCTGATCGCGATCGGCATCGTCGCGGTGGCGGTCTGGCTCATGACCATCGGCCGCACCCAGGCGCAGCCTATATCCTCGGCGTGCTGGCGCTGCTCGCCACCGCTGGGCTGTTCAACCTGTTCGCCTTGGCCGCAGGCATCATCCGCTTCTCCGACCGCGCCACCGACGACCCGGTGATGGCGCGGATCGCCGACCAGGCCCAGGAGGGGCTCGTCGTCACCGACTCCCGCGGCCATGTGGTCTATTCCAACGCCGCCTATCTGACGCTGACCGGTGCGGCCGGGCCGCAGGACGTCCGTCCGGTCGAGCGCGTCTTCATCGGCAACCCCGACGTCTCCGAAGCGGTGTTCCGCCTCCTGAAGGCCGCGCGCGAGGGCAAGCGGCAGCAGGAGGAGGTGCGCGTCGCCGGGCACGACGCCGGGCAAGGTGGTGGACAAGGCCGCTGGCTGCGGCTGCGGGTCCGCCCGCTCGGCGAGGGCAAGCGCGACGCCAGATATGCGGTGTGGTCGATCGCCGACATCACCCGCGACCGCGAGCGCCAGGAAGACGTGTTCCAGGAGCTGCGGCACGCGATCGAATATCTCGATCACGCGCCTTGCGGCTTCTTCTCGGTCAATCCGGCCGGCGAGATCGCCTATGTCAACGCGACGCTCGCCAACTGGCTGGACTACGATCTGGCCGAGATCGGCTCGGGCGGGCTGAAGCTGACCGACATCGTGTCGGGCGACGGCGCGGCATTGTTGACCTCGATCGCGGCCGTGCCCGGTGAGGTCAAGACCGAGGTGTTCGACATCGACCTGCGCATGCGCGGCGGCAAGACCGTGCCGGTGCGGCTCTATCACAAGCTCGCCTTCGGCTCCGACGGCGCAGCGGGCGCCTCGCGCACGCTGGTGATCAGCCGCGCCCGCGACGAGCATTCCGATCCGGAGCGCGCCGCCGAGGTGCGCTTCATGCGCTTCTTCGACCATACGCCGATGGCGATCGCGACCGTCGACCGCGGCGGCAACGTGGTCGGCGCCAATGCGCGCTATGCCAAGCTGGCGCAGGGGCTGAATGGTGACGGCGGCGCTGCCAAGTCGATCTTCCGCGCGGTCAATCCGCGCGACCGCGGCCTGCTGATCGCCGCGATCAACCAGGCGGCCGAAGGGCAGGGCGATATCGCACCGGTCGAGGTGATGCTGGACGGGCCCAAGGAGCGCTTCGCCCAGTTCTTCGTCACGACCATCGAGAAGGACGAGCGCGACGCCGAGACCGCGATCGTCTACATGCTCGAGATCACCGAGCGCCGCGCGCTGGAAAACCAGATCAACCAGTCGCAGAAGATGGAGATGGTCGGCCAGCTTGCCGGCGGCATCGCGCACGACTTCAACAACGTGCTGTCGGCCATCATGATGGCCAACGACTTCCTGCTGAACGCGCACAAGCCGACCGATCCGTCGTTCCAGGACATCATGCAGATCAAGCAGAACGCCACCCGCGCCGCGACGCTGGTGCGGCAGCTGCTGGCGTTCTCGCGCCGCCAGACGCTGCGGCCGCAGGTGCTCGATCTCGGCGATGCCTTGAGCGATCTCACCATGCTGCTGCGCCGGCTGATCGGCGAGAAGGTCAAGCTCGACCTCGTGCATGGCCGCGATCTGTGGCCGGTGAAGGTCGACGTCTCGCAATTCGAGCAGGTGGTGGTCAATCTCGCTGTCAACGCCCGCGACGCGATGCCCGACGGCGGCAAGCTGATCATCCGCACCGCCAATGTGCCGACCGAGGAAGCAGCCCAGCTCGCCAACAAGGGCATGCCGGCGGCGGACTATGTGAAGATCGAGATTTCGGACACCGGCACCGGCATTCCGCACGAGATCATCGACAAGATCTTCGAGCCGTTCTTCTCGACCAAGGAAGTCGGCAAGGGCACCGGCCTCGGCCTGTCGACGGTCTACGGCATCGTCAAGCAGACCGGCGGCTTCGTCTATGTCGATTCCGTGCCGGGCGGCGGCACCACGTTCCGGATCTATCTGCCGCGGCATCGCCAGGAGCAGGAGGTCGCGCCGGAGGCGCAGGCCGGCAACGGCGCGGCAAAGGAAACCGCCGCCGCAGCGGAGGCCGCCAAGCCGAAGCCCGATCTCACCGGGCAGGGCACCATCCTGCTGGTCGAGGACGAGGATGGCCTGCGCTCGCTCAATGCACGTGGTCTGCGTTCGCGCGGCTACAGCGTGATCGAGGCGGCCAACGGCGTCGAGGCGCTGGAGGCGTTCGAGGAGAAGAACGGGGCCGTCGATCTCGTCGTCTCGGACGTCGTGATGCCGGAGATGGACGGGCCGACGCTGCTGAAGGAAATGCGCAGCCGCAATGCGGAACTGAAGATCATCTTCGTCTCCGGCTATGCCGAGGATGCGTTCGAGAAGAGCCTGCCGGAGAACCAGCAGTTCGCCTTCCTGCCGAAGCCGTTCACGCTGACGCAGCTGGTCGCCGCGGTGAAGGAAACCATGGCGGCGAACTAGCCGGTTGCCGCCGCAACTGCCTTCGCTTCTCGCAAGTGCGAGGTGAAATTCCGCTGCAACTGCGATTGAAACCGGGCCTCATCTCGCGCTAGGACGCGCTGTCGCGGCCACAAGGCCCATAGTGTCACATCGCCGCGACCGAGGGCCGCAGCCGCGGTTCCCGTTTCCCGCTTCACTTTTGTCAGGCCCTGCCCATCTTAGGGGCGGCGTTTCCCCATGCCGGGGAATCCTTTGAGGAAACCAACATGAATTTCTCGCAACGCACGCGTGGAATTGTTCGGGCGATCGCCGTCGCGATGGCGCTGGCGCTGCCTGTGATGATGACCGTCTCGGCGGCCGACGCTCGCGTCGGCGGTGGCGGCTCGCGCGGCTCGCGGACATTCTCCGCGCCGCCCTCGACCAACACCGCGCCGGGCTCGGTTGCGCCGCTGAACCGCACCTTCAGCCAGCCTGGTAGCCCGGGTATGAACTCGCCGGCTGCTGCGAACTCCGGCGGCCTGTTCGGCCGCGGCGGAATGGGGCGCGGCCTGCTCGGCGGCCTAGCCGCGGGCTTCCTCGGCGCCGGCCTGTTCGGCATGCTGTTCGGCGGCGGCCTGTTCTCGGGTCTCGGCGGCCTGTCGTCGATGCTCGGCCTGCTGCTGCAGATCGGTCTGATCGTGCTCGTGGTCCGGCTCGCGATGTCGTGGTGGCAGCGCCGCAATGCGCCGGCCGCCGCTTACGCTGGCGGACCCGACGTCGGCCCCGGCCCGCAGGCGAATGCCCGCTCGGGCTTCGGCTTTGGCCTCGGCGGCGGGGCGAATGCGCCGGTTGAGATCGCGCCTGGCGACTATGAGACGTTCGAGCGGCTGCTCGGCGACATCCAGACCGCGTGGTCGAACGAGGACATTGCGAAGCTGCACACGCTCGCGACGCCGGAAATGGTGTCGTACTTCTCCAGGGATCTCGAGGAGAACAAGGCGCGCAACGTCACCAACAAGGTGACCAATGTGAAGCTCCTGCAGGGCGATCTGGCGGAAGCCTGGCGCGAAGGCGACAGCGAATACGCGACGGTCGCGATGCGCTACGCGCTGGTCGACACCATGCTGGAGCGCGGCACCGGCCGCCAGGTCAGCGGCGGGCAGCCGGAAGAGGTCACCGAGGTCTGGACCTTCGTGCGCCAGCGCGGCGGCAATTGGGAGCTTTCAGCGATCCAGCAGACCAACTGACCGATGGTCTGACATGACGAACACAAGGCGCCGCGGCATCGTCCGCGGCGCTTTTGTCTTGTGCGTTCATTGCCGTGTCGTGACGCCGGAATATCCGGACATGCCGCGGGTTGATGTCAGCGGACCATAACAACCATCGGGAGGATGGAATGAAGTTTGCAAAAATCGCCGTTCCCGCCTGTCTTGCGTTCGTCGTCATGGCCGCGCCGCCGGCTAGCGCGCAGACCGCCGACACCGGCTTCTTCGTGACCAGCAACGGTATCGGCAACGGCGGCAACCTCGGCGGCCTCGCCGGCGCCGACAATCATTGTCAGACCCTGGCGCAGGCGGCGGGTTTCGGCGCGCCGAAGACCTGGCAAGCCTATCTCTCGACCCAGGCGGCCGATGGCAAGCCCGCAGTCAATGCGCGCGATCGCATCGGCAAGGGGCCGTGGAAGAATGTGAAGGGCGTCGTGGTCGCCAAGGATGTCGCCGATCTGCACAGCGCGGGCAACGCCCTGACCAAGCAGAACTCGCTCTCCGAGAAAGGCGAGCCGATCAACGGTCGCGGCGACACGCCGAACCGTCACGACATTCTGACGGGCTCGCAACCGGACGGCACCGCCTTTGCCGCTGGCGAGGACCGCACGTGCAAGAACTGGACAAGCAGCACGCAGGGCGCGGCGATGCTCGGCCATTCCGATCGCATCGGCCTGCGTGACGACGACGCATCGAAGTCGTGGAATTCGTCCCATCCCTCGCGCGGCCCCGATGGCGGCTGCTCGCAGGCCGATCTGAAGAGCACCGGCGGCGACGGCCTGCTGTACTGCTTCGCGGCGAATTGAGGGAGGCTTGCACCTCTCTCGTCATTGCGAGGAGCGATAGCGACGAAGCAATCCATCCGTCCGCGTACGGTGGGCGATGGATTGCTTCGCGGAGCCTGTCATCGGGCGCGCGTTCGCGCGACCCGTTGGCTCGCAATGACGGGGCCGGGTCAGCTCTTCTTGCGCTTGACGCTCTTCTTTGCAGTTTTCTTTACGGTCTTCTTTTTCTTCGCGGTTTTCTTCTTTGTCGCGAAATAGGCCTCGACCTTCTTCGAGGAATGTCCGACCTCGGCGACTGCCGCCTTGAGCCGGGCAGGGGTCACCTTGAACTTCTTCGACCAGTAGCGGACCTCGTAGGGCTCGCTGATCGCGATCCGGGCGCGATCGGCGGCCATGTGGCGCTGCTCCTTGAAATAGGCTTCCACTTTCCTCGCGGAGTGCCCGACCTTCTTGACGGCAGCCTTGAGCTTTGCCGGCGTGACCTTGAACTTCTTGGACCAGTACGCAACTTCGTAGGACTCGCTCAACGCGATCAGGGCGCGATCCTGTGCGCCCCGCTTCTTCTTGTTGTCCGCCATCAGTTGATCCTTCATCGAAGACTCGACGCTGGAACCTTAGCAGTCTCCGCGCGGTTCGGACAGGCGGCCCGCGTGCGATGGACGATCGGGCCGCGGCGCGGCTACGATCGCGATGAAAACAAACGACTGAAGAGAAATGACGCTGCGAAGTTTTTGGAGGTAAGTGCATGCACTATCAGCTTTACTACTGGCCGATGATCCAGGGCCGCGGCGAATATGTCCGCCTCGCGCTCGAGGATGCGGGCGCCGGCTACACCGATGTTGCGCGCGGCAAGGGCGGCACCGGCGCCATGATGAAGATGATGGACGCGCACAAGGGTGCGCCGCCCTTTGCGCCGCCATTCCTCAAGGCCGGCAGTCTCGTGATCGGACAGACCGCTAACATCCTGCTGTATCTCGGCGCGCGTCACGGCCTGGCGCCGAAGGCGGCAGCGAGGAAGCTCTGGGTGCACCAGCTGCAACTGACGATCACGGACTTCGTGCTTGAGATTCACGATACCCATCATCCGCTCGGCCCGTCGCTCTATTACGAGGACCAGAAGGCGCCGGCCAAGAAGCGCACGGAAGAATTCTGGAAATCGCGGGTGCCGAAATATCTCGGTTATTTCGAGGATCTGGTCGCGGCGAACGGCGGTGCCTTCGTCACCGGACGCCGGATCACTTATGTCGACCTGTCGCTGTTCCAGATCGTGGAAGGCCTGCGCTACGCTTTTCCGAAGCGCATGGCCGCGTTCGAGAAGAAGGTCCCGCGCCTGATCGCGCTGCGCGATCGCGTCGCCGGGCGGCCGAACATCAAGGCCTATCTGGCGAGCGAGCGGCGGATTCCGTTCAACGAGGAGGGCATCTTCCGGCGCTACAAGGCGCTGGATATTTGATTGATAGCAGTCATTCCGGGGCGATGCGTAGCATCGAACCCGGAATCTCGAGCCACAACTTCTGGATTCCGGGTTCACGCTTCGCGTGCCCCGGAATGACTGCTCCGCAGTCACCGGCTCCGCCCATCCACCGGCGTCATCGTGATCTTCGACAGGTCGATGCCGTCGATGCAGCTGACATTCAGCGCCACGATGTCGGTGCCATCGGGTTTCTTGCCGAGCGCGAACACGTCGACGCCGCAATCGACGCAGAGCTGGTGGCGGATCGCATGGCGGTTGAAGAGATATTCCTTGAGGTTCTCGGCGCCGGCGCGGAGCTGGAAGCTTATTGGCGGCATGAACACGAAGTGCAGGCCCTTCTTGGTGCAGATCGAGCAGTTGCAGGCGGTCACCATCGCCATGTCGGTGGTGCATTCGAAGCGCACCTGGCCGCAATGGCAGCCGCCGGTGTAGATCTTGCTCTCTGCCATGGCGGTCGGTCCCTCACCACAGTCCGGGCACCAGACGATAGCGCACCCGCGCCGCATAGTCAGCATAGCCTGACAATCCCGCCATCAGCGTGCGCTCCTCGATCCCGGTGCGGAACGCAAACATCGCGAAGAACACCGGCACGAAGGCAAGGCCCCACCAGGAGCCGAGTGTCAGCGGCACGCCGATGAAGAACAGCATCACGCTCGCATACATCGGATGCCGCACCAGCGCGTAGGGACCGGTCGAGATCACGTGATGGTCGCGCTCGGTCTGCACCTTGACGACCGGCGCTGCGAACGAATTGGTGCGGAACACCCACAGGATCAGCACGGTCGAGAGCAGATACAGCGCGAGGCCGAGCACGATCAGCGGCACGCCGGCATTGGCACCGCCAAAGCGGCGATCGAGCCCCATCGCGACGAACCACAGCACCGCGATGACCAGGAACACCAGCATGAAGCGCTTGTCCTCGGCGGGCTGGCCTTCGCGTGTGGTGAGACGCATGCGCTCGGCCAAGAGGCCGGGATCGACCTTGGCGAGCCACAGCCCGCAGGCCGGGCCGATCAGCGCCGAGGCGATCAGATATGCCCAGGCGCCGGGCCAGTGCAGCGTGCCGGCGAAGGCAAACAGCAGCGCGGCCATCGCGAGGACGAAGAACGTATTCTGCAGGAGGAGCTTTGCGATCATGGGTGGCTCCGTGATTCCAACAGTGATTATCGCACCGTTTGTCCGGCAAACATGCGACCGCAGCCATCAACTTTCGGAGCAGGCGAGCTGTTCCAGCGCCGCAACTGCATCGCTTCTGCATTGACAATCGTATAAGCAATTGCTTATATATTCGCATGACCGCCGCCATGCAGCTGACCAATGTGCTCAAGACCCTTGCCGACCCGACGCGGCGGGCGGTGTTCGAGCGGATCATCCGGGAGGGCGAAATCGCCGCGACCGGGCTGGTGCAGGGCTCAAAGGTGTCGCAGCCGGCGGTGTCGCAACATCTGCGCGCGCTGCGCGATGCCGGGCTCGTCGCCGAGCGGCGCGAGGGTCGGCACATCCACTATCGCGTCGCGCCGAAGGGGCTCAGCCCGCTGATCGACTGGCTCGGCCATTACGAGACGTTCTGGGCCGAGCGCTTCGCAAATCTGGAACGGTTGTTGAAGGAGAGTGAGTGATGAGTGAGACGCACGCGATCACGGTCGAGAAGGTGCTGCCTTATGCCGCCGACAGGATCTGGCGGACGCTGACCACGAGCGAATTGCTGATGAAATGGCTGATGCCGAACGATTTTCAGCCGAGCGTCGGCCACCGGTTCAATTTCCGCACCAAGCCGATGGGCGACTGGGACGGCGTTGTGCATTGCGAGGTGCTGGATTGCGATCCGCCGCGCCTGCTGCGCTATTCCTGGAAGGGCGGCGCCGACACCAATCCGGACTACGGCTCGAAGCTCGACTCGGTCGTCACCTGGACGCTGACGCCGGTCGAAGGCGGCACGCAGGTCCGCATGGTGCATGACGGCTTCGTCTTCCCCGGCAACCGCTTCGCGTTCGACATGATGAGCCCGGGCTGGGGCAAGATCGTCGACGCGATCGGGCGGGTCACAGCGGAAGCCTAGAGCTCCATTCCGATTGAATCGGAACAGAGTCGAGATTCTAGTTTCGCTCAGAAAACGCTCGAACGGATCACTCGTTGTTGCCGCGGCGAACCGTGATCGAGGCGTCGGTTCTGTTGCGCGTGCATTCGAGATTGAGACGGCGATAGCGCATGTTGATGGTGTTGCCGCGCAGGATGCCCATGCGCTTCAGGCAGCGTGAGGTGCCTGTGGTGGCGTCGTCCTTCGGCACGGTGAAGATCAGTGCGGTGGCGGAGCCGACCAGGTTGAAGAACTCCGGCTTCATCTTGCGGTCGGTCTTGGCATAGAGCTCGATCGCATAGTCCTTGCCGCGGCAGCCGAGCGACAATTCCTTCGCGGCCGGATGTGTGAGGTATGTGATGTTGGCGGCGCTGAAATTGACCTTCAGCCCGTCGATCTGGCCGGCGAGCTGCTTTGCGATGTCCACGCAGGGATCGGCATGCGCGGGTGCTGCGGCGAAAGCCGGCGCCAGCGCGATCAGCGCGGCGGGCAGGGTGGAGCGGATGCCCAAAGGCAAGCGTCGGCGCAACGGTGCTGTCACGAAATACCCCCGCGGTACGAAAATACGCGAAGCTACATGCAGGCTCCCGCGCAGCGCGTCAATATGACCTGTCCGTCAGAACGTGCACTTGCCGTCCTGCGCCTTGGAAGCACCGGCGGCGCGGCGCTCGCAATCATTGCCATAGGTCTTGCCGTCACAGCCGCACACCGGCTTGAAGATCTTGTTGCAGATCGTCGGGCGGAACGCGCAGGTGCCGGTCTGGTCGGCACGGCCGCAGCTGCCTGGTTTGAACTGGCAGAACTGGCCGCGACTGCTGCATTGCAGGCCGGCAAGGCCGCCGCAGGACTTGCCGAGGCGGGCTGCATCGGCGCCGCTCGGGAGTGCGATCAACAAGGCCAGCGCCGCAAAGTAGATGAAATGCGCTGTCTTCATGAAGGCCTCCTAATGGCTTCGCTGGCCAATTGCTGGTGTGCTGCGCGTTGTGGCAACCCAAGATTACCGTGGCATGAAACCTAGCACGTGGATTGCCGGTCTCGCGCATGGCTGGAAGGCGGCCGGCTTCCCTTTCCTTTGTCCGAAAAAGGCTTAGAACGGCTCTACATTGCCGGCGGCCTTGCGGCCGGGCCGGCCTTCGAACCCGACCTGCAAGCCCAAAGAGCAGCTCATGAACGCCCCCTCAGCCTTCCCCGACCAGCAGAAGCCCGTTCCGCCCTACAAGCACACGCCTCTGTTCCCGCTTGGTGCCGACACCACGCCCTACAAGAAGGTGACGAGCGGGGGCGTCCGGGTCGAGAAGGTCCTGGGCAAGGACATGCTGGTGGTGTCGCGCGAGGCCTTGCGGGCGCTCTCCGAGGCCGCCTTCGGCGACATCAACCACTATCTGCGGCCGGGCCATCTGAAGCAGCTGCGCTCGATCCTCGAGGACAAGGAAGCCAGCGACAACGACAAGTTCGTCGCCTTCGACTTCCTGAAGAACGCCAACATCGCCGCCGGCGGCGTGCTGCCGATGTGCCAGGACACCGGCACCGCGATCATCATGGGCAAGAAGGGCTGCAACGTCATCACCGATGGCGACGACGAGGCCGCGCTCTCCGAAGGCGCGCGCGATGCCTATCTGCGCCGCAATCTGCGCTATTCGCAGGTCGCTCCCTTGTCGATGTATGAGGAGAAGAACACCGCCAACAACATGCCGGCGCAGTGCGAGATCTACGCCGAGGGCGACGATGCCTACAAGTTCATGTTCATGGCCAAGGGCGGCGGCAGCGCCAACAAGAGCTTCCTGTTCCAGGCGACGCCGTCGGTGCTGACCAAGGACCGGTTGCTGGCCTTCCTGAAGGAGAAGGTGCTGACGCTCGGCACCGCGGCGTGCCCGCCGTACCACCTTGCGATCGTGATCGGCGGCACCTCCGCCGAGCTCTGCATGAAGACGGTGAAGCTTGCCTCGGCGCGCTATCTCGATGCGCTGCCGACCCACGGCTCGGCCGACGGCAATGCGTTCCGCGATCTCGAGATGGAGCAGGAAATCCTCAAGATGACGCAAAGCCTGGGGGTGGGCGCGCAGTTCGGCGGCAAGTATTTCTGCCACGACGTGCGCGTGATCCGCATGCCGCGTCACGGCGCCTCGCTGCCGATCGGGCTCGGCGTGTCCTGTTCGGCGGACCGCCAGGTGCTCGGCAAGATCACCAAGGACGGCGTCTATCTTGAGGAGCTCGAGCACAATCCGGCGCAGTACCTGCCCGCGGTCGAGCAGTCGCTCGGCGGCGAGGTCGTCAAGATCGACCTCAACAAGCCGATGAAGGAAATTCTCGCGACGATGTCGCAATACCCGATCAAGACCCGTGTCTCGATGACCGGCACCATGATCGTAGCGCGCGATTCCGCGCATGCCAAGCTGCGCGAGCGGCTGGAGAAGGGCGAGCCGCTGCCGGATTATTTCAAGAACCACCCGGTCTATTACGCCGGCCCGGCCAAGACACCCGATGGCTACGCCTCCGGCGCGTTCGGCCCGACCACCGCCGGCCGCATGGATTCCTTCGTCGACCAGTTCCAGGCCGCGGGCGGCTCGATGGTGATGGTCGCCAAGGGCAACCGCGCCGTCGCGGTGCGCGAGGCCTGCAAGAAGCATGGCGGCTTCTATCTCGGCTCGATCGGCGGCGCCGCGGCGAACCTCGCCGAGCACTGCATCAAGAAGGTCGAGGTGGTCGAGTATCCCGAGCTCGGCATGGAAGCGATCTGGCGCATCGAAGTGGTCGACTTCCCGGCCTTCATCATCATCGATGACAAGGGCAACGACTTCTTCAAGGAATTGAATCTGGGTTGAGGGCGATCGGCCTCGACGGATTCTCGAAAGGCTGGGTCGCCGTCAGCATCGACGGCGACCAGCGCACGATTTCCTTTCACAGCGATCTTGCGGACGCGCTTTCGCGTCCGTTCGATCGTGCCGGGATCGACATCCCGATCGGCATGACTGATGACGGGGAACGCGATTGCGACCTGCTCGCCCGCGCGCGGCTGCGCCAGCACAGCTCGCGCGTCTTCACCGGCGCACGGCGCTGGCTGTGGCAGGAGTTTCAAGACCCCGACAGGGCGAACAAGGAAGCGCGACGCCGCGGTCAGACGGCCGTCTCACGCCAGCTCTGGCACCTCGGCAGGAAGATCATGGAGGTCGACGCGTTCGTTCGTGCGAACGCTGCACGCGACATCCGCGAGGTGCATCCCGAACTGGTGTTCCTGCGGCTGAACGGCGGCGTGCCGCTGCCGCGCAAGAAATCGGAGGAGGGCGATACGCTCCGCCGCAAGCTGCTCAAGCACTCAGGCTTTCACGACATCGATCGCTGGCTGACGCGTGCGCGGATCGGCACCGGTGCGAAACGCGACGACGTGCTCGATGCCTGCGCGGTGGCGCTGGCTGCCCATGAACCAAGCGGCTGCGTTCCCGAGGGACCGCAGCCGCTGGATGGACATGATCTGCCGATGCAGATCTGGTTCTAAACGCGTTTTCGAGCGAAGTGGGCACCGGTTCGCGCCAAGAAAACGCGTCAAGACAAGGCGGGTTTGCTTACGCGCGCGAGCCAGTGAAGGGGAAGCTGCCCATCGGGCCGATGCCCATCTCGCCGGAGATGCCGTCGCCTGCGACCTTGCCGGAGAATTCGAGCGTCAGCGGCATCGGGTTGGTGATCGAAACCTTCCAGGAGACGTCGTCGCCGTTCACGGTGCCGTCGAAGATTTCGGTGGAGTTGCCCTCGGCGCCCTGCGTGCCGGTGAGCGTGCCGCCCGAACTCGCCAGCGACAGCGTCGCCTTGCGCTCGCCCATCGGCGTCGTCATCGTGAGATTCCAGTTTCCGTCCACCGCCATTGATGTATCCCCTCGGTTATTCAGAGCGTGCGCGCGGTATAGCCCATCTTGCCGCGCGCGCCTAGTTCGCGGCTGCGGCGATCAGGCGCGGGCTGTGGCGCGCAGCCGGTTTCCGACCAGGAAGCGGAACGCGACGTACTGGATCGCGAAGGCAACGATCTTGGCGCCGAGCAGAACCACCGACACGTAGAACGCCCACAGCTTAATGTCGCCGGTCGCTGCCACCGCGATGGTGCCGGCGGCAAGGATGAACATCAGCCCGGCCCAGGCAAAGCCGGCGAGGGTGGCGTATTCCGGAATGGTCTCGGTCACGATCGGCGGCAGATAGCGCAGCATCCAGCCGCGCTTGAGCATGATCGCACCGATCGCGATATGGCCGATCGCGGGCTTTGCCAGCACGAAGCGCGGATCGTTGGTGAAGAGCGTCGCGCCGCCCAGCACGATCACCAGCCCAAGGCTCGCCCAGGTCATGTAGCCGAGCGCCTGTCCCTTCACGCGCGCGTAGATCACTTGCGCGATCGCGCCCGCGATCGCAACGCCGGTCGCGATCAGGACATTGTCGGTGGCGAGATAGACCACCAGGAACACGATGGTGGAGAGGAAGTCGCTCGCGAGCCTGGCAAATACGCTCTTCATCGTCGTGGTTTCCGTTTCCTCAGACGTGGTGATTGTTCTGGTGTTATGACGGCAGCGTTCAGTGCGACGGCAGCGCGCCAGGCGGCGGCGCGCCGTACTTGGCCGCGCGATACTGCGGATACCAGCGGGTGAAGCCGACCGCGGCGTTGCGCGCGGCGAAGGCGACCAGCAGACCGCTCCATAGCGGCAGCGCCGGCACGTAGAGCACCGCGATGTTGCTGATCAACATCAGCAGCGTCGCCGCGGTCCAGGCGCCGGTGATCAGGTAATTGGCATGGATGAAGCCAGGCTGCTTCGCGATCTCGGCATCGACCTGCTCGACCGCGTATTGCCGCGTGAAGGGATGGCCGATCAGGATCGAGCCGAACGACACTGCGAGGATGCCGGCATCGACCTCGATCTTCACCGCGATCATGCTTGGCGTCGCATCGACGAAGGTGAGGTAGAAGCCAACCGCGGTGAACACGATCACCGAGCCGACGCCGAGGATCTTGATGCTGCGGCCGCGCGCGATATCGAACGCGATGACGGCAAGGCAGATCAGTGCGGCAGCGAGCAGGCTCACCGTGGCCGAGGTCACCAGCATCAGCGTGGCGAACGCACCGTAGGGAGCGAGGATCAGGAAGATCGTCATTGCGCGCCTCGAGGGCTAATCTTTACAACGTAAAGATAACCTAGAGGCGGGCAAGGAAAGCGTCAAGCGAAATCTTTACAGTGTCAAAATCGTGAAGTGGCGAGGGAAAACTGAGAAATGACAACGAAATAGGGCGCCTGCTCACGTGGATGCCCGGCACGCGGCCGGGCATGATCAGCGGAGAAATTTCAGTGGCTTTCATGTCTGGGACGATTGAGTGCTACTCCGCCCCCACCCAATTGCCGTGGAATCCGTCCGGCACGCGATGGCCGAGATGAACCAGCGCCGCCGGGCCGACCTCGACATCCTGCGCGTTGAAGACGGCGAGGTCGCTACGGTTTTCGCGGGCGCGCCAGACCACCGCGAGCAGCCAGCCGTCGCCTTCCGCGGCGTCGGCGCCGCGTTCGACGAACACCGGCTCGGAGATCGTATCACCGGCGGGCAGGAGATAGTGGCCGAGCCGCTTGCCGCGGCCGTCGACATGCACGATGCCCGACAGCGCACCGAACATCGGCAGGTCAGGGTTGGCGCAGGCGTACCAGCGTGATTGCTTGCAAAGCCCGCGCGGCGATCGTCAACGCGGGGGAATTCACCGGTGAGATCGTCGAGATAGGTTTGCGTGAAGCGATCGGTGTTGCCGGAAAGGTCGAAAGTCCAGCGGCAATAGCGGGCGCGGTTTTTCTTCGGATCGGTCGGCGAGCCGTCGGGATGGTTGAACAGCGGCGCTTCCTCGAACTGCATCACGTCGGCGACGATGCGGTTTCCTTCCTCCCACGCATTCATGACATGGAAGACGTAGCAGGTCTCGGCGCGGAACCAGACGATGTCCTTCGATGCGCCGTTGCGCTTCATCACGCCAACATAGGCGCCTTTCTCCGGCTCCCAGGCGTAGGGCGCCTGTCCGCGCATCGCGCGTTGCATGCTGCCGGTGATCGGCAGGATCGGAAACAGCACGTGATTCTCGGTGACGATGAAGTCGTGCACCATGCTGGCATAGGGCGCCTCGAAGCGCTCGAACCGCGTCACCACGCCGGATGCGCTCACCGCGCCGTACGACAGCGCCGGCGTCAGCGGACCCGCGGCGTTGTAGCCGAAGAACACCATTTCGCCGGTGACTGGATCGATCTTGGGATGCGCACTGAAGGGGCCCGAGATCGCGCCCTGGTAGTCGCAATAGCCGAGGCGATTGAGCGTGCCCGGCTCGATCTCGGTCGGCAGATGGCCTTCCTCGAGCGCGAGCAGGCGGCCGCCATGGAAGATGATGTTGGTGTTGGCGACGCCGCCATCGGTCGTGGTCGTGGCCGGCGCATCCGGTATCTTGCGGCCGAAGCCGCCGAACAGCGCGCGGCCCGCGTCGTGCTCGGCCTGCCATTTCGGGGTGCGGACCCAGCGGTTGCGGTAGCTGGCGCGGCCATTCTCGAGATGGAAGGCGTGCAGCATCCCGTCACCGACGAACCAATGCGCGCCCGGCGCCTCGAACTGCGGATTGGGGCCGTTGCGGTACAGCGTGCCGTTGAGTTCGCGCGGCAGCTCGCCTGAAATCTTCAGGAACGGCGCATCGGCTTCAAACGGGATCGGCGCGAGATTGGACCGCGCCGTGTTCGAGGTGACCTGGTCGAGCATTCGCATCTCCCTGCATTATGATCTTTACATCGTAAAGATATCAGTAGGGATCACGCCTTCGATCGTCAAGCAAAATCTTTACAATGTAAAAATTGCGACATATAACGGCGTCATGGCAAGATTATCCAAGGAAAACAAAGCGACTCGCCCGGTGCGGGCTCCGACGCGCCGGGTTGCGCGGGTCGCTGCGGACCGTCCGGCGTCGCGGCGCCGGGCCAATGACACGCCGTATCATCACGGCGATCTGCATGAGGCGTTGCTCAGGGCCGCCGAGCGCGTGCTCGAGCGTGACGGACTGGCTGGGCTGACCTTGCGCGCGGTGGCGCGCGAGGCCGGTGTGTCGCATGCAGCTCCCACGCATCATTTCGGCGATCTCACCGGCCTCGTCAGCGAGCTTGCCGCGATCGGCTTTCGCCAGTTCAACGAGGCGATGATCGTCGCCGGCGCGTCCGGTGCCACGCCGAACGAGAAGGGGCTGGCGCGCGCGAAGGCCTATATCGCCTATGCGCAGGCGCATCCCGGCATGTACGGGCTGATGTTCCGCACCGAGCGGCTCGACATGAAACGGCCGTCCCTGCACGAAGCGGCGAATACCTCGTTCGCCGGGCTCGCCGGCTCGATCGGCGAAAGCCGTCACGAGCAGATCCAGGAACGGGCACTGTCGCTCGACCAGGCCGCGGCGATCGTGCGCGCCTGGTCGCTGGTCCACGGCTTCACGATGCTGCTACTCGACGGACGCCTGACCGACGTGTTGAACCGGATGCCGCCGGGCAATACCGTGGAGATGCTGCTCGAGGCGATGCTGAGGGGGGCGGTCAACAAGCCGCCCGGGTGCTAGCCAAGGCTTGATCCGGTAAAGGCTTGGTCCGGTAAGTGTGTATGCGGAGATCGTATGAGCGGGAAGATACATACCTACGACGTGAAAGTGACGTGGACCGGCAATGTGGGCAACGGCACCAAGGCTTATCGAGATTACAAGCGCGACCATGAGATAATGGCGGCCGGCAAACCGACTATCGCCGGGTCTTCCGACCCGAGCTTTCGAGGCGACCGTACGCGGTGGAACCCGGAAGACCTGCTCGTCGCGGCGTTGTCCGCCTGCCATAAGCTCTGGTACCTCGGGCTTTGTGCGCAATCCGGCGTGAACGTCTTGTCCTATGAGGACGATGCGCACGGCACCATGGTCGAGGAAGCGGGTGGCGCGGGGCAGTTCACAGCGGTCGTTCTCCGCCCCAGAATCGTGATCGATGCTTCATCCGATATCCAGGTCGCCCGCGAGCTGCACCACAAAGCGCACGAACAATGCTTCATTGCGAGATCGGTGAATTTCCCGGTCGAGAACGAACCGGACATCGCCGTCGCCGCTTGAACGATCTCAGCGCATCTAGCGTTTTGTCAGCGCCGTGGTGCGGCCGCTCTGGCCGATCGTCTTGACCTGATCCGCGCCGCACTTGAAATCGCGGGCGAAGTCGTCGGCGGCCTGCCGCGCCAGCTCGTTGGCGTTGGGATTGGCGGCGACGTCGACATAGGCGACATGACAGACATCGCCCGGCGGCAGCCGCGTCACCGCGAGCATCGCCCGTGAGACCGGGCCGCCGCGCTTGTCCTGTTCGCTGTTGTCGGCGATCTGCCAGCGCTGGATGATCGCGAAGGGTCTGCTGCCTGCGGCACGCCATTCGACCGTATCGCCGGTCGAGCTGAACGGGCCGAACCAGGCCTGCGCCGCCGGTTCCTTCGCCGCAGCCGCGCGGTTTCGGCCGACCGAAACCACTTCGCGCAGATCACCCTCGTTGATCAGCACCACAAGGCCGGATTTCCCCGGGCAGATCCGCGTGGTGCTGCCGTCCTCCTCGTTGGGCTTGCCGATCATGCGGCAGGCCTTCGGCGCGGTCGAGGTGAAGCTGCTGCTGATCGTCTCAGAGGCAGCCTGACCGGGATTTGCGCAGGCCAGCGCCATAACGGCTGTTGCAAAAGCAAGGTATTTCATCGGGGGAAACCTGCGATCCGGACGTTACTTTGTGTCTGACATATGCAATCTGGGGAAGGTTCAACAGACACGCTGGAAACACCTGACAGGCGCGTGGAATCGTCCTAGAAGGGCGGCTTCGCAACTTTGTCGCGTGCGCCCCGGCGTGCCTCAGCCTCGATCATCATGCCCGCATCATTATCGCACAAGCCCTATCGCGTTGGTCGTTCCCGTACCGGCCTCGGCCTTTTCGCCACCAAGCCGATCAAGAAAGGCACCAAGATCATCCGCTATTTCGGGCCGTTGCTCGATTCGAAGAAGAAGGATGAGGACGCGATCGAGAACAAATACCTGTTCGAGCTCACCAACCGCTGGACCATCGACGGCTCGATCCGCGAGAACGTCGCCCGCTACATCAACCACGCCTGCCGGCCGAACGCGGAATCCGACGTCAAGCCCCGCAAGCGCAAGGTGTTCATCCGCGCCATCAAGGACATCGAGCCGGGCGACGAGATCAACTACGATTACGGAACCGACTATTTCAAAGCCTATCTGAAGCCGATCGGCTGCAAGTGCGATGCCTGCGAGAAGAAGCGCAAGAAGAAGCGCGCGGAGGCGAGGGCAGAGCGGCTGCGGCTGAAGGAAAGGGCCGAACGGAAGGCCAAGCGCGAGGCCGAGAAGCTAGCCGAGACGCGGGCCAGGCAAAGGAAAGCCAACGCGAACAAGGCCGCCAAGGCAAACGGCAACGGCAAGGCCCTGAATGGCAAGGCTCTGAACGGCAAGCACCTCAACGGCCACAGCCTCACTGCCGCGGCAGGCAAGCGCGCGGTCCCTTCAAAGCGTGGCGCGGCGCGCGTGCTGCAAGCCTGAGCCCCGAGACCGATCCTGTTCGAGGATCGTCATGATGCGCGCGCCGGATGACGCGGGGGACGCGGCAGGTAGGCGCATTCGGCAAGCGTGGTTCCGTCGAGCTCGCGCATGAAGGCCTCGCGCGCCGCGGCGAGCCTTGCCTTCAGCCGGCAGCGCGGCAGCAGCACGCAATCCCCGCCATCTTCCCTGAAACATTCGACCAGCGCGCTGCCGCCTTCCAGCGCACGGACCACTTGCCCGAGGGTGATGGTCTCCGCCGGCCGCGCCAGCGAAAACCCGCCGCCCGCGCCGCGCTGGGTCGCGATGAAGCCGGCCTCGGCGAGGTCGCGCACCACCTTAGCGAGGTGATTGCGGGAAATGCCGAACTCGGCCGCGATCTCGCTGGTGGCGAACGACCGATCCGGCTCGCCGGCCAGCCGCATCAGCGCGCGGAGCGCAAAATCCGTGAACGAAGTCAGGCGCATGGAAGCCCTTCGAAATCAGCACTTGGCGGATCAGCTATAGCAGTTTAAATAGGTATTTGAAATGCATATTTTGGGTGTGAGTGATGACAGGAGCAGAGCGCCGCGAGCAGATCACCGCCGAGATCGTCGCGCGGACCGGGATCACCGAGGCCATGATCGCGCAGCTGGTGCACGCCTTCTACGCAAGGGTGCGCAATGACCCGATGATCGGGCCGGTGTTCGAGGCCAGGATCAGCAATTGGGAGCCGCATCTGGCCCAGATGTGTGCGTTCTGGTCGTCGGTCGCGCTGATGACCGGGCGCTACCACGGCACGCCGATGGTCAAGCATATGCCGCTGCCGATCGATGCCGCGCATTTCGATCGCTGGCTCGAACTGTTCGAGGCGACGGCGCATGAATTGTGCCCGCCGGTCGCCGCCGTTCATTTCATCGAGCGCGCGCGGCGCATCGCCTCGAGCCTCGAGATGGGCGTCGCCAGCGGGCAGGGCGTGATGCTGGCGGTTGGCGAACGTTACAGGCGAAATCTCCCCGCGTCATTCCGGGGCTCGCGAAGCGAGAGCCCGGAATCCATCGGTCCAAAGTTCTCGTAGCACAATGGATTCCGGGCTCGCGCCAGGAGGCGCGCCCCGGAATGACGGCGTTCGTTTCGTAGGGTGGGTAGAGCGCAGCGAAACCCACCATCTTTGCCGCGGGTCGAAGCCGATGGATTTCGCTACGCTCTACCCATCCTACGCAGCTCCGCTCGCAATGATGGTCGCTACTACACCGTCACCGCACCTTCACTCCTGCGCAACCCGACATATTGCAGCTCGGCGAACACGCCGGTGGCGATCGCCTGGGCGAGGATCACGATCGTCCCGAAGAGGTTCGGCGACACCGCGCCCGAGAGCAGCAGCGCGATGCTGGCGAGCGTCCAGGCCGCGTTGCCGGCGACCACGAGGATCACGGGGCCTTTCGGCAGCGAGGTTCGCGCGCCGAGCCAGCCGACCAGCGCGGTGTAGGCGATCAGGAACAGCCCGGTCTCGCGCAGCAGCGCTTCCGGCAGGCCGAGCAGCGAGCCAGCGCGCTGGTGTCGAGCACCATCGCTATGGCGGATACGCCGCTGAACACGGCATCGGCAAGCAAAGCGCGGCGCAGCAGCTGGGACGAGTGGATCATGGCAGTGTCTCCTCTGGTTTGGGACGGGAGTGGTCAGCGGAACAGGGACTGCAACTGACGCCACAGCCGCGGCGGGCACAGCGCCTTGCCGACCCTCATCTCGACCGCGTAGACCTGCGCGAACACGAACAGGCCGGTCGCGTGCACGAGCGGCTGGGGCATGTTGAGCGAGCGCGCGACCAGCCAGGTGGTCAGGTGGGCCAGCCACGGCAGCAGGACGGCGAAGGCGCGGATAAGGGACAGCATCAGCATGGTCATCTCCTGTGCCGTGGAAGATGAGCCGCCCCGCGCGCCAATTCGATTACCTCAGGCGTAAAAAATTAGCCTGTTCGAAGGTGTTCGACGCCGTTCGTTTGGCTGGCAAAACCCCTTGAAAAACAGATGCTTCTGCGTACATCGGTGTCCGTCCCTGTTTGTTCTTCGCCGCCTCCAGCCGACCGATTTGTTGGTATTTTTGTTGGTATCGGAAGAACAAACGTTCTCGGTAAAATTACGATATTCCGAACGAAGAGAACAGAGCAGATGGCACGCAACAAAGGCGAGTGCGCCAATCCCGGGCAGATCAGGACCGACGTCGACTGCCGCGCCGCCGGGCCGAAGTTTCAGAACGGTGCATGGCGAGCGACCAAGATTTCCGACGCGACCGGCGGCGGTCTCTATCTGTTGATCACGCCGGACCCGAGCAGAACCGGCAAAGCGGGCTCCAAGCTCTGGCGGATGGCCTATCGTTTTCACGGCAGGCAGAAGACCTATTCCATTGGGCCCTACGGCAATGGCAGCGACGGCACCGTCTCGCTCGCTACGGCACGCCAGAAACGTGACGCCGCAAAGGGCCTGCTCACACAGAACCGGCCGGTCGATCCCTCGATCGAGAAGCAATTCGAGCGCCATCGCCAGGCGGCCGAGCGGCCGTTCGGCGTGTGGATCGACGAATGGCTCGCGGAGAAGAAGACCGAGAAGATCAAGCGTGGCCGGCTTGTCACCGTGCGTAGTCCGCAAACCATTGCGCTGCTTGAAAGGTGGTCTGGCTACCTGAAGAATCGTTTCGGCAATCTCCACCGGCCGGACATCAAGCGTCCCGACGTGCTCGCCTTCTTTCGGACGATGCAGGCCGAGGGGAGGTTGGAGACCCGTGACCGGGTCCACAGTATCGGCGAGCAGGTCTGCGACTACGCCGACCTCGAAGGCGACGGCTATAATCCGTTCCGCGCCTGCAAGAAGCAACTCAGTGTCAACGTCTCAACCCCGCGCCCGGGCGTCACTGAACCCCAGGACATCGTTCGCCTCTTCAGCCTGATCATGCCGCTATGGCAAAAGGCCAGATTTGGCGACGTGGTCGGTGATGCCCTACGGGTCGATGCGTTGACCGTCCCTCGTCCCGGCATGATCAACGACATGGAATGGACCGAAGTCGACTGGGATGCCAAGCGCTGGACCATCCCCGCGACGAAGATGAAGACCGGATGGGACCACGTCGTGCCGCTGTCACGCCAAACTCTCGCGATCCTGCGGCGCGTGCAACAGATCACAGGCAATCGGCGCTACGTGTTCGCTTGTGCCCAGGATGCGCCACTGTCGAGCAGAACGCTATGTCAGCGGCTGCGCGCGCTCGGCATTGATACCAAGGTCGAGCATTGCGCACATGGTTTCCGCACGACTTTCTCGACCCTTTGCCACCATGAGGAGATCGAGGAAACCAAGGCATGGGACAGCGACGTCATCGAGCTGCAATTGGCACATCTCGAAAGCAATTCGGTCAAGGCGACCTACAAACGGCATGGCCCCCTCGCACTGATCGGCTCGCGCACGAAGCTGATGCAGCATTGGGCCGACCGGATCGATGGCTTTGCCGATCCAAAAAAGATTGTGCCGGTCGAGGCAATCCGAGAAGGCTTCGCAACCAGCTAAACTAGGCCTGTCTTCATGTACCCGGTTCAATGCGAGGAAGGCTCATATGGTAAGCGTCGATGGAATCGGCATCGACCATGGTCTGGCCGCCCATTTTGTAGGCGATGATTTCCCTTCGTTGATCAACTCGTAGGCCTTGGTTCGGCCAAAGCCGCCGCGCTCCAATGCCTTTTTCAGTGGGATCAGGTTCCGTTTCTGGCGGGGCTCACCTAAAATCGCCATGTGTTCTCTCGTAATCGGCTTGCCACGTCGATAGCTACGGCCACATCGCGGTCTCGCGCAGCCAATCAGCAGCGTGCTTTCGGCCGCCACTCTACGTGCAAAGCCGCTTGTCGCTCCAGTGAAGCTAACGAATGCTTGAAGCATTGTGGGAGAGCTGAAAGAGCCAAGGATCGTTGTGAGCCAGTGAGGTCGGATATGAACATAGCGATCATTTTCCGTTGACCGGACTCTTTGCTTTGAGATGACCACCTTGATGAAGACGTATTAGGGAACCCTTTGCCCTAGCTAGCGCAGTCTTTCCGATGATGGATTGGAGCGAGAGTTCGAGTTTTTCAATTGGTTAGATGACGCCGTGTGCACGACGTGTGCACCGGGAGATCAAGAAAGATCTTGTCACAGCCAACATGAGCAGCCTTGTAGTGCATGTGCAGAGTCTGAATTGCCGAGGGCCTGAGGCGGGCGAGTGCTTACGAGCAGTCTCAGTTGTTCGATGTGGAACGATCGATATTCGTGGGTTTGACTCCCACTCTCTCCGCCACTTCTACGCCACAGCTCTCCCCTTTATCCAATTGTTCGAATCTACCGCAAAGCCACCGAAATTTCGCTATGTTGCGCGCTTCTTCGCGCAAAGCCGTAGTTTTTCACCGTAGGTTCGGAGGAAAAGACCAGCGGTCACACTGCTCGCGCTGCGTGCGACCATTTGTCTTCGCGGAGGCAAGGAGAGGACAAAGGAGTTGGCGGTTGGCGGTCAAAGTCCAGCGCTGAAGAGTTTTATGCCCGCCGCGTGTGAGCGAATACGCTCCGCGACATCAAACTTGGAACCAATTCCAACACGGCTCCTGCGGTGAGGATATTGATAGACGATTTGCCCTGGGACCCTTTCTGTAGCAAGGGCCGCCGGTCGCACGCGGCGTAAGTAGACCGGGGGACCGGCCTCTATCCGCACGTCGTTTGTACCCTCAGAAGTCCATTGCGCCGGCGCCCGCGGGGACAGTTTGGCCAGCTCCATTCTTCTTCTGGGGCGCTTCGGCGACCATGGCCTCAGTCGTGATCAAGAGCCCGGCGATCGAAGCTGCGTCCTGCAGCGCGGACCTTACGACCTTGGTCGGGTCGATGATGCCTTTCGCGAACAGATTACCGTATTCTGCTGTCTGCGCATCGAAACCCCAAGCATAGTCCTTGGTTTCGAGCACCTTTCCAACCACGATCGATCCATCTTCTCCCGCATTTTCGGCGATCTGCCGCGCCGGCCAGGTGAGCGCCCGCTTGACGCTTTCCAGGCCGTGTCGCTGATCGTCGTTTGCGGGCTTGAGTTTCGCCAGCGCCGCCGTGGCCCGTAGCAGCGCCACTCCGCCGCCAGGAAGAATACCTTCTTCGACTGCGGCGCGCGTCGCGTGCATGGCATCATCGACACGGTCCTTCCGTTCCTTGACCTCGACTTCTGTCGCGCCACCGACCCGGATGACGGCAACTCCGCCAGCAAGCTTTGCCAGCCGCTCCTGCAGCTTTTCCCGATCATAGTCCGACGTGGTCTCTTCGATTTCGGTTCTGATCTGTTTAATGCGCGCCTCGATCTCCGACTTCTTACCGGCGCCGCTGACGATGGTCGTATTATCCTTGTCTATCGTGACTTTCTTGGCGCGTCCCAACATCGCGAGCGTGACATTCTCAAGCTTCGTGCCGAGTTCTTCGGAAATGAAATTGCCGCCAGTCAGGATCGCGATGTCCTGCAACATTGCTTTGCGGCGGTCACCGAACCCGGGCGCCTTGACAGCGGCAATCTTTAATCCGGCCCGCAGCCTGTTCAAGACAAGCGTGGCGAGCGCCTCACCCTCTATGTCTTCGGCGATCATAAGCAGGGGCTTGCCGCTCTGCACGACCGCTTCCAGCAGCGGCAGCATCGGCTGCAACGCCGAGAGTTTCTTTTCATGGATGAAGATGTATGGATCGTCCAGCTCAACCCGCATCTTTTCTGCATTGGTGACAAAATAGGGCGAGATGTAGCCGCGGTCGAACTGCATGCCTTCGACGACTTCGAGCTCGGTATTAAGACTCTTGGCTTCCTCGACCGTGATCACTCCCTCGTTGCCAACCTTTTTCATTGCATCAGCCAGGAAGCGTCCGATTTCCTTGTCACCATTGGCCGAGATCGTCGCGATCTGCGCTATTTCTTCATTTGAAGTTAGCTTCTTGGTATTCTTCTTGAGTTCATCGACGACCGCATCGACCGCGAGATCAATACCACGCTTAAGATCCATAGGATTCATGCCCGCTGCGACCGCCTTTGCGCCTTCGCGGACAATTGCATGTGCGAGAACGGTAGCAGTAGTCGTGCCGTCGCCTGCCTGGTCGGACGTCTTCGACGCGACCTCGCGGACCATCTGCGCTCCCATGTTCTCGAACTTGTCCTCGAGTTCGATGTCCTTCGCAACGGTTACGCCGTCCTTGGTGATGCGCGGCGCCCCAAAACTCTTCTCAAGCACAACGTTGCGGCCCTTCGGTCCCAGCGTCACTTTGACGGCATTGGCTAGAATGTCGACGCCACGGAGCATCTTGTCCCGGGCGTCAGTCGAGAATCGTACCTCCTTTGCGCTCATGATTATTCCTCCGAAAAGCGTTTGCCAGCGCGGCGCACGCACCTGCGTAGTGAACTATTCTCTCGACCCACCCGAGACAAAGCCCCTTCAATTGACCTGGATGGCTCGCGGCTTGGCTTTCTCTGCAAGCGGCAGCATGAGCGACAGCACGCCGTCCTTCAGCTCGGCTGCGATCTTGCTCTGATCGATCTTGCCGAAAAGCCGGAAGCTTCGCGAAAAGTGACCGACATTGTACTCGGTGTACAGCGGCTGTAGGCCCCGGTACTTGGAGAAGTCGAGCTTTCCGTCGACCTTGAGCACGTCGTCCTCCACTCGAACGTCGACGCTACTCTTGTCGACCCCCGGCATTTCGAGAACCACGTTGAGCCCATCCTTGGTCTCATAGATGTCCGCGTTCGGCACGAATATGCGCGCCGGGATGGTGGTCTCCTCCTTCTTCTCCAACTCCCGTTTTTGGGTGACCTGCAGTTCCTTCTTAGAAGCCATGATTGTAATCTCCTCAAAGCTGCGCGGCGCCTTATGGCGACAGATTGCGGTCAGGATATTTTGATGGTGCGTGGCTTGTCGCTTTCCGCACGCGGCAGGAATAGCGCCAAAATGCCGTCCCGATATTCGGCCTTGATGCCATCTGGCTCGATCTGCACGGGGACGGAGAGCGTTCGATCGAACTCGCCGGAGACGCGCTCGCGTCGATGCAGGCTCGCCTCTTCGGGATAGTCGACATTCTTCTTTCCGAAGATGCGGATGGTGTTTTCCTTCGCCTCGATCTGTAGATCGCTCTTGCTGACACCCGGCAGCTCTATGATGGCCAGGATGTCGTCGCCTTGCTGGAAAACGTTAATCGGTGGGAATGGTCCGCGGCTGGTCGTGAGGTCTTGCAGCCAGTCGCTGGCCAAGCTCGCTTCAAGAGAGCGTTGTAGATCGAGAAGTGTGTCGAACGGATCAGCAAATCCCATGATCATGTTTGCAACCCCATGTACTTGTGGACGGGGCGAGAAGGCATCATGGTCGCCCCTCGGAGCTTTGATTTGGGACGACCCGTGGCACTGTCAAGGGGTGAGTGCTAACCGGGGCAAGTGTTTGCTGTTACCCTCATAAGTAATTGA
Source organism: Bradyrhizobium tropiciagri (assembly GCF_001189845.1). Classification (GTDB taxonomy): domain Bacteria; phylum Pseudomonadota; class Alphaproteobacteria; order Rhizobiales; family Xanthobacteraceae; genus Bradyrhizobium; species Bradyrhizobium tropiciagri. Next base: position 29,668 of record NZ_LFLZ01000013.1, read on the forward strand.
AATTGCTGCATGAAATATAATTTCAGATGCAGGCTGCCAGCAGCCCATTTGGAGTGCGTCTCGTCAGTTTTTCCAAGTAGAGGCGGATTTGCTCGAGCGCCTTGGCTATTGGCCCGCCAATCCCGGCAATTCACTCCTGATGCCAGTCATGATGAAATTCACGCCGATCGCGGCGACGATAAGCGCCATCACGCGCGTCATGACGTTGATGCCGGTTCTGCCTAGAAGCCGCTCGATTGCTGCGGCCATCCACAGCGTAAGTCCAATCAGGAGCGCTGCGAGCAGCGAGGCAATTGCAAGCAGCGCTTTGGGAAGCCATCCCGGATTGTCGTTGGATAGAGTGATCATGATGCTCAACTCGGCCGGCCCCACAAGCAGCGGAAAGGCAAAGGGGGTGATCGCTAGCCCGTGAATATCCACTTCGCCGCGCGCCGTTTCGTCAGCAACTTGTATGAATCTTCCATACTGCGCCTGAAACATCTCGAAGGCGATCATCAGCGCCAGTAGGCCGCCTGCGATGCGGAAGTCATCGAGTCCGACATTGAAGAAATTTAGGATCTGCTTGCCAAGCAGCGCCGAGCTCATGAAGAAAACCGCGACGGCCGCGGAAGCCAGAATGATGATGCGGTGTATCTGTACGCTTTCAACCTTGCGCGTCATCGCCAGAAAAATCGGAATGGCTCCGACCGGGTTCGTCAGTGCATACAGCAGCATGGTAATGCCGACAAACTGATTCCAGGCCATCGTCTAAGCACCGACCTTTTGAAGAGATGCGCAGCCGCGCGTCCCCCGGCTGGGCGTCGGGCAGGCGCAAGCAGGCTCGCCTTCAACGTTCCAGCAACCAGTTTGCTCCACTCGGAACGCGACCCCTCAGCTTCGGTCCCAACATTGTTCGAACTGCGGGTTGACCGGCCGACGGAAATTCGTTCCAAAATAGGCTTCCGGGGAGCTATCCAATGCCGAGGCGCCTGTTCACGGGCTTTGGCATACTTCTGCGGAACCACACACCAGTCGCAATTGATGCCGATCGGGCGGAGCCAAGCCTGCGCGACCGTGCGCCCCCGCTTGACCGAGCATGATCCGCAGGCGTGTTAAAGCTGACGGTGTTTTGCAGTGGTTATCCAGACTCATCGACACGACAAGCAAGCGCGTACGCGGTGGGCGCTCCTACTCAGCAAGCCGTACTCGTCCGGAGAACTTTCGGCCAAGGTCGAGTCGATGCTTCGGGCAAAACGGATGCCGTCTCCTGTGATGGTCGCAGGGAGCGAAAAATCCGCGGAGGCACAAAAATAGTCCCATCCTAATTCCTCTCAATGGTAACCTGCGATTCCGCCGCAAGGCCGGCAAGAGATTCCGCAAGGGAGCGCCGCAGCTCTTCATCTGTAGCATCTGTCCCCTTCCAGACAACGATACGCGGCACCTCACTCCGGCCACTCCAGACGAGGCTATACTTGCGGATCAGGCCGCTTTCCTTCACGCAATCAAGAGCCTCCGTCAGTGCGTCATGGATCTTTGCAGTCATCCTTGCCTCGTCATGAGTTGCCCATAACGTTGGTCTTTCACTCAGCTCCGGTCCGCAGCATGGCTCGTGCGACTTCTAGCTCGCTAATCGCTCGACGAAGCGCTGCTCGCGCCTCGGCCTTGTCGCCGCTCGCGCATGCTGAACACAGCTCTTTAAGATAGCGGGTCGCCACCTCGGCATGCGCAACAAGGTCCGCGGCACCCGCAAAGCCGGATCGGCGCTTCGTGTCATTCATCGAACCCACTCCCGACCTCTGCCCGAATGTTTCAATGGCATTGACGAATGTGGCCATACAGCAACCGCAAGCAGAGTTTCTCTGTCTCTCCTGCTTGGAGCCTTCGATCCGCAGAACGCGCTGCGCGACGGCTTGTTCGCGCCTCCGGGCCATCAAGCGCTTGGCAGTAGGAATCATAGGACAGCGTCCTGGCGTTTCAAGGACGGCATGACCAGCACGACCACCCAACATGAGTGCCGTAAGGGGCAGAGCCGTGCGAAACTTCAGCCTGCGCAGCGGTCCTTGAGCGCTCTGGCTCATGCTTCACCGCGTCCGGAAGTATCGATCGAGGGAGGGGAACCATGATTGGCGTGCCGGAAATATACTGTCGCTAGGGCTTCGTCGCCGGCGTACTCCAGACCGGCCGGGATGACCAACCGCCCTTGCCTTGGTCATGGGCGCAGGGAGAAATGCCGCCGTCGACTGCTGACGACCGTTCTTCGGCGCGTGCTCGAAGCGTGCAATCGAACGCAGGACTTTTCACGAGCGAGCTAACCCCAGATGCGCGACCGTTCGGGCCAAGCTCTATGTCGGCACTTTGAGGAACCAACTGTTTGCCGACCGATTATGCGGTTACAGAAGGGCGTGCGTATGGCCACGGTTCCATTGCTACGTTTGGATACAGGGCCAATTCGGGTTTTGCTCGTCGAAGATGAGACATTCATCCGCTTGGACGTTGCAGAGACCCTTCGGCGAGCCGGGTATGAAGTGATTGAGGCCGCCAAAGCCGACGCTGCGATGGAGTTCATTGAGGCGGGTGAGCAGGTTGACCTGGTGGTTACAGACGTACAGACGCCTGGCCTTCTAACGGGCCTGACTTTGGCCGAGCGTATTCGGGCCAAGTTCCCGATGGTGCCAATCATCATAACCTCCGGAAACACGAACATAGAGGACGCGGCGAGCCGATTAGGGAAGTTCTTGCCGAAGCCATATCCGCCTGATGGGATTCCGAAGCTGATCGGAGAGATCATCGGCTTATTACCGTGACGAAATGAATGCAAATAGCAACTGTTTTGGTGGTGGAGCAGGACATTCTCGTCCGCCAGCCACTTGCCCAGTATCTGCGAGACTGCGGTTATCGTGTCCGGGAAGCAGTCGATGGCGACGAGGCTCGTGCAACCCTTTCGAGTGGCAGACATACAGTGGACGTTGCGCTCATTGGCGTGAAAAGTTTGCCGAGCGAAAGTGGGTTTGCTCTCGCATCATGGATCAGGGATCACCAGCCTGACGTGAAGGTGCTGCTCGGGGGGACCATTACCAAAGTTCTGCAACTCGCCGGCGGCCTATGTAACGATGCCCCCGATGGTGGGCTGGATTATAAGACGGTGCTTGATCACATCCGTCGGTTAGTCGCTGCTCGCAATCGCGGAAGGACAAGCTAACCAAGGAGCAGAGGTTCTCGATCGGCTTCCAAACTTGGACGCTTGTCCTTGGCTTGGGGCTCAAGCCGAGTGACATGCAAAGAGCAAAGGTACAGCGGGAGCAGGGATCCCGCTCCCGCTGTGACGCTTATTTGCCGTTGATCGCAATGCGCTTCACTTTCGACTGTGCCTCCGGCAGCTTCGGCATGGTCACGGTCAGAACGCCGTTCTTGAATGCGGCTGACACCTTGTCTTGATCAACACCCTCAACCGGAATGCGCCGTTCGAAGCGGCCGTAGTAGCGCTCACTGAATCGTCGATTCTTGTCTTCCGTTTCGGTCTTCTTCTCGCCCTTGATCGACAGGACGCCGTTGGCGAACTCGACCTCAACGTCTTTCTCGTCGAGGCCTGGCAGTTCCGCCGCGACCCTCACGTCCTTGTCGGTCTCGCTGACTTCGATGTTAGGCCAGCCCATGGACCGCTCAAGCAGGTGGTCGCCAAAGGGGGCAAAATCGAAGCCCCGAAAGACGTTGTCGAATAGACGATTCATTTCGCGATGCAGAGCCAAAAACGGGCTCGCGTCTCCGCCTCGTTGGGCGGGAACGTTACGACCGCGGCCCCAGGGAATGAGATCAGTCATAGCCATAGTCTTTCTCCTTGTAACCCGGTTATCTGCAAGCGTCCGCGGTCGCGGCATCCGCCGTGCCGCGAGACAAAGCACAACTGGCAGCAGACCTTCAGGCCGCCTGCTTGCTCTCAAGCTGTTGGTTGTCGCTGCCAGCGTTGATGGCAATCTGGCGTGGTTTCATCGCCTCCGGAACTTCACGCACAAGGTCGATCTTGAGCATGCCGTTCTCGAACGAGGCGCCCTTCACTTGCACGTAGTCCGCGAGGTTGAAGACCTGCCGGAACGGACGTGCCGAGATACCTTGGTACAGGTACTGATGCGCGCCCTTTTCGGCTTTTCGGCTCTCAACTGTCAGCACGTTCTGCTCTGCGGTGATGCTGACCTCTTCGGGCGTGAAGCCAGCCAGCGCCAGCGAGATTTGGTAGTGGTCCTCACCGGCCCGTTCGATGTTGTAGGGCGGATAGTTATCGCTGTTCGTCCATCGGACGGAATCTTCGATGAGGTCAAACAGGCGATCGAACCCAACCGTCGATCGCCAAAGGGGAGCAAGATCAAAGGTGGTCATAGCCACATCCTCCTTTCGAGCAACATGGTTACGAGCGCCGCGGACACCGTGTCCGGCGCCCAGTGGCCGGGCCCCGAAGAGGCGCCCGGTGCAGGTCGGCGTGCCGCGCCTGCACCTTTCGAATTAGAAGCCAAGGCCTGCTTTTCAAGAGGTTTTTTATCACTTGCGAAATCGGCGCGCGGGAACCCATCTCTCCTTGCGGCGGGCTGGCGTGAACCTGGACGCGACCGCTCGTTGCGGCAGACGATCGACAATCAGGAGCCGTAGTCCGGCTGTATGACTTCGGAAGGGTCGCAGGAACGAGGCCCCGCGCTGGTTTTCATCACCGCAGTGAGCATTGGGCCGGAGCGGCGGGGTGGTGTCCATTCTCGACCCGGAGGGCCGCAAAGCATTCGCGGCGATGGGGCCGCGTGGGTCTGCTCCGAAGCTAACTTCCAAGATAGCGCTGGAACAAATTTCCTGGATCACAGTTCTCTGCAGCGCCTCACCTGCGATCCGACGCCTGAAGGGGTCCATGGACGCAGCGACGGCATCCCTCGTACCCATCTTGCTCTTGGAGGATTTGGATATGGGACGCATCTCCACCTTTTTCGGCAGTCTAGCCAGGCCTTCGATCATCTCCTCACTGCGCTCGAGCGGCGATCGGGCCGTCTCTTTTCCGGGCGACGCTTTGCGCGCCGTATCGATAGCGCTAGGGCCTATCTGAAGAAGCGCCTTCCGCAATGGCACAGCAAGCTTAGATCCCTGGTGAGCAAGATCGGCGCCAAGACGTCGACCAGCTCGCGATAAGCTTGCGCGTGTGAAGATCGGAAGAAAGGAGCGATCGTCATGGCGACTATCGCGGCACTCCCATTCGTGACCTCGCAAGGCGGGCTCTCTCGCTACCTTGTCGAGATTCAGAAATTTCCGCTTCTTACGGCGTCCGAAGAGGACATCTACGCAAGGCGTTGGCGTGAGCACGGCGACCGCGAGGCTGCATACCGTCTTGTTACAAGTCATCTTCGGCTGGCAGCCAAGATCGCAATGAAGTATCGCCGATATGGCCTGCCTATAGCCGATCTCGTTTCGGAAGCGAATCTTGGCTTGATGCAGGCCGTCAAGCGCTTCCAGCCGGAGAGGGGCTTTCGACTGGCGACCTATGCCATGTGGTGGATCAAGGCCTCCGTCCAGGAGTATGTCTTGAGATCATGGTCGCTGGTGAAGATGGGTACGACAGCCGCCCAAAAGAAACTGTTCTTCAATCTTCGCCGGCTGAGAAGCAGACTATCCGCGTTCGAGGAAACGGATCTGGGCCTCGACCAGGTGAACTATGTCGCGAACCAGCTGAAGGTTGCCCCGCCGGAGGTGATCGAAATGGATCGGCGACTACGCGGCGATATCTCGCTCAATGTTCCCATCAGCGATGAGGAGACCACGGAGGAATGGCAAGACCGGCTGGTCGATTCTTCACCTGATCCCGAACGTCAGCTAATCGACGCGGATGATTACGGACGACGAGAAGCCGCTCTCTCGGAGGCACTTGAGATGCTGTCGGCGCGCGAGCGGGCAATCCTGGAAGCGCGGATGCTCGCGGACCAGCCGAAGACGCTGGACGAGCTGGCGCGGCAGTTCCGCGTCTCGCGCGAGCGGATCCGGCAGGTCGAGCAACGCGCCTTTCAGAGACTGAGGGACGCAGTGCACGCACGGGTTGCGAGCTCTTCCCGTCCCGCAGCATTGTCGGCGAAAATGGTCGACATTGGCGATCGGAGATCATCACCATGCTCACAGAGACCGTCCTGAGCGTCATGCTCGCTAACATCGTGAGCGTTGCGGCGGCACTGCCGTTCATTGCTGCGCAGCACTCATTGCCCAGCGAGGGGACGGCATCGCAGTCTTCGTCACAGGAACGCGGACGGGCGCTCCCGCTTTCCCGACCCGCTCGCCGTCGCCGCCAAGATCGAACTGAGCCGCACATACTGGCGTCTCATCCTTCTCGGCGTCAGACCAAACACACGCGCGTGTTGGGGAGTTGCTAAAGCACGCCGCCATGGAGGCACCGGTTCGACTAGGTCCAGGCGATTGTGCCAACATGCGCCGACGCAAATGTCTAAGCTGGTGAATTGCGCCGGCTGACATCAGAATGCGTTTGCGCAAGTTAGGTATCGAGTGCGACTGCCACTTGCACCTGACAGCCTTTCGGGAGCGACACGCGCGTCATTTCTCCCTTCATTTGGGCGGTGAGCATTCTGATCAGGCGCGTTCCCAACCCATCACTGGCGTCGCTCGGACAGCCCACGCCGTCATCCGTGACAGTGATGGTGATGTGCGGGCCATTAGCCTGGACGGCGACCTCGACTAGACCGGTGCGGTCATCGGGGAAAGCATACTTGAACGCGTTGGTCGCCAGCTCGTTTACGATCAAGCCGACCAACGCGACATGAGAGCTCTTCAGCGATATGTCGTCGCATGTGACGCGTATCGCAATGGGACGAATCCCTCGATGAAAATCTGCCAGGCTCTGGCACAGTCCCTCGATGTAAGGAGCAAGCGGAATCCTCTGATCGCCTCGGGCGTCGTGCAAGCGGTCGTGCACCTGCGCCACCACCTGGACCCGGCTAACCGCCGAAGCCAGGGCTATTTGAGTTTCCGTGTTGGATGCTGTTCGCGCTTGCATTTGCAGCATCGATATTACTGTACTCAGTTCATTCTTGGTCCTATGACGCAGCTCTTCGAGTAACGTTTCGGCGTAGGCGTTCGCCTCGGCAAGCCGCTCAATCGCCTGCCTTAGGGTCTCGGTCACCGCCGCTATCGTTAAACCAGTCGCCACAAAGATCAGCAATGGGATCGTGCTCTCGCTGAACGGCTTCGGTATGTAAGTCGCTGCGACGACGGCGCTCGCAAACGTAGCCAAAAAGCCTGATCCCCTGTCGAAGATCACAGAGACCAGAAATATCGCAGGAACAAAGAGAAGGAGCGAGTAAGCTTTCAACTCGGCGTAGAATGCCAGATGGGTGGCGTAGGTCAGCGCAACCGAGGCAAGCGTGATTAGATACCGGACCCAAATCGGGTACCTTGGTGTAGTGGGCAGAAAGCGAAACAGAAACTGCTCCATCCCAACCCAATGTGAGGCGCGGATGTGCGTTCCTAAACACACAAGGTCAGCTACATTGTCGTACCACCGCTGTTGAGGAGCTGGGAAACAGCTGTGACCAGCTGTGCCGGTGCAAAAGGCTTTCCAAGAGAATGCCGTTCGGCACGCCCTGCGAGCCCCATTGATCGGCGGCAGCTCCCGCGATGTAGACGACAGGAAAAGCTGGATTGATCTCCCTGACTTGGCGCGCCAGCTCCCAGCCATTCTTGGCGCCTTTTGAGGTTAACATCATCACTTACTATGGTTGAGCACTTTGCGACTCCGGACTGCGTTGAGGTTGCCTTGCCAGTCGATCAGGGCCGACCTGAAGTTCGCCGCCGGCATTACATGCGATTTTGGGTGCTCTCACCTGGATTTTTTCTCCGCCAGCGGAAGAACCTCAATCGTCACGCTTTCGCGCGCGTGGTCGTGCTCGACGAGCAGATGCACCTGTTGGCCGACTGGCGTAAGCCCAATCAGGTTACGCATCTGCGTCGCGCTCCGGATCGGGAGGTCGTTGGCCTTCACGATGATATCGCCTTTGTGCAGGCCCGCACGCTCGGCTGGAGAGCCAGGGCTGACCTCTTTGATCCTCGCCCCCTCAAGGTGACCGGCGGCTGGGGCATCGAGATCCTCAAGCGCTACACCGATTCGGCCCCGCTCAACGCGGCCCGTCGCAATCAGCTGAACCATCGCCTTCTTCGCCATGTTGATGGGCACGGCGAAGCCAATCCCGATGTTGCCTCCGCCCGGCGATATGATCGCGGTATTGATACCGATCAATTCGCCTTTCAAATTGATCAAGCCTCCGCCCGAGTTACCAGGATTGATAGCCGCATCAGTCTGAATGAAATCCTCATAGCCTTGCTTGACGAGGCCCGTTCGCCCCAGCGCGCTCACAAGTCCTGACGTGACGGTCTGGCCAAGACCGAAGGGATTGCCGACGGCAATGACAAAGTCGCCGACCTCAAGCGCATCGCTGTCGCCGAGCTTGATCGCCTTAAGACCACTCGGATCCTTGATCTGCAGGAGCGCTACATCTGTGGGAGCGTCGCGCCCTACCAGCTTCGCGGCGAACTTCCGTCCGTCCTTTGTCTTGATCTGCACCACCGCAGCTTGCGCCACCACGTGGTTTGCAGTGAGAACGTAACCCTTCTGCGCGTCAACGATCACGCCGGAGCCAGCCGCGTTGATCTCCTTCTCGAGTTGCTTCGGAACGTCGAAGAACTCACGAAAGAACGGATCATGGTAGAGCGGATTGTCCTCGCGGATTTTGCCTTGCACCGAGATGTTGACCACCGCTGGAGTGACTTCTTTCACAAGAGGCGCCAGGCTTGGCACTCGACCGGTGCCGAGGTCGGGGATTTGGGCGAAGGCAGTCCCGAGCGTGAACAGGCAAACGAGCAAGACGAGCAGCCGGGCATAGCCAAAGAACCGCGGCGACGACATTGATTTCTCCTTATCTCACAATAAGTTACGAGGATATCGGTGCGCTTAACTAGGTAGCTACGGCCGGCCCTTCAAGTCTCTCTGGCAGTCATCGGTTCAGAGTGCCAAAATTTTTTGTTCCGAGACTTGAAACCGACTTCCTCTTTCCTAGGTGATTTTTTCGCCGGGGGCTGGTTATCGGCGCCGGTCAAATGACATCGCTAGACTGTTAAGGAGGATGTGCATGCATTTCCGTCCGTTGCACGACCGCGTGCTCGTGCGCCGCATCGATGCCGAGGAGAAGACCGCCGGCGGCATCATTATTCCCGACACCGCAAAGGAGAAGCCGCAAGAAGGCGAGATCATCGCCGCCGGCCCCGGCGCGCGGAATGAGCAAGGCCAACTGGTCCCGCTCGATGTGAAGACAGGGGATCGGGTTTTGTTCGGCAAATGGTCGGGCACCGAGGTGAAGATCGATGGCGAGGATCTCCTGATCATGAAGGAGAGCGATCTTCTGGGTATCGTCGAACACAGCGGCAAGTTGAAGAAGGCGGCCTGAGGCCGTCGAAGACTGACAGTCATGAAAGAAAGGAGATCTAGAGAATGGCTGCCAAGGACGTGAAATTTTCGACCGAGGCCCGCGAGCGCATGCTGCGGGGAGTGGACACACTGGCAAATGCGGTGAAGGTCACGCTCGGTCCCAAAGGGCGCAACGTCGTGATCGAAAAATCGTTCGGCGCGCCGCGCATCACCAAGGACGGCGTCACAGTCGCCAAGGAGATCGAACTGGAAGACAAGTTCGAGAACATGGGCGCCCAGATGGTGCGCGAGGTGGCGTCGAAGACCAACGACCTGGCTGGCGATGGTACGACCACGGCCACGGTGTTGGCGCAGGCCATCGTCAAGGAAGGCACAAAATCGGTCGCGGCCGGCATGAATCCGATGGATCTCAAGCGCGGTATCGATCTTGCGGTCGAGGCGATCGTCGGCGACCTGAAGGCGCACGCCAAGAAGGTCACCTCCAATGACGAAATCGCGCAGGTCGGGACAATCTCGGCGAACGGCGACACCGAAATCGGCCGTTTCCTGGCTGACGCCATGCAGAAAGTCGGCAACGAAGGCGTCATCACGGTCGAGGAAGCCAAGAGCCTCAACACTGAGCTTGAGGTCGTCGAAGGCATGCAGTTCGACCGCGGCTATGTCTCGCCGTACTTCGTGACCAACGCCGAAAAGATGCGCGTCGAGCTCGAAGACCCCTACATTCTGATCCACGAGAAGAAGCTGTCCGGATTGCAAACGATGCTTCCGTTGCTGGAGGCGGTGGTCCAAACCGGCAAGCCGCTTCTGATCGTTGCCGAGGACGTCGAAGGCGAAGCCTTGGCAACGCTTGTCGTCAACAGGCTGCGCGGAGGACTGAAGGTCGCTGCCGTGAAGGCACCGGGCTTTGGCGACCGGCGCAAGGCCATGCTCGAAGACATCGCCATTCTCACGGGTGGCACGGCGATTGCGGAAGACCTCGGCATCAAACTCGAAAATGTAACCTTGAATATGCTCGGCCGCGCCAAGAAGGTGGTGATCGATAAGGAGAACACCACGATCGTCAACGGGGCCGGTGCCAAGAAGGACATCGAAGCCCGCGTCGCCCAGATCAAGGCCCAGATCGAAGAGACGACTTCGGATTACGATCGCGAGAAGCTGCAGGAGCGGCTGGCGAAGCTCGCTGGCGGCGTTGCGGTGATCCGGGTCGGCGGTGCCACGGAAGTGGAGGTCAAGGAGAAGAAGGACCGCGTTGACGATGCACTCCACGCCACGCGCGCAGCGGTCGAGGAAGGCATCCTTCCCGGCGGCGGTGTCGCGCTGCTGCGGGGACTTAAGGCGCTCGATAGTGTCAAGACCACCAATGCCGACCAGAAGGCGGGCGTCGACATCGTGCGTCGCGCCATCCAGGTGCCGGCGCGGCAGATCGTCCAGAACGCGGGCGAGGACGGCTCGTTGGTGGTCGGCAAGCTGCTTGAGAACGCCAGCTACAACTGGGGCTTCAACGCTGCAACCGGCGAATACCAGGACCTTGTGAAGGCTGGTGTGATTGATCCCGCCAAGGTCGTTCGCACTGCGTTGCAGGATGCCGCCTCGGTGGCGTCCCTGTTGATCACCACGGAAGCGCTGGTGGCCGACAAGCCGAAGAAGGCGGAGGCTCTCACGCCGGCCGCGCCGCCGATGGACTTCTGACAAGACTGCGCCCGGCGGCCGGCTCGCGGCCGGGCGCGCTCTTTTCAGCACTCTGAGGAGACGAATAACGCAAGGAGAAAATAGGGTTTCACGATGAGCACACAGATCGAAGCTCTGATACGCAAAGGCGGGGCTGCTCTGAACTGCTCATGCTGGCCTCAAGCCTCGCAACCATCGCATTGATAACCTTTCGAACGATAGGAGGATGAGATGATCTCGCATCAAACCATTGGCTCCCCTCGTGCGGAGAAGCACAAAAAGGGCCGCTCGGGCGCTGTCATTCGCAATTTGATGACAGCCCTGCTGGCTTCGGCTTTGACATTACCCTCGCTGGCCGCTTGGGGAACGGAGGATTCGCCGATGCGAGCAGTGACGAGAACAGGTGGGACGCTGCCGTTACCGCCACTCCGGTATCTAGACTCGATGCCCTGGATGAAATGGAACGCTTCGGCGCCGACGTTGAAGATTGATACACTGATGTCTCCAACTGTCACGCCCTGGGGTATCCGGGAAACTCCTCAGGATCGGACAAAGGCGCCACCAGCCTTCAGTTGACCGTCGTGTGGCTTGCGCAGTGCGGGCGGCGAGCGCCCGTACTGTGCTGAGACGTCTTTGCTTTGCTCATGTTGGAATTGCAAACCGCGACAAGGTGGCCGTCCCCGACTGGCTAGCCCGTTCCGGCTGCGGACGATCACGTTCGTAGCTTTCTGATCGAAAGCGAGCAGCGGGTCGTTTTGCATTGCAAAAAATTACTCTGCGCCCCGAACTTATCCAGCGAAGAACAGCGCCGGCTGATGCGGCTGCTTGAGGATGCCGAAGCCAAGCTGCGGGATCTCGCTCCATGAGCCGCACCCCAAAATTGACCGCGGGAAAATTCAGCCAAAATTTTTTGAGCGTGCTCTTGAAATCACGTCGGGCTCTTCTAATTCGATTTTTGCCGCCTGCCGGCGGCGCTGGGCGCCAGCTTTGGGTCCGGCGGACTGACCGGGCGCCGGACAGGTGTCTTGCACTGGTGTCTTGCGCTCCTTCGTACCCATCTTGCTCTTAGGAGGACCTGGCTATGAGGACTTACGATTTCGCTCCCCTGTGGCGCTCGACCGTCGGCTTCGACCGTCTTTTCGATCTCCTCGACGAAACCCAGCACCGGACAGAGGACAACTATCCGCCCTATAACATCGAGCGGCTTGGCGAAGATCGATATCAGATCTCGCTGGCGTTGGCTGGTTTCAACCCGGATGAGATTGCGGTGACAGCCGAGCAGAACGTGCTGACGGTGGAGGGCCGCAAGAGTGACAAGGACCAGCACGAATATCTCTACCAAGGTATCTCGGCTCGGCCATTCAAGCGGCAGTTCAATCTTGCAGACTACATCCAGGTGAAGAATGCGGCGTTCGACAACGGCCTGCTTCGGATCGAACTCGTCCGCGAAATCCCCGAGGCCATGAAGCCTCGTCGCATCGCAATCGACGGTGCGACTTCTAGCGCGCAGATCACGAAGAAGGCGGCCTAAGCCTCGAAGGCGGCGACGTCATTGCCGCCGCCTTTGTCCCGAGACTCACATCAACCCGTCTCTCGACGAAAGGAGCAAAAGGAGACAAGAGATGAGCCAGGTCGATCGCACCATCAAGAACGTTGTGCCCTTCTTTCACCCTGTATCGCACTACAACGCACCCCGAGACGTGTTGAACGATGCCAAACTCTCGACTGATGAGAAGCGAGTGATTCTCTCGTCGTGGGCGTCGGATATGTATGTTGTCGAATCCCATCCGGCTTTGCGTGAAATCCCGGGTATTCCGCACAGGTTGCGTCTAGATGATATTTTGGCGGCGCTGAAGCAGTTGGACGGCGAGGATGACCCGCCGCCACGCGGAGGATTGGCGATGCGACTGCCTCGTTTCAGCAGGCTCGATTGCATTGCTCTCGACCAGCCGCAGCGTTCGATCGGCAGGCAAGGGACGACGAGACGGCATGCGTCGATGCAAGCCTCACCTGCGCAGAGTCATTCGCGATGGACTCGCGAAGCAAATGTGAGGCGATATCGCAAACTCCTCAACACGCGACTGACCGACATCGAACGCAACTTTATAGAACGGCGGCTCGCTGAAGAATTGCGCGGTTGAGCATCCCGAGCTCAGCTCGTTGAATTACTTTGGCGTCCGCGACAAGGAGCGAAAGGACTGCCCTCGTAGGGAGTGCCTACGGAGAAGCGTAGAACCGAAAAGCAAGAAAGAAGGACGGATGAGTGCAGCTTCATTGGCTCAGGTTAAGATCGGTACCGAAGCTCTCGCTCTCTGCATCGCAGGAGTTCTGTGCGAACGGGATCCGTCACTACTGGCTGCCTTCCGAGAGAGAGTAGAAATACTTTATCGCGTCCTCGATGATCGTGGAGACCGCCAAGCGGCGGCAATGGTTAGCGCGTTTGGGAGAGCGCTGGTTGATCCGGCATTCAAACGTCCGTCGAACTAGAACATGGCCTCCCATTGCTGTCATGTGGTCCTTTGAGATGAACCGCATCCGCAGTGTGTATTGCAGCTTCCTGTGCTGATGTCGGCCCAATGACAAGCCAATTATAGCCGGCGCCCAACACGCCGCCCGCATTCTCTCTGGTGCGCAAACTAGACCAGGCTAGCGAATGGCAAGAACAGTTGGAGATAAGCCCCCGTCCGAGTCAACGCCCACTATCCTGCTTTCTGGGTCGCTACGGCCGTGCCCTTTCTGCGCCTCATCGGACCTTTGGATCAGCAGTGACCTCGAGACGAAGTTCGTTGCCTGCAAGAAGTGCGCGGCGTTCGGCCCCACCGCGCCGACGGTCACCTTGGCCACGGAGCGCTGGAATAAGCGATCCTGATGACGATCGCGCATGGCGACGGGCGCTAACGATGCGAGCTATGAAGTGCTGGACAAAAGATACGTACCACGCGGGTGCGATGCCACACAAGTTCAAGGATATGGTCATAGTGCTGTCCGGCGGCGCGGATCGATCTCGAGACGCAGGTGTTCAGGAAATATCGCTTTCGCGATCGCCTCGAAGCGCTGATCAGGCGGCATCTCGAGGTCTTCGTCTCCGACACTGATCTCTGCCGCCTGTTTATCGCGGAAGTGCGGGGCCCGAGCGACTACGAAGGCTCGGCGATCCGGGAGATGAACCGGCGCTATACCTCGGTGTTGATCCGGATCGTCAAGGACGCCGTCAAGACCGGGGAGGTGAGGCCGGACGTCAATCCAAAGCTGCTGCGCGACGTGCTGTTCGGCGCGATCGAGCATCTGGCCTGGCGATACGTCGACGGTCGCGGGCAGCTCAGGGTGGCCCAGACCGCGCGTGAGCTGGCCGCGATGCTCGCCATCGGCATCTGCGTGGACGGGTAACGAGGAGCGGGCGTGCGAAACGCGCCGACTGCATCGGCACGTCGCATTCGCTGAGGTACCTGAGCCGATCAGCTTACTTCTTCAGGAGCTGGCATTTCGACTCGGAGACCGGCCGATAGGCATCCTCGCCTTTGACGGTCTTGACGATGTCGAGGTAGTCCCACGGTTCTTTTGACTCGGACGGCTTCTTCACCCTTGCGAGATACATGTCGCGGACGACCCGGCCGTCCTCGCGTAGCTTGCCACCGTGCACGAAGGTGTCCTCGATCGGCAGCTCGCGCATTTTCGCCATCACCTTTGCCGGATCGTCCGTACCGGCTGCCTGGATCGCCTTGAGATAGTGCAGCACCGAGCCATAGACGCCGGTGTGGATCATCGTCGGCATCACCTTGGTTCTGGCGAAGAACTTCTTCGACCATGCGCGGGTCTTTTCATCCATATTCCAGTAGGAGGCAGTCGTCATGTAGGTGCCTCGTGCGGATTGCAGGCCGATGGCGTGCACGTCGGTATCGAACATCAAGAGGCCGACGAGTTTCTGGCCACCCTGCACGAGGCCGAATTCGCCGGATTGCTTGATCGCGTTGTCGGTATCCTGGCCGGCGTTGGCGAATGCCACCACATCCGCTTTGGAGTTCTGCGCCTGCAAAACGAACGAGGAGAAATCGGCCGTGTTGGTCGGATGCCGCACACTGCCGAGCACCTTGCCGTCCAGCTCCTTGATGAAGCGCACGGCGTCCTTCTCCAGTTGCTGGCCGAACGCGTAGTCGGCCGTCACAAAGAACCAGGATTTGCCGCCTTCATTGATGACCGCCGAGGCCGTCACCTTGGAAAGGGCATAGGTATCGTAGGCGAAGTGAACGGTGTTGGGGCTGCACAGTTCGTCTGTCAGCGAGCTTGCACCTGGCCCCGAGAGCAGCGCGATCTTGTTGCGTTCCTTGACCATGTTGTGGATGGCGATCGCGATCCCCGAGTTCGGAATGTCGGCGATGGCATCGACCTTGCCATTGTCGAACCAGTCCCGCGCGATTTGCAGGCCGACGTCGGTCTTCATCTGGTGATCGGCACTGACGATCTCGATCGGTTTGCCCAGCACGGTCGGGCCGAACTCCTCGACGGCCATTTTGGCCGCCTCGACCGATCCCGGACCGCTATTGTCGCGTCCCCAGCTCGAAAGGTCGGTCAGCACGCCAATTCGGACGACATCGTCTGAGATCTGCGCTGAGGCTGTCGACGCTGTCGCCACGACGATGGCCAAGGCCAGGAAATGCTGTTTCACGAGTTCTCCCTCATTTTCTTCTGTTGAATTTTGGTGTCGTGCGCCCCGCAGGCGTGCGATCTGCGAAACGATGATGGTTGCGATGACGGCGAAGGTGAACTACCGCTCGCCGAACTGCGGTTCCCGCTTCTCGCGAAATGCGCTGATGCCTTCGCGGGCGTCGGCATGCGTCAGCAGGAACGGAAAGCCATCGATCGCATGGCGCATCTCGTCGCCGCCGAGGCCGCGGTTGTAGAACGACTTTGCCATCCGCACCGCAAGGCGCGGTTGCGCGGCAATGCGTTCAGCGAACGCCAGCGCGTCGGAAAGAAGCCTGTCGTCGGGGACGACGCGTGAAACGATGCCGAGCTGGCATGCCTCGGCGGCGCTGAGGGGGTCGCCGAGCATGCTCATCTCCTTGGCTTTCGCGCGCCCGACGATGTCCTTCAGGCGGACGATGGCGAAGCCGGGTAGCAGTCCCAGCTTGATCTCGGGGACGGCGAAGCGGGCGCTTTCGGCGGCGAAGATGAAGTCGGACGCGATCGCAAGCTCGAAGCCGCCGCCATAGGCAATACCGTTGACGGCCGATATCACCGGCTTCAGCGCCCGTTCCGGGGCCGACAACACGTCCATGGCGCCGATGAAGAAGGCGCGGGCCTTGTCTGGATCGAAATCGAAGTTGCCGATATCTGCGCCAGCGCAGAAGGCTTTGCCGCCGGCGCCGGTGATGATGCTGACGCGCACCTGATCGTCGTTGTCGGCGCGCTTCAGGCCTTCGAGGATGCCTGCGCGAATGCCGGTCGTCAGTGCGTTCAGCTTGTTCGGCTCGTCAAGGGTCAAGATCGCGATGTTGTCCCGGACCTCATAGTTCACGCTTTCCAATCGTAACATGTGCTTTCCTGGTATCTCGAGAGGCGGGCTATTGCAGGGCGAGGTCCGGCTCGATTACGGCCACGACGGCATTTCGCTCGACCGTGTCGCCGGGCTTGAAATAGACTGCGGTCACGACGCCATCGACTTCGCTGGCGATGCGCAGTTCCATCTTCATGGACTCCATGATGACGGCGGCATCGCCGGCCTTGACGCGGGTGCCGACCGCAACATTGACCTTGAGCACCACGCCGGTCATCGGAGCACGTAGCTCGCCGCTGATGTCGGGACTTGTGCTGATGTACCGCAGATAGGGAATCGCGGTCATGGTATGGGCGGCGCGCGCGTCGTGGACGAAGATCGCCTGATCCTTCTGGAAGATACGCACGGTCTCGCGACGCGCGTTCACCTCAGTGGCGAAGTTCCCGTCAGGGAGCTGCGAAAGCTTCACCGAAATCCTGGCATCGTTGACGCCGATCAGCATCGTGCCGTCCGCCTGCAACGGCGCAAAGCGGATTTCCGCGCTGGCGCCGGCGCTCTCGAGGTGCAGGAGGGGGATCGGCGACATGCCGTCGTCTCCCTGCTCCATCTGCCAGCCGGTCAGCCCGCTGGATTGCCATGGGTTGTCGGAGCTGACAGCGCGCTGGCGCATCATCCAGAAATAGGCCCCAAGCGCCAACGCGTCGGCGGCGAGGCCATCGGCGCGCGGCGTGAGCGCGTCGATCTGCTCGTCGATGAGGCGGGTATGGAATGTCGCGGCCCGGGTCGCGGGTAGGGCGATCAGGCGCTGGAGGAACTCCCTGTTGGTGATGACGCCGAAGATCGACGTCTCGTCGAGCGCGTTGTGAAGCTGATCGAGTGCCTGGTCGCGGGAAGACGCGTGAGCGATCAGCTTGGCCAGCATCGAGTCGTAGTAGGGCGTCACGGTCGAACCGCTCTCGATGCCGGTCTCGACGCGGATGCCATCGGACGGAAACCTGACATAGGCGACCTCGCCGGTCGACGGCATGAAGCCGTCGTTCGGATCCTCGGCGCAGATGCGCGCCTCGACCGCATGGCCCCGGCACGTCACATTGTTCTGCGCAACCGGCAGGCCTTCGCGTGCGGCGATGCGCAGCATGGTCTCGACGATGTCCATGCCGGTGACCAGTTCGGTCACGGGATGCTCGACTTGAAGCCGCGGATTGACCTCCAGGAAGTAATAGTCGGTGCCGCTGACAATGAACTCGACCGTGCCGACACCACGATATCGGAGCCTGCGGCCGAGCCGGACGGCGTCGTCGAGGATACGCTGGCGAAGATGGGGCGGCAGGTTGGCGGCGGGCGCTTCCTCGATCAGCTTCTGGTGGCGGCGTTGCAGCGTGCATTCGCGTTCGAACAGGTGAATCACGTTGCCGTCGCCGTCTCCCGCGATCTGCACTTCGAGGTGCCGGCCTTGCTGGATCAATTTCTCGACGATCAATCCCGCGTCGCCGAATGCATTCTTCGCCTCGCGCATCGCGGACTCGATTTCGTCGCGGAGCCCGTCGAGGGTCGCGATCGCCCGCATGCCCTTGCCACCGCCGCCGGCCGCAGCCTTCAGCATGACGGGCAGTTCGAGCCGGCGAACGCTGCGTTCGATTTCGACGGGATCCTGGCTCGGAACCTCGCTGCCGGGCACCGTGGGGACGCCGGCCGCGACGGCCTCGCGTTTCGCCGATGCCTTGTCGCCGAGCCGTTCGATGGTTTCGGGCGCAGGTCCAATGAACACCAGCCCTGCGGCTTCGACCGCGCGGGCGAAGGCCGCGTTCTCGGCCAGGAAGCCGAAGCCGGGATGAATGGCCTCGGCGCCGGTGGACTTTGCTGCAGCTATCACCGCATCGATCCGCAGGTAGCTTTCCGAGGCCGGCGCGCCACCGATCTCGATCGACTCGCCGATGGTCCTGACATGCAACGCGTCTGCATCGGCGATGGAATGCACGCCGGCCACCGCGACGCCGAGACGGCGGCAGGTGCGGGCGATACGGCAGGCGATTTCGCCGCGATTGGCGATGAGGATCTTCTTGAACATGGCGGGTCTCCTGCCGATTACATCCGCAACACGCCGAAATCGGTGTGCTGATGCGGGATCCGACCGGCCAGATCGAGCAGCAGCGCCATCACGCCGCGGGTTTCGAGCGGATCGATCACCATGTCGCACCAGGTGTTGCGGGCGAAATTGTAGGCGTTGGCGAAGTCTTCGAAGGTTCGCCGGGTCGGCGCCATGTAGGCCTCGCGCTCTCCCTCCGCCCACGTCGTGCCTTCGCGCTTGTGGACCTCGTCGCGGACCATCGCGAGCGTGGTCGCGGCCTGGTCGGGCCCCATGATCGCGGAGCGGGCATTCGGCCACATCATCATGGCGTTCGGCCGGAATGCGCGACCGCACATCGCGAGGTATCCCGCACCGTAGGCGTTGCCCATGATCAGCGTGTATTTCGGCACATTGGCGCTTGCCATCGCCGTGATCATCTTGGCGCCGTTCTTGGTGATGCCGCCTTCCTCTGCCTCGCGGCCGACCATGAAGCCGGTCACGTCGGCCATGAACAGCAGCGGAATGTCGCGCTTGCAACAGAGGTCGATGAAGTGGGTCGCCTTCAGCGCGCTTTCGGAGAACAGCACGCCGTTGTTGCAGAGGATGCCGATCTCGAAGCCCATGATCCGCGCGAAGCCGGTGATCAGGGTGTCGCCGTAGAGCGGCTTGAATTCATGGAATTCGCTGCCGTCGACGAGGCGGGCGAGGATGTCGCGATTGTTGGTGGGAACGCGGGGGTCCGAGGAGATCAGGCCGTAGATTTCGGCCGGATCGAACTGCGGTTCGCGTACCGGTGCAACCGTCCAGGCCTGCCGCGGGATTTCGCCGAGATTGGCGACGATCTCGCGGGTGATGGCGATCGCGTGTGCGTCGTTCTCGGCGAGATGATCGGTCACGCCGCTGACGCGGCTGTGCATCTCGCCGCCACCGAGTGCCTCCATGCCGACCTCCTCGCGCGTTGCCGCGTAGACCAGCTGCGGCCCGCCGAGGAACATGGCGCCCTGGTTGCGAATGATCACCGTCTCATCGCACAGAGCGGGGATGTACGCGCCGCCCGCGGTAGAGGGACCATGTACCACCGCAATCTGTGGGATGCCTTCGGCGGACATCCTGACCTGGTTATAGAAGATCGAGCCGAACTGGCCGTCGTCGGGGAAGATGTTGGGCTGGTCGGGCAGGTTGGCGCCGCCCGACTGGACCAGGGTCACGCAAGGCAGGCGGTGCTGCCAGGCGAAGCGCTGGGCGCGAACGTGCTTCTTGCAGGTGATGCCGTAATAGGTGCCACCCTTCACGGTGGGCTCGTTGGCGATGATCATGCAGGGACGATCGGAGATCATTCCGACGCCGGTGACGATGCTGCCGCCGGGGGGCACGCCGTCGTACAGACCTTCGCCGGCTAGCTGGCAGAATTCGAGGAACGGCGAGCCGGGATCGATCAATGCCGCGATCCGTTCGCGCGGCAGCAACTGGTCGCGTTCCTTGTGGAGCTTGCGCGCCCGTTCGGGCCCGCCGATCGCCGCCTCGGCCCGGCGCCGCCGCAGGTCGGCGACGCGCTCGGTGTAGGCGCCGCGGTTGCGCGCGTATTCCTCGCTCGAGGTGACGACGTCCGATTTCATGATTGCCATTGCGTCTAGTCCTGGCGGCTGCGCGGCGGGCCCATCAGGCGCCCGCCGTCGGTGTGGATCGTTGCATGGGCGGGCGGCGCGATCCTCGCAAAGCGAATGCGCCGCAAAAATCTAACAGTTGTTAGAATTGGTCGCGCGGCGATGCAAGCGGAACTCATGCGGGCCTCTCAGCTTTTCTTGAAACGCGGCAGGGTCACGTCGTCGGTGACTTCGTCGAAGACAAGCTCGACGTCCATGTCGAAGGTGATGTCCGCCGGATCGCTGCCGACAAGGGTGCTGATCATGCGCGGGCCTTCCGCGAGCTCGACGAGCAGTACGGCGTAGGGAACGTCCGACTTGAATGCCGGGCCCGGGGCGCGGTGGACCACGCTGAAGGAGTGAACCTTGCCGCGGCCGGTGGCCGGCCGGTGCTCGAGCTCATCGCCGCCGCATTCGCGGCAAGTGGCCTGCTGGTAATACTGCACGTGGCTGCAAAGGCGGCAGTGCTGCAGCAGAAGCTTGCCGTGTTGCAGGCCGCGCCAGAACGCAGCCGTGTCGGCATCTGGCGCGGGCAGGGGCTTTCGTGTGGAATCCTCTGACACCGTCACAGCGCTCCCCGTGTGCCCAGAACGGTCGTGGCGTTGGTGGCGAAACCTGCGCCAAGGCTGTGTACCAGCCCCAGGTGAGCACCCTCGATCTGCCGCTCGCCGCCTTGGCCGCGCAGCTGCGCGATCACCTCATGGAAGTGGAACAGGGAGCCAGGCATTCCCGAATGCGCAAAGGACAGCAGGCCGCCATGGGTGTTGGAGGGGATCTGGCCGCCGTAGCTCATCTGCCCGTCGGCAACGAAGGGTCCGCCTTCGCCCTTGCGGCAGAAGCCGAGGTCCTCGAGCATCATGATCACGGTCCCGGTGAAGCAATCATAGATGCCGGCGACGTCCATGTCGGCCGGCCGGTAACCCGCCATCGCATAGGCGCGGCGGCTCGATTCGACCGCACCGGTCGTGGTGAGGGACGGCATCAGGAAGATGTGCTCATGGGTGTAGCACTCGCCGCAACCGAGAATGTAGACCGGCGTTTCGATCCCAAGTTCTTGCGCATGTTCGGCCGAGGTCAGGACGAATGCCGCGCCGCCGTCCGAGATCAGCGAGCAGTCGAGCTTGCGATAAGGCGTCGTGACCATCGGCGAATTCAGCACGTCCGCGGTGGTGATCGGCGTCGTCTGCTGCGCGCCGCGGGTCCGCGCCGCGTGACGCCGGTGCACCACCGCGACCTCGGCCAGTTGTTCGGGGGTGGTGCCGAACTCCTTCATATGCCGGTGTGCGGTCATGGCGAAGGTGTTGGCGACGGGGATGCCGAACGGCATCTCGTATTGCTGATCACGGCTTTCGGTGAGCGAACGAAGGGCGAGGTCCGGGGTCAGCCCCGTCATGAGGCTGTCGGCCGCGACCAGTAGCACAGTCTTGGCGAGGCCGCCGTGAATGGCGGCCGCGCCGATGCCAAACATCGTCGCCGCCGTCGCGCCTGATACCTGCAATGTGTTGGAGAAGGTCGGGCGGATTCCGAAATATTCGCTGAAGGCGACGCTGAAGCGGTGGAACGGGGAGGCGAAAGCATGGCTCGACAGCACGCCATCCACTTCACTCTTTTCCAGCCCGGCGTCCGCGAGCGCATTCTTGGCGGCCTCGGTGGCAAGCGAGAGCGGGCTGCGGCCCGGTACCTTGCCGACCGCCGATAGTCCGATGCCGATGACGGCGACCTTCCCTCGAAGACTGATGTCGCTCATGTGGGGGCCTTCAGAAGCCGCTCGAGTTCGTGGCGCTGGACCTTGCCGCTCGTGGAGCGCGGAAATTCGCCAAACGCGATGAAACGGAATTCGCGCGGCCGTTTGTAGCCGGCAAGCTCGCGGCGGCACAGTTCGGCGAGTTCGCCCTTCGATATCGCGGCATCGTCGCGGCACGCGACAAAGGCGACCGGCGCCTCTCCCCATTTGGGGTCAGCCGCACGGACGACCGCGACCTCCGTGATCCGCTCGTCGCTCAGCAGCACGCGCTCGATCTCGGCAGGATAGATGTTCTCGCCGCCCGACTTGATCATGTATTTGGCGCGATCGACGAAATCGAGCGAGCCGTCCACATTGCGCCGGAACACGTCGCCCATGTGAAACCAGCCGCCGCGGAAATCGCGCGCGTTGGTTTCGTCGGCCTGCCAATAGCCGGAAAACAGCGTCGGGCTGCGGATGACCAATTCGCCGGGCTCGCCGGGCGCGACCTCACTGTCGGAGGTATCCACAAGCTTGATCTCGCAGAACGCGTTCTGTCGCTTTGACAGGCTGGTCGGGACCTCTCCAGGCGCGATCAGCGCCCTTGTCGCTGGCGGCAGGCCGGTCTCGGTCGAACCAAAGCTGTTGAGAAAGGGGGCATGAAGAAGCTCTGTCACTGCGGCGATCGTGTGCGGCGGCACGAGGTCAGCCATGGCCCCGCACACCCGCACGCCCTTCACCTTGGTGCGCTGGGCTTTCAAGCCCTCGACAAAGGCTTCGACCATGCCGGGGATCAGCACCAGCCAGCCAATGTCGTGCTGGGATACGGCTGACAGCAGTGGATCCAGCTGGAATCCATCGATCACAACGACCGTTCCGCCACGCAGCAAGGTGGCAAGCGCGTGATCGGTCGATGCCATGTGGAACAAAGGCGTCCATGCGACGAATGTGTCGTGCGGGGCGATTCCGAGCTCGGACGAGAATACCAGCGCGCGCATCGCCATAGCGCGGTGGGAAATCACGGCGCCCTTCGGCAGCCCGGTCGTTCCGCTCGTGTAGAGAATGACGAGTCCATCCTCTGGCTGCGCCACGGAAGTGCAGGCTCGCCCATCCTGCCCCGCAAGCTCGCTTTCATATTGCGGCCCGATCTCCAGGATCGGACAAGCCTTTGCGGCAAGCGGCAGGTTCGCGGTGAGATCGGTCTCGATCACCAGCAGCCCCGGCGACACCAGTTCGATGCAGTAGTTGAGTTCGCGCTCCGACAATCGCCAGTTAAGGCAGGCCGTGATGATTCCGAGATTGGCCGCCGCCAGCTCGATCTCGAGATATTCGGGGCGGTTCCGGGACAGCAGGCCGATACGATCGCCCCGGCGCAGACCCCGCGCGGCAAGCACCGCGGTCAAGCGACTGACCCGGTCGAGCAACTCGCCATAGCTCATACGCCGGTCGTAATGCTCGATCGCAACCCTCTTAGCATGAAGTTCGGCGCAGGCCGCAAAGAGCGTGCCGATGGTTCCGATGCCGGATCCGGCTGCTATCTGGGTATCGAATTCGGTTGCCATCGACGTTTCCTCAAGCGCTGTCTTTCGACATTCTTGTCCCGAACCGGTGCTTGCGCCGGCGGATTACAAATTCTAACATCTGTTAGAAATAATTGGTAGCGCTTCTTAGGCGCCAACAGCGGGAAGATCAACATGTCCAATCGATACGCCGCCTACACCAGGCTGAAGCTCGACTATCCGGCGGAACGGATTCTTCGGGTCACCTTCGATCGTCCCGAAACCTACAATTCCGTCGACGCCGAGACCCATACGCAGCTCACCCACATCTGGCGCGACATCGACAACGATCCCGATATCAACGCCGTGATCGTCACGGGGGCCGGAAAGGCATTCTCGGCCGGCGGCGACTTCGAACTGATCAAGGGGCTGCTCGACAATCCGGCGGCACGGATGGCGACCTGGAAAGAGGCAAAGGACCTCGTCTACAACGTCATCAACTGCAACAAGCCGATCATCTCGGCCATCAATGGCGTTGCGGTGGGAGCCGGTCTCGTGGTCGGCATCCTCGCGGACGTGTCGATTTGTGGCAAATCCGCGCGGATCGTCGACGGGCATACGCGCCTCGGCGTCGCGGCGGGCGACGTCGCCTGCATCATCTGGCCGCTGCTCTGCGGGTTGGCGAAGGCAAAGTACTATCTGCTCACATGCAAGCCGCTGTCCGGCGAGGAAGCCGAGCGGATCGGCCTGGTTTCGCTGTGTGTCGATGATGCCGAACTGCAGAAGATCGCACTGGAAACGGCGCAGGATCTCGCCACCGGCGCACAGAGCGCGATCCGTTGGACCAAATATGCGTTGAACAATTGGCTTCGCGTCAACGGGCCGCTGTTCGATACCTCGACTGCGCTCGAGATCCTGGGCTTTGCCGGCAACGAAGCGCGCGAAGGGCTGGCCTCTCACCTCGAGAAGCGCAAGCCCGCGTTTCCGAAGGATTGCCCGATCTAGGATCGACTGGTCGTCGTCAAGGCAACTGACTTGGCCGGTTGCCTTGACGCTTGGATGAATTGGGGCCGGCTGCTACGCCTTGAGCTTCCGTCGGATGTGCTCGATGGCCTCCGGGTTGGCGAGCGCCGACAGATCGCCGGGGTCCTTGTCCTCGAAGACGGCGCGGAGCACGCGGCGCATGATCTTCATGTTGCGCGTCCTTGGCAGGTCGTCGACCAGCAACACCCGCTCGGGGCGGTATGATGTGCCCATTCCGTGCACCAGCGCTTGGGACAATTCTTCGGAGAGCGCGCGGGAATCCTGCGTGGTAGCGCTCGGCACGCAGGCGCACACGATTGCGGAGCCCTTCACCGGATGGGGAACGCTGAAGACTGCAGCTTCCGCCACCTTGCCGGTCGCGGTCAGTATGCCCTCGAGCTCCGCAGGGCCGACGCGCTTGCCCGAGATCTTGATCGTGTCGTCGGAGCGGCCGAGAATGTAGTAGAGGCCGTCCTCGCCACGCATGGCAAAGTCGCCATGCACCCAGATGCCCGGGATCGTTTTCCAGTAACTCTCCAGATAGCGCTGGTCGGCCTTCCACAAGCTCTTGGTCAACCCGATCGATGCATGACGCAGGACCAGTTCGCCGACTTCGCCGTCGGGGACGCGGTTACCCGCCATGTCGACGATATCTGCGCCGACCCCGAGCGCCGGCCGGGAGAACGAACACGGATTCATCGGATGGTTCGGCGTGCCGGTGAAGATGCAGCCGCCGACTTCCGTGCCACCGGAAATATTGATGATCGGGATATTCGACTTGCAGACATGCTCGAAGAACCATCGCCACGGCGTCTCCGTCCAGGCCTCGCCGCCCGACGCCGTTATCCGCAGGCTCGAGAGGTCGTATTGCTCGACCTCCTCGCCATACCGCATCATGCCGCGCACGATGGTCGGTGAGACACCGAGATAGGTGACCTTGTGCTCGGCGATCAGGCGCCAGAAGCGCCCCGTATCGGGATAGTCGGGGGTCCCCTCGGCGACCAGCAGTCGGCCGCCGGCGAAGCTCGGAATGCAGGCGCACATCGCGCCTACCATCCATCCCATATCGCTGAAGAAGAAAAACAGGTCCGTTGGCTTGAAGTCGCCGCAGATGATCATATCCCGCGTGACCATTGAGCCGATGAAGCTGATGTGTGTCCACACACAGCCCTTCGGCTCACCGGTCGTGCCTGACGTGTAGAGAAGGATGGCGGGGTCTTCCGCGTCCATTTCGGCCGTTGGAAGCTCTGCTCCGCCCTGGGCGATCTCGTTCCACCAGTGGTCGCGTCCCGCCTGCATCGGCGTGTCGATGCCGAGCCCGCCGCGGTCGGCCACGATCACATGCTGGACGCTCGGTACGGTTTCGAGTGCCTCGTCGAGCACCGATTTCAGCGGACCCGGCGTGCCGCGACGCCAGGTGCCGTTCGCGGTGATCACGGCCTTCGCTTCACCGTGGTTGAGCCGCGACCGGATCGGGTCGGGGCCGAAGCCGGAGAACAGCGGCATCACGATCGCGCCGATCTTCAGGATCGCGAAGAAGGCCACGAAGGTTTCGGGCAGGCTCGGCATGTAGATGGCGACGACATCGCCCTTGCCGATTCCGAGCTTGCGCAGGCCGGAGGCTAGCCGCTCGACGGCGGAAGCGAACTCGGCATAGCTCAGTCGTCGCTGCTCGCGCCTGTCTTCGCCTTCCCAGACCAGAAACGTCTTGTCCCAGGCTTCAGCTCCGCGGTGCTTGTCGATGCAATTGAGGACGATGTTGGTGGTCCCGCCAACGCACCAGCGCGCCCATGGCTCGCCTCGTGCAAGATCAAGGATCTTCTCGGGCTGGCGATAGAAGCGGACGTCGCAGAACTTGAAGACTTCCTGCATGAGCCAGGCCGGATCGGCATCGGCCCTAGCCGCCAGCGCGTCGTAATCCGGCTGCCCCGTGGCGCGCAGGAACGCGCTCAGGTTGCTCTTCTCCACCAGTTCCGCGGCGGGCGTCCAGAGATAAGCCATTGGTTTTCTCCTGCTTCAAGAGCTGCGCCATCTTCTTGCATTTGGCTAGCGGCGATGTATTCTAACAAATGTTAGAATTCAAGAAAGAAGATATCGTGGCTGACAAAGAGCAGGTCCGCTATTCGGTCGAGGGCGGCATCGCGACCGTGACCATCGACCGCCCCGAACGCAAGAACGCGCTCTCGGTCGAGGCGATGAACGGCCTGACCGACGCGTGGAGCAAGGCCGAAGCCGATCCCTCCGTCCGCGTGATTATCCTGACGTCCGCAGACTGCGGCGTATTCTGTGCCGGGCTGGACCTGAAGCAGGCCGCAGAGATCCGGGCGAGGGACGGGGTCGATATCTTGACGCGGATGCGCGATCCCATGCAGCACGCGATGCGGAAGGTTTCGAAGCCGATCATTGCCGCGATGACCGGATCCCTGATGGCCGGCGGGATGATGCTTGCGCTGAAGTGCGATCTGAGGATCGCCCTGCGCGGCACGCGGGCAGGGATAACCGAAGTGAAGATGGGACGCGGGTCCCCGTGGGCGGTGCCGATGCTGTGGATGGTTCCGCAGCCACTGCTGATGGAAATGGTTCTCACCGGCGAGACGATGCCGATCGAGCGACTTGCGGAATACGGCTTCGTCAATTCGCTGGAAGACACGCCACAAGCCGTCCGCGAACGTGCAAGCGAATTGGCGCGGAAGATCGTCGAGGGGGCGCCGTTGTCCGTCAAGGCAGCCAAGGCCAGTGTGCTCGCCGCGATGGATCTCGGTCATGCACAGGGGCTTGTCGAGGCCGAGCGGCTGCATGTGGAGGCCTATGCCAGCCTCGACGCGATCGAAGGACCGAAGGCATTCGCCGAGAAACGCAAGCCGGTCTGGCAAGGCAGGTAGAAAGGGTCAGGGCTTGTTGACGCCTTCGAAGATCAGGGTCTCGGTGCGGCGAGCCAGTTCGAGGACGGCATCCCTGTTCTCCAGCCTGAACCATTCAATCGTCCAGTTCAGCGCGCCGATCACGAACATGCGCAATGGCACCACCTCCATGTCAGCCCGGATCTCGCCGGCGCGCCGCGCATTGATGAAGAGCTGATCCCAATACTCGGCATAGGCTCGCCGCAACGGCCGGTGCGGCTTCTTCAGGTGCTCCGGCAATTGCCCGTAGATGCGGATGTTGGCCGAGGTGAAATCGCTGGTCTCGAGCAGCGCGACGAGGTGGGCCTCGATCGCGAGACCGATTCTGCGCCGATGCGATACCTTACCCGCTTGTTCGACCGCGTTCTTGACGGTTTCAAAGACATGGCGAAGGCCACGGTCCAGCACCTCGTCGAGGATCTCCTCCTTGGAGTCGAAGTGGTAGTAGATGCTTCCGGCCTTGATCTTCGCCTTCGCGGCGATCTGGCGCAGCGTCGTGGCCGAAAATCCCTGACGGCGAAATAGCTGCGCCGCGGACTTCAGAATCAGGTCTCGAGACCGTTCCGACTTCAGCTGTGCGGGGGCGTCCTCCGCCTCGGTATTGCGTTTGTTCGCAACCGAAGTGGCCTTGGAGCGACGCGCCGCCGCCCCAGGACGGGACCCGTCACGAGAACGCGTGGATGACCGAATTGCCCTCATTCCTGCTTGCAGCTCATCGTCGAAATTTTGGTGTATCGGCCTGCGTTGGCAACGATTCCCGTTGCCGCTCAATGCAGATTTGGCAGATCGCCTACATATTTCAATGTTGAACAGATTCCTAGAGGGCGATTGCGAGCGGGCCTGCCGGCACGCACCTCAGCCTTCTCCATCGGCCCGTTAGCGCACTTGAGTTTGATTATCTCGCTTCTGCTTCTTTGCAGACGCTGAAGATCGTGCACTGGCTTAGACTGATCGAGGTCGGGATTCTACGCGCTTTTCGCTGGCGGAGTACTGCGGCGTACCTGATCGCATAGAAGGGCGTGGGCTGGTCTCAGCATTAGGACGCTGCTGTCGTTGTACGTACCGCCCGTTTCGGTCCGACCGGCGCTCTTCCAGCCGTGCTGAATGGAAATTGCAATCTTCTCGGGCGCAGCCGCGGCCTCTGCCGGCTGTCTCCTCAGTAAGTTTCGCCTCGACGCTCTTAACTGCGCGGACATCGCCCTTCAAACCGGTACAAGAATGACGTAGGAGAAGCAAAGATGAGGATTTGAGATGGCGAGACAGAGCGAGAAGAAGCCGCCCGCACTCAAGGGGGTATCAGCGGCCGAACGGGCGCTAGCAGTCTTGACGGCCTTTCGTCGGGGCGACAGCGCCTTGACCTTGGCTGAGTTGGCCGAGCGCACCGGGCTGGTCAAGAGCACGATCCTCCGGCTCGCCTTGTCGCTGCAGCAATACCGGCTGCTCGCGCGGCTGCCGGACGGTTCCTATCGGCTTGACGCCGAGACCTTGCGGCTCGGGACCGCCTATCAACAGGCATTCCGTCTTTCCGATCACGTCATGCCCGTGCTTGAGCACCTCGCGGCGAAAACAGGTGAGACGACGTCTTTTTACGTTCGAAACGGCGAGGAAAGGCTTTGCCTTTTCCGCGTGGAAAGTACCAACCGGATCCGCATGACAGTTCAGCCGGGCGATACCCGTCCCATGGACAAGTCGGCGATCGCCCAGACGCTGCTTCGCTACGAGTCCCGCCAGGTTGAGCCTGACGATGAGTTACCGCTGTTTACGTCGGGGGTGACCGATCCTCATGCCGCTGCTCTCGCAATGCCGGTGTTTGGTATCTCAGAGACCCTGGTCGGGGCTGTGGCCATTTCCGGCCCGATCAGCCGGCTCACTGAGGCGCGGGCCGAGCAGGTCAGGGGGCCGCTGGTCGAGGCGGCGCATAAGCTAACGCTCGCATGCGGGGGCACGCCGCCCGGCGCCGTAAGGAGCCCGCGCAAGCGGAGCGCTGCCCGCCCAGCGAACGCACCAACATAAAACGAAACGTCGTTTCATTTTTACTTGTCGCCCCGACGTAGCCGGCTTATAAACCTCTCCATAACAATCGATGGGGAGGACCAACGTCGTGGCATCAGAGCTCACGCGAAGGACTGTGCTGACTGGACTCGCTGCAGCCGCACTTCCGCCGATTGCCGCGGCGCAGGCGGAGCAGGTTCGTTGGTCGAGCGGCTCCGAGAAGCCGCGGTTCGTTGCGCCGCCGGGCGCCACGGACTGCCACTTCCATATCTATGACAAGACCTATCCGGTCATGAAGGGCGCCACGCTGCTGCCCGAAGACGCCTTGCCCGACGACTATCGGGCGCTGCAGCGTCGGATCGGCACAACACGCGGCGTGATCATCCAGCCGTCCACCTACGGAACAGACAATCGGCTGCAGATCGCGTCGCGACAAGCGTTGGGCGCCGAGAATATTCGCGTGATCGCCGTCGTGGCAGAGGACGTCTCGGATCAGGAGTTGCGCCAGCTCGACGAGCAGGGTGTCCGTGGCGTTCGATTCAATCTCGGTTTTCCCGGCGTCTTGTCGGTCGGCTCGCTCAAGCTGCTTGCCCCACGGCTGGCCGATCTCGGCTGGCACTGCCAGATCAACATGCGTCCCAAGCAGATTGAGGACAACGCGGAGCTGCTCGCGTCGCTGCCCGGGCGACTCGTGTTCGATCATCTGGCGCAGGTGCCGCAGCCCGATGGTCTGGGAAGCGCGCCCTACAAGGTCATCCGCGGCTTGCTCGATCGCGGCAGGACCTGGATCAAGCTGTCCGGCCCCTACGTGTCGAGCAAGCAGGGCGCACCTGACTTTGCCGATGCTGGCGCCATTGCCGCAGCCTACGTCAAGGCCGCGCCCGAGCGACTGGTCTGGGGCAGCGACTGGCCGCATCCTTCGGAGAAAGAGCAGAAGCCGGATGATGCGCGGCTGTTCGATCTCTTCAGCCAATGGGCGGGTGAGGCTGCCTTCAGGCGCATTCTCGTCGACAATCCGGCCGAGCTCTACGGCTTTCCGCGGGTTGTCCAATGACATTCTTCAACCCGCCGCGCCGCATCGAGACGAGCGTGTTCACGCGGCTTCCGGACCAGTTCCGCAAACCCCGTCGCACATCCTGGGCTGATGCCAACCAGGGTGGCCGCGAGATCGACTCCTTCCTCGAAGGGCCGTCCTTCGATCGTCAGGGACGGCTCTACGTCACGGATATTCCCTATGGACGCATCTTCCGTGTCAGCGCGGACGGTGCGTGGGAGCTCGTGACCGAGTATGACGGCTGGCCGAACGGGCTGAAGATTCATCGCGACGGCCGCATCTTCATCACCGACTACAAGCGCGGCATCATGCTGCTCGATCCCGCGAATGGCGCAGTGACGCCCTTCCTCGAGACGGCGGCGAGCGAAAGCTTCAAGGGCGTGAACGATCTCGTCTTCGCGCCGTCGGGGAATCTCTATTTCACCGACCAGGGCCAGACCGGGATGCATGATCCCACGGGGCGGGTCTGGAAGCTGACGCCCGATGGCCGGCTGACGTGCCTGATCAACACGATCCCGAGTCCGAACGGCATCGTCGTCGATCCGGAGGAGAGCTTTCTGCTCGTTGCAGTGACGCGCGCCAACCAGATCTGGCGTGTGCCGTTGCCGGCTAGCGGCTTGACGACCAAGGTCGGCATCTTCGCGCATTTGCATGGTGGCCCCGGTGGTCCCGACGGGCTGGCGCTGGACAGCGGCGGCAATCTGCTGGTCTGCCACACCGGCTTCGGTTCGGTGTGGCGATTGTCGCCCTTGGCCGAGCCGCTCGATCGCATCGTGTCCTGCGCCGGCGTCGGCAACACCAATCTCGCGTTTGGCGGACCGGTGCGAAAAAGCCTGTTCATCACCGAAAGCCGTACGGGAACGCTGATCCGTGCCGAACTGGAGACGCCGGGCCCGCCGATGTTCTCGCACGCTGACTAACTCAGCCTCCGCGCACGCAAGCCAACAGGGCCTGCGCCGGGTGGGGCAGGCCGCGCCCATCGACGATCTTGACCTGCGACCGACAGGAATATCCAGTAGCGAGCAGACGGCCGCCCTGCGCCCATCGCGCCACCTGTTGGCTCCAGCTCATCGCATAGATTTGCTCCGACGTAGCGCGGTGCTCAGCCTCATGGCCATAGGTCCCCGCCATTCCGCAACAGCCTGAAGGTAGCACGCGCAGTGTCGCGCCTGCCGCGGCGAATGCCGCTTGCCAATCCTTCAGGCTGGATACGGCAAGCGATCGCTCCGAGCAGTGCGGCAGCAAGAAATACTCGTCGGCGGCGCTGGGCTTTCTCGAGATCGCATCGCGGTGGCGTGCGAGCCATTCCTGAAGCAGGAGCACAGGCGGCGGACGGACCGCTTCCGCCAGCATGTTGTAATCAGAGCGATAGGTCAGCGTCATGGACGCGTCGATGCCGACCAGTTCAATGCCGGTGGCGGCCAGCTCGCGCAGCATTGCGGCATTGCGCGATGCGGTGCGATCGAAGGCGCCGAGGAAGCCGTGCACGTGCAGCGGCTTGCCGTTCGGCAGGAACGGCGCGACGAACGGCTTGAAGCCCATTTCCTGCATCAGATCGAGCACCGCCAGCACTACGTGCGTTTCGTACCAGCTCGTGAACGCGTCCTGTACCAGCACCACGCTGCGTGTGCGCTCTCCGGCTGGCAGCGCAGCCAGCGCCTCCGACGTTGCCATTGCGATTCCGCGCACCTCCAATGCCCGTGGCAATGAAACCCCGGAGAATTTCGGCGTGTGCACCAGGCCGATCGCCCGCATCGCGGCGCGACCCGCCGGGGTGTCGAGGAGTAAATTGTACAGCCATCCCACTTTGCCGAGCACCGGCAGCATTGCTTCCAGCGAGGTCACCATGTGATGGCGCACCGGCCGCAGATAGCGGCCGTAGTAGAGCTCGAGGAATTTTGCCCGGAACGTGGGGACATCGACCTTGATCGGGCACTGCCCGCTGCAGGATTTGCAGGCGAGGCAACCGTCCATCGCATCCATCACGGCGTGCGAGAAGTCGGGCGCACGGGACCACGTATTGCGCAACCGCGCGGGAAAATCCCTCCAAAGCGTCCCGTTGCGAAGGGCGGCAGCTTCGGCGACGGGGTCGACACCGCGCGCGGCCAGTTGGCGCAGCCATTCGCGCGTGAGCGAGGCGCGTCCTTTCGGCGAATGCCGGCGATCGCGCGTCGCCTTGTAGGACGGACACATCGCCTCGTCGGCGTCCCAGGTGAAGCATGCGCCATTGCCATTGCAGTGGAGGGCCTCGTCATAGGCGGCGCGCACGGAGCGGGGGATAGTCCGGTCGAGCTGGCCGCGCGTCGTGAGCCCATCGATTGCGAGCAGCTTTCCATCCTCAGGCGCGGCGATCTTGCCTGGATTGAGCTGATTGCGCGGGTCGAACGTGGCCTTGATCGATTGCAGGGTCGGGTAGAGCGGGCCAAAAAAGCGCGGTGAGAATTCGGAGCGAACGCCCTTGCCGTGCTCGCCCCACAGCAGCCCGCCATATTTCCTGGTGATCTGGACCACCTCTTCGGTGATCTCTCGGATCAGCACCTCCTGTGCCGGATCCTTCATGTCGATCGCAGGCCGCACGTGCAGCACGCCGGCATCGACGTGGCCGAACATGCCGTAAGTGAGGTTGCGGGCGTCTAGTGCAGCGCGGAACTCGGCGATGTAGTCGGCGAGGTGCTCCGGCGGGGCGGCGGTGTCCTCCACAAAGGGGATCGGCCGCTTGTCGCCCTGCATGTTGCCGA
The DNA here is from genome assembly GCF_001189845.1 of Bradyrhizobium tropiciagri. Taxonomy (GTDB): domain Bacteria; phylum Pseudomonadota; class Alphaproteobacteria; order Rhizobiales; family Xanthobacteraceae; genus Bradyrhizobium; species Bradyrhizobium tropiciagri. The sequence goes on from NZ_LFLZ01000013.1 coordinate 62,897, forward strand.
GCAGGCCGACCGATTTTTTTCGCATGTCCCAGATCGCGCCGACATCGGCTTCACCCCGCGCCACAGTAAAGCCACGGCGGCCGTGCGATGGCCTAGCGGACGTAAGCGCCCCGGTGACCTTGCGCACGGACGTCTCGACCTCGGCCTCGATGTCGCCGACGAATTCGACGAGGTTCACACCCGTAGCGCGCTGTCCGTCGTCTTCGGGAAAGTATTGCCGGACCGACTCCCAGATCACATCGCCCTGGGCGAGGCCCAGCACCTTGGAATCCACGGTCTCGATCGAGGCGGCGCCGAACCGGATCAACTCCTGCGCATCGCGCAGGGCGGCGTCGAAGCTGTCATAGCGCACGTTGACCAGCGCGCTGTGCTTCGGGATCGGCACCACATTGAGCTTGGCTTCAGCGATCAGCGCCAGTGTGCCTTCGCTGCCGCACAGGATTGAGTTGAGGTTGAAGCGCCCGCGCTCATCGCGGATATGCGCGAGGTCGTAGCCGGTCAGGCACCGGTTCAGCTTCGGGAAGTGAGCCGCGATCAGCTCCGCCTGCTCGCGCTGGATCGCATCGACCAACCGGTGAACCGCGCCGACGCGATCGCTGCGCTGCTTGATGTGCTGCAGTTCCTCGTCGTCCATCGCGCGCGAGGTCCAGACCGTGCCGTCCAGCAGCACGGTCGTCAGTTCCAGCACGTGATCACGCGTCTTGCCATAGAGGCAGGAACCCTGACCGCTGGCGTCGGTGCTGATCATGCCGCCGATCGTGGCGCGATTGGAGGTGGAGAGCTCCGGCGGAAAGAACAGGCCGTGTTCGGCGAGCGCAGCATTGAGCTGATCCTTCACCACGCCAGCCTGCACCCGCACCCAGCGCTCCCTGGGATTGATTTCGAGGATGCGGTTCATGTGGCGCGAGACGTCCACCACCAGGCCTTCGGTCAGCGATTGGCCATTGGTGCCGGTTCCGCCACCGCGCGGCGCGAACACGATATCCTCAAAGCGCTCTTCCGCTGTGACGCGCACGAGGCGCACCAGATCGTCGACGCTGCGCGGAAACGCGATGAGCTGCGGAAGCAGTTGGTAGATCGAGTTGTCGGTCGCCGAGACGATCCGATCGGCAAAATCCGGCGTCAGATCGCCCTCGAAGGCGCGCAGACGAAGCTCCGCGAGGAGCTCGGCATGCAGCGGAGCAGGGGCCGGCATCTCGGAAACGCGTGGCAGCATGGTGTCTCCCCAGGCCCGCCGAATGCCGTAACCGATGGCCGACGCTCCACTTTTCCAGTGGAACGCCTCTGATGGGCGGGACGCAAGCGCTTTTAGTGCGCCTCTTTGAAAATGAAACGCCATTTCAAAATAAATTGCAGCGCCGTTCTGTTTTTGCTATCGGGCGCCGTGGCCGGGACACAACGGCCGATCTGGAGGAACCATGGCAATGACCCAAGCCGCCTCGGCCGGCACAGGCCTCACATCCGAAGAGGAACGGATCCTCTCGAAGGTGATGTGGCGCATCGTTCCCTTCCTGCTGCTCTGCTACATCATTGCCTATCTTGATCGGGTGAATGTCGGGGTCGCCAGCCTGACGATGAATCAGGATCTCGGAATCTCGCCGTCGGAATTCGGCTGGAGCGCCGGCCTGTTCTTTCTCGGCTATTTCCTGGCTGAGGTGCCCAGCAATCTTGCGCTTCAGGCGGTCGGTGCGCGCAAATGGATCGCCCGCATCCTGATCACGTGGGGTTTGCTGTCGGCAGCCACCGCGTTCGCGGTCGGCCCGAAGAGCTTTGGCGCCATGCGTTTCCTGCTCGGCCTCGGAGAGGCCGGTTTCACGCCGGGCGTGTTCCTGTACTTCACCTACTGGTTTCCGGCCCGCGTGCGGGGCAGGGCGACGGCGGCGTTCCTGCTCGGCATCCCCATCGCCAACATCCTTGGCGCGCCGCTGTCGAGCTCTCTGCTCGCCCTGGATGGCGTGGCCGGTCTGCACGGCTGGCAGTGGCTGCTGATCCTCGAAGGTCTGCCCGCCAGCATCCTCGGCCTTGTCTGCCTGTTCACGCTGACCGACAAGCCCGAGCAAGCGAAGTGGCTGAGTTCCGAAGAGCGAGCATGGCTTGTCGAGACACTCGCAAATGAGCGTCAGGCTATTGCCGCCAAGCATTCTTCCTCATTGAAGGACGCGTTCACCAACTGGCGAGTCCTGGTGTGTGCCGCCGTCAACTTCTGCGCCATCATTGGCTCAGTCGGCCTCGGCCTTTGGATGCCGCAGATCCTCAAAGGGTTCGGCTTTTCCGTCGTGACCGTCGGCTTCCTCGCCGCGATCCCCTATATCTGCGGCGCCATCACCATGATGCTGTGGGCGCGGCTGTCCGACCGCGGCGGTGAGCGGAGCTGGTTCGTCGCCTCCGCGCTGCTGCTCGGTGCCGCCTCGCTGATCGTGTGCGGCTATGCCACCTCATCGGCGCTGATCTCGATCATCGCGCTGTGCGGCGCCGTCGTCGGGATCATGTGCTATCAGTCGACGATCTGGCCGATCCCGTCGAGCTTCCTCACCGGCAGCGCCGCCGCCGGCGGGCTCGCTTTGATCGTTTCGATCGGCAATCTCGGCGGTTTCGTCGGCCCTTATCTGATCGGCGAAATCCGCCAGGCGACAGGCAGCTTCTCGTGGGCGCTGATCTCCGTTGCCGTGTTCCTCATCCTGGCTGCCATCTTTATCCGGTTCGTCGGCCTCAGCCTGCAAGGCAGCACGTCTGGCTTGCCGAAGACCGCGCGCGCATGACCACAAACCCATCAAAGGAGTTCACGATGAGCCAACAACAACAGTTTCGTCTCGGTCTGGTCGGCTACGGCGAGATCGGCAGTACGCTCGGTAAGGGGCTGCGCGGGGCCGGCCTGCAGCAGGTCTTCTGCTACGACAAATACGCCTTCGACGGCCCTTATGCCGATTTGATCCAGAGCCGGGCCAAGGCGGCCGGCGTCACGCTGGTCAAGTCCAACAAGGAATTGGCTGACGCCGCGGAATTGATCTTCAGCGTGACACCGGGCTCCGCATCGCTGCAAAGCGCGGACGCCTTCGCGCCCGTGCTCGACGGACGTCACACCTTTCTCGACTTCGCCTCTGCCACCCCCAAAGTGAAATACGGCGTCGCCGAGCGTCTGGCCAAGACCGGCGCCACGCTCGGTGACGGCTCGATCATGGGTACGCCGAAGAATGGCTATTCGATGCACATGATGTCGAGCGGCCCGGCCGGACAGCGCGTCGTCGATCTGCTGGTGCCCTGGGGCATGAGCATCGAATATGTCGGCGAAAAACTCGGCACGGCCTCCGGCATCAAGATCCTTCGTTCCGTCCTGATCAAGGGCATCGAGGCGCTGATCGACGAGACGCTGCTGGCGGCCCGCGCCTACGGCCTCGACGAGATTGTGCTGGCATCGGCTTCGAAGACACTGACCCGGCCGTTTATGGATACGGTCGAGAGTCTCACGCCCTCCGGTGTCATCCACGCGAAGCGGCGTACCGAAGAGGTCGAGATGGCCGCCGAGGCGGTTGAGGACGCGGGCATCGATCCGCTGATGGCGCGCGCGACGGTGGCACGGCTGCGGTGGAAGAACAGTCTGGGCCTGAAGGATCACTTCAACGGCGTCGTACCCGAAAACTACAAGATTGCGATCGACGCGGTCGTGGCGAAGATGACGGCTAAAGCGAAGGCGGCCGAATAACAACTCGAGACAGGCAGGGAGACAGACGTGACCGCCGTTCGGACAGACCTCGATCAAATTGAAAAGGTGACGATGCGCCGCGTGCTGCTGCGCCTCGTTCCGTTCCTGATGATCTGCTACTTCTTCGCGCTGCTCGATCGTGTGAACGTCGGCTTCGCTGCCTTGCAGATGAACAAGGATCTGGGCTTGACGCCGGCGATGTTCGGCTTTGCCGCTAGTCTCTTCTTCGTCTCCTACTTTCTGGTCGAGGTGCCGAGCAATCTGGCGCTACAGAAGGTCGGTGCCCGGCGCTGGATCGCCCGTATCATGATCACCTGGGGTCTGGTGACCATGTGCATGGCGTTCGTGGTCGGGCCATATTCGCTCTATGCGATGCGATTCCTCCTGGGTGCTGCGGAAGCGGGCTTCTTTCCGGGCGCCATCCTGTACCTGACCTATTGGTTGCCGTCGCAATATCGGGCGCGCATCCTCGCGACGTTCACGGTATCGATCCCGCTCGCCACCTTCCTCGGCTCGCCGCTCTCCGTCGGCCTGCTCGAACTGGACGGCGCGCTGGGCTTGCGCGGCTGGCAGTGGCTCTTCATCCTGGAGGGTTTGCCCACAATCCTGCTGGGGCTCGCGTGCCTGTTTGTTCTGACCGACAAGCCGGCGCAGGCATCCTGGCTGACCAACGAGCAGCGCGAATGGTTGACCGGGCGCATGGAGGCAGATGCGGCCGCGCGCAAGCCCGTCGGGCATCTCTCGCTCTGGCAACTCGCCACCAACAAGTACTTTCTGGTGATGGCGCTGGTCTGCTCGGGGGCGTCCGCAACGGGAAGCGTCCTGTCGGTCTGGCAACCGCAACTCCTGAAGTCATTCGGCCTCTCGAACCTACAGACCGGCTTTGTTAACGCCATTCCCTACGGCATCGCGACCGTGGTCATGGTCTTGTGGGGGCGCCACTCCGACAGGACAGGTGAGCGCCGCTGGCACACCGCACTGACGCTCTTGCTTGCGGCTGGCGGTTTCACGGCCTTGGGCCTGACGGGCACCGCAGTCGTCCCGACGATCATCATGGTTACCTGCTGCTTGGTGGGCGCTTATGCTTTCAAAGGGCCGTTCTGGGCGCTTTCGGCAAGCTGGCTCTCGGCGAGCACCCTCGCGGCGGGCCTCGCCGGCATCAACGCGATCTCCAACCTGATCGGCGGCGGCCTGATGGTGAATGTGGTTGGATTGGTCAAACAATCGACTGGCAGCTTCGTGCTCGGGATGTTGCCGCTCGCGCTGCTCTGTGCGGTGGCTGCGGTCTGCGTCCTCGTGCTGGGTCGCAGTGCCGCGCGTGCGGCTGAAATGGTAGCGGTGAAGCCATGAGCGCATGCACATCGATCACCCGCCGTGGCGTCCTCGCCGGCATGCTCGCCTGCGGTACCGGCGCTTGGGCGGCGGGGATCGAGCAAGCCGTACCAAACAGTACCGGCTCTGCCGCGCCGAAACTCGATGTACCGACGAACGCATGCGACTGCCATCATCACATCTATGACGGACGATTTCCCGTATCGCCGCATTGGCGCCAAGGGTTTCCCCCCGGTTCGACTGTCGCGGATTATCAGCTGCTGCAGCGCCGTCTCGGCACCACGCGAAGCGTGGTGGTGCAGCCCTCGACATATGGCATCGACAACCGCTGCCTCGTCGACGCTCTGGGCCAGCTTGGGTCCTCAGCGCGTGGCGTTGCCGTCGTTGACACCGAAGTGAAAGACCCGGAACTGCGTGCGCTGAACGATGCCGGCGTGCGGGCCATCCGCGTCAATTTCGTATCGGCCCAGACATGGGGCACAACAACGCCGGAGATGCTGACCACGCTGGCGAAGCGGATCGATCCGCTCGGCTGGCATGTCCAGATCTTGATGACAGGTGAACAGATCGCAACGCATGAAGCCGCCATCCGGGCACTGCCCACCAAGGTGGTGATCGATCATCTCGGACGCATCCCGCAGCCGGACGGCGTCCGGCATCCTGCCTTCGCGGCCGTGCGCCGCATGCTCGACGAGGGGCGGACCTGGGTCAAGGTCACCGAGCCCTATGAGGACAGCAAGCTCGGGCCGCCCTACGCGGATTCCACCGAAGTTGCACGGGCCTATGTGCAGGCGGCGCGGCAGCGCATCCTCTGGGGCACCGACTGGCCGCATCCGACGCAGCGCGGCACCAAGCCTGACGATGCGCTGTTGGTCGATCTGTTGGCCGACTGGGCGCCGGACGAGACGACGCGCCGGCACATCCTGGTTGAGAATCCCGTCGAGCTGTTCGGCTTCTAACATCGTTCAATGAGCGAAGAGGGCATCATGTCTGTAGGGTTCAGAATCCTGAAACGGCAAAGGAAAGTCGACACCGGCACGGTCGAGCGTTTCGCGCGCCTGCCGGTGGCGAATGTCAGCGACAGCATGTCGCGCATGACGGGTGGGGGCGCCCGACTTCGTCCCATGCATTGCGCTGGCGGGCTCGCGGGCCCTGCATTGACGGTGAAGGCGCCGCCTGGCGACAATCTGATGGTGCACAAGGCGATCGCCCTTGCCGAGGCCGGTGACATCATCGTGGTCGATGCCGGTGGTGATCTGACAAACGCCATCACCGGCGAGATGATGCTGATGCAGATGATCAAGCGCGGCGTCGCCGGCCTGATCATCAATGGCGCGATCCGCGATGCCGGCTACATCAGGGGGCAGGACTTTCCGGTCTTCGCAGCCGGGGTCACGCATCGCGGCCCCTACAAGAATGGCCCGGGCGAAATCAATGTCCCGATCGCGATTGACGGCATGGTCATCGAGGCCGGCGACCTCGTTATCGGCGACGACGACGGATTGCTCTGCGTACCGTTCGATCAAACCAATGCAGTGTTCAAGGCGGCGACCGCAAAGTTCGAGGCCGAGCAGAAGCAGATCGCTAACATCCAGGCTGGCACGCACGACCCGTCATGGGTCGACAAGCAGCTCCGCGATTTGAAGTGCGAAGGACTCGACTGAAGCCACTCGAGCTATTGGGACCGCCGCCCGCCGCTCAGGCTTGCGTTGAAGTTCCGCAGCTCAGATCCGGGATAGGGCGTTCAGACTTGCCGCACAGCGGATCCGCATCGTTGGACGGTCTGGCGTGCCGTGCGAGCGTCCATGGTGCAAACTGAACTCCGTTTTCCTGATCGGTGACGGTACTGCAAGCGTTGCAATGCGGATGCGAGAAACCATGTCAGCTAAGCTCATGTGGCCGCTCAGTCGATTGACCCCGATACTTCCCGAAGTCGCAAAACCGTCGAACAGCATGAATTTTCTTGTGAATTCAACACCAAAAAATTGCGGCGGGGATACCGCCGGGATTTGTCCGTCAGACTTAGAAAATTGTGCTTGCAAATCAACGACGAAACGTCGTCCGAAATGATTGAGTGGGAGTAGTGAGGCCGGCTGCTATCGCGCAGTTTTGCGTAGTCTGGTGGAGTTGATCTCGCTTCCTCTCGCACTGGGGACGCTAACCGAAGTAGTGAGCTCGGCATATCCTGGTTGAGGTCGGTAATCCACCTCGCTTTCGCTAACGGCGTATTTCAGCGCGCTTGATCGTACAGAAGGGCGGGGCGTCCAAAGATCCAGCTTCGAGCTCCGGCAAGCTTTGGTGACAAAGCCGACATTGGCAGGAGCGCGAAGGTCTGCGTGGCAACCGTCGACAGGAGATCGGCGACCTCCAAGTTGACGGATAGCCGATCTCAACTAGCGGGCCCAGCCTGGACCGATCGGGCATCGGCCATCATGTCTCGCAGACGCGCACTGACGGGAAGGGCAAAGGACCCCGAGAGCACGTCGTGCCCGCCGATGTTCTGGCAGAGCGTTTTGGTCTGGCAACTAGCTGGGGTAGCATTCGAGCTTCAGTTCAGTGGGAGGCGGTGGTGCGGTCGGAGCGCGAAGCTCCAGCGCGTACAACGGGCGAAGCGGCCTCCCTGGGAGGCGTCGGGTCCCCGTGGCCATGGACCATGCTGGCGTGGGCCGCGCTGCTGGTGGTGATCGTCGCGTCGTCCAGGCCCGCGGTCCCGGTCATCTGGGGCGACACGCCATCCTTCGTGGAATCTGCATTTCGTACGCTCGAGGCCGGACAGCCGACGGTGGCGGGTGGGCGCGATCCGGGCTACCCGGCGCTGCTGGGCGTGACGTTCGCGTTCGGAGGCGACCTCGGCACGGTGGTGCGCCTGCAGCAGGCGGCGTGGACCATCCTGATCCTGGCGCTCGCGGCAACCGCGCAGGCGACGACGCGCAACGCCGGTGGGCTTGTGCCGATCATCCTCGTGGCGACATATCCGGGCCTGCAGCTGTTCAGGAATGTCGTCACCTCGGAGCTTCTCTTTGCGGTCTTCCTCAATCTCGCAACGGCCGGATTGCTCGTTGCCACCTGCGTCAATAAAACGGCGCGGTGCTATGCGGTCGCTGCCGCTATCCTGTGTGCGGCGCTCGCGGCGTGCTTGAGGTCGCAAGGAGTCCTGGTCCCGTTCGTCGCCGTCCTGATGGGCGCGAGCCTCGCCCGCCCGGACACGTCTGCGCGCCTTGCCGTGATTGCCGTTTCCGTCGCGGCAGCGCTGGGGCTCCTCGTCACCGGTTCCCGGTTCGGGGCTTCCAACTCCGATCAAGCCTCCATCGTGTTCGTCCCCAAGACATTGTTCTGTAATCACCTGAACATCGTGCTCGCAAGCGATGCAGCGCGACGCGAGATCGCGTCGGCGGCCGGAGACCGCGCCGACGCCACGATGGCGCGGCTTGTCGCCGACTTCACGGCGGAGCCGGGTCGGTGGCCGGCACTCGGGTTCTTCGGCGACGCGTGCCTCTTCGACACCGCACTGGATCGAGCCGTCGCCAGCGATACCGGAAATGCCGACGGCGCGGCGAGAGCCTATCGGCGCATCTTCCTGGCCGCCGTGCGCGACCGGCCGCTGGCCTACGCGGGCAAGGTCGCCCGTCAGATGGCCTATGGGGCCACGGTCGCATGGCCGGCTTACGGACTCGAACCTGCCATCCCGGTGTCGACCGACGATGTGCCCCACGTGTCCGACATCATGACGCGGCACGGCCGGGCGGCTCAGCCGATCGATCTGCAAGGTGGACCAGTTCGGATCGGCCTGCTGTCTGATTTCCCAGTCATCTCCGCCTATCTGTTCAGGGCCTTGTCCATCGCGTTCGTCATCGCCGTAATATATTGGACGGTGACCGCCGTTTGGCGTTGGCGCCCCGGGTTCTCAGCGCGCGGAGGTATCGTCATCGTGATGTGGGCGGCCTCGATCGGGACCGCCGCCGGCGCCCACACCCTCGACGTCTGGCGATACCTAATTCCCGCAGTGCCGATGGTCGGCTTCATGCTGGCCCTTTTTACTGTCGAACTGATCGAAATTATCTCATGCCTGCGGAGGGGCTAAGCGCATCATTCGCAAGCTCCTGTGCGCAGAAAATGCGAGCGCATCGCTCCAGCACCGCAGCCTCCTGAACCTGTGAGCGGTCAGAAGAAATCCGTCCTTACGGAGCAAGCTCAAGACGAGTGAACGACATCTCTTATTCCGGAGGCCGCAAGGCCAAATAAGCGAGCCGCCGTAACTCGCGACGGCCACGCACGACAGTGTCGAGAATCATTCCACTGAAGAAGCTAAGGAAGGCGAGGATCATGAGTCCTGTCGAAAGAACCGCGGTTGGCAAACGCGGCACTAAGCCGATCTCAGCATACGTGACGGCAAGAGGTACCGCGATCACGATCGAAACGAACCCGAGCAACGTGCCAATTATACCGAAAAAAAGCATCGGTCTTTCAATTCGAAACAGCGTCAGGATGGTCAACAGGATGCGACAGCCGTCGCGGAACGGGGAGAGCTTGGACTTCGAACCTTCCGGCCGTACTTTGTAAGCAGTCCCGATCTCGGCCACTGGCATGTGCAACCCCAGAGCATGGATGCTGATCTCCGTCTCTACCTCAAAACCTTCCGAGAGGGCGGGGAAGCTTTTTACGAACCGGCGCGAGAATACGCGATAGCCCGAGAGGACATCGCTGAATGAGCGACCGAAGATATGCGACAACATTCCATTGAGGATCGCATTGCCGAGGCGATGACCTGGCCTAAAGGCGGCGGCGTCAGCGACCGCACTTCGCACACCTACCACCATGTCCAGCTGGCGTTCGATCAACTCCTGTATCATCGTCGGTGCAGCCGCTGCGTCATAGGTCGCATCGCCGTCGGCCATCACATAGACGTCGGCATCAATGTCCGCAAAACTCCGGCGGACGACGTTGCCCTTTCCTGGCGTCAGTTCGGTTCGAACTATCGCGCCAGCAGCACGAGCCACATTCACGGTATTATCGGTCGAATTGTTATCGAAGACATAAATGGCAGCGTGGGGCAAAGCCGCACGAAATGCTGTTACCGTGGCGCCGACGGCCGCCTCTTCATTGCGACAAGGGAGGATTACCGCCACACTTTGTTGCTTCATAGCCGACCCTAGAGCCTGCACCACGTGCTCAAACCGACAGTAAATCGAAGCTTCCGCGGGCCGGTGCAGGCATCACCATATAGCTTCTCGCAAAGACAGACGGAGCGAATTGTACGCGCAGTTCTAATGCGCCATCAGGACGGGTAAATCCGCGTGTTCCATGATATAACTGGTCGCGCCACCGAATATCATTTGCCGCAGCCTGTTGCGGGTAAAGGCTCCTTTTACCAACAGATCGCAGCCGTGTGCTCTGGCGGCATCAAGAACCGCCTCACCGGTGTCGCGGTCTTCCAGTTCAATGCTCACTAGGTTGGCCGCAATGTCGTTGTACCGCAATTGTCGGACAATGTGATCGGCAGATGGGCCTGGTACCGCTTGTCCGGCAATCACGGTTAGCACTGTTACCCGTTCTGCCAGACGAAGCAGCGGCATAGCAAAAGCGTTGACCCGAGCCTGCTCGGTACTACCGTTCCAGTGGATCACAATGTTTGTCGCGATGCTTCTCGGCGCGTCTGGTGGCGCCAGCAGAACGGGTCTACCGCTCTCAAACAGTGCGGATTCAATGGCGCGCCGGTGAGGGCCGGCAGCATCAACGTCGGACCGTGGCATTACTATGACGTCGAAAGCTCGCCCATAACTTCCAACAAAGTCTTCACCCTCAGGCGCGGTTTCAGCCAGCCGAAGCATGGTCGGCTCGCGCGCGCAGTGGCTGGAGAAATATCGTGCTTTAGCATGAACGCTTCGAACAAACGATGCAGTTCGGCGAACTCTTCCTGGCTCTTCGCAAGGTAAGAATCCAAAGGGATGCCGGTGGCTAATTCTGCGACTAAATAGGGAGGGATGCCGAACCGGAGCGGAAAGCCTTCGATGTAGGCGCCGGTACGTTGCGCGAGGCGTGCGGCGGCCTCGAGTGTGGATGCCATGGTCGCAATGTTTTGGATCGGGACCAAGATCGTCTTCATTCTCAACCCCCGTGTTTCAGGTGAACATTGACTTACAACGTCTCGTTGCCCTTGGCGGCTAACGGCTTGCGACTGAGGCCGATAGAATTCTCCGGTCGCGGTGCAGATCGTTATCAAAATGCCGAGCGATTAGCCCTCCATGTTAGCACTGCCCGGCGGGCTGTTCGACATCGGGCAAAACACGATCACGTCGCCAGCGAGCAAGCCGGCGAACGCCAGTCCACGCTTTCGTGGGCTACGATCCACGTAATCCTGCAAGCTGCTGCAATTCTGGGCGTTCTTAACGCGCACGGAAAGTGAGGCCGGGGCGCTCCTGCAGACGCTCGCGCGCGGACAGTTTCCGGGCCGGTTGGCATGTCCCAAACGGGGCCATGAGCCGACGTCGCTCCAATCCCGCGCGATACTTGTCAGGCTTCTTAGCGGCCATAAGGGAAGCAGCGGTGACGATCGAGTGTGAGACCGAAATGCGCTCCCAGCGCAGCGATGGCCGCTTCCTGCTCAGGATAAGGATCGGCATTGGATGCGGCAACGATGATGATCCGGAACCTGCCGCGATCCTTGCCACCCGGTGGCAGCATCGCTGTAGCCAGTGCATTGCCCTCCCTGTCGCGCAGCGTGAGGAAAACCGGCATCTCTCGTCGTACATGGGCCTCGAGGCCGATGTCGCGCTCGATCGCGTTGGGCCGTTCCGGACGCCAGGACTGGAGTGCCTTCTCCCGCTCATTGCGGAAATATTTCTCGACTGTGTGGTTCATCAGGCGCGACTCATGCGCCGCTTCACCTTCCGTCTCGATACGGAACCAGGTCTTACCTTTCGGCGCGTCGCAAACATACTGCATTTCGCTCGTCCGGCGATCGCCACGATTCTAGGGCGTCGGGCCTGCAAAGCCAACATGAGATTCGCACCCGTAAATAATGCTGCGCAATCGTATAATCGGAAGTTTGGCTGCAACACCGCGCGACTATTGCCTGAGAGGCGATGGCAGAGCTCCGATCTGATGCGGCTTCGCAAAGCGGTCCGGTACGTCCAGCCTGGTAAATCTGTTCACTGAAACGTCCGCTGTGGGTTATTTTCGACGGGCTTAACCGGGTATCTCACCGGTTGATGTCCATGTTGCCCCGGAAGCAGACCTGGAGAAGGGGGCGAAGCGACGCCGGCAGCAGCCGCAGCGCCCTCGTGATGCCGCTAGTCAAATCGCACATGTGCAGCAATGCTGCGCCCGCGCCGGTCTCAGATGCGAAACCTGCTGACAGGGATTGGCTTCATTCGTCCTTCCATTTGATCGAGCAGCCAATAGACGCCTTTTGGTCAGCCGGCGCCAGACCGGTGGTCGCAATCGCGCGCATGGCCTCGACAAGCTCTCGGAGCGCACCGGCGCGAGGCGGGGTTGTGCGCCCTTCGTCGAGCCGGCCGCGATACTTGAGCTTGCGGTCGGCATTGTAACCGAAGAAGTCCGGCGTACAGACCGCTCCATACGCTCGAGCGACTGTCTGGGTCTCGTCGTGGAGATATGGAAACGGGAAATCATGAGCCTTCGCGAAACGCTTCATATTCTCAAATGAGTCTTCGGGATAGCTCGCCGCATCGTTCGAGCAAATCGCCGCAAAGCCAATGCTCTCCGATATCAGCACGCGGGCATCCGAAACCATGCGGCCGATCACCGCTTTAACATAGGGACAATGGTTGCAGATGAAGACGACGACTGTGCCTTTTTCGCCTGCAACGTCGTCCAGTGCGTAAGTCTCGCCGTCGGTGGCCGGAAGCCGGAACTCCGCCGCCGGCGTATCAAGAACGACTTGGGTAGCTGCTGTCGCCATATCGCACCTCCTCGTGCCCCAATATACGCTGATGACGGCCCGCTGGGGCACAGTTTCCAAAACCTTTTCGCCAGTCGCGTCGTTTTGACCGTACGTCGACCCCTCCCGGTCGACCCTTAACAGCCGCCAATTGGACGAGCGCGGGAATTCGTCGGTGTGGGCCACGAACGGACGTTAGCGCCTCCAATGCCCCGGCGCGTTGGGCGGCGACCATAATATGCTGCTGTCTAAAGTTTGTTCGTCCGGCGCCTCTGAATGATTGCCTCGATACTCACCGCCGGCCGCGCTCCTTTTTCGCCGATCAGACAGGGTACCCGGGGCTCTTTCTCGGCGGCTGGCACGATCCCGCTCTCTGGCGCGAGGCCCGCAACTTCGCGAACAAGCTTGGTCCGGATCGCTTCCTGGAATGTTTCGCGATCTTTGATCGTCATGACGAAGGCGCCTGGCCCTCCGATCACGCAGTCCTCGTAATAGAGATCGAGATTCTCGATATCGGTCGTCGAGAGGGATGGCTCCTTCACCATGATCGGGAGGCCGTTGATGATTTTGCCCTTCTCCAGGGCCGCGTCGCGGGCGCCGGTTACGGGGGCTCCGTCGGGGGCCCATCGCCGGAAATATCGATGACGCGCCGCAACCCGCGATAGGGGTTCTCTTCGAACAGTTGAACAGCGAAATCAAGCGCGCCGGAAATCGAGGTACTCGAACCTCGACGAACCGGCGCTTTCATGATCTCGGCAGCCACGGCATCCGCCGATTCCGGGCCGTCGATCACGCGCCAGGGAATGATGATCTTCTCGTCGCCCGACATCGACCACTCGAAATAGGTCACGGCCACCTTGCTGCCAGGAATGGTCCGCAGCGCCTGAAGGAAGTCTTTCGAGACGATGGCATGCGCATAGCCCTCGCGCTGAATGGCAAGTTCGTCCATATCCATCGAATAGGAGACGTCGACTGCGATAACGAGCTCGACATTGACGGGCTGTACACTGCGGTTGGCGTCGGCGAATCGAGAGTTCGGGGTCGGCGCGGCAATGCCAGCAACGTCACCTCCGACTATCGCCCCCGCAACAAGCACCGCCCCGACCGAGACACACCAGCGCATGGTGGCTCTCCCTTCCTTTCACGAGCATGGTGACACCCAAAACGCACTCCGAAAAGCGGAAACATGCAACTGTCGTTCACGTTCGCAGCAATCGAGGCTTGCTCTGGACGTTGAGTAGAAGCCTGGAACTGCCTCGTGCTTCCGGATCGCGCCAACCCCGCACGCTTTGCCTTTCCGGACAACGATGAGACTTCCCAGATTCCAGTGAGCAAGATGATTGAGCAGAATCTGAACGCCCTCGTTGCCTGGTTGCGCACCATTCCGTCGATCGAATAGAGGTGAAGCTGTTGGTGCAAAGCGGACCGAGGTGTCCAGGGACGGAGTGGTCCGGTGAGCGGTGCGAGCTATCACCTCACAAGCCAACCACGGTTTTCCCGATCATTGACGGTATCGGAAGCAAAGGGGCGAGTGTGGCGGGGACCCTTACGGCCAAGAACTCGCGTCCACCTAGTGCGTGGACTCATAAGCACGAAGCCACAGCCTGATTGAAGCAAGCTGAACGAAGGCAAGGTAGTTGGCAGCCAGCTTGTCGTAGCGCGTAGCGACCCGGCGGCATTGCTTGATCCGGTTGAAGTAGCGTTCAATCCGGTTGCGGTCACGGTAGAGATAAGGGCTGAAGGCAGACCGGATTGGTACGATTGCGTTTTGGCGGGATGTTGGCCCACGCGCCTCGTCGCATGGCCAGCTCCCTGATCCAATCGGCGTCATAGCCACGATCGGCCAACAGCATTGCCTTTGGTTTCAGGCGAGAGAGCAGTTTTCTGGCGAGTCGAACGTCATGGGTCTCACCGGGGCTAAGCGCCAGCCGTACCGGCAGACCGTTGCTATCGACCACCGCATGAATTTTGCTCGTCAAACCGCCGCGGGACCTTCCCCATTGATTGGTGCTGGTTCCGGGTGATGCAAGCTCCGTGCTGATGCACGCGGACAATCGAGGTGTCGATCATCTGGACAGTCGCATCGTGGGCAGCGGCAAGCGCGTCTATGATGCGGCCCCAAACAGCAGCCCGCCGCCACCTAACGAACCGGTTGTAGCAAGTCATGGTGCTCCGGATCGCAGGACCCAGAAAATGCCATTGAGGACACGTCGGTCGTTCACCCGAGGAACGCCACGCGGCTTGTTCGGCAGCATCGGCTTGATGGCGGTCCATTCACAATCCGCGAGTTCGTAGCGCATGATTTGAGCCCCTGACGACGTGGAGGGCTTGAATCATGGTTCGGGGCCCAGGCTCAACTGGTCGCTATGCATCCAAAAGCGGACCTATTATGCTCAGAGTGAGTTTTGTCGTTCGTGACCCAAAGCGGCCCTCACAGTTTCGCGACAAAGTGCTAAGGTCTTCGTCCTTGCAGCGAGGGAGACACATGCGACGGCGGGAGTTCATCATCCGGGTTGCTGGGCTCTCAGCTGTTTGGCCGCTGATCGCTCACGCGCAGCAGAGCCCAAAAACGGCGAAAATCGGCGTCCTTTGGCACGCGGGCAGCGCGGAAGAAGAGAAGGTCTATTTGGGTATGCTAACCAAGGCCCTCGGTGACCTTGGTTATGTTGAAGGCAAGAACGTTGTGTTCTCGCATCGGTTTCCCGCCGAACAGCCGGATCGGTACCGGAGTCTCGCCAGAGAACTGGTCGAAAGCAATGTTGATGTGATTGTTGCCATAACCGAACCGGGAGCCGTTGCGCTCAAGGAGATCACAAGCACAATCCCAATCGTATTCGGTGTGGTGGCGGACCCGGTCGGTTCTGGCTTTGTCGCTAGTCTGGCGCACCCTGGCGGAAATTTAACCGGGCTGTCGTTTATGGCCACCGATCTTTCCGGCAAACGTTTGAGCCTGCTGAAGGAAGCAATCCCGAGTTTGAGCCGAGTGGCACTTCTCCAAGACCGCTCGTTAGGCTCCGTCGCGTCAACTACCTACCTCGAACTCTACTCGAAAGCGGCAAAGACGATGGGACTTATTCTGGATCGGATTGAAGTACCGACACCGGACGCAATCGACGAAGCATTTTCAGCGGCAGCTGAACACGGTTGCCAAGCTGTGATTTTGTTCGGGGGAATGCTGGCAAACGAAGGAGTGCGAGTTGGAGCATCAGCGCTGGCGCATCGAGTACCAACTTTATCTATCTGGTCCGAAAAGGTGCGTTATGGTCTGCTGATGTCGTACGGACAAGATGTCGATGAGACTTTTCGCAAGCTGGCCAGTTATGTCGATAAAATCTTGAGGGGCGCAAAGCCCGCTGACCTTCCTGTCGAACAACCCACTCGCCTGAAGCTGGTAATCAACCTCAAGGCTGCAATGGTGCTTGACCTGAGCATACCACCGACATTGCTTGCCAGCGCCGACGAGGTGATCGAGTAGGCCCTTTCGGGTGCGGAGGCCGCAGGTCCGGAAGTGGCCCTTCGCGTCAGTTCGCGGCAATGCAACGCCATGGTCACTATCGGAGCGAAGCGGATGTGAACCGAAAAAAATGGGCTGAATCGGTCGAAGATGACCCATCGGCGACATCGGCCAATTTAGATTGTCGTGGGCGCAAATTGATCGTGTCTCCATGTCGCTGATCGCAAATTTCTGTTTTCATGGCCCGCGTTAAGGCTAAGTTTTCGCGCGTTCCCCAGTGGGGGTGGCAATGAGACGGCGAGATTTCATTACCCTTCTTGGCGGCGCGGTGGCTATCGGGCCGCGCATGGTGTGCGCGCAGCAGGAACGGATACGGCGGCTTTCCGTCTTGATGGGCATCGCTGAGAGCGATTTGGACGCGTCGGCGCGGATCGCCGCGTTCGAGCATGGGTTGGAGAAACTCGGCTGGACGCCCGGCCGCAATCTGCGGATCGACTATCGATGGGCTGCAGGTGATATCGAGAGGATCCGGGCTGCCGTCCCTGACTTGTTGAGCACTGTGCCTGACGTAATCGTAGCCGACGGTACGCCAGCGTTGCGCGCCTTCCATCAGGCAACGGTCAGCGTTCCGATCGTCTTCACGGTCGTGAGCGACCCAGTGGGAGCCGGCTTTGTGGCAAGTCTCCGCCGGCCCGGCGGCAATATAACCGGATTTACTAATCTGGAGCCCAGCGTCGGAGGGAAGTGGCTCGAACTGCTCCGCGAGATCGCGCCAAGTGTCATGCACGTCGGTATTATGTTCAACCCAGACACCGCTCCCTTCTCGATACAGCCTTCGCGTCTGGCACAAGCTGCTGCCCAGGGTTTCGCCATGAAGGCTGACATTGCGCCCGTTCACGAGCCTGCGGAGATCGAAACTGCCATTGCAGAACTCGTCCACCAGCCAAATGCTGGTTTGATCCTTCCGCAGGACAGCTTCACGTCGGTGCATCGCAAATTGATCGTTGATCTGGCGGCGCGTTACCGAATACCCGCAGTGTATGCTTTCCGGTACTTCACGGCCGAGGGCGGCTTGGTATCTTACGGCATCAAGGTGATCGACCAAATGCGCCGTGCAGCAAGCTATGTCGATCGCATCCTGCGAGGTGAGCGGCCCGCGGAATTGCCAGTTCAGCAACCAACCACATTCGAGCTGGTCCTCAACCTCAAAACCGCCAAGGCGCTGGGCCTCCAAGTGCCGCCGACGCTACTCGCCCGCGCCGACGAGGTGCTCGAATGAGGCTACGAATTGCTGCAGTGCATAAGTCCGACTCTGGCCCAACCCGGAAGTCAGGCAATGTCCGCTTTACCGCCGCTATTGAGGGAAAAGCGGACATCGGTCACGCAGCCCGTTAATGAGTACACGCCCTAGTCGATTGACTCCGATACTTGCCGAAGGAGCCATTGCTCCGAGCAGCATGAGTATTCCTGTGAATTCAAGGTCAAAACGTTAGCACGGATATGCTGTCGGGATCTGACTGCCAGCTTTGACGCATTGTGCTTGCAAATCAACGCGGTGATGTCGTCCTAAATGATGATGGGTAGTAGTGTTACCGGCTGCTATCTCGCAGTTTAGCGTAGTTTGATGACGTTGCTCTCGCTTCATTTCACATTGAGGCGCTGACCGAAGTCGTGAGCTGGCTTATCCCGCTCGAGATCGGCATTCCAGCGCGTTTTCGCCAGCGGGGTATTGCAGCGCAGTTGATCGTGCAGAGGGGCGGGGCGTGGAGCACCGGCAGCCATTGGCGCAAAGCTGTCATTGGGATTGATTCTCACGTCTGTGAAGGGCCGTGAAGCGGGCATTTGGCACGAGCCGCAAGTCGGAGAAGGGCTGGGTGCGGACTTATACGCCGCTGGCAGCGCGTTACTTGACTCGCGGGCGATCGCCGCAAGCATTCCTTCCTGAGACTGCAGTCGAATATCGTGGGCTGAAGCTCTTGCTCCCAAATGCCGCGGGCATAAGTGAAGAGCGGTTAGCGCTCGCTCATTGCGACTGCTGATCCAGAAAATATTCCCAAAAGCCAGGGAGAGCTGCATGAAATTCCGTCCGCTTCACGACCGCGTCGTGGTCAAGCGCATCGAGGCTGAAGAGAAGAGCGCCGGCGGCATCATCATTCCCGATGCTGCCAAGGAGAAGCCCTCGCAGGGCGAAGTGATCGCCGTCGGCCCCGGTGGCCGCGACGAGAGCGGCAAGCTGATCCCGATCGACCTTCAGCTCGGCGACCGCGTTCTGTTCGGCAAGTGGTCCGGCACCGAAGTCAAGATCGACGGCCAGGAGCTGTTGATCATGAAGGAGAGCGACATCATGGGGGTTCTCGCCAACACCTCCAGAGAGAAGGCCGCCTAAGCGGTACGACAACTCTCTCATCCTTGAGGAGCCGGCGCAGCCGGCATCTCGAAGGATGAGGCCCAGACCTCATCTCGTTCTTCGAGACGCAAGGCTCAGAACGAGGAGCGGAGGTCAACTCAGGGAGACAGACATGTCAGCCAAGGAACTCAAATTCGGCGTCGATGCCCGCGACCGCATGCTGCGTGGCGTCGACATTCTCTCCAATGCCGTGAAAGTGACGCTAGGCCCGAAGGGCCGCAACGTCGTGATCGAAAAGAGCTTCGGCGCTCCTCGCATCACCAAGGACGGCGTTGCCGTCGCCAAGGAGATCGAGCTCGAGGACAAGTTCGAGAACATGGGTGCACAGATGGTGCGCGAGGTCGCCTCCAGGTCCGCTGACTCGGCCGGCGATGGCACGACCACCGCCACCGTGCTTGCGGCGGCCATCGTCCGCGAGGGCGCCAAGTCGGTCGCGGCCGGCATGAACCCGATGGACCTGAAGCGCGGTATCGACCTCGCGGTCGAAGCCGTCGTCGCGGACCTCCAGAAGAACTCGAAGAAGGTCACCTCGAACGAGGAGATCGCCCAGGTCGGCACCATTTCGGCCAACGGCGATGCCGAGATCGGCAAGTTCCTCGCCGACGCCATGAAGAAGGTCGGCAACGAGGGCGTGATCACGGTCGAGGAAGCCAAGTCGCTCGAGACCGAACTCGACGTCGTCGAGGGCATGCAGTTCGACCGCGGCTACATCTCGCCCTATTTCGTCACCAACGCCGACAAGATGCGTGCTGAGATGGACGATGCCTACATCCTGATCAACGAGAAGAAGCTCTCCTCCCTGAACGAGCTGCTGCCGCTGCTCGAGGCCGTGGTGCAGACCGGCAAGCCGCTGGTTATCGTCGCTGAAGACGTCGAAGGCGAAGCCCTCGCCACCCTCGTCGTCAACCGCCTGCGTGGCGGCCTGAAGGTCGCGGCCGTCAAGGCTCCGGGCTTCGGCGATCGCCGCAAGGCCATGCTGCAGGACATTGCGATCCTGACCGGCGGCCAGGCCATCTCGGACGACCTCGGCATCAAGCTCGAGAACGTCACACTCAACATGCTCGGCCGCGCCAAGAAGGTGATGATCGACAAGGAGAACACCACGATCGTCAGCGGCGCCGGCAAGAAGGCCGACATCGACGCTCGCGTTGCCCAGATCAAGGCGCAGATCGAGGAAACCACCTCGGACTACGACCGTGAGAAGCTGCAGGAGCGTCTCGCCAAGCTCGCAGGCGGCGTCGCGGTGATCCGCGTCGGCGGCGCGACCGAGGTCGAGGTGAAGGAGCGCAAGGACCGCGTTGATGACGCGATGCATGCGACCCGCGCGGCTGTCGAGGAAGGCATCCTGCCGGGCGGTGGTGTTGCTCTGCTTCGTGCCTCCGAGCAGCTCAAGGGCCTGCGCACCAAGAACGACGACCAGAAGACCGGCGTCGAGATCGTGCGCAAGGCGCTGTCGGCTCCGGCGCGCCAGATCGCGATCAACGCCGGTGAGGACGGTTCGGTGATCGTCGGCAAGATCCTGGAGAAGGACCAGTACGCGTTCGGCTTCGACGGCCAGACTGGCGAATACGGCAATCTGGTCACCAGGGGCATCATCGACCCGACCAAGGTCGTGCGCACCGCGATCCAGAACGCTGCTTCGGTTGCCGCGCTCCTGATCACCACGGAAGCGATGGTTGCCGAGCTGCCGAAGAAGAACGCCGGCGGCCCCGCAATGCCTCCGGGCGGCGGCATGGGCGGCATGGACTTCTAAGTCAAAAAGTTCAGCGCCCAAAACAACGAGGGGCCCGGCATCGTTGTCGGGCCTCTCTGCATGACATGTCGATCTCGACGATGATAGCTGCTTGGGGGTGACCGTTCTCAAGAGCTCAGCGCCGTTCATGAGCACGGAGCCGGTCGCTATCGCCGCGCCGCTCACGACGAAGCTCGCATCGGGCGCCATCCGGGACGTCTGCCTTCGCGGCCTTTTCAGTCGGTCACCGCCGCGGCGCTGGCGATGAGGTAGGAGTAGGTGCAGGACACCGGCTCGAAGAGCAGCCTGAAGATCATCGCTTGCCTTGGTCGCGGGTCTGGCCGACCGGACGCTGATCCGGCCGGCCGGAACGATCGCAAGATCGAACTATTATTTGCCCGGCTGCGCGACAACGCGAAGATACGGCGTCAGCGTCTTCCAGCCGTTCGGGTACTTCGCTGCCGCCTGCTCGTTGGATACTGCGGGCGGAATGATGACGTCATCGCCGGGCTTCCAGTTCACCGGCGTCGCCACCGCGTGCTTCGCGGTCAGCTGGCAGGAGTCCAGCAGCCGCAGCACCTCGTCGAAGTTGCGGCCGGTGGTCATCGGATAGGTCAGCATCGCCTTGATCTTCTTGTCCGGGCCGATGACGAACACCGAGCGAACCGTGGCATTGTCGGTGGCCGTCCGACCCTCGGACGTGGTGCCCGCGCCCTCGGGCAACATGTCGTACGCGGTCGCAACCTTAAGGTCGGTATCGCCGATCATCGGGTAGGTAACCGCGTGGCCCTGCGTTGCCTCGATGTCCTGTGACCATTTCGCGTGGTTCTCGACTGGATCGACGCTGAGGCCGATGATCTTCGTGTTTCTTTCATCGAATTGCGGTTTCAGCCCGGCCATGTAGCCGAGTTCGGTCGTGCAGACCGGGGTGAAGTCCTTGGGATGCGAGAACAGGATGGCCCAGCTATCGCCAATCCAGCTGTGGAAATCGATCGGCCCATGCGTGGTGTTGGCAGCGAAGTTCGGGGCCTCGGCGTTGATACGAAGCGTCATGTCCCTTGTCCTCCTGTTGGCCCGGGCAGTCGGAGCGCCCGGCGGGATGACGCCGTCCTGCACGTGGCGCGCGGCGCGCGCTATGCAATTCTGGCATGAACAGGATGAGAAGCGTGGCGAAGCTCGGCCAGCGTCGCGTTCCGCCGCAGGGTTTTCGACGGATGTTCCCCAAAGCGAAGACGATAGGCCTGCGCGAATCGACCGAGCTCCCAAAAGCCGTACCGCATGGCAACGTCGGTGACCGTGGTTGCGGTGGGATCGGACATCAGCAGGCATTGGCGAGTGTGATCAAGGCGGCGCCCGCGCGCGTATCGCATCGCGCTCTGACCCAGGAACTCCTCGCAGGCGAGGTTCAGCGTTCTCTGCGCAACACCGACCTCGGAGCAGAGGTCTGAAAGTGACAGCATTTCTTCTGGGCGCTCCCGTAGCGCGCGCTCTAGGCTCGCGACGATCTGGCGGTGGCGGCCCGGAGCGGCTCGGTCCCGGCTCCGCTGGCCCGTGGTCAGGCAGGCAAGCAAGGCCTCCATAATGGTATCCGCCAGCGCCTTGGCCGGTGCCGGCATCTGGACGATCCAGGGCTCTTCTCTGGCAAGGCGCTCCACATCGTTCATCAGGGAAACGAGCCGCGTCCGCTGAAGCTCGGGAGCCAAAAACAACCGGTCGTCGTGTGTCGGGACTTTGGGATCAAGGCCAGTGACGTCGGCACCGTACGCGGCCAGCAGGTCAAGTGGTACGGTGATGACGGCGGCGGACCCCGGTTGGCGGGGCGAGATGGCGCAGGCGAGGTCATTGGTCCTCGGGTGAAAAATATGCTGGTGGCTGACTGTCCAGCCGGAGATGCGACGAGCGGCAGAGGGTTCGGTCGCGAACATGAAGACATGCGCGTTGGGGACGCCCGAGGTGAGAGTAACGGACGCCGAGGCCTTGCCCAATCCAATACTCAGCCGGTCGAGGGCTACGCGGGTGAGTCTCGCCTGGAATGTCTCGCCGACAGCACTGCCAAAACCGAGAACATTGGCGCCAGCCGCGAGTTTGATGGCCTCGAAAGCGTAGGCTTCCGGATCGGTGAAGGCCGCGACGTGCGCGCCGGGTGACACCGTGCTGCCCTGTCGGTCGCGCGGCGTGCTGACGCTGGCATCTGGAATCCTCATTGTCACGACCGTAAGGTAGCCCTGTCAGTCCGACAACGAGTTTGATGGGCGGGGAGGCCGGTGCGGGCGAGATCGACATCGGTGGGCGACTGGCTGGTCTCGCGGCCACCAGCCGGGGCCTTGCCGCTCGGTATGTGGCTCAACTGAATATTGCAAATGCAATTAAAAAAATGGCTGCGAGAGTACCCGTCGAAGCGGGTCGTTCAACGATTTTCCGAAATAATTTGGGCGTTGTGATGCCGACTGCGCTGCCGGCATGTCGTCGACCTCGGAATATAACTTGCAAATACAAGTAACAGCCGCTAGCATTTCTCAACGACTGGCCGCATGGGGGTGCAATGGCGACGACGGGCGAGACGGCGTGCGATTTGATCTTCCGCGAGGCGACTGTGATCGACGGCAGCGGCGCGCCGCGCTTTGTTGCCGACGTCGCGGTGAAGAGGGATCGGATCGCCGCCATTGGCGATTTCGCCGGCGTAACTGCGCACGAGGTAGTCGAGGCGCGTGGCCTTGTGCTGGCGCCGGGTTTCATCGACACCCACGGCCACGACGATGGTGCCGTGTTGGCGATGCCGGGCATGGAGATCAAGGTCTCCCAAGGCGTCACCAGCGTCGTGAACGGCAATTGCGGCGTCAGCCTCGCGCCGCTTGCCATCGAAGGTCCGCCGCCGCCGCCGGTCTCGACCCTCGGGGGACCCGAGGACTTCGCGTTTCCGACCATGGCGGCCTATCTGGAGCGTCTCGCTGCGTGTCCGCCCGCGGTGAATACCGCAAGTTTGGTCGGACATTCGACGTTGCGAGTGGGGGCGATGAGCGACCTCAAGCGCGAAGCCAATGCCGAGGAACTGGAGGTGATGCGCGAGCGTCTGCGCGAGGCGATGGCGGCGGGCGCAATCGGCCTCTCCAGTGGCGTATTCTATCCGCCGAGCCAGGCCGCAACGATCGCGGAGACCGTAGAGCTCGCGCGCATCGCCGGGGAGGCGGGGGGCATCTATACGTCTCATGTCCGCGACGAGAGCGATGCCATAGTGCCATCGCTTCAGGAGGCCATCACGGTCGGCGCCGCCGCCGGCGCGCCGGTGGTGATCTCACACCACAAGGTTGCGGGTGTGAAGAATTTTGGCCGCTCACGGGAGACGTTGGCGCTGCTCGACAAAGCCAATGCGACGCACGAGGTTGGTTTCGACGCCTATCCGTACACCGCGGCGTCGAGCTGGCTGACGCCTGACTATCTGTGCCTATGCAGCCGCGTCACCGTGACATGGTCTAAGACCTATCCGGAGATGAAGGGGCGCGACATCGCCGCGATCGCGCGGGAATGGGGCTGCGACGACGAGGAGGCGGCGCGTCGGCTGCAGCCGGGCGGCGCAGTGTACTTCCTGATGGACGAGGCGGATGTGCGCCGCATCGTCTCCCATCCCCGTGCGATGATCGGGTCCGACGGCCTGCCCAACGATATGCATCCGCACCCGCGGCTGTGGGGCACGTTCCCGCGCGTGCTTGGCCACTACGTGCGCGACGAAAAGCTGTTCGGTCTCGAAGAGGCGATACGGCGCATGACGAGCCTGCCTGCGTCGACATTCGGCTTCGCCGAGCGCGGTCTGGTGAAGCATGGCGCCTTTGCCGACCTCGTGCTGTTCGATCCGGATATCGTGATCGATACAGCCACCTTCGAGCAGCCGGTCCAGGCCGCGCGCGGCATCGAACTTGTGCTGGTCAACGGCGTGCCGGTATGGCGCGCCGGCGCGTCGACCGGCGCGCGCCCCGGCCGAGTGTTGCGGCGTCAATCGATGCGCGTGGCTTAGGGCGCGCATTGCGGCGCCGGCGGGATTGATCAGAGGAGGACCGTGTTGGGTCGCGAATTCACCAAAATTGACATGAGCTTCGACCGGATTCCCTACGACTGGGAAAGCCGCAAGGCGTGGCTCGACATTCCGTTTCCGATCGAGGAATACGAAGCGCGCGTTGCCCGGGTTCGGCAGGCGATGCGACAGGCTGATCTCGATGTGCTCCTGATCCACGGCGGACCAGGCTGGCTCAACGGCGACGTGCGTTGGATCTCGAACTTTCTGTCGCAGATCGGCAATACCGTTGTTGTGTTGCCAAGCGACGGCTCGCTGATGCTGACGACTGATTCGATCCTGCACTCGGCGCCGATGCACTCCTTCGTGCATCAGACGTGGATCCGCGACGTTCGCCCTGGTCATCTGCCGGGAACGGTCAAGGATCCGGTCGGCATTGGTCGCCACGTCTGTGATGTCCTCGCCGAGCGCAAGCTGGACACCGCTCGCATAGGTCTCGTCGGCGAGCGGTTCTTTCCGGGCGTGATCCTGAATGAAATCCGCCAGCGGTTTCCCTCGGCAACATTTTCCTCGGGCTTGCTGCAATATTGGTCGGTGAAGCAGATCAAGTCGCAGCGCGAGATCGCCATCATCGAGCAGGCCGGGCGGGCGACCGCCGCCGGTCTCGAGGCCGCGATGGATCTTGTACGGCCCGGCGTCACCGAGCTCGAATTGTCCGCCGCGGCGCACGGTGCCATGGCCGGGCTCGCGGATTGGGTGGGGCACTGTATGGTTGCCACCGGCCCGCGCTCGGGGCTCAAGCACCTCTATCCGACCGAGCGCAAGCTCGAGCACGGTGACATGGTGTTCCTCGACATGGGCGTGCATCTGCAGGGTTACTTCACCGACACCGCCCGCACCTTGTGTGCGGGCGTAGCTGGTGACCGGCAGCGTCGGGTGTTGCAGTGTGGTCTCGACATGTTCGAGGCCGTGGTCGCCGCAGCGAAGCCAGGCGTCGTGATCGCCGAATTGCAGGACATTGCCCAGGGCATCGCCGAGGACGCCGGCCTCGGCGAACACTATTGGCCGAGCGGCTTCGGCCATGGCATCGGCACCAACGTCGCCGAGTTGCCGAGCCTGCACTGGAAGAGCGATGCCGTGCTGCAAGCGGGGCAGGTGTTTGCGCTCGAGCCGATGATCGTGATCCATGGCTTCGGCTGCGGCGTAGTCGAAGACCAGGTCTTGATCACCGAGACCGGCGCCCGCTCGTTGACGCCGGCGAAGAAGAAGGTGTGGTGATGAGGAATTCTGGCTCGCCGCGCGACCCGCGGCAAAGCATCAATGCCGGTCTGATTGGCGTGCCGGGCGGCGCACTGAAGCTCACGACTCCGGCGCTCGTCATCGATCTCGCTGCGATGCGCGAGAATCTCCGGCGCATGATGCGGCAATGCCGGGATGCCGGCATGGCTCTGCGGCCGCACGGCAAGACTCACAAGTGCAGTGCGATCGCGCGCGAGCAGATTGCGGCTGGTGCCGTCGGTATCTGCGCGACCACGGGGCGGGAGGCGATCGCCTACGCGCAAGCGCGCCTTCCCGGCCTCCTGGTCACGACGCCGATTGTTCAACGCGCCCATATTGAGACGCTGGCGGCACTGCATCGCACGGGGGCCGACATAACGCTGGTCTTCGACACCATCCAGAACATCACCGAATGGGAAGTCGCACTTACGGGCGCCGAGCGTGCGATGCCGGCCTTCGTCGATCTCGATCTCGGCATGGAGCGCACCGGCGTGGCTTCGGTCGCCGCCGCCGTCGAGCTTGCGCAACGGTTGCGCCAATCGTCGGCGCTAGCCTATGCCGGGCTGCAAGGCTATTCGGGCCGCGTGCAGCACATTCTCGCTTTCGCCGAACGCCGCCGGGTCTATCTCGGGCAGATTGAGCGGCTGCGGCACACGCTGGCGGCGCTCATGGCCGCCGGTCTTCAGCCGCCGGTCGTCAGTGGCGGCGGCACCGGCACCTTCGCCATCGACGTCGAGCACGGGCTCTACACCGAGAGCCAGGCCGGCTCCTATGCGCTCATGGATGTCGACTACGACGTAGTCGAACTGTTTCCCGACCGTGCCAACCCGTACCGCTTTGCATTGTACTTGCGCACCTCGGTGGTCAGCGCCAACCAGCCGCATCACGTCAGCATCAATGCGGGATTCAAGAGCCTGTCCACCGACGGGCCTTTGCCCCGGGTGCGGTCTGGGCACTGGCCGGGAGCGACCTACGATTTCTTTGGCGACGAGTTCGGTTTGATCGCTGTCGCAGAGCGTATCAAGCGTCCGGCGGTGGGCGACCTGGTGGATATCGAGGTCTCACACTGCGATCCGACCATCAACCTGCACGACTACGTCCATGTGCTCGACGGCGACACGGTCGTCGACATCTGGCCGGTGGACGCGCGCGGCGTGCTCTAGGCGCGACAAGGCTGGCGCCGTCCGGTCCCAACGGCGGATGCCCCCGCCGTGACCGCGGCGGCGCCACTCAGCGGGTGGTGCAGCACAGGCAGCATTCGACGGGGAGGTCGCACAATGATCGTCATCACGCGCCAGATTCGCGCCGCACGTTCGCTGTTGGGTTGGGAGCAGTACGAGCTCGCCGTCCAGTCCGGCGTCGCCATATCAACGGTGCGCCGGCTTGAGGGGTCGAAGCGCGCGGTCAATGTGCAATCCGACACGATCGAGAAGATCCGGCTCGCATGCGAGCGGGCCGGCATCGAGTTCATCGGCCTGCCGAATCCCGGTGTGCGTTTGCGTACCGGCGACCGAGCGCTGCCGGCCGACTTGCAGCAGGTGGTCATCTGCAGCTTCGCAATGCATGCAAGCGCGCTCTAACGGCACGCAGAACACGCGACGCGATGAATGCGAGATACAACGCGTGAGATCCCTGTCACCGCGCCGAAACACTCGATGATCAATGTCGATTCTAGAGATGTTTTATAATTGAAATAATTTCGTCGACCGCCTTTCATCGTCATGCGTGCTCGGCAGTGGCTGTCACTGACCACCTGCGGTGGCACGACACAACAAAACGAGGAGGGCCAATGAGAGCAGTGAAGATCGGCATCGCCGTCGCGGGAGTCATTGCCGCGACGCCGGCGAGCGCATACGAGTTCGGTTATTCAGGATACGCCTCGCTGCCAGGCGTCACTGTGGGAGGCGCGACCGCCGGTGCGCCGCCGCCGGGCGTCTACATGTTCAATCAGGTCGGTGTGACAGTCGCCAACATCGTTGGCCCAGGCGCGCCAAACATCAACGGCAACGCGACCCCGGTCCACGTCTCGGGCGCTGCCACCGGGCTGTTGTGGGTGCCGGGCTGGACGTTACTTGGGGCGACTTATGATGCGGTCATCGTGCAGCCGTGGTTTGCGGTCGATGTCGGCAATCCCGTCGATGCGCATCCCGTCGGCTTCCACAACACCTACTTCGTACCAGCCGAGCTGAGCTGGAAACTTGGCGACAGCGGTTTTTTCGCCAAGGCGGGCTTCGGCTTCAACGCGCCCAACGGCAACATCTCAGGCGCCAACGGTCTTGCCGGTATCGGCAATCCGTGGTGGACGTTCCAGCCAGAGTTCATTGTGTCCTATCTGAAGGATGGCTGGAACTTCACCGCCAACGTGTCGCGTGAGATCAACACCAAAAACTCAATCACCGACTATCACACCGGCGACATTGTGCATGCCGAGTTCACTGCCACCAAGGCGATCGATCGGTGGACGGTTGGCCCGGTTGCCTTCTATGTCGGGCAGGTGACCAACGATACGTCCAGTGCGTTCTACAAGGGCGCCATCAACTCCAACAGGTATGACGTCTGGGCCGTCGGGGGCCTGGTCGGCTACAACTTCGGCCCTGCCCAAATCACGGTGTGGGCGCTCGACCGGGTGTCCGCAACGACGTCGGGCGGAACGGCCGGCCCGCCGGGAGTGGATACCGCTGCGATCTCGAAAGGCTACACGGTTTACGGACAGCTCAGCTTCCGCCTGTGGGGGCCCGAGAGTGCCGCGCCGTCACGGTTGCCGCTCGTCCGCAAATAACCATCGTCCGGCGCATGCCGCGAACGATCGCGGCTGCGCCGGCACAATCCTGCTCATCACCCGAGGACATCAACATGCTTTCCGAGACATTTGGCATCACGCCGGGCAACGCCGGCCTCGACAACATTTCCTGGAACATCCTTGGCCAGACCTATGTGCCAAAGCAGTTCACGGATCGTTCATTCGCTTGGCATGCGACACTGCCGCCCGGGGCTTTCGTGCCACCGCACATTCATCCGACCCAGGACGAGTATCTGTATCTGCTGGAGGGGCGGCTCGATGTCCTGCTCAATGGCGCGGAGGCGGTTGCGGCGACCGGAGATGTTGTCCGCCTGCCCATGGGGCTTCCCCACGGCATCTTCAACAGGTCCTCCGGCGTCGCCAAGGTGCTGTTCTGGGTGTCTCCGTCGCGGCGCTTGTTCGATCTGTTCAAAGGCCTCCATAACCTCACCGATCCCGATGCGGTCGTGGCGCTATCAGCGCAGCACGAGGTCAATTTCCTCCCGCCTGCGTCGTGATGGCGGGCGAGGCATGCGGCTACCGAGGTCACAAGGAGAGGAACGTTACCGATGAGAACCTTTCGGGCTGGCGACTGGGGTTTCCTGGCGCTCCTGATGCTGGCCTCCTGCCTCAATTTCCTCGATCGGCAGATCTTCTCGATCCTCATTCCGGCAATGAAGGCCGAATTGAATCTGTCAGATACCGAACTCGGCGCGCTGTCGGGGCTTGCCTTTGCGCTGTTCTATTCGGTGCTCGGCGTGCCGATCGCGCGGCTTGCCGATCGCACTGATCGTGGCCGCGTGCTTGCGGCGGCTGTTGCATTGTGGAGTGCGATGACC
This sequence comes from Bradyrhizobium tropiciagri, assembly GCF_001189845.1. GTDB lineage: Bacteria > Pseudomonadota > Alphaproteobacteria > Rhizobiales > Xanthobacteraceae > Bradyrhizobium > Bradyrhizobium tropiciagri. Next base: position 92,324 of record NZ_LFLZ01000013.1, read on the forward strand.
ATGCTGTGCGCAGCCGTATCCGGCTTCTGGCAACTTGCGCTCGCGCGCATGATGGTCGGTGTCGGCGAAGCGGGCGGCACGCCGCCCTCGCACGCGCTGCTTGCCGAGCGGTTCGCGCCCGAGCAGCGCTCGATGGCGATGTCGCTGGTGGCGCTTGGCGTGCCACTCGGCATCCTGTCGGGGTTATTGCTCGGCGGCTTCGCCGCCCAGGCCCTCGGGTGGCGCTGGGCCTTCGTTCTCGCCGGGCTGCCGGGCCTCGTGCTCTCGCCGCTACTGCTGTACTGCGTGCGTGATCGACGCCGCTTCGACGGACGGTGGGGCGGGGCCGACACGGACGTCGGGGTCGTCTGTACCTTGCGTGCCCTTTGGTCGATAGCAAGTTACCGCTACCTGTTGGTGGGGGCGGTTCTGTTTGCGCTCTCCAGCTATGGCCTTACGCAGTGGCTGCCTTCGTTCCTCGTGCGCAGCCACGGCTTCGACATTCGCGGCGCGGGCCTTGTGCTTGCTCTGTTGCTTGGTGTCGTCGGCGGCCTCGGGACATTCAGCGGCGGTCTCGTCGCGGATCGGCTGGTGAAATTCGACCGGCGTTGGGCGTTTTGGTGTCCGGCCGTGTCGATCGTCCTGTTTGCACCGTGTCTCGTCGCCGCGATGCTGGCGAGCTCAACGTCGGCCTTTCTGCTGATCGCGGCCATTCCAGTCTTCCTGAACTTCACGACGATTGGCCCGACCTACGCGATGGTGCAGCAGTTCGCTGCGCCTCAGCAACGCGCGATCGCCGCGGCCTTCACCCTGCTTGTGATCAACCTGTTCGGGCTTGGCGTTGGCCCGCTCGCAGTCGGTCTGATCGCAGACCTGCTGTCACCCAAGGGCGAAACAGACGCGCTGCGTCATGCGATCATCATCGTTTCCGCCGGAGGCGGCCTGCTCTCGGGCGTCGCCTTTCTCAAAGCGGGACGTTTGCTCGGGCGTGGCGAGGCGGGCATGGCGGCGCTGCAACGCGCGTAACGCCCACGCGTCGCTATGGTTGTTTGCCCGCGCGCCGCTGTCGCAATAGGTCGAACACGGTCGACCTCGGGTAGGGGCCAACGTTGGGACGTTCGCCGAAATGCATCACTGAGGTATGCTCGTCGAACGAAGGCCAGTGCAGAGCGGCGCCGCCATTGGGGTCGCCGGCGCGGGCGAAATTGATCCAGTAATCCTGCATCGACTGCGATAGCGCCGCGTCGGTGGCGTCGTAACCGCCGTCGCCTTGCGGCAGGCCGAACACGTAAGGGATTTCGTAGGTGTGATTGGCGCGTCGGTCCGCGGCGCGGTTTTTCGGCGCCACCCGGCGGAAGTGGTAGACGTAGCACCGCCGTCCCAGCGCGCGCAGCTGCGCGGCCATTTGATAGGCGCGCTCGACGAAGAAGAAGTCAGCGAGCAGGTTGCGCATACCTTCGCGGGCGCCGGCACGGGTAAGCGGTGAGGTCTCGCGAAACACCTTGCGGGCGCCCAGCCCGAGCACTCCGAGCGACATGCCGAAATACTTCATCCGCTCCGCGCCGAAGGCGTTGGCGAAGAAAATACCCTCGTTGGCATTGGTACCGAGCAGCACTGGCACTTCGGCGATACCGGCCGAGATATCGCTGGTGTCACTGCGCGGCAGCAGCGCGGTCGGCGTCGGCCACCAGCGCAGACCGCGCTCAGTCTCGCGGAACTTGAATGCCATGGTTTCGATCAGCTTGCTGCCGGGCATGTCCCGCATCTCGGCCAGGGAACGGGCTCCGAGCGCCTTTTGATACGCGAGACCTACGCGCAGCTTCGTTTCCAGTGTCGGCTCTGCAGCCTCGCCGAGCGCCGACGATCCGAACCCGCCGCTCTGCAAGATGGCACGGTGGAACAGCCCACGGGCCGCCGGCATCTCCATCAGACAGCGTACCGCTGCGGCGCCGGCGGACTCGCCGAAGATCGTGACATTGCCGGGATCGCCGCCGAATGAAGCGATATTGGTCTTGACCCAGCGCAGCGCGCCGAGCTGGTCGAGCAGGCCATAGTTGTTGGTAGCTCCGGCAAGGTCAGCCGCCGCGAGCTCCGGGTGGGCGAGAAAGCCGAGCGGTCCGAGCCGGTAGTTGAGCGTGACCAGCACGACGCCGCGCGCCGCAAACTGCGTGCCGTCATACCCGCTTTCGCTTCCCGAGCCGCTGAAGAAGCCCCCGCCGTGGATCCAGACCATCACCGGCGTGGCGGCTCGCGGCCGCGCTGGCGCCCAAACGTTGAGATAGAGGCAGTCTTCGCTGGTTGTGGAGGCACGCTCCGGCGAAATGGTTAGCTCCTGCGGCAGCGCCGGCTGCAGGCTTGCGGAGCCAAAGGCGCCGGCGTCACGCACGCCGGTCCATGGGTCGACCGGTTGCGGTGCGAGCCACCGTCGCACGCCGATAGGCGCCTGTGCGTAGGGAATGCCAAGGAACGAACGCACGGCGCCTTGATGCAGCCCGCGGAGCGCGCCCGTGGGAGTTTCGACAACACTCAAGTCCATCATTCGACCACCAGGAGTGCCCCGGCTTCCTCGTCCACCTCGCTGAGGTCGGTGGCGCGTGCAAGGCCACGATGGATTGTTCCGAGACCGAGGCACATCAGCTGCGCCGCGCCCTCGGGCAGGTCCTGGCAGGCGATCCGATTGACGCGGTCGGCGATCGGCCAGAGTTTGTCGAACAGTTCTCTACCTTTCTTCGACAGGCTCAGGCGCATAATGCGCATGTCCTGGTGGTCGGCGGTGCGTTCGATCCAGCCGGCGCGGATCATCTGCTCCATGGAGCGCGAAAGCGTGGTCGGATCGATGGTGGCGTATTCGGCGACCTCGGTCATCGTGATTCCCGGTCGCACTTGCACCGCGAGAACGACGCGCCATTCGGGCACTCGCACGCCGAGAGGCCGGAACTCGCGGGCCAGCAACCGATCGCGCCGACCCATGATCTGGGTGATCCAGAAAAAAACGTGACTATGTGCAACCGGCGCCGGCGGCGATTGCGGCTGGCCGTCGTCGAGTCCATTAAGTGGCGGTAGCGCGTCGATTGCGCTCGCAGCATCGGCTGCGGGCAGGCGACGAACCGATTTTTCCCTTGGCATCCCGCCGTCCCCGTCTTGTTCAGTCTCAAGATCGGAAGATGGCAAATATAACTTGCAAATGCAATAAAAATGCTAACTCTGCTGGTCGCTGCCTTTTTGATCGTGTCATCGAGATACTCCGAAAAGCCGGCGCTCAGATCGTGCATGTGCTGCGATCGAAGTCCCGTGATCTTCGGTCGTCATGGCGATATAACTTGTGATCACAAGAAAGTTGCCCATGCCGTTCGGGAATCCTCGATATCTCGGCAATGGAAGTACGACTTGCTACCTCGTCTTGCCGGCTGCGAAGACCGTTTGTCCGCCGACGATTGTTCTGAGCACCTGGATTTTAGGCAAGTTGTCGACCGGCACTTCAAACGGATCTTCGTCCATGATGGCGAAATCAGCATGGCTATCCACTTTGATCGAACCGATGCCATCCCATCCGAGAACCTCGGCGGCGTCCTTGGTGAACATCCCGATCGCTTCGGCGCGGCTGATCGGCTGGGTGCGGTGCAGGTTCTTTCTACCGGATCCGGCAAGCTCGCAGGTCTCGGCGAGCTGGATCTGTTCCAACACGCTCTTGGGGCCCCAATCAGTTCCGCCGCCGACCTTGATTCCATGATCGAGCAGGCGCCGGAGCGGAACCAGATCGTTCAGAGCATGCTCGCCGATCCGCTCGCAATACAGATCTCCCTTGCCCCAGTGAAATCCCTTGCTGGTGGTGCAGCACATTCCGTATTTCGACATGTTGCGGGCGCTGTTTTCGTTCACCAGGATGGCATGCTGGACGATCCATCGCTTCAGGGCCACGGCTTCCTGTACGCCGAGCTTGTTGATGGTGCTGAAGAAGTCATCGAAATCCGGCGGGGTCGCCAGCAGCGCGCTCAGCCGCACGCCTGTTTCGGCGCAATAGCGCACGACCGTCTCTTCCACGCGGCGGGGCAGAAATTCCAGCCCATAGGTCTCGCCGCCGAACGGAGCCTTGATCGGCTCATACATGCGGAGGAAGCCAGGATTGCAGGGGCCCGTTCGACACAGCAGAACTCCCTCGATGCGCAACCAATCGTCGGTGAGCGTCGTCGATGCCCGCATGAAGTCGATCAGATCGCGGATCTGCGTGTCCGAGGGCTGGAAGTGAACGTTGAAGGCCTGGTCGGCAACGTCGAGTCCGGCGAGGACGCGGCATGTCAGCTTGCCGTCCCGACGGAGCGCCTGGTACGCGGCGAGTTGGTCGGGAGTCATCGCGTGAATCTCGAAAATGCTGGTCACGCCGATGCTATTCATCTCCGCCATTCCGGCCTGTGCGGCCACCGGCCAGAGCGCGGGCGGTGGCGGCGGGAGCTTGCTCAGGATCTGAAGCCACAACGGATCGCGCGTGTAATAGTTCGTGACGGCGCCCCGGAGAATCCCGGTCACACGATCTTCGGAATCTCGATCGATCCAGACGTCGCACACGCGTCTCGGAAGCACTTCGGAAATGCCGAGCTGACCAAGCGCCAAGCTGTTGAATGCGACCATGTTCGGCTGTTTGGGCGCATAGGCCTGAATGAACACCGGATGCTTGTCGGTCGCCTGGTCGAGCTGCCAACGGTTGGGAAGCGTACCTTCGGGCAGGTCGCGGTAGGACCGGCGGATGTAATAGTGAGCTTCGCCGACCGGCGTGCAGAAGATCCATTCTCCGGGCGGAGTCGACGCCGCGCGAGCTCTTATTCGCGCGATGATATCGTCGTGGGACTGCGCATCGCTCAGATCGACTGCGGCGATCGTCAGGGCCGCGAAATGCATGGAATGCGGGTGGGTATCGATGAACCCCGGCAGAATTGTCGCCCCCTCAACATCGATACGATCAATGTTGGGCTTCGCCACCTTTTCCAGATCGGCAAGTGTGCCGACGGCCGCTACTTTTCCGTCGCGGACGAAGATGGCTTCCTGGGGCGGCGTCCGAAAATCACAGGTCTGGACCCGCCCGCCATGCATCAGGAATGTGTTTGAATGATTATTCGACATGTTGTCCTCCGTTTCCGAAGTCTCGGGCGAACGAGACGTTTTGACGAAACTGCCGGAGCGCCACATGGTTGCCAATCGTCCTTCGGAGTGACGATTGTGCGGTACGAGCGTGCTTTGACGATTGGATGCGGGGGAGGGGAATGATCATGACCTTTGGGGATGTGAACAGGCGCGCGTCATCGGGAATAACGGAGGAGGCCCACGTCGCCTCGCAGCTCGGCTCAGCTCGTGTGCTCGCTGAAGCGTTGACTTTCTTCGAGCGAACGCTGCCAATTTCGAGCAGTTGTTTCTATTGGATTAATGCGGAGTCCCATGCTGTCCACCTGCAGTTACGTGAGCTGGACGCGGTTTGGCTCAACGCGTATCGAGAGGAATTTCACCGCTACGATCCGCTGCATCCGCGCCGCTGGCGCGCCGATTGCGGGCGCGTGACGAGCTTCGATGGAACGTTGAGAACCACCAACTGCGATATCAGGAACTACATCGACAACTTTCTGCTGCCGCAAAATACCCCGTACCAGGCGGAGATTTATTTCTGGCAGCGTGATCGCATGATTGCCGGCATTTCGCTGCTACGAACCAGCGATCTCGGCGCTTTCGGGGCCGACGAAATCCAGTTTATCCAATCGGTCCTGCCACTCGTCGATCTCTCGTTTTCCCTGTTGCCGGAGGCGCGCTGCCAGACAGCATCGTTCAGAAGCTGACGCAGCGTGAGGCAGAAATCGTGACAATGGTGGCGGCCGGCGGCAGCAACAAGCTGATCTGCCGCAAGCTCGGGATTGAGCTTCCTACCGTGAAAACTCATCTGAAGAGAATCTTTCAGAAGGCCGGCGTTGGCTCGCGCACCGAACTGATCAACAAGCTCTACCTGGCCAGTCACTGATCTCGATCCGGCCGCTTTCGATGTCATCCTTGCGGGTGATGTCTTGCCTGTCCGCTTGTCGCTAATCTTCACCTGAAAAGGGTTGGGGCTACGATGACAGGTACTGCGGATTGCATAGGCGATAGCGTGGTCACGACTACGGAGGCACCCCGTCGCCCTGTGCCGCCCTATCTCGCGGTGGGATTGTCGACCATCGTGACAGGCATCGGCGCACGCCGTCACATCAGGCGAAATTTGGAAACCATTGAAGAAGCCATTCACGCGGCGATTTCGGTCTGTGGGATCAATATGCCAGTGAAGCTCATCGCACTTGCGGAAGGAGCGCTGACAGGCTTCACCGACGAGATCTTCGACGTCCCTCATGTTACGGCCGCCCAAGATCTCTTCATCGACATTCCGGGTGAGGAAACCGAGCATCTGGCCCGTCTCGCCCGACACTACGGGGTCTACATCATTGCGCAGTGCAAGGCGCGGTGGCCCGAAATCATGCGCGACCGCTTCTTCAATACCCTGTTCGTGATTTCGACGGCGGGGTTGGTGATCCATAAGGCAGCAAAGAACCATGTGTGGTGCCGTGAGCGAAGCTGCACTCCGCATGACGTCTACGACCGCTGGGTCGAGCATTTCGGAAATGGCCTCGACGCGTTTTTTCCTGTGCTTCGGACGTCGGACATCGGCAATATCGGCACCATCTGCTGTTCGGATGGTGAATATCCCGAAGCCGTACGGGCGCTTACATTCAACGGGGCGGAAGTCGTTTACCGTCCGTCGGAAGCGATGCCGATGACCGGAAGCGGTTATCCCGGTGGCGGCTCCTGGATGATCCAGAATCGCGCCCATGCCGAGTTCAATTCGGTCTTTATGCTGTGTCCCAATATCGGCCCCGTCTATTTAAGTCCAAGCTCGCAGCACCCGATTGATATTGCGGGCGGCAACAGTCACATCGTCGATTATCGCGGCAACATCCTTTCGTATTCCGCGTCCTCGGCGAACACGATGACCTGCGCGGTTATCGACGTCGAGGCGCTACGGCAGTTTCGGGCGATGAACCTGAACAGCAACTGGTTGAAGGACCTGAGGACCGAGCTGTTCCGCAAGATGTACGACCGTCCGATTCATCCCTTGAACCTCTGGATGTCGGAGGACCCGGTGCATCATGCGGCGGTCGACGACATCTATCGCCGCAATATTGAGACGTTGTATCGCGATGGCGTCTGGGAGCGGCCTGCGGTCCAGCACGGTGGTGCAGCTTACCAGTCGAGTGATTCTTCGCCTCCTTGGGAGGCATGGGATAGAGCGAAGTCCTTATGGCTGCCCTGGAACTGATCCGTTTGGCGTTTGTTAGGAGCATTTTCGATGAAGCGTGCAGAGTATGCGGCGTTTGACGCGATCGGACTAGCTGAGCTCGTGCGGGCGGGCGAGGTGACGGGTGCGGAGGTTGTTTCGGCGGCGCTAGATGCCATCAATCACGTCAATCCGACCATCAAGGCGATCATCGATCCTGTGGAGCCGGCGTTGTCGTGTGGGATGGTATCAGCCGACGGCCGATTGGCAGGCGTTCCGTTCCTGCTCAAGGACCTCGGCGTGTTTCGGGCGGGTGCGCGGTCGGAGGCGGGTAGCGGCTTGTGCCGGGACTTTCGGCCACCATTCACGTCGACCCTGGTTGAGCGTTACGATCGGGCGGGGCTCATCTCGCTTGGCAGGACCAAGAGTCCGGAGTTCGGCTTCAGTCCGACCACCGAACCGCGACACCATGGGCCAGCTCACAACCCGTGGAATCTGGCTTACTCGCCTGGTGGATCGAGCGGTGGGGCTGCGGCGGCGGTCGCCGCCGGCTGTGTGCCGGTCGCTCACGCCAACGACGCGGGAGGCTCAATTCGTATCCCGGCGTCCTGTTGCGGTCTCTTCGGGTTGAAGCCGAGTAGGGGGCGTGTGCCGGTGGGACCAGCTTTTGCGGAGGCTGTCTGTGGGTTGGGTGCAGATCACGTCGTCTCGCGATCCGTGCGAGATTCGGCACTGATACTCGATCTCACACGGGGCGCGGCTTCGGGAGATCCCTATGGCATTGCAAGGACCATCTCGAGTTATCTCGGCCATATCGAGAGACCACTTGAGGAGCTTCGGATCGGTCTTTGGCGCAAACCGTGGTCGGGCGTGGAGTTGGCGCCCGACGTCGCAAAAGCTTTGCAGGCCGCGGCGAACCTCTGTACGCAGCTCGGTCACCATGTGGAATTCGTCGAGCCCGACTTCGGGGTGCCGTGGGATTCGTTTCTTGACGCGAATGCCACGATTTGGTGCACCAATCTCGCTGCTCTGATTCAGTTTTTCTCTCGCCTCATGCGCCGTCAGATCGATTCCGAACATCTGGAAGAGCAAACGCTCGTAGCATACGAGTATGGTAAGCGACGCTTGGCGACCGACATGCTTGCTGCGGCCAATGTCTTCAATGCGGTATCCCGTGCCATCGGTACGGCGTTCACGCAGTTTGATGTTCTGTTATCGCCTGTCATGACGCGGACGACGCCGCTTCTCGGCCAGTTCGTGAAATTTACCTCCGAAATGAGTGCGACCGATTGGTGCCGCTGCATATTCGATCAGCTGCCGTTTACGCCGTTGTTTAACGTCACAGGAGGGACCGCAGCGTCCGTTCCGTTTGGCCAGGATCAGCACGGTCTACCCATCGGCATCCAGATCGGCGCGACGTCGGGAATGAAGAGGTTCTGTTGAATCTTGCCCGACAATTTGAAGAAGCCGCGCCTTGGGCGGGTATGCTTCCGAAGACGCACGTAGCCCATTGACAAGATATTTGGTTCGAGGCCAGCACGTCGTTCTAAGTTGGCCTCCGGCTCGACCCCGGAGTCTGCAGGCGGGACGCCAGTAGAGTTGGTTCAAATTAGCCGGGATTGGAGCGGGAGTTTAAATCGTTTGATCCGTTAGAAAGCCGCTTGTGCAAGACGTGTGCACCGGGAAAGCAAGAAAAATCTCATCATAGCCAAAGCGAGTAGGTGCTCCGCCCGAAAGCCGGCTGCCTCAGTTGATGAAGTCTATCGCCAGTTCCGACGTAGGGCTGATTGTCGAGTGCCGACGAGGAACCCAGCTTACGGAGGTGAAAGCGCTACTCCCCCAGTCCTTTATCGCGCTTCGCACAGCTCCGCTGGTTGAGCCGGTGAGCGTCCCAGTGGGAGTTTTCTCATTGCAGCCGTGGCCTTTTATCCGATTTGTTGCGGTAGCAGACCGGTCCGCAGCCGACTGAACTCATTCAAAATTTTGGTTGCTCTTAGAGCCACAAGACCTCCTTCCGATAGTTGAGATCGAGCAGCAACTGGCTCGCCGGGCCTTCGTGGAACGCGGTCCCGCGTTCCAACGCGAAGACACGGTCGGCGAGGGCCAGCACCAGATCGAGATTGTGCTCGACGATTACGATCGAGATCTTCTCGCGCAACCGATCGAATACATTGAACAGATCGAGGATCACGGCCGGCGCCAGGCCCTCGAACGGCTCATCCAGCAGCAGCAGCCTGACATTGCCCGACAGGGCGCGCACGACCGCGACCATCTGCTGCTCGTCGCCGGAGAGGTAATCCGCCGCGACGTCCATGCGCTGCTTCAGCCGCGGGAAGTGATCAAGGATGTCGGCTTCGCTCCAGACCACGCCGCGATTGCCATCGGTGGTGCGGGCGAGCCGGCCGAGCGACAGGTTCTCGTGCACCGTCATGCCGGCGAACAGGCCGCATTCTTGCGGCACGTGGCCGATGCCGAGCCGCGCGATATCGGGCGCCGCGAGGCGCGAGATGTCGCGGCCGTCGAAGGCGATGCTGCCCGAAGCCGGCGTCACGAGACCCGCGAGCGTTTTGAGTAGCGTCGACTTGCCGGCGCCGTTGTGGCCGAGCAGCGCCACGATCTCATGTTCACGCACGTCGAACGTCGCGTCATGCAGGATGTGGCTCTTGCCATCGAAGCTGTTGACGCGATCGACGCGCAGCAGCTGCGTCGCGTTCATCGCCGTATCGAAGTTGCAGGCGTGCTCGACCGGCGGGATGCCCGAGCCGGTGTAGATCTGCTGAACGCGGCGGTCGCCGCGCACCGCGGCCGGCGACCCCGTCATCAGCACTTCGCCCTGTTTCATGACCGTGACATTGTGCGAGAAGCCGAGCACCCGATCGATGTCGTGCTCGACGATCAGGACCGGGACTTTTGTCGCCACCGACTCGATCAGGTTCGACACCCGTTCGCGTTCGGCGGCAGCGAGCCCCGCGAGCGGTTCGTCGAGCAGCAGCACCTTGGGCTTCGAGCCGAGCGCGATATTTGAGTTTCGCGGGGATTAAATCATGTCACTGAACGTGGTGTTCTAACTTGTCAGGGTCGAATAGTCCGGCTGTCGAGCCCGAATGTAAGCCCGCTCGTCAACAGTCTCATCCTTTCTGCAAGATGTGTACGAAACCAGCGCTGCCCAGGCCGGCGTTCTGTTGCAGCCCGGTGCAAGCACCCTCAACCTGGCGGGGACCGGCCCGGCCGCGGAGTTGCCACGTCAGCTCCGCGATCTGGGCCAATCCAGTCGCCCCTAGCGGATGCCCCTTTGACAAGAGACCACCAGAAGGATTGACGACCATGTCTCCTTCATAGCTGCCGCGGCCCTCGAGGATGAAGCGTTCGATCTCGCCGTCGGAACAAAAGCCAAGGGCTGAATACATCAGTGCCTCGTTGCTGGTGAAGCAGTCGTGCAGCTCGACGACGTCAATGTCCTTTGGTCCAACTCCGGCAGTCTCGTAAGCTTTGTCCGCAGCGTCCTTGCCGAGCGCACGGAACATCAGATCCAGTGGGTTGCCTGCAAAATGTTCGCTGCGATCGCTCGTCCATCCAGACCCGATAACACGTACATTTGTCGGCAGACCGTGCCGCGCCGCGAATCTGGGGCCGCACAGAACGGCAGCTGCTGCCCCACAGCTCGGTGGGCAGGCGAATAGCTTGCGAAGGCCTCGGAAGAGCAAGGGGCTCGCGAGGACTTCATCTTCCTGCAGCGGTGTCCGGAACAGCGCATAGGAATTAGCTGCGGCGTGACGGCGCGCCTTAACGGCAATCTTGGCCAACGCTCGATCGCCGACTCCACACTGGTTCTGCAGCAGCTCGACCTGACAGCCAAAGAGCTGGATCGCCGGTGGTCGTGCGCGGTCGTTGGTGCTGAGGCTCATCATCTCTGCGACGCGGCTCAGATGCGGGCCGACCGGAGTGGGACGATCGCCGAATACGACATCGAGTGCGCCCGGAGCCATCTGCTCAAATCCGAGCGCAAGGATACAAGCGTCCGGCTCGTTGCGGACTGCCTCGACAGCAAGCGCAAAGGCGGTTGAGCCACTTGCGCAGTTATTGTTCACGTTGACGATCGGGATTCCCGTTGCGCCAAGGTGGCCAAGCGCCGCTTGGCCAGCGCAACTATCGCCGTACACGTAACCAGCATAAGCTCGTTGCACGTTGGCATAGACGACGCCGGCGTCCTCCAGCGCAGCGCCTGCGGCTGCCGCACCCATAAGATCGTAGGTCTGGCCTTGACCGGGCTTGGTGAAGGGGATCATGCCAACCCCCGCGATCAGGACATCAGTCATGCTGCTCCACCTTAATTCACTGCGCGCGTGCGCCCGTGCCAGTAGGCTGCCCTCAGCTCAGCCTTGAGCACCTTTCCGGCCGCGCTGCGCGGCAAGTCATCGACAAAATCCACGCTCTTCGGTGCTTTCACGCCGCCAAGAGCCCGCTTGACCAAGGCAATTAATTCGGCCTCAGTTGCTTTGGCTGCAGTTTTCAGCTGGACTACAGCCTTTACGGCTTCGCCCCACTTTTCATCCGGGACTCCGATAACAGAGCAGTCTTGCACGGCCGGGTGGCTGGTCAGGATCTGCTCGATCTCGTTAGGAAAGATGTTGAAGCCCCCCGAGATGATCATGTCCTTCTTGCGGTCGACGATCGTGACGTAACCGTGCTTGTCCATCACGCCGACATCGCCGGTGTGGTGCCAGCCAAACCGGCGGATAGCCGCCGTTGATGCAGGGTCCTTGTAGTAGCCAGGCGTAACGAGAGGCCCGCACACACAGATCTCGCCGGGGCTGCCACGCGGCTGCTCTGCGCCGTCCTGATCGAGGATGGCGACCTTGTTCCAAACGCCAGGCCGTCCGACGCTGTGCAGGCGCTCCAGGTCGATTTCGCCGGCTGCGTTCAGATAATCCCATGGTGCTTTGAGGCAGATCGCGGCCGGACATTCCGCCTGACCGAACGTCTCGGACAGTACCGGCCCGAATACCCTTATGGCTTCCTTCAGCTTCCCCAGAGAGGAGGGGGCCGCCGCCACCAGCAGATGCCGCAACGACCCATAGTCATGTCGGCCAAGGTCAGGGTGCGCCAGCAACATGTAAAGAACAGTCGGCGGAAGGAAGAGATGCGTGATGCGGTGGTCCTGAATCGCCGCGAGAATGGCGCCGGGATCAGCCTTTGCCATGATGACGTTGCATCCGCCCCGACTGAAATGCAGGCAGCCGAGAATGCCGGCCGAATGCGTCATCGGAGCCACGACAAGATGCCGCGCGCCCTCGTAGTAACCGAAGTGGCTCATGAAATTGCTGAACATAGCCGCGATATTGCGATGAGTAATCATCACCCCCTTCGGCTGACCGGTTGTTCCGCCTGTTGGGAAGATCGCAAACATGTCGTCGGGCGAATATTCGCTGCTGGGGACACCCGCCTGGTCCTGACTCGTCCAGGCCTCGAGCGAGGGGCCAAGCAGGCTCTCGCCGTCGAGGCAGACTGTGGCGCGCAATTCAGGGACTTCAGAAACGAAGTGTTGCGCGTCCTGTTCGTGGACTTGGCTGAAGAACAGCAGCTCACCGTCAAAGCGTCGCAGCAGGTCGGCGTTAACGGCCGGCGGATTGCGGGGGTTAAGCGGAAGCCAAATTGCATCGGCGCGCATTAGTCCGATCAGTGTCACGAATGCAAGGCTGCTATTTGGCGCCAGGATGCCGATTTTGACGCCCTTGCCAAACCCATGACCTCGAATTGCGGCGGCGAGCAGCCGCCCGCGATGATCGGCCTCTCGGTAGGTCAACGATCCCCCGCCGGCGAGATCGTGGAAGGCAACGGCGTCCGGATAATAGGCAACGCCCTGATCGAAATGGTCGATGATCCGCATGGCTATTCGCTTCACACAGGAGTGGTTCGAGGAATGGTACGATTGACGATATATTTGTACCGGATTGGATTTGTCAACTTGGCTCTGGGATGATCGCAGGATGTCGCGCTATATCGGGAAACCCAGGTGAGGAGAGATGAGATGAGCCCAAATACGCGCCGGAGCGAAGACCGACAGCTCCGGCGCCACGAGAAGATCCTCGATGATCTCGAGGTGATTTTCCTTACCGAGGGCTTCCAGACTCCGACCGTTGACGATCTCTGTGCGCGACTCCGGTGTTCCAAGCGCTCTCTGTACGAAATCGGCCGCGGCAAGCCCGAGCTCTTTCTGGTGGTTTTGCGCCGCCTGCTCGATCGGATTCGCCGGCGCGGCATGCGCGCTGCTCTCGAGAATGAAGATCCGCAGGCCCGTATCCTCGCCTATTTGCAGCCGGGCATCAGCGAGAGCTCCCGAGCGACACAGCAGTTCAACGAGGAATTGCGAGCCTTCGAGCCGGCTCGTCGGATGCTTGAAGAGCATCAACGGGAGCGGGTTGCAGTGCTACGTGATCTCATTGAGGACGGCATTCGTAAAGGGCACTTCCAGCCGTTGCACGCGCACCTGGCTGCTGAAGTCTATTTCGCCGCCGCAAGGCTCATCAATCAACCCGAGGTGCTTGCCGCGGCCGGGCTCACGATGAGTGAGGCGTTCGCCGAGCTTCCAGCTCTCCTCTTCCAGGGTCTGTTCAAACGCGAAAATGCGGCGCCGCGGGGCGAGACGCCGAAAAAGCGCTAATCGGAAGATACTAGCCCAGAGGCAAAGACTGGAAACGTGGTGCCGACTCAAGGGCACTGCACGCTATCGCTGCCGCACGCCTGCAGAACAAAACTTGAGCGAGCTACTTGACAAATCGCTTGGTACGAAAATAACGTAATTCGTACCAAATGGCATGGCGAAGCAAGCTGGTGCCGATAGGGAGGCGGAATGGCGCAGCCGGCCGACGGTTCGCCATGTCGGTCAACTGTGTCCGGGGATCTCCCTTCGGTGGTGCTGCCAATAACAGAGGAGATTCCATGAGACGCATCATTGTCGGAAATGATCAGGGCGGAAAGTCAGACGTGCTGGCCGTCGACGATCTGTCAACCTTGCCACATCTTGGCTTCAACATTTTTGGCCGCGATCTATGGATCACGCACGAGACGCCGGCTGATCTTTCTTCGTCTCGGGACCCCACGCTCAATGCTCCGGTGCGACACGAGCCGCCAGATGGAGGCACGATCTTTCGTATCGTTCGCTTTGCGCCCAGCGCACAACCGCTTTCGGCTGCGGACGTGGAGGCGATGCATCGATCAATCCAAAGCGTGCACGTGCCGTCAAAGGACGAGATGGCAGCCGCAAAGCACAGCTCCATGCACAAGACGGATACCTTGAACTATTTCATGATCGCTTCGGGACGGGTCTGGATGTTGACCGAAGGGCAGGACGTTCTCCTCCAGGCCGGCGATGTGATCGTGCAGAACGGCGGCATGCACGGCTGGCGCAATGACGGCCCCGATGAATGCGTTTTGGTCGGAGTGCTTGTCGATGGGAGGGCCGCGGCGTGAAACTCGTCACCTTCACTGCCGGGGGCTCCCGGTCGGTCGGAGCTCTCTTGGCTGACGACCATGTTGTCGACTTGACATCGTCGACCAGAGCAGACCAGCGAGGCAGGTGGTTCTGTTCGATGCAGGAGATGATTGAGGGAGGCACTGAGGCACTTCGTCTCGCGGAGCAGATCCTTAGCAATCCGCCGCGATCAGCCATTCTCCCGTTGGTGGAAGCGCAACTTCTTGCTCCACTGCCGAGACCGGTTCGCATGCGTGATTGCAACCTGTTTACGGAGCATGTGGAACGCTTCTTTGAGCGCAAGGACCAGCTCGAAGCGGAGGCTGCTGCCGGTTCAGAGCAGGCGGCAGCTCAACTCGCCGTAGCCAAGCGGATGCGCTTTGACCTGCTGCTCAAGCGGTTGACCTATTATACGGTCGATCCGCTGTCCGTGTCGGCTCACGAAGAGGATATTGAGTGGCCGGCCTATTCAAAGGCCGCCGACTTCGAGCTGGAATGGGCCGTCGTCATCGGAAAACGAGGCAAGGACATTCCGCTCGAAGCGGCGGCAGGCCACATTTTCGGTTACACGATCTTCAACGACTGGAGCGCAAGGGACGAACAACTGATCCACATGGAAATGGGGATCGGGCCGGGCGGCGGCAAGGATTTTGACGGAGCCAAGACTCTCGGGCCGTGTATTGCCACTCCGGACGAGTTTCGCGACCTCTCCGACGTCCGCATGATCGCGCGGGTCAACGGCGAAGAATGGACCAACCGGTCCTCCCGGCATATGCGCTTCACGTTCGAGCAGGCAATCGTGGAGATGAGCCGCTCTCGCACGATCTACCCCGGCGACATCTTTGCGTCAGGCACGGTGCTCGGAGGCAGCGCCGTCGATCATGGACGATCGCTCAAGGATGGCGACGTCGTCGAGCTCGAGGTTGAAGGCATAGGGGTGCTGCGGAATCGCGTGCGAATGCGGCACGGCTAGTCTGACCGATCGTGATGTTCCTGAATTCCACGAGGACGAAGCCGAGGGAGGACAATCAATGGATTGACCAGCGGGGGAACAATGGCGATATGCCGAAGGCCACCTGATCTGCGGTGCATTCGGTGTAGCGTGGGCAATCTCCGGTCCAGATCGCGATCGGGGCGGGAAGCAAGGCGGCATAAGCACAAGTAGTGCTTGCAGCATGACATGATTGCCGGCGAGGGCGCCGTCGTGTCACGGATCACGCTGCAATCAAGCAGCCAATAGAAAACGACCATCTCACCAACGGTGATTCCGGTGGCGAGGATAGCTGCGCCTTTGTCTGCGAGGCCGAGCGACCCATCCTGATGAATTCCCGGGCGCTGCGAGGCTTTACAGGAAAACGACAAAAACATTGTCAAGGGGAGGAGAGAATGCATTCAGAACGCATCGTAAGTACTCGAACGGAAAGAACGGTCAACGGGGGCGATCTCCGTCTGTATTGGCGGAGAGTGGTTCGCTCGGGTTGCCTCGGCCTGGCGTTGCTTGCCGTCAATGGCGCGTCGGCTCGCGCAGGGTCCTCAGAGCAAAATGCAAAGGAGGTCGCATCAGTCACTTACAAGCAAAAGGCCGTTGGTCCAAATGGGAGAACGGTCGATGATACGAAGCGCGCATCGCCGCAAATCAAATCGCCCGTCGCACGAAACCCTAATGCGAAGATCGCTGACGCGATGCGTGAGCGCGAACAGTTGAACGAGCTGAATAAACGCTATGGCGTAAAGGGCTGGAACATACCGTTTCCTTCCTATGCCGACTCCCTTCTGCGCGACGAAGGCGGTTGGCGGTCGGCATTGGCGTCAGCAGGCTTTGGCCTGCAGGTCTACGACCTCGGCATCTTTGAAAGCAATATGCTGGACACGCCGCGACATGTGCCAGGCTACTTCCCGCCCTGTTCCCGCTACTCCCAGGCGACCGGTGCACTGTGTGCGGGCAACCAGACCTATCTCGGTCAACGTCCGAGCTACATTAATGAGACGATCGCCTGGCTGACCTACGATCTGAGCCGCTGGGGCGTGCCCGACGGGCAATTGATGGTGGCCGGGCTGTACAGCACGGGTAACGATGTCGGATACCTTCCCAACACTCTCCAGCTCTATCAGCTGGCCTGGTATCAAACGCTCTTCGACAAGCGGCTCGAGATCAAGTTCGGTTACGTAACCAACACCACCGAGTTCATGGGGACTTTCGTCGGTTCGAATCTGGCCAGTACATTCGGTCCAAGCGGCTCAATTCCGGTGCAGCTGGGGCTCTCGATTGTGCCAACTCCAAGTTTCAGAACGACCTGGCACATCACCGATACGATCTATAATCAAGCCGCCGTACAACGCAGTCTCCCGATCAACAGTGTGACCGGCAATGTCGTGTTCGACGAAACACTGACCAACCCTTCAGGGTTCAACTGGAGCGGACCGAGGGGAACCGGGGAGCTGTTCATTGACGAGATCGGCTATAAGCGGCCGGCGAGCCCCGGAAACCCGCAAACCTGGTTGCGGCTTGACGTCCTCTACAACAATTCGACCTTCCGCGACTTTTCACATCTTCCGGGCAATCCGTTCGCAACACATGCTGGCAATGTCGGCGTGACCTTCCTGGCCGACCGGCAACTATGGCAACAGGATCCGTCGTCACCGCTGACGGCGCACCGCGGCATCTATGCGGGCATGTCGTTCATGTACGCGCCACCCGAGACGACGGGCATCTCTCAATATTATGAGGGCCGAGCGTACTGGATCGGACCGTTTGACAGCCGCCCAACCGACATGTTCTCGGTCGTCACGGCTCGAAACGTCGTCAGCCATTATCTGGCGGACGCTACCAACCAATTCTCAGGCCTTACCGGAGCGTTTGCGGCGCGGACCTCCAATTCAGTCACCGCGACATACACTGCGCATCTCATGCCCGGTCTCTGGGGAACAATCGGGGTAGGCTATACGGATCATCCAAGCCTGGCGTACTTCAAGACCGAGGGGCCCTCTCTCAATGTGCTCGCATCCCTGCTCGTAAACATGTAGCAGCGCGTCACATGAAGCCATCGATTGGATCGTCGGATCGCGATCCTCTCGATGGAGAACGCATCCATTGCTGGAGCAGGCCGGGGTGTGGGCCGCTGCTTGCGGCGCCGGATGGCGAAAGCAGCTCGTTTGGTCCTGTGGCATGCTTCGTGTTTCTCCTTATGGCCGGCTGGCCGATGCCTCGATGATAAAAGCAGTGAACCGGTCATTTCAGGAGTTCGTCGATGCAATCTGGACGGCAGACGACGAACAAGGGTTCGAAAGTGTCGCAAGGCGCGTGACCCGGCGCCTCGGATTCCGATGGTTCGCCTATCTGCAGATCGCGAACCAGGCGCCCACGCTCGTTTCCTCCTATCCAAAGGCCTGGACCAGCCGATACTTTGAGCTCGGCTATCAACAGCTTGATCCCGTTGTGCGTCGGGCTCGTCACGAAAACGATGTTTTCTGCTGGGGGGACGGTACACCGAAGCCCGCGGGAACAAGGCAACAGCGCAACTTCTTCGACGAGGCCATGACGTTTGGTATCAGGTCCGGCGTCACCGTCCCGATCAAGGGTGGCTTTGGACGGATGGCCGCGTTCACTCTCGCAACTGACGAGCCGGTTGCCTCGACAAGCCGACTGGTCATCGATGCGAAGCTCGCAGTTCACCTTGTGGGCCTCTATTTTCACACCCACGCGGTCGCCCGACTGCGAAGGCCAACGCAGGGCAGCAGCGTTCTTACCCAGCGCGAGCGCCAATGTCTTGCCTGGGTCGCACAAGGCAAGACTGTCGCGGATATCGCCGTACTTGTTCAGATATCGCGCCGCACAGTCGTATTCCATCTCGAGAACGCCCGGCGCAAGCTGGATGCCGCCACAATCGCCCAGTGCGTCGCGAAGCGCTGCGCCGGGGATTGTTGCCCTGAGTTCATTGCGAGCGGTTGGAATAACAACCCACATCTAAGCAGACCTCTCGTCTGCTGAAGAGGTGTCCTCGATTGCTGAGCTTGGGCTTATCTTTGCTAAAAGTGGCCTCGGCTTCCATTGGATCGGCTTTCGACCTGCAAGATTCGACAGGCGCATGGTCTGTGTACCTCTGGTTCTGTGACCTCCTGTTATCAATCAGGAGGTCACCATGCATGTCGTTGCTCTCCGTCATCATCAATTCGGGCGGCATCTCGATCTACTTGCGGCGATGTTTCGTCTTCGCCGGCGGGTGTTCAAGGATCGGCTCGATTGGACTGTGTCTGTATCGGGCGAGTTCGAAATGGACATCTATGATGCTCTCAACCCGACCTATCTTCTGATTACGACCGAAGAGCGGGACGTCGTGGCATCCGTCCGGCTGCTGCCGACCACGGGGCCCACCATGTTGGCCGATACGTTCCCTTCTTTGCTGGGAAGCCAGCCGGTGCCGCGAAGTGACCAGGTCCTGGAGAGCTCGCGGTTTTGCGTCGACACAGCTCGCGCTGCCGGATCGACAGAGAGCGGGCTCAACCGCACGACTTTCTTGCTCTTTGCGGCCATGATCGAGGGGATGCGGGCCGCGCAAGCCGATGCGATCGTGACCGTCACCGACGTGCGCATGGAACGAATTCTTCGGCGCGCTGGATGGCCGCTGGAGCGGATCTCGACGCCGCAGAGGATTGGCCCAACCATGGCATTGGCGGGCTTGCTGCACAATTCCGATACTGCACTCGCTGCAATGTACAGACAGGCAGTTGTTGAGGGGCCCGTGCTTAGGGAGGAGCCACTGCCTCTCGCCGCCGCGTGACCAGGATACATTCTGCTTCTATGGGCCATCCGGTGCATTTCCTGGATCAATGCGATGCTGGCAGATCCGCGGCGCAGCCGTCTGATCCTGATCAATCCCGGGCGTACCAGACCCGGGACAGTATCGGTCGACCGCGTTGTAGACCGACAGGAGAGCCTTGCACTCCTTCCCGCAGTGTTTCAGGTGTTCAGCATTACGCTCAACCTCGTCGGAGAGCACGAGCCTTCGTGGGCCGGCCAGATTCCTGGTGTTGTCACGATACCTGACGCGGATCCTCTGGAGCTGTGGCACGATGCGCGGTTTATCGCGAGCCTGACAACCTCGAATACCAGTCTGCTATTTTTGGGCGGAGCGTGGCTTGAGGAGGACGTGCTCATCGCCGCGCTCGGGGGCGCAACGCTCGGTTACGACGTACGAATACTTGCCGATCTCTCCATGGCGCGCCTGGAGGCGGACCGCCAGCTTGTGCTCGATCGTCTTGCGCTGCACGGAATTCTGACAACGACGCTCCGCCAGACCCTGCTTGAATGGGCGGTATGCCTTGGTTGTCCGATCGCAAGGCAGCACGTGCAGCAGCTTCTGATCGATCCAAGGACCGAGCTGTCCTAGTGCATCCGCCAGCCGGACGATGCTGCGATGGACTCGCGTCCCCGTCAAATCGCCGCGCGATCAACGTGACGTCAGCACTCTCGTAAGAGGCGAGATCCGCTCTTTGCGCAGATGGCCTGCAGGATGAGAGCATCATCCGTTTGGAAGAGGTGGTTGGGAGGGCACCAGGAGCCTATTGGCATTGAGGCTGGCGACGCCCGCAAGCAACCAGGCTTGCGGGCCGGGCTCTCGTGAACCGAGCCCGTCCGCGGTCTCGGCCTTTGGCGTCGATCCCTGGCGCGAACTTCGTGCGCGCGCTCGACGTGGCGACCGGGCGCGGCATCGAGCGCACTGGTCGACCGAGGTCGCTACGCCGTCACAAGCGCTTCTTGGCGAGCCGGCCGCATGCGCCCGGCGCATTTTGTAGCCCGCGGACCGCGGGGTGGGCGGTGCTCCCGTGTAGCCCCGAACCGACAGGCCGCAACCGCGCCATTTCAAGGCAGTCTGCGACGAGTGCTTGCATGGCGCGGTCCTCCGCTGCCGCTCCGGCCGTTCCGGTGCTGCCCGCCTCCTGAGTTCGGGGCTTTCCGGTCGCTCTTCGCCGCCCACCCCGCCTTCCGGGGGCAGGGCGCGGAAGAAGGACGAACGGAGATCATCATGTCCAGGCGTTTTACGCGCAATCACGCGACCAAGGCGAAGCCGGGCCTTTATGAAGAGGTCACCGCGCGGATCATTGCCGATCTGGAGGCAGGGACTTTTCCATGGGCGCAGCCTTGGGCCGCAGGCTCGAGCGATGCCCGGCTTGGATTGCCGCGCAACGCCGTGACCGGCGGGACCTATTCTGGGATCAACATCCTGATCCTGTGGGCACAGCAGTTCGATCAGGCTTTGCCTCGCAGCGGTGGCTTACGTTCCGGCAGGCGACCGCCATGGGCGGAACCGTGCGCAAGGGCGAGCGTGGTGTCGGGGTCTGTTACGCCGACAAGTTCATTCCGAAGGATCGCCGATCTGAACCGACCGATCCGGCGGCAGCGCAAGACGACCGGCACGAAGCCGACGCAGTCCCGTTTCTGCGCCGCTACATCGTGTTCAACGTGGCGCAATGCGAGGGGCTTCCCGATCGCTGCATTGCGTCCGCTCCCGCATTGCCCGAGCCCCGGATCGTGCCCGAGGCGGAAGCGCTCGCGCGCGCAACGCTCGCCGATATCCGTCATGGCGGTGATGAGGCGTTCTATGCCCCGCGCGAAGACGTGATCTGCCTGCCGCCGCAATCGGCCTTCTTCGACCAGATCAACTACTATCGCACGCTGTTTCACGAACTCGGACACTGGACCGGTCACCATCGCCGGCTGAACCGCGATCAGAGCGGCGCCTTCGGGTCGACGCTGTACGCCACCGAGGAGCTGGTCGCCGAGGTGACAACCGCCTTTGTCTGCGCGTCACTGTCCATCGTGCCGACGGTACGGCATGCCGACTATATCGGCAGCTGGATCGACGTGCTGCGCGCCGACAACCGCGCGATCTTTCGTGCCGCAAGCCAGGCCTCAAAAGCCGCAGACTTTCTGCTGGCCTTCCGCGCACCGGTTTCAGCGAACGCAGACGATCAAGCGCAGCACAGCCCGGACGCATAGCCGTCCCCTCGCAACGGGTGCAAACCGCCCGCTGGGACGGGAGGTCGCTGCCGCCGAACCGTCGGAAACCGCCAGGGTGCAGCGAATCATCCGCGACTGCCTGAACGGCGAGGGACGGAACAAGACCGGCGGCTGAGTCCGCTGATTCGGCTGCGGCGGCCTCCGCCGCGGCCGATTGCCGGAGTCTCGGAGTCGTGAATCAAACCCTAACGGCCCGAGAAATAACCCTGAGGCGGCGGTGGTGCGACTCAGACTAAGAGTCCGGCTCGATCCTTCCGAGCAAGTGACGGAGCCGGCCCATGCAAAATGCATTCAGCGTCTTTGTTGACGGCAGTGCCATGGTAGGGCGGTGTATCGCGCACGTTCTGGTCGGAGGGACGACGCTCGCCGCCAGCATCGTGGTGCTGGCGCGGGTGGTTTCCTCCCTGACCGTTGGCGCGCCGTAGGACGTGGTCCAGTCAGGTGGGGACCGGCGTTTCGAGACGATTGCGACCGTGGCACGCATTCAATTGGTCGAACCGGACTTCCGGGCAGCGGCCGGCTCTCGGCCGCGCACTCGTCCTGCTGGTTACCGCCGCCACGCTGGCGGGCCCCGTCCGCGCCGGCGACGCGACCGGGCAGGCGAGCGTGATCGACGGCGACACCATCGAAATTCGTGCGACACGCGTACGCCTCTTCGGGATCGATGCCCCTGAACACGATCAGCTGTGCCATGACCGACACGGCGAGCGCTATCGCTGCGGGCAGATCGCATCGAATGCGCTTGCCGCCTTCATTGGCAGGCAGACGGTAGCCTGCGTCGAGGTCGACCGCGACCAATACGGGCGGGCGGTCGCGGTTTGCTCCGCCGTTAAGGTCGACCTTGCCGACTGGCTGGTGCGCGGCGGGCTTGCGATCGACTGGCCGCGCTACAGCAAGGGCGACTATGCGGCCGCCGAGGCCGAGGCGCGCGCGAAGCAGACCGGCATGTGGAGCGGACGATTTGTCGAGCCCTGGCGCTACCGTCAATGCATCGGAGCCGGGGGCCGTCCGGATGCCTGTTCCAGCGACGCGAACAGCGGGACACGACAAGGCATGCGGCCGTCGGAAGCGCATTAACGTGATGGCTGAAGCGGCCGACGGCGGCGAGAGACGGGACCAAAAAAACTGGACCCATGTGCATCAATCCAGAGGGCTCTTGGGCCATGTGCACATGGGGCCGGTCTGATCGTCGCCGGGAGCATCCTTTGATGCATCCGGAGCCGACATCGAGGCTGACGCGATGCCGCGGCGGCTTGAAGCGCGGAAAGCCGCGCTTACTTCTTCATCTTCTTGGTCTTCTTGGCGACCTTCTTGGTTGCCTTCGCGGTCTTTGCCTTTTTCGCTTTCTTAGCCATGTGGTCCTCTCGGTTTTGTGTTGGCCTGACGTGTTCGCGAGCACCGCAAGTGGCGCACGCATCATCAAGCTAATCCGATACTAGCAAAATTGATACCGTGTTGGGTTAACGCAGCCGTTCGAGCGCTGCGGTTGCGTGACGATCAAGCAGTACAAGCACCTCACGCGTGCTGCGCAGGCGGATGCTTGCGACCGGCCGACACCAGGAGCGCGCTTTGCGAAGTCGTCAGCGGGCCGCCGTCGTGGAAGGCTGTCAGGCGTGTGCGTCCGGCAGCCCCGGCGGCAGCGGTAAGCTCACATAGTCCTTGCGGTCGCTTCCGCTCGCGCGGCTCGCACCGGTCTCGAACCCAGGATGACGACGCGGAGCCTGCGTGTGTCCGCGGTCTTGCCGCGGTTGGACACGCTGCCAATGCTCATCCGTTGGATGGGGTCTTCCCTTGAGGCCGGGCGCCGATCCGGAGCATCCCGCACAGTCATGGCTGTGCTCCTTGAGCCTTGAGAGGGGCGACCTCCTGCTTGCGGGCGTGACGACCTACGGGAAGCGCTCCGCCGTCCAAAACCCTCGCCATCTCCTTTTTTCCCCGCCGCTCCCTTGCGGCCCCGGCTCCTCGCGGCAGCTTCGCCTCAAAAAACTCGTTCACTCGGGTGCGCCGCTGCGCTTCGCCCCTGACGGGTTCGGCGGCGGTTCGCTTCCCATCACGGTCTCGCCATCGCAGGGGATCGGCCTCTGCGGCATCAAAGGAGACAAACCATGACTGCGATCGGATACGTCACCAAGACCGAGAATGGCGGCTACAAAGGGCAGCTCAAGACCGTGTCCATCCGGACCGACATCGACATCGTGGCCAACCACGACAAGACCGCGGACGCTCAGCCGGACTTCCGGGTCGTCACCCAGGGCGTCGAGATCGGCGCAGGCTGGATCCGCCGCGGAGAAAACAGCCGCAAGGACTATGTGAGCCTGTCGCTGGCCGCGCCCGAGTTCGGACCGCGCAAGCTCTACGCCAACCTCGGCCGCGCCGCCGGCCAGGACGACGAGAACGTCTTCGCGCTGATCTGGAACTCGGCGGACTGACGCAAGCCGCAAGGCCTCCGCGCGCCCAGCGCGGAGGCCACCTTGGCGCCGCAATCGCTTTCGACCATCGTCGCAGACGACTCGCCCTGGGGGCTGCGCTTGGATCGACAAGGCTTCAGTAGCCCATGGCGGAACGCAGGCGCGGCGGGCGGCCGCGATGCAATCGATGCCTACGATTCAAGCGACTGGGCCTGGGAATTCCTCCGTCGCAACCCGGACTATGCCAAGGGTTGGCGCGCCTCGGTGCCAAGGCATCTTCCTTGCATCACTTTGTCCGACGGCACGAGGCTGCTGCGTCTGCGGCGGCGCTATCCGCACGCCGAACGATGGGGGCTCTACGCCTTTGCCGATCCCCGTGCTCCGGCCCGCACCGCTCCGGTCTTCTGGCTGGCATCCGCCAACCGCCGCCCGGTTCGTGCCCGCTGCAGGGCATCCGATGGCGTCAATGACAGTCGAGCCTCACCGCTTGCAACGTTCAAGGTTGACCGTTCGGTGGCCATCGGCGCCGATGGGATTGCCGTGGTGATGCTGAAGGGGCAAGGCATGAACGTAGCCGTTGAACTTCACGATGTCGGGGTCCTGACCCGGCCGTCCCGGCTGGTGTTCGAGCTCGACGGGCTCGACGATCTCAACAGCCAGACCGAGCGGCTCAGGACTCTGCAGCGCTTCGAAAGGCCCGAGACAGCTCGCACCGGACGGTCGCCATTCGCCAATGATGAGCGCCTTTATCAAGCGCTGATCGCGCTCGATGAAAGCATGGCAGGCAAGACTTATCGCCAGATAGCGATCGCGATCTTCGGCGAGCAACGCGTCGCCGACGATTGGGGCGGGACGAGCCAGTTCCTGAAAGACCGCACCCGCCGTCTGGTTGCCAAGGGCCAGGAACTGATGCGCGGTGGCTATCGCGAACTTCTCGCCTGACTGGACCGCGCTTCCCCATGCGGGGTGGCGACAATTTCCGGGCCATCTTCGACACTTCCATGAGCATTCGTCCTTGACGAGGTTTCCTCTCGCTCTCGCATTTTGCGGGCATGACAGGGAAACGTCGATGATGACGGAAAGCGAGAAGAAAGAGTCCGACTCTCCATTTCTGAACACGACAGAGGCGGCCGCCTGGCTGCGGCTGACCAAGAACACGCTTGAAAAGATGCGGGTCCAGGGCACAGGGCCCAATTATCGCAAGCATGGACGCTACGTCCGTTACGACATCGAAGACCTCGTCGATTATTCGAAGGCCAGCAAGCGAAAGTCGACCTCCGATGATCGCTAGATCGCAGCGCTTGCGCACAAGGGCCGCCGTGCTTGCGGTAATTTCCGTGTCGATCGTCGCGACCATCGTCGCGTCGGCGCCACACGCGCCGCTCGTCGTCTACAACGGGTCGGGCAGCGCGCCGCTCGGGTTCTATCGCCTGGAAAATCGCCTGCCCGAGCGCGGCGAGATGGCGGTGATCGAGCCGCCTGCGCTGGTCGAGTTGATGCTGGTCGCGCGTGGCCTCTTGCCGCCCTCCGTGCCGCTAATCAAGCAGATTGCCGCAGCCGGCGGAGACGAAGTGTGTCGCTCGGACGAGCCCAACGGAACAATTGCCATCAACGGAAAGGTGGTCGCCGAGACCTTCGAGAAGGGCAGAGATGGCCGAGCGCTGCCGGCATGGAAAGGCTGCATGAGGCTGATCGAGGGAGAGTTCTTCCTGCTACAAGCGCACCCGAATTCGTTCGACTCGCGCTACTTCGGACCGGTGCTCAGATGCAATGTTCTGGGCGTGGCGCGTCCCATCTGGACGTGGAATCCTGACAACTGATGCGGCACGCAATGCCGATTGTGCGCGCTCCCGGAAGGGGGCGCGCATCGCTTATGTGCGCTTCTATCCGCGCGATCGTTGATCACGGCTTCGGCAACCGGAAGAGCCTGTCCATTGAGGTCCAGGGGCTGAAAGAACAGAACGAGAGAGCAAGATTAAAGGACTGGCTCTCGATGAGCCGCAAGCCCTTGTCTGCACATCCAGGAGTTGGCGATACGGCGCAACGCGATGTCGCCAATAGCCCTTCAAGGTAGTGCAAGTGCTCACCGTTCGCGTCTGCGACTTGGCGAGGGCTCATTGGCTTCACATATCCGCGGTCTTCTCAGCCGGGAAGACGCGACATGCATGGTGTCGATGACGACGAGGTCAAACCGAAACTAGGCCGGATCGGGAACCGCAAGGCGAGAAAGCCGACCGGATATCTCCGACGTGTTCGGCAGGCCGCCGAACGCGCCGGTCCAAGGGTTGATCGCGCTTCGAATTTCTCGGGCGGCCGTATCGGCCGCGGATACGCGCAAGGTGCGGTGCTCGCCGGCCGAAGCCGGAGCGAGGGACGACGTCGGGTCGTGATCAAGGCACGGATCGTACGCATCAAGGCCGGCGATACGGGCGCCGTCCGGGCGCATCTGCGTTACGTGCAACGCGACGGCGTGACGCGAGAAGGTCAGCCCGGAGAACTTTACGACGCGGGGAGCGACCGGGCCGACGGCAAGGCGTTTACTGAACGCAGCGCCGGCGACCGCCACCAGTTTCGCTTCATCGTGGCACCGGAGGATAGCGCCGAGCTCTCCGATCTGAAGCCGTTCATCCGTGATCTGATGCGACAGATGGAGAGTGACCTCGGCTCAAGGCTAGACTGGGTCGCGGCGGATCATTTCAACACGGGGCATCCGCATAGCCATGTCGTGCTCCGTGGCAGGGATGATGCGGGGCACGACCTCGTGATCGCTCGAGACTATATTGCCCACGGCCTGCGGGCGCGCGCCGCGGACCTTGTCACCCGTGAGCTCGGTCCCGAAACCGAGATCGAGGCCGCACGCAAGCTTCAACGGGAGGTAACGGCCGAACGGTTCACGCGGCTTGACCGGGCTATTCTGCGCGACGCCCCGCATGGTGTCCTTGAGCCTGCTGCACAGACTGCGCGGGATCCGGTCTGGCACACGATGCGGATGGGCCGGCTACGGACGCTCGAGCGGATGGGATTGGCGGAGGAAGACAAGCCCGGCCGCTGGCGTCTTGACGCCGAGCTCGAAGCGAAGCTCAGTCGCATGGACGAGCGTGGCGACATCATCAAGACCATGCATCGCGAGCTGACAGCGGCGGGAATCTCGCGGGCGTCAGGCAGCTATGCGGTCTTCGATCCACAGCGTGACGGTGAGCGCCTGATCGGACGGGTCGTCGGCGAAGGGTTTGCGGATGAGCTGACGGAGCGCCGCTATGTGGTGATTGATGGGGTCGACGGGCGGACACACTATGCCGAGGTCGGCGCTCTCGGGGCTAACGAAGAGTTGCCCGCGCGGAGCATGATATTGGAGCTTAGGCCGCGTTCCGCGGAGGCTCGCCAGATCGACCGGGACATCGCTGCAGTGTCCGCTCGCAATGACAATCTTTACAGCGAGCGCCTGCACCGGGAGTTCGATCCCCAGGCATCGAGTGAATATATCGGAGCCCACATCCGGCGACTGGAGGCGATGCGTCGGCTAGGGATGGTAAGCCGCCTTGCCGATGACGGCTGGAAGGTCGGCGAGGACTATCTCGATCGGGCGCTTCGCTATGAAGAGCTCCAGCGCGCGCGCAATCCATTCCGCGTCACGGTGCTGTCATGGCAAAGGCTCGAAGAGCTGCCGCAAGCGGTCGGTGCGACCTGGCTCGATCGCAAGCTCCTCGGAAAGGAAACGTGCGGCCTCGCGTCAACCGGCTTCGGAGCGGAGGTCGAGACGGCATTGCGGGCGAGACGGCAATGGCTGATCGAACAGGGGCTCGCACGAGAGGAAGGAGGGCGGATGCGTTTTGCGCGGAACATGCTGCGCGCCCTTGAAGAGCGCGAGCTGGCGGGAACCGCGGCGGGCATTTCGGCTCGTACCGGGCTTGAGTATCGCAACGCTAGGGCGGGCGATAACCTTAGCGGCGTCTACAAGCGGATGCTGACACTCAATAGCGGGCGATACGCTCTGATCGAGCAGTCGCGCGAATTTGTCCTGGTGCCCTGGCGGCCGGTTCTGGAACGCGCGCGTGGACAATTCGTCAGCGGCAGTGTTGGCGGAGCGGGCATTTCCTGGTCGATCGGAATAAAACGGGGCATCGGCCGCTAGCTCGAGCCTCTCGTCAGCCCGGTGCAAGTCCGACCCTGTATCGCTGCGCAAGCCGCCAGAACCAGTCCTGATCGAGGTTGGTCTGTCGATCGATTTCTCTGACCGAGCTGCGTGCGCGATCAAACAGTGCATAGCAAAGGCCTTCGTCGTCGTGGCGGGCGTAGTAGGCGATGCCGTCGGGACTGAGCGGATGGTCGAAAAGCGCCTTCGACCAGGCTTGCGGCACGTCGTAGGGCAATCCGCCATGGACCACCTCGGCAGTCGCGCCGACAATAGCGAGCGATGGACCGGCCAGTCTGATCAGCGTCAGATCTTCTGTGATCTCGAGACGCGCGTAGGCCTTGCGACGGAGCAGGCCGGTATCGAGCAGGGTCCGTCCCGGCACGCGGAGGAACGTCTCTGCGAATGCGCCAAAAGGCTCTCGAGCTGCATAGAGAACGCCGTAGCTTCCGTCGGGAGCGTTCAATCGGCCAAGACGCGAGGTGTCGAAAAAGATCGGATCGTACTCGGCCGTGTAGAACCGATGTACAACTGTTCCTCGCCGTAGCCGGACCGGGCGAGGACGGCGGCGATCGAGATCGCCGGGCGGCAGTGGTGCGGTCACGCGCCTTGCTGAGCCATTCGCCGGGCGGCCTCGACCACAAGTTCAACCTTGCCTTCCCGGAGCAGGTCGATCGGCTTGCGGCCGCCCAACCGATCGTCTGGCTGAGCCAGGAAATTCAGAACGGTCCAGGGGTTGTTGGTTGGCAGGGCGTCCTGAACCGACTTGAGTCCCTCGACGACGGTGCCGTCGACGTTGAACTGGAAGGTCGGAAAGCTCCGGTGGTTACTGGGACCGGGAACGGCAAGGAGGCTGCCTTCCTGCACGCGCTTGTCGACGGCCTGCCGGGAGATTCCCCGCAGGAGCGTTCTGACCTGCTCCAGATCATACGCGCCGCCAGATCGCCGAAGATCCTCCTGCGCAATACGGACGCCTTCAAGAACGGCGAGCGCGCGGGCATCGGGCGTGAACGCGTCCTTGTTGACGACAGCAGCTTTCTTTGCGGCTTCGGAGAAGAACCGGAACGCCTGACCCGTCAATTGCTTGTTTCGCTCACGCACCTTCTGCAGCGCGGTCGCGCTTTTGGAGACAATCGCGACCTGCGCATCGGCGGGAAGCTCCAGGCTCTTCAAAGCGCCGGGCTTCTGCTTAAGTACCATCATCACGCCGTCCCCATGGACGGACAGATCCTCGGTACCGGAGGGCTTTGACTGTGCCTTGGACATGAGCTGAACTCCGACCTGAATATTGGGCGCGTATGCAACTTTGTCAACTTTGACAAAACTTGATTTAGGTATTATGGTAGTGATTGGCTCGTGATGAATTTCCGGCGGAATTCCCGCAAATCATGCGGAGAATAGGGCCGCCAATCTCCGCACGCGCCCGCATTGCAAGATCGATGGCGAGTTGGGCAGTCCGTCGCGCAGTGATGCTTTGGCCGACGCGCGGCCCTTTCGGGCCGGCAGTCGATGCGACCATCGATGTGAAGGCGTGAGCGGCCTCGTTCGATTCGTTTCGTCACCTCGGGGCAGGCCGTGCGACGAGCTATCCGGGGCGAGGCCGGACCGGTGATCAAGTTTGATCGTGCCGTTCACCTTCAATTGAGGCGCTTCCTCAACCACGCTGAGACTGCCGCAGCAACGATTTCACTTCGATGGATATGATCGAGCCGGATCTCGTTGCCGGCGGCGATTTTTATTCAGGTTGAATGCGAGCCGCCATCCCGCTTTTCATCTCGACGCGCTCATTGCGAGCGTTGAGCGGGGCGGAAAATGTTTCCGGCAAAAATCTACGTCGGCCAGATCGCGGTTGTCTTCGGTATCGTCGTCGCATCGATATGGGGAGCGACGCAATGGACGGCGACAGCGCTCGGATTTCAGGCGCGGCTTGGTGCACCGTGGTTCGCCATTGGCAGCTATCCGGTCTATCTGCCCTGGCGATTGTTCGAATGGTGGTTCGCCTACGAGGCATACGCGCCCGAGATATTTGAGGAGGGCGGGGCCATCGCGGCAGCTGGCGGCATTGCGGGCGCGCTGTTTGCGATCGTCAATTCGGTGTGGCGGGCACGGCAAAACCAGCTGGTCACGACCTACGGCTCCGCCCGCTGGGCAATTGCGAAGGAGATCCGCGCTGCCGGTCTGTTCGCAGGCAAGGGTGTGTTCCTTGGACGATTTGAAGATCGCTATCTGCGTCACGACGGACCCGAGCACGTCATGTGCTTCGCACCGACACGGTCGGGCAAGGGCGTGGGGCTCGTGCTTCCGACGTTGTTGTCCTGGACTTCATCCGCAGTCGTGCACGACATCAAGGGCGAAAACTGGGAGCTGACCTCCGGCTGGCGCTCGACCTTCTCGCATTGCCTGCTGTTCAATCCGACCGATCCAGCAAGCGCGCGCTACAATCCGTTGCTCGAGGTCCGCAAGGGAGTGGCCGAAGTCCGCGATGTCCAGAACATTGCCGACATCCTGGTCGACCCGGAAGGGGCACTGGAGCGCCGAAGCCACTGGGAGAAGACCAGCCACTCCCTGCTGGTGGGCGTCATCCTCCATGTTCTCTATGCGGAGCAACAGAAGACGCTGACCCGCGTTACCGAGATACTCGCTGATCCAGCGCAGTCCTTCGAGAAAACGCTGCGGATTATGCTGGCCACCAACCATCTCGGAACCGAGGCCGACCCCAAGGTTCATCCTGTCGTCGCGGCGACGCGCGGGAACTCCTCAACAAATCTGAAAACGAGCGCTCCGGCGTGCTGTCGACCGCCGTGAGTTTCCTTGCGCTCTATCGCGATCCGGTTGTGAGCCGCAATACCGAGAGCTGCGATTGGCGCATCGCCGACCTCGTCACGGCGGATAAGCCGGTCACGCTGTATCTAGTCGTGCCGCCGTCAGATATCAGCCGCACCAAGCCGCTGATCCGGCTGATCCTCAATCAGATCGGCCGCCGGTTGACCGAGTCCTTGAACATCAAGGCAGGCGAGGCGAAGCATCGCCAACTTCTCCTGATGTTGGATGAGTTTCCGGCTCTCGGGAGGCTCGACTTCTTCGAAAGCGCACTCGCCTTCATGGCTGGCTACGGCATCCGCGCCTATCTCATCGCTCAATCGCTGAACCAGATTGCAAAGGCCTATGGCGAGAACAATGCGATCCTGGACAATTGCCACGTCCGTATCGCCTTTGCGGCAAATGATGAGCGCACTGCCAAGCGCATTTCGGATGCACTCGGCACCGCAACCGAGCTACGGGCACAAAGGAACTATGCCGGTCACCGACTCGCTCCCTGGCTTGGCCATGTCATGGTGAGCCGCCAGGAAACCGCGCGGCCGCTGCTCACTTCGGGCGAGGTGATGCAGTTGCCACAAGACCAGGCCATCGTGCTCGTCTCGGGGCTGGCGCCGGTTCGGGCCCGCAAGCTCAGGCACTATGAGGATGCAAATTTTGTAATGCGCTTGCATCCGTCGCCGCGCTGCGATGCCGGCGGTTATCGCGACCGCCTGGCAGCACGTGCCAGCGACTGGGATCGCCAGATCCGGGCCGTCGATCTTCGATTGGCAACGCTTCCGTACCGCGACCTCATGCAGGCGGCTGCGGAGGAGGGCGGGCTGAAGCAGCAGTTGCCGCTGTTTGAGGAAGCCGATCCCCGAGCCGAGGCGGTGCGATTTGCCGAGGAGCGGTTGCTCGATGACGAGGCAGACGTCGGCGCAGATCGCAACCAGATGCAACGCCTGGCGAACGCCTCCAGCACCGTCCGTAGCGCTCACGCAGTCACGCGCGATGACGACGATCTTCTTCCTGCATTCTGAGGGCCCTTCCTATGAAACCAAAACTATCTGCCTATGTCTCCGATAGCGTGGCGCAGCGGCTCGAACTGGCTGCCAGGCGACCCGGCACCAACAAGTCGGCCATCGTCGACGCCGCCCTCGATCGCTTCCTCAATCCGGAACGGGACGCAAGCGGTGACGCAGCGCTCCTGCGCAGGCTAGACCGCATGAACCGGCAGCTTGATCGCGCGGAGCGTGATCTCTCGATCATGGCGGAAACTATCGCGCTCTTCGTTCGCTACTACCTGACGATCACGCCGCCGTTGCCCACCGGAGACCAGGACGCGGCACGTGCGCTGGGGCGCGAGCGGTTCGAGATGTTCGTCGCGCAAGTCGGCAAGCGCATCGCCTCCGGCGGCCGGCTGGTTGCGGACGTCATGGAACAGGTCTCGACGTCAAATCCGGACCTGTTCATGCGGCATATTGAGGAGGGCGCGCCGCTCGGCGGCGGCAACGCGCAGACAGCGACAGAATCCCGCCCGCACCATGCGGCGGGTCAGCAGCCGGGGCCGTCTCCGGCGGGGCGGGAGGAGGTCGGCCATGTCTGACCTTCTCTCGCCCGAAACCCGCGAGCGCCGCCGTGGCATGTTGTGGACCGCGTTGGGGCCGGCGATCGCGCTGGCCCTGGAGGAGGCCGAGGTTGTCGAGGTGATCGTCAACCCAGACGGCAGGCTGTGGCTCGAGCGGCACCGCGCGGGACGGGCTGATACCGGTGTCATTCTGACGCCGCAGGAGTCGGAGCGGATCATCCGTCTGGTCGCGAGCCATGTCCGAGCTGAGGCAAGTGCATCCTACCCGATCATCTCGCTGAGCTTCCCGAAACTGGCGAGCGGTTCGAAGGCGTCCTGCCGCCGGTCTCGCTCGCGCCGTGCTTTGCCATCCGCAAGCCTGCAACGACGACGTTTCTCCTGTCCGACTACGTCAGGGCACAGATCGCCACGCCTTTGATGGCTAAGGTGCTGGCGGCCGCGGTTGCCGAAGGCGCAGCATCCTGGTTGCGGGCGGCACTGGATCCGGCAAGACCACACTTGCCAATGCGCTCCTGGCGGAGATTGCGCGCCTCGATGAGCGCATCGTCATCATCGAGGACACGCGCGAGCTGCGCTGCGCGGCCAAGGATGTCGTGACGCTCCGCACCAAGCCTGGCGTCGCGAGCCTTGCAGATCTCGTGCGCTCCACACTTCGCCTTCGTCCTGATCGCATCATCGTGGGCGAGGTCAGGGGCGCCGAGGCCCTCGACATGCTGAAGGCCTGGAATACGGGCCATCCGGGTGGGATCGCCACCGTTCACGCAAACTCGGCGCGTGCTGCGCTCTATCGCATCGAGCAGTTGATCCAGGAAGCGGTCGCCACTGTGCCGCGCCGGCTCATCGCCGAGGCTATCGACCTCGTCGTCTTCATCAGGGGGCGGGGTCCCGCGCGCCGGATCGAGGCGATCGCCGAACTCAAGGGGCTCGATCCTTCCGGCGATTATCTCCTGGAGACGCCGCCTGGCCTGCCAAATGCTTCCCATCGTCCCTGATCCGCACGGAGAGTACGACATGCCTTGTTTGTTTCGTTCAACGGCGCGCTTCTGCTGTCGTCGCGCTTGCAAGCACTTCCTCATCGAGCTTGGAGCAGGCGTCGCCTACATGGTTCTCACCGCTCCGGCCGTCCACGCGGCAGGCTCAGGCATGCCGTGGGAGGCGCCGCTCGAGCGCATCCTGGAGTCGGTGCAGGGACCGGTCGCGAAGATCGTCGCCGTCATCATCATCACGGTGACCGGCATTTCGCTTGCCTTCGGCGATACCTCGGGTGGCTTCCGTAAGATGGTCCAGGTCGTCTTTGGCCTCTCCGTCGCGTTCGCGGCGAGCTCCTTCTTCCTGTCGTTCTTCTCGTTCGGCGGCGGAGCGCTGATCTGATGCGTCCCGATGGCTTCGAACTCGTGCTCCACCGCTCGTTGACCGAGCCCATTCTGATCGGCGGTGCACCACGCTCTGCGGCCATCCTGATCGGCACCCTGTCGGCCGTGCTGGCGCTTGGCCTGCGGCTCTGGCTCGCGGGCCTCGTGCTCTGGATCGTCGGGCACACCATCGCGGTTTGGCTTGCGAGGCACGATCCCGCCTTTGTCGAGGTCGCAATCCGTCACACCAAGCATAAGGCTTCGCTCGCATGCTGAACTTGAGAGAATTCCGCCGAAACGCCTACCGGCTGGCGGATTGGCTGCCCTGGGTATGCCTGATCGCTCCAGGCGTCATCCTCAACAAGGATGGCAGCTTCCAGCGGACGATCCGCTACCGTGGACCGGACCTCGACAGCGCGACCGAGGCCGAACTCATGAGCGTCGCGTCGCGCGTCAACAACGTTCTGAAGCGCTTCGGCTCGGGCTGGGCGCTCTTCTTTGATGCCACGCGCATTCCGGCGTCGGAATATCCGTGCTCCGAGTTTCCGGATTCGGTCTCCTGGCTGGTCGACGAGGAGCGCCGTGCCGCGTTTGCCGGCGCCGCCGGGGCGACGTGGGAGGATCCGTCACGCCCTGGCGGGCAGCACTTTGAGAGCGTGCTGCATCTGACCTTGATGTACCTGCCGCCGGCCGAGAGGGTCTCGCGCCTCGAGAGCTTGTTCCTCGAACGTCCAAGGCAGAAGGATCTGCGAGCCGGAAGGAACCGGTCTGCTCGTCGCGGTCCTCCGCTCAGCGACGCTGAGCGAGGGAAAGAACCGGCAGAAGCCAACATCCGTGACACCCAGATCGAGGGCCAGAATGCAGAGCGGAGCGAGCATGGCTATCGCGATCACCTCCAGCGGTTCGTCCAGGAAACCGACCGGGCGATCGATCTGCTATCGTCGGTCCTACCGGAGATCTGGCCCCTCAACGATACGGAGACGCTCACCTATCTTCATAGCTGTATCTCGACCAAGCGTCATCAGGTCAGCGTCCCCGAGATTCCAGCCTATCTCGATTGCTTTCTGAGCGATGAGCCGCTGACCGGCGGATTGTCGCCGGCAATTGGGCGGAGCCATCTTCGCGCGCTGACCGTCCTTGGGTTCCCGCACATTACCTTTCCCGGGTTGCTCGACGAACTGAACCGGCTTGGTGTTGCCTATCGCTGGGCAACCCGATTTCTGCCGCTCGACCGCACGCAGGCCAATGCCACTCTGTCGCGTTACCGGCGGCAATGGTTCGCAAAGCGGAAGTCGCTCGCAGCGATCCTGAAAGAGGTCATGTTCAACGAGCAAGCGGCGCTGCTCGACACCGATGCCGGCAACAAGGCGCTCGATGCGGACGCCGCGTTATCCGAGCTCGGCGACGACCTGGTTTCCTTCGGCTACATCACGACGACGGTCACCGTGAGTGACGAGGACTCGCACCAGGCGGACGAAAAGATCCGTGCGGTCGAACGAGTGATCAACAGCCGCGGATTCACGACCATCCGGGAGAGCGTCAATGCGGTCGAGGCCTGGCTCGGCGGTCTGCCGGGACAAGCCTATGCCAACATCCGCCAGCCCATCGTGCATACCCTGAATCTCGCCCATATGTGCCCACTGTCGGCGGTATGGGCCGGACCCGAACGGTGCGAGCACCTGGATGGACCGCCGCTTCTGATCGCCAAGACAAAAGGGGCAACTCCGTTCCGGCTCTCGCTCTACGCTGGCGATGTTGGGCATTCGATCGTCGTCGGGCCAACTGGTGCGGGCAAGTCTGTGCTGCTCTCGATGCTGGCCTTGCAGTTTCGACGCTACCCGAATGCCCAGTTGATTACCTTTGATAAGGGTCGCTCCGCGCGCGCCACGACACTTGCCCTCTCGGGTGCGTGGTACGAACTCGGGGCCAAAGGCGGCATCGCGTTTCAGCCCCTGAAGGATGTTGCCGAGGAGGGGCCGCGGCTTTGGGCGCTTGATTGGCTCTGTGGCGTGCTTGCCCATGAGCGGGTGACTGTGACGCCGGAGGTCAAGGAAACCATCTGGTCGGCGCTCAAGAGCCTCGGTACTGCACCCGTATCCCAACGCACGATGACCGGGCTCGTCGCCTTGCTCGCCCGGGATGCCCTGCGTCAGGCGCTCCAGCCTTATACGCTTGAGGGACCTTACGGCCGCTTCCTCGATGCGGATGCCGATCGTCTGTCGAGCGCCGATGTCTTGACCTTCGAGATGGAAGAGCTGATGGCGCTGCCAGGCCTGGTCGCGCCCGTGGTCACTTATCTTTTCCACGCCCTGGAGGCTCGTTTCGACGGGCGGCCGACCCTGCTGGTGCTCGACGAAGCCTGGGTTTTCCTTGATGATCCGTTGTTCTCGAACCGGATTCGCGAATGGCTGAAGACATTGCGCAAGAAGAACGTGGCGGTGATCTTTGCCACGCAGTCGCTTGCTGATATCGCGGACAGCGAAATCGCGCCTGCGATCATCGAGTCCTGCCCGAGCAGGATCTTCCTGCCCAACCCGCGTGCCCTTGAGCCGACCCAGACCGAGACCTATCGACGCTTCGGTCTGAACGACACGCAGGTACGCCTGATCGCGGAAGCCTCTCCCAAGCGTGACTACTATCTGCAGTCCCGCGCCGGCAACCGCATGTTCGAGCTTGGCCTTGGACCAGTCGCGCTTGCCTTCGTCGGAGCGTCTTCGCCAGAGGATCAGCGCGCCATTGACGCGGTTCTCAGCCGCACCGGGCCTCGCCATTTCGGCGAACGCTACCTCAACGAACGCGGCCTGCATTGGGCCGCCAACCTGATCAGCACTTTCGAACAAGCCCACAAGATCTGACCTCAACACAAATCCCTGGAGTCCTCCATGCTCGAACGTCTCGGCCGCATGTTCACGGGTACAACCTCAAGAATTATAATAACAACAATGCTATCGTTCGTTATCGCCGTGAACGGGTCGCGGCGGCTCGGGGCGTTCGATATCGTCTTCGATCCTACGAACTACGGTCAGAATCTCCTGACCGCCGCGCGAGCGCTTGAGCAGATCAATAATCAGGTGAGGAGCCTGGAAAACCAGGCGCAGTCGCTGCTCAATCAAGCAAGGCACCTCGCAAGTCTCCCCACCAGCGTCGTCGGT
Source organism: Bradyrhizobium tropiciagri (assembly GCF_001189845.1). Taxonomy (GTDB): domain Bacteria; phylum Pseudomonadota; class Alphaproteobacteria; order Rhizobiales; family Xanthobacteraceae; genus Bradyrhizobium; species Bradyrhizobium tropiciagri. Next base: position 129,505 of record NZ_LFLZ01000013.1, read on the forward strand.
CAGCTGACATCGACCATCAACCAGATGAACGGCCTGATCAGTCAGGCAAAGAACATCTCGTTTGATGTTCAGACAACGCAGCAGGACTTTCAGCGGCTATATCCGCGGCAATACGCGGCGGCGATCTCGTCCGACAAGATGGTGCAGGATGCGACAGCACGTTGGGATAACAGCTACGATGGACTGAAGCAGTCGCTCACCGTTCAATCGGCCATTGTCGGCAGCCTGGATCAGGACGGCCAGACCCTGCGGACGCTGATGGCCAGGTCGTCCACTGCCGTAGGCTCCCTGCAGGCTCAGCAGTCGGGCAACGAGCTTCTCGCCTTGCAGATCAAACAGTCGCTGCAGGCTCAGGCTTTGATGGCAACGCAGGCTCGCGCAGAAACGTTGCGGGCCGCCGAGCAGCAAGCGTCGGCCGCTGCCGCAAAGGAGCGGTTCATCCGTTTCATCGGCGACGGCCGTGCCTACGCTGGCGGCAGGTAGGCGAGGGGCCCATGGCTGATCTTTCCGTCATTGACCGCTTTACTGAGACCTTCTCCCGCTACATAGACTCCGGTTTTGGTCTCCTGTCGGGCGAAGTCTCCTTCCTCAGTTCGACCCTGATCGGCATCGATTTGACGCTTGCGGGGCTCGCCTGGAGCATGCGCGGCGACGACCATATCCTGGTCACGCTGGCCAAGAAGGTGCTCTATGTCGGTGCTTTTGCGTTTATCATCGGCAACTTCAAGAGCCTTGCCGATATCGTCTTTGCGTCGTTCTCCGGCATCGGACTGAAGGCCTCCGGCGGGAGCTTAAGCGCTTCCGACCTGGCGCGGCCGGGCTTTGTCGCGGCTGCCGGATTCGCGGCGGCACATCCGCTGCTGGAGGAGACCAGCCAGTTCTCGGGCTTCGACGTCCTGACTAACCTGCCAACCATCCTGATCCTGCTGTTCTGCTGGATCCTGATCGTGCTCGCGTTCTTCATCCTCTCGGTGCAGCTGTTTGTCACGCTGATCGAGTTCAAGCTGACGACACTCGCAAGCTTCATCCTGGTGCCGTTCGCGTTGTGGGGGAAGACTGCATTCCTGGCGGAAAAGACCCTCGGCAACGTCGTTGCGTCGGGGGTGAAGGTGATGGTTCTCGCGATCATCATCGGCATCGGCTCGACCATCTTCGGTCAGCTCGCGGGAACGTTGACCCGGCCGATCGACATTGCCTCAGCCATGAGCCTGTTGCTAGCGGCGCTCTCGCTGTTCGGCCTCGGCATCTTTGGTCCCGGGATCGCAGCGGGCCTGGTCTCAGGCGCCCCTCAACTGGGAGCCGGAGCGGCAGCCGGGACGGTGGCGGGTGCAGCAGCGGTCGCGATCGGCGGCGGAGCGGCGGCCGTCGGCGGTCTGCGCGCAGCGGCAGGCGGTTCAATGGCTGCCGTTCGATCCGCGGCATCGCTCACGGGCGCATCTTCGGCCGCGGGCGCGCCAGCGCGGGCTTTCGCCATCGATCAGGTCTCCAGCGGTAGTGCTGGAGGTACTGCCCCTGCTGGGGCGGGTCGCGCAACGGCCTCGTCGGCACGGGGACACGCGCGGGAAGCGGCACAAGTCGCCGCTCATATCCTGAAGGAAGGTGACAAAGGCGGACATTCGTCGGGCCCGAAGCTGGAAGGAGAATAGGGGATGGCATCTCACCCGTTTCAGCGCGTGTCGGTTCGGTATGGCGAGACGCCAGAGCCGGTCACTCCCTACCAGAAGGCAGCCCAGGTCTGGGACGAGCGGTTGGGCTCCGCGCGTGTTCAGGCGAGCAACTGGCGCCTCGCTGCGCTGGCAGCCATCGGCCTGTCCGGTGTGCTTGGATTGACGATCTTTACCCAGATCGCTCGCTCGGGTGTCGTTCCCTACGTGGTCGAGGTCGATCGGCTCGGTGAAGTCCGAGCCGTCGGGCCGGCGATCGAAGCCTACCAGCCGTCAGACGCGCAGATAGCGCACTTTCTTGCGCGCTTCATCGAGAACGTGCGCTCGCTTTCGATCGATCCGGTCATTGTCCGGGCAAACTGGCTGCGTGCCTACGACTTCGTCACCGATCGCGGCGCACAGGCGTTGAACGACTACGCTCGGGAAACCGATCCGTTCACCAAGATCGGGTCCAAGACCGTGACCGCAGAAGTCACCTCCGTGGTGCGCGCGTCCGGCGACAGCTTCGAGGTCCGCTGGAAGGAAAACGCCTACGAGAACGGCGCGATCGCAAAGACCGAACGTTTCACGGGTCTTGTCACCACGGTTCTCAAGCCGCCCGCAGATGCCGAAACGTTGCGCAAAAACCCTCTCGGACTCTACGTCCATTCGCTCAACTGGTCGCGCGACCTTATTGGAGACGCCAAATGAACACCGTTGCTTTTAGTAAGCTCGCGTCGACCAGCGTCCTGGCCTTGTCGCTTGTACTCAGTGGCTGCGCCACCAAGCTCAACCTTGAAGCGCCCTATGATGAGATGACCTTTGAGAAGGCGCTCCCGGAGACCGACCCGCCGGCGCCGGTACAAGTGGTCGAGACACCGAAGGTCTTGCCTTTGCCGGGTCAATTGAAGCCCGTTCCGGCAAAGGGCGGTAAGGAGGAAAAGCTCCCGCCGGAACAGGCGATCGCCAAGGCCAACAAGGCGGCGAGGATGGAGCCAACACGTGCCGGATATATCAACGCCATTCAGGTCTACCCCTGGACGGAAGGCGCACTCTACCGGCTCTATGCAAGCCCGGAAAAAGTCTCGACCATCGGGCTTCAACCAGGCGAAGAACTGGTGGATGTCTCCACCGGCGATACGGTGCGCTGGGTGGTGGGCGATACTTCGAGCGGACAGGGCAACTCCCGTCGGGTGCACATCCTGGTCAAGCCGACGCTGCCGGATATCCAGACGAACCTCGTCGTGCTGACGGACCGGCGGGCCTATCACCTCGAGCTCATCTCGACCAAGCAGACCTATATGGCATCGATCTCCTGGACTTATCCGACAGACACGCTTGTAGCGCTCCACAAGCAGAACGTCGCCGCCCAGGAAAGCGAGCAGCGGATCGCCGATCGCGGGGTACGTCTCGACAACCTGAATTTCCGGTATCGCATCGAAGGAGACGATCCACCCTGGCGGCCGGTGCGTGCATTCGACGACGGTCGCAAGGTCTATATCCAGATGCCGTCTGGTCTCTCACAAGGGGAGGCGCCACCCTTATTCGTTGCCGGCGCCGATGGCCGGCCGAACCTCGTCAACTACCGGGTTCGAGGTTCCTACTACATCGTCGACCGGATGTTTGGTGTCGCTGAGCTCCGCCTTGGTGAAGATCCCCAGCGCATTGTCCGGATCATTCGTATTGACGCGCGTCCCGTATCGCAGAGCTTCAGCAGCACGGGGAATGCCTCATGACGACGGGGTTCGACCGGGATCCTGAGCCGCTTGAACTACGAGCACGTCCGCGGCCAGTTCGGCGCCTCAATAGGCGCGCCCTCATGATCGGCTGCGCGATCGCCGCGTTGTTGATTGCCGGAGCGACGCTCGTGGCGCTCCGACCGCAGTCCTTCAAGCAGTCGGTGCGGACGGAGCTCTTTAATACTGACCGCAAGCAGACCGCCGAGGGGTTGAGCAGGCTGCCAAAGTCCTACGAGGAACTGTCGCCATCGATCCCGCGGCTTGGACCGCCGTCGCCGGGGGACGTCGGGCGGGCATTCGTCGAAAATGAGAAGAAGGCCGGTGTGGCATCGGAGACGGGCTTCCGGACCAACCCGGAAGAAGACGCCGAACGGGCCGAGCGGATTCGGCAGACCCGGATCGCCCAGCAGGCAAAGGAATCAGGATTGTTCTTCCGCCTGTCGGAGAAGCAGGACAGGCGAAGGCAGGCAAGCATGACCGAAGTGGCAGCTGCCGCCCCATCTGCGTTCCGGCCATCAACCACCGATACGGGACCATCAGCCGCCGAACTCGCCAAGACAGCGCAGGCGATGGTCGATCGATCCAGTGAGATCGTTCCCTCGTCGCAAGCACGGAAGCTCGCCTTTGTGGGAACGAAAGCCGACACGGAGACCACCAATCCGCATACGCTGAAACCGGCACCATCGACCCATGCAGTCATGGCCGGGTCGATCATTCCGGCTAGCCTCGTTACCGGGCTCAATTCGGATCTGCCTGGCGCAACCATCGGCCAGGTTACAGAGAACGTCTTTGATACTGTGACTGGTGAACATCTCCTTATCCCGCAAGGGACGCGGCTTGTGGGCAAGTACGACAGCGTTGTCGCCTTTGGCCAGAAGCGGGCGCTGGTCGTGTGGACACGGCTCATTTTGCCGAACGGCAACTCCATAGTGATCGAGAACCTTCCAGCCACGGATGTCGCAGGCTATGCCGGGCTCGAGGACGAGGTGGACTTCCATACCTGGCAATTGCTCAAGGGCGTGGCCTTGGCGACGTTGATCGGGGTGGGGACCCAGCTATCGATCGGCAATGACGAGAGCGATCTCGTGAAGGCGCTAAGGGAGAGTACGCAGCAAACGACCAATCGTGCCGGGCAGCGCCTCGTGGAGCGCGAGCTCGATGTGCAGCCGACGATCACGGTGCGGCCTGGATGGCCGCTGCGCGTGATTGTCTCGAAGGATCTGGTGTTGAAGCCTTACCAGGATGTTCAATCCGCCGCGAAGAGCAAATGACGCATGAAGCTTGCGAAGCTGCCTGATCGGACGCCGGTGAAGATGAGTGTTGTGTTGGCGCCAAGCCTTGCCAAGCGGCTGCGCGAATACGCCGACTTTTATGCGGAGACTTACGGTAGCCGGGAGGAGGTCATGGAGTTGATTCCGTTTATGCTTGAGGCATTTCTCGATGGAGACGCGGAATTTCGCAAGGCCAAAAGGACAGCAACTTTAGATGTCGCTTCGTCCTAGATATCCGAGATGGACGCGACTGACCGGCTGCATTAACGTGCGCTTGGCCATATCCGGTCTCTGGTGTTGACGCACAGCCGTTGTCGAGAATTGGCGGCTTCCGCCCGGCAACGCCCTTTCGCCGCAGCATAAAGAGTTATGTCGACCGGAGAGAGGCGCTTGTGAGACCGATGCGGCAGTGCTCCAGACTTTGAGTCTCCGGCCAACGATTAGTCCGCTATTAAAACGTCTCGGTAATCTTGCGCAAGCAAGGGGGACGATCCGGATCAAATCCGCAGGCACGCGCCGTCTGCTCTATCATCCGATAGGCCGGAACGAGCATGGTGATCGGGTCGGTGGCGGGATCATCCTCGGTCAGCCAGGCCAGCGAGCCATGCGGTCCGCCGCAAAGATGCAGCGCAAACTTTTGCTCACGCAACTCGTTTACCAGTGCGTCCACCGTGGCCGCCGTTTCATCCATGAGGCGCATCATGACAACCGGCGTACGCGACGATAGCGCGGCGCGTGGCCCATGCTGCAGCTCGGCGGCGCTCAGACCTATGGAGGGCAGGCGCAGGATTTCCGAAAGTTTGAGCGCGATCTCCCTCGCCGAGCCCAGGGCCAGACCCCGGGCCGCCACAAAAACGGCTGACGCCTTGGTGAGACCATCGGCAATCTCGGACCAATCGAGCGCCAGCGCCCGGTCCAGCCGCTCGGGCAGCCTATCGAGGGCTGACCGCAGCGCTCGATCTCCAGCGAGCTCGGCAACAAGTCCGACACAGGCCGCCATCGAGCCGATCACGGTCTTTGTCGCCGCCACCGAGTGCTCCTCGCCAGCTTCGATCGGAATGACGAACTCCGCTTCGTCAGCCACCGGCGACGACGCCGCATTGACGATGGCGATGGTCCGTGCGCCCGAGACGCGCGCCGACTTCGTCGCCGCGACAAGATCCGGGCTGCGTCCCGATTGCGAGATCACAATGAACAGGGCATCGCGGAGCATTAAGGGCGTGCGAAATGCTGTGATCACCGAGGGAGCGCTGGCTGAAACGGGAAGACGAAGCCGCGTCTCGACAAGGTATCTCAAGAAAACCCCGGCATGCCCCGAGCTTCCCCGGCCACACACGACACACAGGGGAACGGCGCCAATTCTAATTCGTTGTGCGATGTCGCGCGCGGCGGGGCGGCTGCGAACAATGTTGGCGACAACATTGGCGCTTTCCCCGATTTCGCTCGCCATCGCGGAGGTCGTCATGGCTCAGTCGCTCCGTCTCGCCTGCGCGCCGTCGCTCCCTTTGGATGCCGATCACTATCCCTGGCGAGTTCGGCAAACACCCGTCGAAGGTTGCCGTCACAGTTCTTCAGAACGGTCTCGGCATCATCCCTGTCGACACCCAACACCAGAAGGACTGCCGTTTTGATGTCTCCCTTGGCCTGCTCGAGCGAGCGTGCCGCGTGCGACGGATCACAGTGCGCGATTTGCGCCACCATGACCTCTGCGCGCCGCTTCAGCTTGGCATTGGTCGGCTGCATATTCACCATCATGCCGCGATACACCCGGCCAAGCCGCAGCATAATCCCTGAGGAGATCAGATTGAGCACGACCTTCTGCGCGGTGCCCGCCTTCATCCGCGTAGAGCCGGCGACCAGCTCGCGGCCGGTCTCGATCAAGATCGGAAACTTTGCCGATGTCAGCAGTGCGGTGCCGGGATTGTTGGCGACGCCAATCGTCACTGCATCGAAAGAGCCTGCTTGCTGCAGCGCCGCGACCGTGAATGGTGTTGTGCCGCTGGCGGCTACGGCGATCACCACGTCGTGCGGCGTGAGTCGCGCGACTTCGATCTGCATGACTGCATCATCGACATCGTCCTCCGCGCCCTCGATGCTGGTGACGAACGCGCTATCTCCGCCGGCGACGATGAAGCGAACGCGCTCCTTGGGCCAGGCGAAGGTCGGCATAAGCTCGGCGCCGTCCTGGACCGCCACGCGGCCCGAGGTACCGGCGCCGACATACACAATGCGTCCGCGATCGCCCAGCGCCGCCTTGGCTGCTTCGGTCGCCGCAGTGATTGCGGGAAGGGCATGGCCGATCGCTGCAACGGCTGCAAGCTGGCCCTCCCACATCGCTTCCACCGCGGACATGAGCGGCCATGCATCAAGATCGACAAAGCGGGGATCGACTTCTTCGGTGGCCATATTGATCCATGCGCCCTTAACCGCGGAACTTTGAAGCCTGTTCATGGTCAGTGTCTCTCTCGGGCGGATCGAGCCGCCCTCGCGCCACCAGTAACGCACCGGCCGCTGCGTCGGCGTCAGGACGCTTCAGGCGGGCGCGCAGATCAGGTGTCAGCCAGGGCGTAATGGCAGCCGCGAGTCCGCCCACGAGCGCGAGCCGGTCAATTCCTCTCGCCAGGAACAGATCGAGGAGATCGCCAATGGCATCGGCCGCGCGCTCGACAATGCGGCGGCCGACCGGATCGCCCTGATTGGCGTGCCGTATCACGATCGGCGCAAACCCCGCGTAATCTGTTGCTTTGGCTTCTTCAGACCATGCCACTGCCTGATAGGGATCATGATCGAATGCGCCAAGTACCTCTGAAAGCAGTGGGGTCAGCTCGCTGCGGCGATCAGCAGCCCGCAGCGCCAAGCGCACGACTTGCAGACCGATGTCGGCGCCGCTGCCTTCGTCGGAGACAGGAAAGCCGTAACCGGCGAGACGAATTTCGCGGCCGCCGATCAGGCCGACACCAACCGAGCCAGTGCCGGCTACCACGATCGCTCCGTCCGCGCCGCTGTGAGCGCCGAGACAGGCAGCCGTGCCGTCGCTTATGAAGATAGTGGACGTAAACGGATGGACGATCTTCTTGAGCGCCGCTTCCGCGCCCCGGCGGCCAAGGCCGGCGAGGCCAATTCCGGCGTGGATCCGCGCAAAATCCTCGCGCGCCAAGCCGGCCTGCGCGGCAGCCGCTTCGGTTGCCTCCATGATGGAACGCCAGGCCTTTTCGACACCAATCCGCGTCGTCGCAGGCCCCGAGCTCGCTTCGCCGAGCAGCCTGCCGCTTTCGTCCTCAATCCGGGCGCGGCAGCGAGTTCCGCCCCCGTCAATTCCGAGATACGTGGTACCTTTCGTTCCCATGGAAAGTTAACGCAAGGGCTTCGGTCCGGGTCCCCCAACGCATAGATGGGGGAACATTTTAGGTTACGGCACTCGTCTCACGGGTCTGTGATCTGCCACTCTCGGATGAACGCTGATGGTCGACTGCACCTCTCCCGACGTTATCACGATTGCTGCGTCGCAAATCTTTGACGGTATCGCGGTGCACGGGCCGGGGCGGGTCAGGATTTCGAAAGGCAGGATTGAAAGCGTTACCTTTGGAGAGTCGGAGCCGTGCGCGTCAATCCAGCTGCCCCGAGATGCGATCCTTGCGCCCGGATTCCTCGATGTCCAGGTGAACGGAGGAGGGGGAGTTCTTCTCAACGACGAGCCAACTGAGGCTGGTGTTCGTCGCATCGTCGCAGCGCACCGCGGAGCAGGGACCACGGGCTGCTTGCCGACCCTCATCACCGATCGCAGCGAGGTCATCGAGCGATTGGCTTCAGTAGCTCCGGCCTGCCTCAAGATTCCCGGTGTGCTCGGCTTTCATCTGGAAGGGCCGGCACTCAACCGGTCACGCATGGGCATCCATCCCGAAGCCGAAATACGCGTGCCCGATCGACGCGATCTCGCCGCGGTCAAAAGTTTCGGGGGCCACGGCCGCTCTATCGTAACCTTGGCCCCGGAATGCGTGCCCGCATCCATGATCGATGAGCTAATCGGCGCTGGATTGCGTATCGCAGCCGGCCACAGTGACGCCACCGCAGCGGAGGTCCGGCTGGGAGTCGACCGTGGTATCTCGGGGGTGACCCATCTGTTCAACGCCATGTCGCAGTTGAACGCCCGGGAGCCGGGCCTAGTGGGCGTCGCGCTTGAGGACGATCGGCTGTTCGCAGGGATCATCTGCGACGGCATCCACGTTGACCGCGCTGGTTTGCGTGTTGCCTTCCGCTGCAAGGGACGCGATCGCTTGATGCTGGTCACCGATGCGATGCCGTCGGTGGGTACGGACGATCGGCAATTCCTGCTGCAAGGAAAGCGGATTACATTGAACGAAAGTCGCTTGACTGGCCCAGATGGCACGCTCGCGGGCGCTCACCTCACCATGATTGAGGCGGTGCGCAACGCTATTGCGCTTATCGGAGCCTCCCTTATCGACGCCCTCATCATGGCTTCCCGGACGCCCGCGACTTTTCTGGGCCTTGAGGATGAGCTTGGACGGATTGCGCCCGGCTACCGCGCGGACCTTGTCGCGATCAATTCGGCCCTTGAAGTCGTCGGCACTTGGGTAGGCGGTGTCGGTTCGACGAACGAAGCGACCACGGCTTCTCACCGAGGGTAGATGCGCAACCATTCCATTATCGTGCAAAAATATGGCGGTGCCTGCCTTGAAACACCGGCGAAAATTCGCGCGGTTGCGCGCAGTCTTGCCGACCTGCATCGCCGTGGTCATCGTGTCGTGGCGATCGTCTCTGCAATGGGTATGACCACTGATCAACTGATCCAGATGGCTTACCAGGTAAGCTCCACCCCCAATCGCCGTGAACTTGACATGCTGCTGACGACTGGTGAGCGCATCAGTATGTCCCTGATGAGCATGGCGCTTTCTGACCTCGGTGTGCTCGCGATCAGCTTCACCGGTAGTCAGGCCGGTGTGATGACGGACGGTTCCCATTCCTCGGCACGCATCCTGGAGGTACGTCCCATTCGGGTGCGTGAGGAACTTGATCGTGGGCGCGTTGTGGTGCTGGCGGGATTTCAGGGCGTGAACGCTGCGACCAGAGAAATCACCACGCTCGGCCGCGGCGGCAGCGACACGACGGCCGTTGCGATGGCAGCGGCGCTGAAAGCCGAGCGCTGTGAAATCATCAAAGAGGTCGACGGCGTTTGCTCGGCCGATCCACGCACCGTGCCGGATGCAAAGCCCTTGCGACGGGTGGATTTCGCATCCCTGTCTGAGATGTGCTTCTGGGGTGCGAAGGTTCTGCATTTTCGCAGCGTAGAGCTGGCACAAAGTCAGGATGTGCCGCTGGTTCTCAAGCGGTGGGGTGGCGTTGAGCACGGCACGCAGGTGATGAAGGAGGTTGCAGGGATGGAAAAGGGAAGGGTTCTGGCCGTAAACTCGATGGTTCGCATTGAGCATGTCGAAATAGATTGCAAAGATCTCAATCACGGTTTCCAGAAATTCGCGCAGCATCTCGAGCAAAACAGCCTGTCTTGGCCCCAGGTCCTTGCCTCGGGCTTCGCCGCGGGCAAGACCAGCATGAACGTGACCTGTGATTCAGAATGGCTCGACGCGCTGTTGCGAACGATGGAGGGCAGCAAGGAGTTGCGCAAGCATCGCGACGCGTCAAGCTCGGTGAGCCTCACCTGCTTCGGCGGCGTTTCGTCGGAACTGCCGTTCAGGGCATTGCAGGCTCTCGAACTTCACGGGATTGTACCCCACAGGTATGTGTTGTCGCCGCATTCGATCAGTCTGTTTGTTCCTGTGGAGAGCCGGGAGGCAGCGGTTAAGGCATTGCATTCGCTTATCCAGCAGGCATAGCTTCAGGAAGCGGAGGGCATCGCTCCCACTCACGCCTTGATCTGCAATGCGAGACGAACAAGCTGCGTGTGATCAGTGCTTCGCCTTGAGGCTTGCGCACGGGCCCGCGACTATGTCGCCCGTAGAATTGCGGCATAGATTTGAGGGCGGCGGAGTGGCGTTCGGCTTTTGTGCGTTGGCTCTCTTCGCCCCCAAGAAGCGCACTAGCGGTTCGCGAGTTGCTTCCTATGAGACTCGATCATCTCCGCAGTAACGTCGCTGGGGTAACAGATCGGTGCCGCGCCGCCTGGCCGAGAATAGGCGCTTCGGGCACCACAGGCCCTTCCATTCCGCATTGTGTCATCCGGACACGCGCAAGGTTTGCCCGTCGCGTGATATTGATCTCGACTAGCCTTGATGATGATTGCAGCTATGGCTGCCGCTGTTAGAACAGCCTCCGCCCTGCGCTTTGGCTCGCGTTGAGGAGTCGGACGCGGCGCCGGCTTCTCAGGTGCCCGCGGCTCGACGCTTGAGACTTCCTTTTTTGACTCAGGGCTTAGCAAGACCGGCGCCAACGGTACGCGCTTCGCAATGATCGGCGGCTCCACGAGGGCGATCGGTCCTTGAGCGGTTGAGGTCGAAACTGACTTGCTCGGACTGGCATTCTGACCAAGCGAATAGGCAGATACTGCCGTCACGCCGATCAAGAAGAAAACTGCACCTCCGCGCATGGCCGCGTCCGATTAGTAAACTTATGCATAGACGAAACTGCCCAAATGGGCTGCAAGCGCTCCGTTAGGCGCCCGCTGGCCCTTGCGCAATATCGATGACGTGCCGGTCGGCCCCGACAGTGATGACAATCGTATACGTCTTCGCACCACCACCTTGGTCGGTCGGTGGCGCAAGATGCAGTTGGCCGCCGTACCATTCGCCTGACATGAGCGTGTTGTCCTTGATCACCGACTGCTCTAGTGCCGTCATATTGCGTTGCCCCGTCTCCACCGTGGCCGCGATCATCGCTTCGTTCTGGGCAGTAGCATTACCTTGGGCAATCGCGGCGGCGGTCGGGCTGTAGAACGTGCCTGTGCGACCGCTTGGCGTGGTGTAGCTGCCATAGCCTGCTTGTGACGCGCTATAGGCATTGCCTGCTGCCGCTAGACCCGTAAAAATTGCCCTCGCGACCTGGCGGTTCTTTTCTTCCTGCACGAGCATTTCATAGGTCACGACCTGCATCGAATGATCGGTTCCACCGACGTGCTGGACCGCCTCGACTTGCGATACCCGGAAATCTACGGGGGCCTTGCCGAGATTGTTAATGCCCACGACGAACACAGGGCGACCATTAGCCTGAAACTGTCGAGCAGCAGGACGCACAAGGACGAGCGAATTCTTCTGTCGAGAGACAAGAGCTGGCTGTCCATCCCGCACGAGCGCCTGTTGCTGCGGATTAGACGTTTTAAACTGAACTGTCTCGCTATTGGTTACACAGCCGCCCAACGTGGCGAAGAGCGCCACGACGCAAAACTTACGCATTGATCTTCCCCCAGACTCGGAGGGATAGAAGCGCAACCAGGGCGCGATATCAATAAAGTGCATCAACCCGCCGCACTACACCTTAGTTGTATGTACGCGAATGAGCTCAATCCTGTAGTTGCACCGACTGTTTGATCATAAATGACCGTGACTAAGATGGTCTGCGAGTGGTCGGGCTGCGCGGCGTCGATCGAGCATCTTTCGGTGTTGCATCAGATCCGAGGCGAGTTGACGAAGCTAAAGAGCTTGGACCGCTCATTCGAGCGCGCTTTCTCCACAGTCAGAAGGACAGCCTCCATGGCTTCGGACGCGTCTTCACGGCTGCGGCGCAATCAAAGGAGTCTTGCCGCACCGTCATGTTGGAATGCGTAAGTCGAGCGACGATCGACAGCTGGTGTCGTGCCGCTCGAGAGCGGTGCGCGCTTCATCGAAGCTGTTGGCTCTGCCATCGGAGCGCGCGCCACGGTGCGAGGCCGTTGATCTCGCAAGGCCCGCGATCAATATCGCCGACGCCAGTGCGCGGGTTCATAGAGGTGACGTGGACATCCTCATTTGCCGACCAGCCAGACCCCTTGGCGGACGTCGGGATCGAGGTGGCGCATTGGGCGTGACCTATGATTCCTGCCAACCAGTCAGCTTGCCACGATTTTTGTAGCCGGTCGTTGACTTCGAATTGTTGGTATTTGTGTTGGTATTGGCCAGCGGATCGAAAAATAAACACAGTAAATTCAATTGGGTAAGTACCAATATCCATTACCTCAGGCGTAATGGAACGGGCGAATTCCGCATGGTAGGTTTTGCACCATGAACGCACATGCATCCCTGGCGCGGGCCGAACCCGCAAAACCCGTCCTGATCGGCGAACACCTGCGCGAGTGGCGGCAGCGCCGCCATCTCAGCCAGCTCGACCTTGCCGTCGATGCCGAGATCTCGGCGCGGCATCTGAGCTTCGTCGAGACCGGCCGCTCGGCGCCGTCGCGCGACATGGTCCTCAAACTGGCGGAGCGCCTCGACGTGCCCCTACGCGAACGCAACGTGCTGCTGGTCGCCGCGGGTTTCGCACCCGCATTCCCGCAACGCTCGCTGGACGATCCCGCGCTGAGATCGGCGCGCGAGGCGATCAACCTGGTGCTGAAGGCGCATGAGCCCAATCCGGCGCTGGCCTATGACCGGCACTGGAATCTGGTGTCGGCCAATCGCATGGTGGCGCCGCTGCTCGAGGGCGTGCCGCAGCGGCTGCTCGGCCAGCCCTTCAACATCCTGCGGCTGGCGTTCCATCCGGAGGGCCTGGCGCCGCGCACCGTGAACCTGGCGGAATGGGCCGCGCATCTTCTGGAGCGGCTGCACCGGCAATGCGAGGCGACCGCGGATCCGGAGCTGCTCAAACTCTACCAGGACCTGAAGTCCTATCCGATCCCGGCGCGCTCGGCGCCGATCACCACCGACAACAATGTCGCGCTGCCCTTCAAGCTCCGCCTCAATGGCGAGATCCTGAGCTTCATCTCGACAACGATGGTGTTCGGTACCCCGGTCGACATCACGCTGCAGGAACTGGCGCTGGAGACCTTCTTTCCGGCCGATGAGCCGACCGCCGAGCGGATGCGGCAGATGGCAGCCAGTATGAAATAGCGGCTTGTCTCGGGGCGCTTTCGGCCTACCTTTGGGGTTCCATTTCCGCGAGGAACCCCGAGGAAACCAGAATGAGCGATCTGAAGCCGCTTCGCCTCGATATCGTCTCCGACGTCGTTTGCCCCTGGTGCTATATCGGCAAGCATCGCATCGAGGACGCGCTCAAGCTGGTGCCCGACGTGCCGGTCGAGGTGCACTGGCGGCCGTTCTTCCTCAACAATTGGGTGCCGCGCGAGGGCATCAGCCGCGACGAATATCTCACGGCCAAGTTCGGCTCGGTCGAGGCTTACAAGGGCATCGCCGGCCGTGTGGTCGCCGCGGCTAACGAGGAGGGGCTGACCTACCATCCCGAGCTCGTGAAGCGCCAGCCCAACACGATCGACTGCCATCGCCTGATCCACTGGGCCGAGGCCAAGGGCAAGGCGGCCGAGATGAAGCAGCGGCTGATGGAACTGTACTTCCGCGACGGCGGCGATCTCACCGACACCAATGTGCTGGTGCAGGCAGCAAGCGATGTCGGGCTCGACGCCGACGATGTACGCAAGCGTCTTGCCACCGACGAGGACGTTGCCCTGGTCTCCGCGCAGGCCCAGGAGGCCGCCGAGAAGGGCATCTCAGGCGTGCCGACCTTCGTGTTCGCGCAGAAATACGCGGTATCCGGCGCTCAGCCGGCCGAGCAACTCGCCCGCGCCATCCGTCAGGTCTCGGCCGAGATCAACGCAGAGGCCGCGGAGTAGTCCGCAAGCCCTTTCCAAAGCCCGGCTCGCGCCGGGCTTTTTCGTTTGCCCACACCATCCATCGGAAACAATCAGGGAGACAACCATGATCTATGAGCTGCGCACCTACACGGTACGTCCAGGCACCGTCGGCGAGATGGTGAAGGCCGCGAGCACGATCTCGCGCGACATCCGCGCCGACAATTTCGGCAAGCTGGAAGGCTACTGGATCACCGAGATCGGTCCGCTCAATCAGGTCATGCACATGTGGAGCTATGCCGATCTCAACGAACGGACAAAGCTGCGCGCCGAGCTCGGGAAAAATCCGCGCTGGACCGGCGAGTACATTCCGGCGATCCGTCCGCTGCTGGTGCGCCAGGAGGTCCGGCTCCTCAATGCGATCATTCCGCCGGTGGCGCCCGCCACCAAGGGCAACGTCTACGAATTCCGCAACTATCGCGCCAAGCCGCTCGGCGGCGTCAAGCAGTGGCTCGATCTGATCTCCGGCGTGATGCCGGAGCGCGAGAAATACTCCAAGATCGTCGGCCTCTGGCAAACCGATGCGGGACAGCCCAACGAGGTCTGCCACATCTGGGCCTATCCCGATCTCAACGCCCGCGCTGCTGCGCGCGGCGCCGCGCTGAAGGATCCGGCCTGGCAGGAATTCCTGGGCAAGGGCACGGCGCTGCTCGAGGAGATGCACTCGACCATCATGCTGCCGGCCCCGCATTCGCCGCTGCAATGAGGGAGCGGTTGCGGACTAGTGGCGGCAGAAAGCCCCACCCGACGTTTCCGTCCGATGGGGCTTTCAAGGCAAGGGCATGCGCCGCCTGAGAAACAGCGCTCCGGAACGCTAGAAGGGCCAGCTGACACCAATCTGACGGCGAGCTCGATTGTTTCTTGATGTGTCTGCATGGCTACGAAAGGGTAAACCGTCGGCTGCCTGCGCACTACGACAGCCAGGGCGGCATCAAGCTGCGTGATGCCGCCTCGTCCAGCACGGCAAATTGCTCCGCGTCGTTCTCGAACGCGGTGACCAATTCGGCCAGCCGGTCGAGTTCGGCAAGGGCGTCGACCTTCAAGACCTTGCCGGCCGGCGCTGCGTCGCGCCAGCTATCCCAATTGGACATTTGCCGGTTCGTGAGCGACAGCAAGTCGCGGTAGACATTGACGTGAAGAAACCACAGGCCGGTGGTTGCGGCATGCCCGAAGTCACCGGCCGCAACCGCGTTGCTCCTCGCCAGCCGCCAGCCTGCGACGCCGTCAGAAATGCATCGCGCGGCAGGTTCGCACAGTCGAACGGGATCTGCTGTCGGTCGATCTGAAGCGCATCGAGCTGTGCGTCGGCCTGCAGCCAGCGTTCGTCGGCTGGTGACCAATATTCGCAGATCCAATGGTCGTGATAGATGTCGTCGCCGATGTAGGTAGCAAAGCCGCAGCGGACCCGCGCCGCGATCGATCGGCTTCGCAGCATGCTGCACAGCAGGAGCGCGTAGTCGCGACAGGTACCGAACGTGCGACGGCGCGGCGGGCGTGCCGCGGTGAGCGATCCGGCGAACGACGCCTGGATCGATTTCAACCGATCCGAGACCGGCTGGGTTTGCCTGATCATCGGCGTGTCAGGCGGGATGCCGTAGAGCTCCGCCAGGGCGACATGAACGATCAGCCCCGAGACGACCTCGCGCAGGTCTGGGATCGTCTTCGGCAAATCATCATATGCGCTGGCCAACTCGCCCGGGTCGGTCAACGCGTCCTGCCGGACGTAGCATTGCTGGATCGTCACGTTCCCGCCAGATCACGACGTCATCGGCTCACGGCCGCCATGCGCAGCCTATCGATCCGTGCCGGCTCGCGTAAGAGGGGTCGTGTTATGCGGGCTTGCCGCGCCGGCTGCGGATGAAGCGGACGGCGCTGCGCGCGGCCTCGTAGCCGACATTGTTCAGGGTCAGCGCGGCATGAATGGCGGCGACCAGCGGATCGCGGCGCCGCAGCGGCAGCAGCACGTCGCCGATCGCGAAGCGGCCGCGCCATATCGGGTCGATCATGGGGTGGCCGGGCGCGGCGGTGGAATCGGCCGAATTGATCGCAGGATCGGCGCAGAGATGGCGCGTCAGCTCCAGCGTCAACTGCGCGCCAGGCGAATGCTTCGCAAAGCGCTCGTCGATGCCGATCTTGAAGAAGAAGGCGCGGTCCTGGTGCCGCACCACGATGCCGCCGGCGACCGGGGCGCCGCCCGCATGCAGCGTGACGATCTCGCAGCGGCCGGCTTCGGCCAGCGCCGCGGTGGCGCGGCGAATGAAGGCCGCGTCGCCGGCATGCTGGCTGAGCGCGGTGCCGCGCTGGCCCTTCCAGCCACCGGCTTCGAGCGTGAGGAACGTCTCGAGCGCAGCCGCGACGGCACGCGACGTACGCGCGACATCGAAGCGCACCGCGCCGTGGTCGGACAGGCGATGGCGCTGGCGCCGCAGCTCCTTCAGCTTCTTGGGCCCGAGCGCGTCGCGCAGCAATTCGTCGGCATCACGCGTCGCATCGAGCTGCGCGCGCTGATAGGTGCTCAGCAGGCGCGGCTGCAAACCGTCCCTTGCGAGCACCATGCGGATCGCCGCCATGGCCGGGCCTTCCAGCGACATGGTGCGCAGGATCAGCGCATGCGCGCCCGCATCGCGCGCCTGCTGCAACATCTTGCCGGCGGCCTGCTCAGCGGCGTCGCGATCCAGCAGCGGCGTGCACAGCGTGCCATAGGGTTCGGCACCGACCAGTGCGGGCAAGGGGATCCGATAGATTCGCCGAAACGGCACGACCGGCAACAGTCCGATCAATTGCCCGGCATCGCCGGCGGCGCTGAGCAGCGATGCGCCGGTGCGGCCGCGCGCGGAGGCGTCGACCGCCAATTCCCAGTCCGCCTGATAGTAGCCATTGGGCTCGATCGCGCGCTCGGCCAACGCGCGCCATGCGCCGACCGGCGCCGCTGACAGCGGCGGCAACGCGCGATCGTCCGTGGCATCCTTGCGCGATGCACGGCGGATCATCGCCTGGTCAGCAATATCGGCCACGTCCCTGTTTCCCCGGTCCGCGAGGCTGATCGGCCTTGCGTTCATCGAGGGCAACGCTAGCGGAAAGAAATGGAAAATGCCGTTGGGGCCATCCGGCAATTCGAGCGATCATGTTAACGGCGCGTTCAGCATATGGCGCAGGGCGATCGCACCATCGCGGTGACCGACCGGCACGCAGTCGCGCGAATATGATGGTCCCGCAAGAAAACGCATCACCTGGAACGCCTATCGTCCGGATCATTTTTGCACCACCGCTGTGCGCATGTCCGCACTAAGCGGCCGATGCAGGCGCGCCTACCTGCAAGGTCCCCGGACGATCCGGGTGTGCAAACCCAGGGAATTGATATGTCGAGATTGGAAGGCAAGGTCGCGGTGATCAGCGGCGGCAACAGCGGCATCGGGCTAGCCATCGCGCAGCGCTTCGTGACGGAAGGCGCGCATGTGTTCATCTTCGGCCGGCGCCAGGACGCGCTCGACAAGGCGGCGAAGCTGATCGGCGGCGGTGTCACCGCGATCCAGGCGGACGCGTCCAGTCTCGAAGACCTCGACCGCGTCGCAGGGACCGTTCGAAAGGCCAAAGGCAGGGTGGACACGGTGGTCTCCAACGCCGGCTTCACCGAACAGGTGCCGCTCCGCGACATTACGGAGGAGCACTACGACCGCACGTTCAACCTGATGGCCAAGGGACCGCTGTTCCTGGTGCAGAAGATGCTACCGATGATGGGCGGCGGCGGATCGATCATCCTGGTGTCGTCGGCGATGCACTATATGGGCCTGGCAAACCACTCGACCTATGCGGCAACCAAGGCCGCGGTGCGCTCATATGTCCGGACCTGGGCGGCCGAGTTCAAGGACAGCGGCATCCGCGCCAACCTGCTCAGCCCCGGCCCCGTCGATACGCCGATCATGGACTCCCAGGCGTCGACACCCGAGGAAGCCGCCGCGATCCGCAAGATGTATTCCAACTACACGCCGATGCTGAGAATCGGGCGTCCGGAGGAATTGGCCGCAGCAGCCGTCTTCCTCGCCTCGGACGAGAGCTCGTTCATGACCGGCTCAGACATGGTCGTCGACGGCGGCGTCAGCAACGTCTGATCCGCGAACCGGACCTTTCCCGTAGCGGCACCTGATCCAGGCGCGGGCTAGGATTGGCGGGCCGGGGCCGAGAATGCGCTAGGGTTTCGCGCTCCGCGGCGTTTCCACCGCAACGGTGCTCTCGACCGGCTCATAAGTCTCGGTCACGCAATTGTCGTCGGCTTCCGCCTGCCGACGATCGAAGATCGCGCCTTCACTGATGAAGACGCGATAAGTCTGCGTCCCCAGCGGCTTGCCGATGACAGATGTCAGTTCGGCGCGCACGCAGGCGGTCCAGCCGGTGCCGCGCGGGTCGTGCAGCGGCGCGGAGACCCGCACATGCGACGGCCGCGAGCCCGCGGTGAACACTGAATCCAGCTTGCCCGCGACCAGCCGCTTGATATCCGGAGGCGTCTCGAGCGGCGCCGGCTCGCTGGCCTTGACCTTCAACATCTCCGGCCACACCGCGTGGCTATCCGCCAGCCCGCAGCCGCTCAACATGAAGGCGGCGCCGGCCAGCAGCGCCGCCACGTGTACCTGTCCTTGTCCCATCGAGCGTATTTAATGTGCCGTCGCCAAGATTGCGCCCCCCTGGTGGGCTGAATTCGCATCGCGCGACGCTTTGTCGATCAACAAACGTCGAGCGACAAGTTATCTTCGGGTAGAGGTGTTGCCGGATGTTTCTACGGCGGCGGGGGAGAGAGACTGACATGAAAAGCTTCACGGTTGCTGCAGTCATTCTGGCGCTGATCGCGACACCGACCCTGGCCCAGGGCCGGCGAGGCGGCGGAGGCGACGACAGGAAGACGGAGCAGAAGCCCAAGATCGACGAGAAGGCCTACAAGGCCGCGCTCGATCGTATCCCCGAGCCCAAGGAGAAATACGATCCCTGGGGCGTCACCAAGCCGGCCGCCGATCCGGCCAAGAAACCGAAGTAGTCAGCTGAACTAGCCGCTCATCGGTGGCTCATCGGGTCCCTGCGGTGTCTCGACATAATAATCGACGTCGGCGGCAGCACATTGCCGCGCGGCATGAACCTTCACCTGACGGCTTTCGACCCATCTCCGATGTCATTTGTCGGAGGCCGCCATGCTTCGCCGTTCGCTCCTCAGCCTGATCGTTCCGGCCGCGATCCTGTTCGGTGCCGTGCCGGCATCGGCGGAAAGCCGCCTGGCGCTGGTGATCGGGCAGTCCGCCTACAAGTCGGTGCCCGCGCTGCCCAATCCGGCCAACGACGCCAAGGCTATGTCGCAGATGTTGACGGATGCCGGATTTGTGGTGACGACGGCATCGGATCTGTCCCAGGATGAGATGCGCGCCCGGATCAGCGATTTCGCCGGGCAAGTGGCGGCGAAGGGCGCCGACACCGTGGCGCTGGTGTTCTATGCCGGGCATGGCCTGCAAATCGATGGCGAGAACTATCTGGTGCCGGTCGACGTCGATCCGAAGCGTGAGGCCGACATCCCGATCCAGGCGGTTCGTCTCAACGACATCCTGAATACGCTGACCTCGGTGCCGAGCCGGATGCGCATCGTGCTGCTCGATGCCTGCCGCAACAATCCCTTCCCCGAACTCGGCAAGACCGCGGGGCACGGGCTTGCCATCATCGACGCCAAGGTCGGCGCGCCCGGCACCTTCGTGTCGTTCTCGACGTCACCGGGCGCCGAGGCCGAGGACGGCAGCGGCGCCAACAGCCCCTATACGACCGCCTTGCTGGCTTCGGCGAAGGAGCCGGGGATCCCGATCGAGGATACGTTCAAGCGCGTTCGTCTTGCCGTGAACAAGGCGACCGATGGCCGCCAGACACCGTGGGACTCCTCATCGCTCACCGACGACTTCCGCTTCATGGCAGGTCCATCATCCTCGCCCGCGGCCACGCCGGCGCCGGCCGCGACCAAGCGCACCGTCGACGAGTGGAAGCGCGAATTGCAGGGCAAGCCGATCGAGGCTGCAAACGAACTGATCGTGGTTGATGGCACCGACCAAGCCTATGAAGCCTTCGCCGCGATCTTCGCCGGCACGCCGCGCGGCCTGCAGGCGCGCGACTGGCTCGACCGGCATCGCCGCATGGTGGCGTGGAACGACGCTGTTCTCGCCAACACCGCGGCGGCCTATCGCAGTTTCCTCGTGCTGAATCCCGACAGCGATCTCACGGCCACCGCGCGCAAGATGATCGAACGGTTGCGTTACCGTCCCGACCTGACGCCGGCCACAGCGCTCAGCGTGCCCGCGACCAATGTCGCGCTGGCGGCGCCGACGTGTCCCTGCAACGCCGCGCCGCCGGAGCAGCAGAAGGCCGCCGCGCCGGCGAAGAAGCGCGCCGATCCCGATCCGCCGCGGCGTGCAGGCAAGCGTCCGCCGCGCGTCGTGGTCGAGGATGACGTCGTCGTGGTGCGCCGGCCGCCTCCGGCCGTGGTCTACGAGCCTGTCGGACCGCCGATCGGAATCGGGATTGGCATCCGCGGCGGCTATCGCGGCAATTATGGCGGCGGCTATCACAGGGGTGGATACTGAGGCGCCAATCGCGTAAAGGCTTTCCCGCATGAGATGCGGCGTCCAATGATCGCATCTTGCGGGAGGACGCAATGCGGTCCCTGTTTCGCCTGCTCGCCGCTCTGGTGCTTTGCGTGCAACCGGTGCTCGCCTGGGAGTATTGGGGCGGAGACCGCGGGGGACAACGCTTCTCGCCGCTGACGCAGATCACGGCGGACAATGTCGGCACGCTGGTGCGCGGCTGGGAATTCCGCACCGGCGATCTCGACGCTCGCCCGCCCGAGGTCATGAAGCGCACCAAGTTCGAGGTGACGCCGCTGTTCGTCGAGGACAGCCTGATCTTCTGCACGCCGTTCAACGAAGTGATCGCGCTCGATCCCGGCACCGGCGCGCAGAAATGGCGTTTCGATCCGAAGATCAGCATGGCGCAGCGGCCGGCCAACCGCTTCGTCTGCCGCGGCGTCGCGCACTGGACGGATGATCGTGCGGCCGAAGGCGCGGCCTGCAAGTCACGCATCTTCACCGGCACCAATGACACGCGCCTGATCGCGCTCGATGCCAGGACCGGCAAGCCCTGCGCCGATTTCGGCAATGGCGGCGAGATCAAGATCGATGCCGGCATGAAGCTGGAATGGCCGGGCGAATTTCAGATCACGTCGGCGCCGGTGACCGGCCGCGGCGTGGTCGTGGTCGGGTCCGCGATCGGCGACAACCGGCGGGTCGACGCGCCGGTCGGCGCGGTACGCGCGTTCGATGCACGGACCGGCCAGCCGCGCTGGACCTTCGATCCGCTGGTGCACGACAGCGTCGAGGCCGGCCACAGCAATGTCTGGGCGCCGATGTCGGTGGACGAGGAGCGGGGCCTGGTGTTCCTGCCGACGACATCGCCAAGTCCCGATTTCTGGGGCGGCAAGCGCCCCGGCAATGACGAGCACGCCAATTCGGTGGTCGCGCTGCGGATCGAGACCGGCGAGCTCGCCTGGGCCTTCCAGACCGTGCATCACGACGTCTGGGACTACGACCTGCCGGCGCAGCCGACGCTGGCGCGGATCGACACCGGCAACGGCATGCGTGACGTCGTGATCCAGCCGACCAAGCAAGGCTTTGTATTCGTGCTTGATCGCGATACCGGCGAGCCGGTGTGGCCGGTCGAGGAACGCGCGGTGCCACAGAACGGCGCCGAGGGCGAGAAGCTGTCGCCGACGCAGCCGTTTCCGACCCATGTGCCGCCATTGCTGACGCAGCGCATGACGGTCGATGATGTCGGCGGCATGCTGCCGGGCGTCGGCAGCGCGGCGTGCGAGAAGCTGTTCGCGCAATCCCGCAATGAGGGGCTCTACACGCCGCCGTCGACGCAAGGCACGATCGTCTATCCGATGACCGGCGGCGGCGTGAACTGGGGCAGCGCGGCGTTCGATCCGGTCAACCAGATCCTGCTCGCCAATGTCAGCCATGCGGCGCATATCATTACCTTGATTCCGCGCGACCAGGCCAAGGGCTTCAATCCGCCGTCCGGCCATGATTTCGGCCAGCAGCAGGGCGCACCGTTTGCGATGTCGCGGGCACTGGCGAGCACGGAGGTTGGCTCGCCATGCAACAAGCCGCCATGGGGCGAGACGGTGGCGGTCGATCTCAAGGCCGGCAAGGTGCTCTGGCATTCGACAGTCGGCACCAGCGAGGATCTCGCGCCGCTCGGCATCGCGCTCAATACCGGCACGCCGCTGCTCAGCGGCGTCGCGATCACCGCGGGCGGACTGGTGTTCACCGGCGCGATGGACGCCTATCTGCGCGCGTTCGATGTCAAGTCGGGAAAGCAATTGTGGCTCGGCCGGCTTCCGGTGCCGGGCGTCGCCAATCCGATGACCTATCTGTGGAAGGGCGAGCAGTATGTCGTGATCGGCGCCGGCGGCCATTCCGAAGGCGGCACATCGATCGGCGACAGCGTGGTGGCATTTCGCCTGCCGCGCCAGGGCGAGAGCGCTTCGCTGTGGACGCGCTTGATCGATCGTCCCGGCGGACGGTTCGTGCTCAAGGTGATCGAGGTTGCTTTGACGCTGATCGCGCTGACTGCGCTCATCGTGCTGCTGCGACGCAGGCGGCGGGGCCGTCGCGCAAACGCGGTGTAGTTCAGCGGCGCGCGCGTTGCGCCGCTGCATGACAAATCGGCGACATCGCTTCTCAATCCGTGCATCGAAACGACGTGCAGACGAACGCGCGCGATGTCATGCTTGCGCTCGCCGCGACGCTTCGCCTACGAGGTCGCGACGGACGCGCTGGGCTTCCAGCGAGCTGTTCATTTCAGATCATTTGCCCATGGAGATTGCGATGAAGATCACTGCCTCGATCATGCTTGCCGCCGCGCTCGCGCTGTCGTCCGCGCCGGCTAGCGCCACCGTCCTCGATCTCTCGACCATGACCTGCAAGCAGTTCGTTGAAGGCGGCGATGACACCATCAAGATGGTGCTGGTCTGGATGGACGGCTGGTACAAGGGCGATTCCGACGAGGCGATCATCGACACCGAGGTGTTTACCGAGAACGCCAAGAAGTTCGGCACCTATTGCGGAAAGAATCCGACCATCAGCATCGTCAACGCCGCCGAAGCCGTGCTCGGCAAGTAACGTTGCTTGAGCATGATCTCTTCGGAAAACCGCTTCGCACTTTTCCGGATCATGCTCTATCCCGGCAGCATCGCGAACGCGCTCGATACCATCGCCACCGGCTTGTTGTCGGTGGCAGAGGACAGCGTGACGCGGCCGAAGCTCATGGTGCGGCCGAGCCGGACCACGCGGGCGTCGGCCAGCACGTCGGAGGCGGTCACCGCGCGCATAAAGTGCGTGGTCTGGTCGACCGTCGTCATCGGGCGATAGCCCTTGTTGGCCGCGAGGTTGGCGAGCACCATCGCGGTGTCGGCGAACGCCATCAGGGCCTGGCCGCAGACGATGCCGCCATTACGGCACAGCCGCTCCGAGAACGGCATGCGCAGGATGGCGCCGGGCTGCCAATCGGCAGCGTTGCCGGGCGGCGGCGTGAACTCGAACTGCTCGATCGACAGATTGAGATCCTGCACCCACGGCGCAAAGACGTCGCCGAGCACCCGTCGCGCCTCGTCGATCCCGAATTCACCGGCCTGCTGCATGACGTCCCGTTTCCCTGTTGATTTATTGTTCTCTACCTATCGCCTAGTTGCGCGTGACATGCACGCCCGGCGTCTGGCCGGCATTCCACTTGCCGTCGATCGCCCGCTCGATTTGGGCAGCGAGCTGCAGCAGGAGGCCGTCATCGGCCTGTTTTGCGATCGCCTGGATGCCGAGCGGCAAGCCGTGCTCGTTGGTCGCGAGCGGCAGCGAGATCGCCGGGATGCCGCAGAGATTGGCGAGCGGCGTGAAGGCGAAGTTGCGCCAGAGATTGCCGAACCAGTCCAGCACCGACGGATTGTCGCTGATGGTGAGATATTCCGTGGTGCCGACCTTCGGTGTCGGCAGCGCCGTGATCGGCGTCAGGATGATGTCCCAATCCTCGAAGAACGTGCCGAAGCCGCGCGCCGTCGTGTTGAACACGGCCTGCATGCGGGCGCGATCGGCGAAGCTAAAGTCGCGGCCATGCTCCCAGATGCGGATGTTGATCGGCTCGATCAGGTCCGCCGGCGGCCGCTCGAGGCCGCGCGCCGCGAGCATGTTGCCGATCACGACGGCGAAATTGCTGATGTAGCAGGTGGTCTGCGCCGCGAAGGCTTCCGCGTAGTCGAGCGACGGCAGTGCGTAATCGACCTGATGGCCGAGACCTTCGAGGAAGCGTCCGACCCGCTCGAGCTCGGCGGCGATATGCGGCGTCGCGCGATAGTCGCCCCAGGTGTGCGACAACGCGATCTTGAGCCGGCCGGGGTCGCGCGCGATCATTGCTGTATACGGCTCCGGCGGGGTCCAGAACGGCATGAACTCGCCGGGCGCAGGTCCGCGGCACGCATCGACGAAGGCTGCGGTGTCGCGCACCGAGCGCGACTGGCAGCCCTGGATCGAAACGAGGCCAGTGAGATCGGACAGATGCGGCGCGAGCGAGAACACGCCGCGTGATACTTTCAGTCCGATATTGCCGTTGACGCCGGCGGGAATCCGGATCGAGCCGCCGCCATCGGTCGCATGCGCGATCGGCACCGCGCCGGCGGCGACCATCGCCGCACTGCCGGCCGACGATCCGCAGGTGGTGTAGTCGGTATTCCAGGGATTGCGCGTGACATAGACCGCGGGGTTTTCGGCCGAGCTGCAGACCCCGAACTCCGGCGTCGTGGTGCGGCCGATCAAATTGAGGCCGGCCTTGCGCAGTTTCGTGGTCAGGAAGGTGTCGGCTGCGGCGCGGTTGCCGCGCATCATCAGCGAGCCCATTTCCTGCAACCGTCCCTTCAAGGTGGGGCCGAGGTCCTTCATCAGGAAGGGCAGGCCGGCGAACGGGCCGTTGAGGTCGGCGCCATCGCGCGCGGGATCTGCGATCACGTCGTCGAACAGCTCGACCACGCCCGACAGCCTGGGATCGACCTTGGCGACGGCGCCGGCTGCCTGCGCCGCCAGCTCCCGCGGCGTCAGCTCGCCATTGCGGACGCGCTCGGCGAGCGCCGTCCCGTCATGCCGCGTCCATTCGTCCCAGCTCATCGCCAAAGTCATGTCGTCGATTCCTTTTCTGCTTTGTTGCGCACTGTAATTTGCAGAGCCGCCCGGTCAAACCGTCGCGCGTGCGCTACGTTCCGAGGCGCATGCGCTGCGCTGCAAGCGCCGTGCCCGGCTTGAAAATGCCCCAGTTTCGGCGCCCAATTGCCCTTCGTCAGCGTTGGGGGCGTACATGTTCCGCAGGTTGGTGTTGCTGGGCGGCGTGATCGCGATCGGGCTTGCGCTTGGTGGTTGCACGCGATGCGGTCCGATCTGGGACGACTGGATGCAGTCGCCGAAATCCTGCAAGTCAGACCATCTCTAGGGCAGGGACGGGTGCGCTTGGCGGCAGCTTTCTTGCGGTGATATACCGCTGGCGAAAATGCAGGGAGCGTTGTGATGAGAGTTTTGTGCGCAGTTGCGGTCGCGGTGCTGCTGTCGGCGCCGGCCTATGCGCAAATGCCGAACGTCAATCTGATGCCTGAGGTCAAGACCAAGACCCAGGACGAGAAGGATCGGGACGCGGTCAACGACCGGGCCTACAAGGATTCGCTGAGCAAGATCCCGGATGCCAAGGGATCGTCCGATCCCTGGGGCGCGGTGCGCAGCGATGCGCCGAAGGCGGCCACCCACCCGGCCAAGCCGAAGACCAAGACCGGAAGCTCCGCGCAGCCCGCAGGCTCTGCGCAGCGCAGCCAATAAGCCCCGTTCGGGCCTGCTTCGCCGGCTCCCGCAGACTCGGATTTTCCCCGCGTCGCCCCTATATTGGGGGCGTCGTCAGTTGGTCCGGAGTTGCGGCAATGGTGTTTCGTCCGCGCGATCTCGCCAGCCGGATGGCTGCGCGGCGCAAGCCGGATGACGGCTATCTGCGCGAGACCTTCAGCCTGCCGCGCGATCAGGCCCGCCTGCGGGCGCGCGCCTTTCTCAAGCGCTATCCGAAGGCCGCCTATATGAGCGCGGTCGAGAGCTGGCGTGAGCTGCCCGGCGGCGAAATCGAGTTCACGATGCGGCGGCTGGCCAGCGCGGACTGACGCGCGCGGCCTGTTTGGCCGGTGCAGCGGAGCCGGTCGAAACCGGCTGCGCCTCAATCCCGATCGCTCTGCCCGCGGGGGCGTCCCAGCCCGAGATTGTTCAGCTCGCGGTCGATCCGCAGCTGCACGCGGCGGATCGCCAGGAGGTCGAGTTTCGCTTCGGTCTTGCCGGTGAAGACCCGGTCTCCGATCTGGAAACGCCATTTCCAGACGCCGGCCGTGACCTGCGTGACGCTGAATTCGACGCCCTTGTGAATCATCTGGAACGGTTCCGCGAAGGAATGGCGGTCCTCGATAATTAAACTAAAGGTTGTAGCAATAATTAACACCCGTAAAGCGATGTTGTGAACCGCGGTGCCCGTCCGGGCGCGGTTGTGGATCCCGAAGTGGATCCATCCGCCGGCGGCACGCCATGTCTCGCGGCGCGAAATCTGGCATTGGCCCCGGCGAGTCAATGTTACGAACTCTGGCGGAACCCGAGTCTTCCCATGAAGGCTACGTAGTTTTTTTGAGGGTCAGGAGGGGTACCAAGGTAGTATGCAGATTGTGCCAATCGCGCGCCGTCGTCTCCAAATCCGCCGGTAACTCGTTGATTATCCGGGGCACTTGGGGCGAGGGCGGATCCCCCTGCGCGCGGAACTTTGTTCTGGCCCGGAGAACTACGGATCGCGCCGGACCGCTATCCAAACGGTCCGAAAACTGGCTTACGCCGCGTTCCGGAGCGCTGACCTTTTCAGCCGATCGGATGGCGGACAGCACAACGCCGCCCGCTTGAAATAGCTGCGGACGGCGTTGGCCCTAGCCCCAGGAAAGGTGTGCAAAATCCTGATGGCTGGAAGTCTATACAATTTGTGCCAGAGGACATGTCCCAAATTGGCTATCACGGTGACCAACCCGAGTGGCTCGGCCTCGGCGTGCAGCAAGAACGGATGGCGTCCTATGGAAAATGATGGGGCTAGAACATTTACTATGCCGTCTCGGTAGTCCTACTGAGAACATCGGCCAGGCCGCGGTTTCCGTTCGCTCCATCCGATGCGAAGCGCGTGCAACCGGTGCCGTCCCTGTTGGGCACTCGCGGAGGGGACCCGGATACACCGGAATAGGAACGAGCGCAGCGCACTCCGAATTATCATCTGTTCGGGTGCTGTTCCTGCCGGGCAGCATCGGGACGATCAAAGTGCAACTCGGCCCCGGTTAGTGCCCACTCGCTGGGGCCGCTCCTTTACACCAGCGATCCGGAAGAGAGCAGCCGCGCGAACCCGAGGCGGCTGCGGGCAATGGCGTTTGGCCAGCCTGGCCAAAGCACTTCACGGTTCAAATTCGCGGGCAGCCAGAGAGCCGCGAACAAATTGGGCACCATCGAAATCTATATGCCTAGAAGCGTGCATAATTCTGCGGGCGTTTGGCACAAACTGCATATTGACTGATGGCCGTATAAAAAGCCGGCGACCGTTAGAACATCCCGTGATCGCCACACGGGCCGTGCGACCGAGAACATCGGCTAAGCCATGGTTTCCCTTTGCTTAATCCGAACGGCGAAATTCTCAAATCCAATTGCGGATCCGTGCGCTGAAATATGCTTAGCGCCTAAATCCTGGTGCTGTCCTAGTTAGGACACTCGCAGGAACGAATTAGGACACCCCGACCGTTAAGCATCCGGACGATTTGTTTACGTTTGATTCACTCAGGTTAATTGACTGGCTCGCGCTTTGATTCGATCATCCCGGCACTGGGCATGGCGGGTTTCATTAAGGACAATTTTTTAAGGCCCAGAGGGGCGCCTAATCATTGCATCGGCGGCTCGGCAAGGCTGGAATGAGGAACGGCCTCAGCATCACCTCCAAGGGGTGCTGGGGCCGTTTCTTTAGGCTGCTGATCTGGACGAGAGGAGCCGTGCGAACCGGCCCGCCTCTCTCTCTCTGACACGAACTTGGCGAGGATTTGGATGGGCTGCTTAGGCTCGGCCTCGTTCGCCAAAAACAGGTAGTAGCCGCCCCCGTCTACAGCGATCCCGTCGTCATTGGCTTGCTGGACTTCGCGTGTGGTGATGCAGTCAACGCAAATTACGGTTGCATTCGTTACTTCGATTGAAGCGCTGCGTCTGACGCTAAAGATGCTTGTCGATTCCAACATGGATTTCCAAAAGTTCAATGCGCAAGCGGGAATAGAGCATCTGCCGAAGGTGCATGCGATTGTCATGACGCATTGTGGCTGGAATCGGCAGAAGCCGAACAATCCCGATAGTTCGACGCGGTTCTTTATCGAACAAGCGCTAAACATCGCGAAAGAATACGCGCATGTGTTCTCGGAGTCGGATGTTAGCAAATGCTTCTACTTGCTGGACGACTTCCATTCGAGCGGTCGTATCAGCGGCAATCAACGAATCCCGCTGGCAAAATTGGAAAGTGGCAAAAAGTACATCGTGGAAGGTCAGCGATTGGAGGTTAACCCGTCGGTCGATCGCTATAAGCGCGAGATGGCGAACCTGTCAGCCGCCCTTTGAAATGAAAGAGGCCGCCAACTGAGGCGCCTCTCGGCGCGATAATCAAGATAGCTGTTGTTGCCGGACTTCTCCCGGTTTCATGTCCAACTCCGCTATATGCTCGGGGCTTAGCCGCCGTTCGACTAAGCTGGCTGCCCAGCCCTCCGGAATGACGTCAAGGACACGGTCCACCGCTTCATCCCGGTTCGTGACGGCCATCCAAATCTGCAAACTCCCGTCGTCTGTCGTGACCCGAACCAGGTGGACTTCAGGGTGGACGCCGTTTTTCTCAGCAAGTAGTTCCTCAATGAGTTGCTTGATTCCGTCGCTGGCGATCCGGTCCGTAACGCGAGACGCTAATCCTCGATAGTGGGCGATTTTCTCGTCGATTTTTTTGCATTTGTCGCACATTGCCGCGCCGTTGCGGTTGGGATGTGCTCGTCAACTAGCATAGGTTACCGCCGTTCCTCTCCTCTCGGATTTGAGAACGAGTTGTGAATCATCAAAATCTATGCGCCTAGAACGCGGAATAAGGCGAGGTTGGAAACAGGTCGGCGCCCGCAGAACAGGCCGCCAACTGAGGCGGCCTTACAGTCAGGTCTGCGATTGAAGGTTGGAGGCACGCAACCATTCGGTCATGCCCGCGCCGATTTCAGCTTGGCGTGCAAGCTTCAGCAGCGCCTCCTTTTCGGTACCTGGCTGTAGCGTCAGAGCCCGTTCACGTAGCTCATTGGCACGTCGGGCAAGCCTCTCTTCAAGTGAAAGCGTCTGCTTCACACGGCGACGTTTCGAACCCATTGCTTCCTTTCCCTCGTTCGGTTCCCTGCCCGGAACGGGGAGTTTAATTGTCAAGTGAATGTAAGGTTCCTGGGAGCGCATTAGCCAATGGGGCTAGAGCTGATCGCCCGTTCAACCTCGTCGGCCAGCGCGCGGTGGTGAGCCGCCAGTTTGGCGAACAGCTCTTTCTTGGTCGCGTTGGTCGCGAGCTTGCTGATTAGTTCGCACTCCTCAGCCTCAACCCGAAGCTTCTCCAAGTGCGCCTTCATGTCCTTCATCGGACTATTCCCCGCCTAAGCCTAGGCGGATCATCGCATCTGGAACTCTACGGGCAATATCGACTTTCGGAACTCCGTTCACCACCGAGAACGCCGGGAACTGGCACAAACTGCATAGTGAGTCTTATGGCCTCATTAGAGCTGATAGGGACGGCAGAACATTCCGTGATCGCCGCTTGGTAGTCCTACCGGGAACGTCCGCTAAGCCATGGCTTCCGTTCGCTTAATCCGAACTAGGACACTTCAAAAATCAATTTAGGACACAGGGGCTTAAATACAGACAGCACCGAAATCCTGGTACTGGCCGAAACAGGATAGCCTTCGCCGCCAACTGAGGCGGCCTCTCGAAACGCGCGTGATATTGCTTACCAGTGACGATGTCGCCACCCGTAGTGATGACCGCGACCTCTACCCCATCCATAGTGATGGCCGCGACCGCCGCGATGACCCCAACCGTGTCCGCCGCCATGACCATGGCCGCCCCTGACCTGAATTATTGCGCAATCTGAGTTTCCCAGCGCGCCGGGCGACGCAACGGGGAGCGCCGAAGCCGACACGATTGAAGATAGAATTAGGGTGCTGGCAGCAAATCCACTGAGCAGTAGCCGGTTCATCTCGCATTTTCCTCCGGTGTGGCGACCGGAGTAGGTAAGCTAGAAGGGCTTAAGGAGTTCCATGCTGTCGAACCGAAAGGGTTCCAGTCACGCCGTTGATCCAAGTCAATCCACCTGAGAATAGATCGAGACTCAGAGGAACTGATGGGTCCAGAACATCCGAAGGCCCTTCAGTAGTCCTACCGAGAACATCGGCTAAGGCTTTGGTTTCCATTTTGTAAAATCAAAACAGGCCACTCTGAAAATCAACTTAGGCCACTAGGCGATAAAACAGGCCAGCGCCTAAATCCTGGTACTGGCCGAAATAGGACACTCGCAAAACCAAAACAGGCCACTGGAACGGGCAGTGTCGGCGGACGTTTGCACCTCACGTCGGGCGTTGGTTGCCCCCCGCGCTCGGCGAGGCTGCACGGCGGCCCCAGCATCCCCCGCTGGGGCCGTCCTTTTTGGCCACTCGCAGATGTTTTCAC